>NZ_JBQFSG010000032.1:0-540 GCF_056537885.1 Ruegeria sp. BJ6 | reverse complement strand
CGCACAGACTTCGAATGGGACGCTGAGCATGATCAATATATCTGCCCAGAGGGTCACGCGCTTAAACAGTTCCGCCGGAATTACTCTGATCCAAACCGGGGGCCGTCGGGCAAGGGCACAGCCCGCTATCGCGCCTTGAAAGAAGTCTGCCAGGTATGTCCGTCCAAACAAAGATGCTGCCCCAACGCTGATGCACGCAAAATCACCCGCGAAGAGCACGAAGATGCGCGCCAGGTCGCCAGAGATCTGGCCAAAACTGAAGAGTACCAGATTGCGATGAAGCTCAGAAAGAAAGTTGAGATGCTCTTCGCCCACCTCAAGCGCATCCTAGGCCTTGGACGGCTCCGATTACGTGGACCGTGCGGCGCAAATGACGAATTCCTCCTCGCCGCCACCGCCCAGAACCTCCGCAAATTGGCGAAAATCTTTCCCGCACCGCAGCAAACGCGAAACGCCTGACCAGAAAGGCGCTCGTGCCGTGCTCAGGTCACCCCATTCTGCGACTGCAACACGTTGTTTTTCAACAGAATCGGCGGGAAG
>NZ_JBQFSG010000031.1:0-1231 GCF_056537885.1 Ruegeria sp. BJ6 | reverse complement strand
AAAAAAAGGGCGCCCCTGGAGACGCCCTTTCTGTCTGATCATTCGCTGGCGCGAATTATTCGACGATTTTCGACACAACGCCGGCGCCGACGGTGCGGCCGCCTTCGCGGATCGCGAAGCGCAGACCGTTTTCCATCGCGATCGGTGCGATCAGTTCAACTTCGAACGACACGTTGTCGCCGGGCATGACCATCTCGGTGCCAGCCGCCAGAGTCACGGTGCCGGTCACGTCAGTCGTACGGAAGTAGAACTGCGGACGGTAGTTCGCGAAGAACGGGGTGTGACGGCCGCCTTCTTCCTTGGTCAGGATGTAGGCTTCGGCTTCGAACTTGGTGTGCGGTGTAACCGAACCCGGCTTACACAGAACCTGACCACGCTCAACGCCGTCACGGTCGATGCCGCGCAGCAGGGCGCCGATGTTGTCGCCCGCTTCACCGCGGTCCAGCAGCTTGCGGAACATTTCAACGCCGGTGCAGGTGGTTTTCGAAGTGTCGCGGATGCCGACGATTTCGATCTCGTCGCCAACGTTGATCACGCCACGCTCGACACGACCGGTCACAACGGTACCACGGCCCGAGATCGAGAACACGTCTTCGATCGGCATCAGGAACGGCTGGTCAACAGCGCGCTCAGGGGTGTCGATGTAGTCATCAACAGCCGCCATCAGTTCCTTGATCTTCTCTTCGCCGATTTCCGGGTTGTTGCCTTCCATCGCCGCCAGAGCCGAACCTGCGATGATCGGAATATCGTCGCCGGGGTAGTCGTAGCTGGACAGCAGTTCGCGAACTTCCATCTCAACCAGTTCCAGCAGCTCTTCGTCGTCAACCTGGTCAACTTTGTTCAGGAACACGACCATCTTCGGGATGCCAACCTGGCGGCCCAGCAGGATGTGCTCGCGGGTCTGCGGCATCGGGCCGTCAGCAGCGTTCACAACCAGGATCGCGCCGTCCATCTGAGCGGCACCGGTGATCATGTTCTTGACGTAGTCAGCGTGGCCGGGGCAGTCGACGTGCGCGTAGTGGCGGTTGTCGGTCTCGTATTCCACGTGGGCCGTCGAGATGGTGATGCCGCGCGCTTTTTCTTCCGGCGCACCGTCAATCTGGTCATACGCCTTGAAGTCGCCGAAATACTTGGTGATTGCTGCGGTCAGCGTCGTTTTACCATGGTCAACGTGGCCAATCGTGCCGATGTTGACGTGCGGTTTTGTACGCTCAAACTTTTCCTTTGCCAT
>NZ_JBQFSG010000030.1:0-1318 GCF_056537885.1 Ruegeria sp. BJ6 | reverse complement strand
TTTCTTTACCCAGTCTCTTTCGGAGCGTGACCCCGAGCTTTTCGGTTCGATCACGTCTGAGCTTGGCCGCCAGCGCGACGAGATCGAGCTGATCGCCAGCGAGAACATCGTCAGCGCCGCCGTGATGGAGGCGCAGGGCTCGGTGATGACCAACAAATACGCCGAAGGCTATCCCGGTCGCCGGTACTATGGCGGTTGCCAGTTCGTTGATATCGCCGAGAACCTGGCCATCGACCGCGCCAAGGAACTGTTCGGCTGCGGTTTTGCCAACGTTCAGCCGAACTCGGGCAGCCAGGCCAACCAGGGCGTGTTTCAGGCACTGATCAAACCCGGCGACACCATTCTGGGCATGAGCCTCGATGCAGGCGGTCACCTGACCCACGGCGCGGCCCCCAACCAGTCGGGCAAGTGGTTCAACGCGGTGCATTACGGCGTGCGCCAGCAGGACAACCTGATCGACTATGACCAGATCGAGGCGCTGGCGAAAGAACACCAGCCCAAGCTGATCATCGCGGGCGGCTCGGCCATTCCGCGCCAGATCGACTTTGCCCGCATGCGTCAGATCGCGGACATGGTCGGCGCCTATCTGCACGTGGACATGGCCCATATCGCCGGTCTGGTGGCGACAGGCGCGCATCCCAGTCCCTTCCCGCACGCGCACGTGGCCACCACCACCACGCACAAGACCCTGCGCGGCCCGCGCGGCGGCATGATCCTGACCAATGACGAGGCGATCGCCAAGAAAGTGAACTCGGCCATCTTCCCCGGTATTCAGGGCGGCCCGCTGATGCATGTGATCGCGGCCAAGGCGGTTGCCTTTGGCGAGGCGCTGCAGCCCGCGTTCAAGGATTACATCAGCCAGGTCGTCACCAACGCACAGGCGCTGTCGGATCAGCTGATCAAGGGCGGACTGGACACGGTGACCCACGGCACCGACACCCACGTGGTGCTGGTCGACCTGCGCCCCAAGGGCGTCAAGGGCAACGCCACCGAAAAGGCCCTGGGCCGGGCGCATATCACCTGCAACAAGAACGGTGTGCCGTTTGATCCGGAAAAGCCGACGATCACCAGCGGCATCCGTCTGGGGTCGCCCGCCGGCACCACCCGCGGGTTCGGCGAGGCCGAATTCCGCCAGATCGCCGACTGGATCATCGAGGTTGTGGACGGTCTGGCGGCCAATGGCGAGGACGGTAACAGCGCCGTAGAAGCCAAGGTCCGGGCCGAAGTCGCCGCCCTCTGCGCCCGCTTCCCGATCTACCCGAACCTGTAAAGACACCCTCTTTGAGACACGCAAACGGCGCCACAATGGCGCCGTTTC
>NZ_JBQFSG010000029.1:0-1338 GCF_056537885.1 Ruegeria sp. BJ6 | reverse complement strand
TGAGCACACTGGGGGCGAAAGCCCCCACTTTTTTGAGTGGAGTTCCGAATGGCTCATCCGATCACCATCCCCAACACTGTGTTTCACACCCGCGTGCGCAATCCTTCGTTAGGAGGCGACAACCCGTTCGAATGGAAGGATGTTCCTTCGCCCAAGATCTTTACCGGGCGCAACATCGTACTGTTCGCACTACCGGGCGCCTTCACACCCGCCTGTTCCGACAGCCATCTGCCGGCATATGAGGCCCAGTATGGTTCTTTCCGGAATCTGGGGATTGACGAAGTGATCTGCCTGTCGGTCAATGACGCCTTTGTCATGTTTCAGTGGGGCAAGTCTCAGGGCATCGAAAAGGTTCGGGTGCTGCCGGATGGGAACGGTGATTTTACACGGGCGATGGGGATGCTAGTCTCGCGCAGAAATCAGGGGCTGGGGGAACGCAGCTGGCGGTATTCCATGCATGTCGAAGACGGGAAAATTCGCAAAATCTTCTCTGAGCCCGGATTTCAGGACAACCCGACAGGGGTACCTTTGAGCATTTCCGGTGCCGAGACCATGTTAGAGTATCTGCGCGGTCGCTGACCTTCAGCAATGTGTCTCCCGGCTGTCTTTTGGAGCCTGTTCACGGTCGTCCATACCATAATCCCGGATGACACCGGCAACGCGCAGACGATAGCCCGCGAAAATCCCGTCGCGGCCCTTGGCCTGCCCGGCCCGGTGGCTGGGCAGGTTGCGCCATGCTTCAACGGCTTTCTCATCTTTGAAGAACGAAAGGGACAGCAATTTATCGGGATTGGTCAGGCTTTGAAAGCGCTCGACGGACAGGAACCCATCAACCTGCTCCAGCAGTGGCTTCAGGTCCGTGGCGACATCCAGATAATCCTGTTTCCGCCCTTCGGCGATTTCAACTTCGAAGATTACTGCGATCATGCCAAATATTCCCATTCTTTTTCCGGCCAAAATGTTCCTGGCGGCAGGTCTCGTTTTCCGAACACATCAGTTCCGATGCGAAGCATGGTCGATCCTTCCTGGATTGCCACTTCGAGATCGGTGCTCATACCCATCGACAGGTGTCGCAGGTCCACGCCATCAATGCCTTCGGTTGTGATCCTGTGCTGCAGAAGGCGCAAGTCGCGCAGGCTGTCGCGGGACAATACCGGATGCGGAGCCAACAGACCGACCGTCATTAACCCGCGCACCCTCAGGTTGGGCAATGCTGCCACTGCGCGGGCGAAAGGTATGGAGTTGGCCGGATCCATACCAAATTTGCTGGTCTCGCCCGAGGTGTTGAATTGCAGGAACACATCCAGTGTTCGCTCACGCAATTCAACACCTCGGGCG
>NZ_JBQFSG010000028.1:0-1727 GCF_056537885.1 Ruegeria sp. BJ6 | reverse complement strand
GCCTTGCAGGATTTTTCGTCGAAAAATCTCTGTTCCAACTCAACCGAGTTTTTCGGTGAGTTCCGGGACTGCAGCGAACAGGTCTGCGACCAGTCCGAAGTCTGCGACCTGAAAGATCGGCGCTTCTTCGTCCTTGTTGATCGCCACGATGACCTTGGAGTCCTTCATGCCCGCCAGGTGCTGGATCGCGCCCGAGATGCCGACGGCGACATAGAGGTCCGGGGCAACAACCTTGCCGGTCTGACCCACCTGCCAGTCGTTCGGCGCGTAGCCCGAGTCGACCGCCGCGCGCGAAGCGCCAACAGCCGCGCCCAGTTTGTCGGCCAGACCCTCGATCAGTTTGAAGTCCTCTTCCGAACCGACACCGCGGCCACCCGAGACGACAACGCCAGCCGAGGTCAGTTCCGGACGATCGCTTTCAGCAACCTTGTCCTCGACCCACGACGACAGACCCGGGTTTTCACCAACCGAGATGGTCTCGACCGGGGCCGAACCGCCTTCGCCCGCCGCGTCAAAGCTGGCGGTCCGCAGGGTGACAACCTTCTTGGCGTCGTTCGATTTCACGGTCTGGATCGCGTTGCCCGCATAGATCGGACGCTCGAAGGTCGAGCCGTCAACAACGCCGGATGCATCCGAGATCACCATCACGTCCAGAAGTGCTGCCACGCGCGGCATCACGTTCTTGGCGTCGGTGGTTGCGGGTGCCACGATGTGCTCGTACCCGTCGGCCAGACCCACGATCAGCGCAGCGGTCGATTCCGCCAGGCGGTGGCCCAGCGAGGCATCTTCGGCAACCAGAACCTTGGACACGCCGTCGATCTTGGCGGCGGCCTCACCGGCAGCAGCGGCGGAACCGCCTGCAGCCAGAACGGTCACATCACCCAGAACTTTCGCGGCATTGACGGCCTTGGCGGTGGCGTCCAGCGCCAGCTCACCATTGTTGACTTCGGCAAGAAGAAGTACAGCCATTACACAGCCCCCGCTTCTTTGAGTTTCGAAACCAGTTCGTCGACCGAACCCACGATGATGCCAGCGGCACGTGCCGGCGGCTCTTCGGTCTTGACGACCTCGAGGCGCGGCGTGACGTCGACGCCGTAATCGGCGGCGGTTTTCTCATCCAGCGGCTTTTTCTTCGCCTTCATGATGTTGGGCAGCGACGCATAGCGCGGCTCGTTCAGGCGCAGGTCAACGGTCACGATGGTCGGCATCTTGACGCTGATGGTCTGCAGGCCGCCATCAACCTCGCGGGTGATCTTGGCGCTGTCACCTTCGATGTCCAGCTCGGACGCAAAGGTGCCCTGGCTCCAGCCCAGCAGGGCCGACAGCATCTGGCCGGTGGCGTTCATGTCGTTGTCGATCGCCTGCTTGCCCGCCAGAACGATGCCGGGCTGCTCTTCCTCGACCACTTTGGCCAGGATCTTGGCAACGGCCAGCGGCTCGATGTCCTGATGGACGTCATCGGCAGCCACAACCAGAATGGCGCGGTCGGCACCCATGGCCAGCGCGGTCCGCAGGGTTTCCTGCGACTGCTTCACACCGATCGAAACGGCAACGACTTCGTCAGCCTTGCCCGCTTCTTTCAGGCGGATCGCCTCTTCCACCGCAATCTCGTCGAATGGGTTCATCGACATTTTGACATTGGCGAGATCAACACCGCTACCGTCCGCTTTAACGCGGACCTTCACATTATAGTCAATCACGCGTTTGACAGGCACGAGTACCTTCAT
>NZ_JBQFSG010000027.1:0-1780 GCF_056537885.1 Ruegeria sp. BJ6 | reverse complement strand
ATGAAGATGACGACGGAAGAGGCCTTTGTTAAGGTACTGCAGATGCATGGTATTGAGCATGCGTTTGGGATTATTGGCTCGGCGATGATGCCGATTTCGGATTTGTTTCCGAAGGCAGGGATCATGTTCTGGGACTGCGCGCATGAGGGCAGCGCCGGGATGATGGCGGATGGCTACACCCGCGCCACCGGCAAGATGTCGATGATGATCGCGCAGAACGGCCCCGGCATCACCAACTTTGTCACCGCCGTGAAAACCGCCTACTGGAACCACACGCCGCTGCTGTTGGTGACCCCGCAGGCAGCCAACAAGACCATCGGTCAGGGCGGGTTCCAGGAAGTCGAGCAGATGAAACTGTTCGAGGACATGGTCGCCTATCAGGAAGAGGTCCGCGACCCGTCCCGCGTCTGCGAGGTTCTGAACCGGGTGATCATGCAGGCCAAACGCGCCAGTGCTCCGGCCCAGTTGAACATCCCGCGCGACATGTGGACTCAGGTGATCGACGTCGATCTGCCCGCCATCGTTGACTTCGAGCGCCCCTCGGGCGGCGAAACCGCCGTCGCGCAGGCCGCCGAGCTGCTGTCGAACGCCAAGAACCCGGTGATCCTGAACGGCGCCGGTGTGGTTCTGGCCGAAGGTGGCATCGAGGCCTCGAAGGCTCTGGCCGAACGTCTGGATGCGCCGGTTTGTGTCGGCTACCAGCACAACGACGCCTTCCCGGGCAGCCACCCGCTGTTTGCCGGTCCGCTGGGCTATAACGGCTCGAAGGCGGGGATGGAGCTGATCAGCGAGGCCGACGTGGTGCTGTGCCTCGGCACGCGTCTGAACCCGTTCTCGACTCTGCCGGGCTATGGCATCAACTACTGGCCCGCGAATGCGAAAATCATTCAGGTCGACATCAACCCTGACCGCATCGGCCTGACCAAAGCCGTCAGCGTCGGCATCGTTGGTGACGCGGCCAAGGTGGCGAATGGCATTCTGGCGCAGCTGAGCGGCACTGCCGGCGACGAAGGCCGTAAAGAGCGCAAGGAGCGCATCGCGCAGAAGAAATCGGCCTGGGCGCAGGAACTGACCTCGATGACGCATGAGGACGACGATCCCGGCACCAGCTGGAACGAGCGTGCCCGTGCCGCCAAGCCCGACTGGATGAGCCCGCGCATGGCATGGCGCGCCATTCAGGCCGCACTGCCGAAAGAGGCGATCATCAGCTCGGACATCGGCAACAACTGCGCCATCGGCAACGCCTATCCGTCATTCGAAGAGGGCCGCAAATACCTGGCGCCGGGCCTGTTCGGCCCCTGCGGTTACGGTCTGCCCGCCATCGTCGGCGCCAAGATCGGCCAGCCGGACGTGCCGGTTGTGGGCTTTGCCGGGGACGGTGCCTTTGGCATCGCGGTGAACGAACTGACCGCGATCGGCCGCGAGGAATGGCCCGCCGTGACCCAGATCGTGTTCCGCAACTATCAGTGGGGTGCGGAAAAGCGCAACTCGACCCTGTGGTTCGACGATAACTTCGTGGGCACCGAGCTGGACACCAAAGTGTCCTATGCCGGTATCGCCACGGCTTGCGGCCTGAAGGGCGTGGTTGCCCGCACCCAGGACGAGCTGACCGCGGCGCTGAACCAGGCGATCGAGGACCAGAAGAACGGCATCACCACCCTGATCGAGGCGCTGATCAACCAGGAACTGGGCGAACCCTTCCGCCGCGACGCCATGAAAAAACCCGTCGCAGTCGCAGGCGTCAGCGCCAACGACATGAACGCCCAGTAAACAATAGGGT
>NZ_JBQFSG010000026.1:0-2396 GCF_056537885.1 Ruegeria sp. BJ6 | reverse complement strand
CAGGCCGTTGTTATCGGAGGTGGTCTTGTCGGTTGTTCGATTCTCTACCATCTTGCCAAGCTTGGCTGGACCGACGTTGTTCTGCTGGAGCGGGACGAGCTGACCAGTGGTTCGACCTGGCATGCGGCGGCTGGGATTCACGGGCTGCACGACAACAACAATGTCACCCGTATCCAGCATTACACGATGAACCTGTACAAGGAGCTGGAGAAGGAAACCGGGCAGGGGTGTGGCGTGTTTCAGCCCGGATCGCTCTATCTGGCCCAGACACAGGACCGCGAGCACCAGTTGCGCCTGCAGGAGTCCAAGGCCAGGTTCTATGGCCTGAACTTCTATGAAGTCAGCCGGGAACAGGCCAAAGAGCTGCATCCGCTGGCACAGTTCGATGACGTGCGCTGTATCATGTACGAGCCCGATGGCGGCAATGTCGATCCTTCGGGTGTCACGCATGCCTATGCGGCGGGCGCGCGGGCGATGGGGGCGACGATAGAGCGGTTTTGCCCCGTATTAGGGACGGAACAGCAAGCCGATGGCTCGTGGATCGTGCGCACCGAAAAGGGGGATATCCACACGCAATGGGTGGTCAATGCCGCCGGTCTCTGGGGGCGCGAAGTTGCGGCGATGGCCGGGCTGACACTGCCGCTGCAGCCGACCGAGCACCAGTATTTCGTGACCGAGACGATTGATGAGGTTGCCAATCTGGGCCGCCGTCTGCCCTCCATCGCGGACCGGGATGGAGAGTATTACTTCCGTCAGGAAGGCAACGGCCTGCTGATCGGGGCCTATGAAAAGGATATGCGGTTCTGGGCCGAAGAGGGGACGCCGCTGGATTTCGCGCATGATCTGTTCCCCGACGATCTGGACCGGATCATGGACAATGTCATCCGTGCAACCGAACGGGTGCCGGTGGCGGCTACGGCGGGGGTCAAACGGGTGATCAATGGCCCGATGATCTGGTCGCCGGATTCCAACGCGCTCTGGGGGCCGGTGCCGGAGCTGAAGAACTATTTCCTGTGCGGCGGTATCATTCCGGGCTTCAGCCAGTCCGGCGGTCTGGGCCTGCTTGCGGCGCAATGGATGATCGACGGTGAGCCGCAATATGACATGTTCGCCTGGGATCTGGCCCGTTTCGGAGACTGGGCAGACAAGAAATTCACCAAGGCGCGGGTCGAGGATGTCTATACCCATCGTTTCGCCATCCACTTCCCGAACGAAGAACGCAGCGCCGGCCGTCCGGCCCGTGTCCGCCCGGCTTACGAGATGCAAAAGGACATGGGCTGTGTCTTTGGCCTGAACTGCGGCTGGGAACACCCGCTGTGGTTCGCCGATCAGCCGGGCACCCTCGAGACCAACGGCTTTACCCGCCAGAACTGGTGGGCGCCGGTCGGCCGCGAGGCCGAGATGCTGCGCAGGAACGTGGGCGTTATCGACATCTCGAACTTCGCCAATTACGTCATCAAGGGTCCGGGCGCGCATGATTGGCTGGACCGGCTGGTCGCCAACAGGGTACCGACCGAGGTGGGGCGTTCGTGCCTGACGCCTCTGATCTCGGTCCGGGGCGGCGTGGCCGGTGATTTCACGATTACCAAGGTCGCAGAAGATGAATACATGATGATCGGCTCGGGCATGGCCGAACGCTATCACCAGCGGTTCTTCAACATGGTCGACCTGCCCGAAGGCACCACATTCGAGGTGGCCACCGACCGCATCGCAGGGTTCAACGTCGCCGGTCCCAAATCGCGCGACACGCTTCAGCGGCTGACCAATGCGGATCTGTCCAACGAGGCATTTCGCTTCATGCGCTCCGCGACCATCGAGGTTGCCGGCGTCCTCTGTCTGGCCATCCGCGTCAGCTTTACCGGCGATCTGGGGTGGGAGTTGCACTGCGCGGAAAGGGACCAGATCAGGCTCTATTCCGCACTTCTGGAGGCCGCGAAGCAGTTTGATGGCGGCCCCGTGGGTGGCCGCGCCCTCGGGTCGCTGCGCATCGAGAAAGGCTATGGCTCGTGGGGCAGGGAGTATTCTCAGGAATACTGGCCACAGGAGGTTGGGCTGGCTGGCCTCATCAAACAAGACAAGGACTTCCTGCACAAGGACGCCTGGCTGACCATCAGGGACAACGCCCCACGAGAGGTGCTGTCGATTTTCGAGGTCGAGGTGGCGCATGACGCCGACGCGACCGGCGGCGAGCCGATTTTCACGCCCGATGGCAAACCCGTGGGCCGCGTGACATCCGGCGCCTATGGCTATTCGGTCGGCAAATCACTGGCAATCGGCTATGCGGACCCGCAGGTGGCCCAGCCCGGCGATGAGGTAGAGATCTTTATTCTCGGCAAACCTCACAAGGCCAAAATCCTCGAAAAACCGCCGTTCGACCCAAAAGGCCAAAGATTGCG
>NZ_JBQFSG010000025.1:0-2557 GCF_056537885.1 Ruegeria sp. BJ6 | reverse complement strand
CCGGTTGGATCATAGCTGATGGTCCCGTTGGTATTCAGCGTAAGGGCGGCCCCATGCGTACTCGCGGCAGAGACCGCTGTTACCGTCAGTGCATCCCCTTCAACATCACTGTCATTGGCCAAGAGGGTGGCGGTCTCAATCGAAGTCACAACATCTTCGTCGATCGGCGTGGGACCTTGCGCAACACCGTTTGCATCGAAAATACGCGCCTTGATGGCCCAATCAGTGTCGCCTTGCTGCCCGTCAAGAGAATGCCAGGTGACGACAAAATCACCATTGTCGAGCGCTGTCACATTTGGAGTGCCTTGAATGTCATTGGTAAACTCATTGACGAGGAATTCACCGACAACCTCACTGCCACTCGCATCGAAAATACGCGCCTTGACGGCATAACCGGATGGATCGCCTTGCTGCAAGGCGTGAGAATGCCAGGTGACGACGAAATGGCCATTGGCAAGGGCTGTCACGCTCGGCCAGCCTTGCATGTCATGGGTAACTTCATTGACCGGGAACTGACTGACAATCTCATTACCATCCGTATCAAAAATACGGGCCTTGATGTCAAAACCAGACGGATGCCCTTGCTCCTGATCATTGGACGGCCATGTGACGACGAAATGGCCATTGGCGAGCTCGGTAACGCTGGGGGTCAATTGACTACCATTAGTAGACTCATTCACCAGAAATTCACTGACAATCTCGACACCATTCTCATTGAGAATACGGGCCTTGATGGCAGTTTCAGACGTATCGCCCGGCTGTCCATCATCAGACTGCCAGGTGACGACGAAATGGCCATTGGCGAGAGCGGTAACACTCGGGTCGCTTTGAGAGCCATCGGTGAAGTCATTGACCAGGAACTCACTCGGATCAACAGTATCATCAGCCGCGACAGGTGCATTGTTCATTACGGTCATTTCTTTATCCAATTCAAGCTGTGAGCAATTGAGATGATCTCATTTGCATGCTGTACATGTGAGTGATGAGTGAAAACCTGTTGTTATTGTGTCCAGCCCCAATTCTATGGGCCAGTTTTGAGCAAGGTTTCTGGAACGGGCGGTCGCATGTTTAGAGCCTGATGGGGTCTGACACGATTGTACTGTCTAAGCCAGGTATTGATGACGATCTGAGCCTGTTTGGTGGTGTGGAACCATTCTGCGTTGAGGACTTCCCGGCGCAGAGTGCCATTGAAGCGCTCGTTGTATCCATTCTCCCAAGGTGATCCCGGGTAGATTTGGATCGGCTTAATGCCCACCTTTCTTAACCAGGTCTGCAGGGCCGTTGCGATGAACTCCGCGCCGTTGTCGGAACGGATGTGTTCGGGCTTCCCGTGCCGCAATAAGAGTGGGTAGAGCGCATCCAGCACGTCTGCGCTGTTCATCTTCGGCTTGACCGCTACGCAGAGCGCCTCACGGGTATACTCATCCAGCACCGTCAGCATCTTGTAGCTCTGTCCGTTGCTCAGCTTGTCGTGGACAAAGTCAATGCTCCAGATGTGATTGGGATGTTGCGGTCGGAGCCGGATGATCGAGCTGTCCTTGTGGTACAGCCGTTTGCGTTTCTTGTGCCGTTGTGGGAGCTGCAAGCCTTCTTCGCGCCATAGTCGTTCGATCTTTTTATGATTGACTGCCCAGCCTTCGACACGCAGCAGCTCGGCGACCTTGCGGTAGCCGTAGCGCCCATACCGTTTGGCCAATCGGATCATCGCCAGACGTAACGCCTCATCATCCTTTGGCGCTGCGCGGTATTGCAGCGTGCTCCGCGCCAATCCAATCACGCGACAGGTGCGCCGTTCAGAGGTTGCCAGCTTTTGTCGGGTGTGGACCACGGCCTGACGAAGCTGGTCTGCCGTCAGGCCTTTGGCTTTAGATAATCAAGGCTCTCCTTGAGAATGAGTTTGTCCAGTTCAAGCTCAGCCACGATTTTCTTGAGCCGATCATTCTCTTTCTGCAGCGCCTTCAGATTGGCCATCTCAGATCGTCCCATCCCACCAAACCGCTTGCGCCATGTGTAATAGGTCGCATCACTGACACCAGCCGTTCTGCACGCCGTCGCGACATCCGAACCAGATGCCAGGCCCAGCTCAATCTCGCGCAAAAGCCGCAGAATATCTTCGTCCGAATACCGTTTCCGCGCCATCAATCCCGTCTCCAAAACTAAGCCAACTGTGGCACAGTTTTAGGGGGCCAAGACACCAAATCGAATTATAGTCTCAAATAATCTGAGCCAGAAACAGCGATGATCTCGCGCCCAACGGATTATGATCTCAAGCCGCTACACATAGATCGCCTCGGCATCAACAGCGTCGTTCTTGGAGCCTTTGACAAACGGCATTACGAACCGCGGATGAACGAGGCGCACGGCATAGCCTTGCGCCTCAAACTGTCTGCCCCAGTGATGAGCGCTGGCACAAGCCTCCATGGCGACTGTTTCCGGGGAATACTCCTGAACGGCAGCGGCGAGTTTTGATCTGGTCACCTTCTTCGAGATTACCTCGCCCTCATTGGTGATTCCGTGGATGTGAAACGACTGTTTGCCTAAATCAATCGCAAGTAAC
>NZ_JBQFSG010000024.1:0-2850 GCF_056537885.1 Ruegeria sp. BJ6 | reverse complement strand
GATCTCGTCGCGCTGGCGGCCAAGCTCAGACGTGATCGAACCGAAAAGCTCGGGGTCACGCTCCGAAAGAGACTGGGTAAAGAAATTGTAGGGGCGATGGGGGGCGTTCACGTCGTCTATCTCCTGATTATTGACTTAACCGGTCCAGCCGAGGCCGGCCGATATGGCGTTCATGGATTGCAGCAATGGTACGGGTACGGTTCCGTTCTGCGGTTCATTCCTGGTCTGCCGCAGCAAATCCACCTGCAGCGCGTGAATGCGGTTCAACTCTGCCCGCTTGCGTTCAAAGCGCTCGCACAAGTGCGGGAACCGATGTCCAATTTCCTGCCCGCCGGTCAAAAAGCGGATGGCGCTGCAGGTACTGTCGTATTCGTTGGTAATTGCGGTGAAGATGCGTCGGCGGGTCCCCGCGTCACTGACCAGTTCCGCATAGCTTGCGGCAATGGACATATCCGTCTGGTAAAGCGATTTTTCCATTTCATCGACCGCCAGACGAAACAGACGGGACTGACGGAACAGGTCGTGCAGCACCTCGTCGCCGCGCACACCCCGGAACCTGCGGAAACTGTTCATTGCGGCCCCGAACCCGTACCAGCCGGTGATCAGATGGCGGTTCTGCGACCATGCGAACACCCACGGGATGGCGCGCAGATCATTCAGGCTTGCGGCCCCAAACCGGCGGGTCGGGCGCGAGCCTATTTTCAGGCGGGCCAGTTCCTCAACCGGGCTGGCCTGCTGGAAATAATCCAGAAATCCGGGCAATTCGAGCAGCGAGACATAAGCCGTCTGCGACAATTCCGATAACGCATCCATGGCATCTTGGAATTCGGGGCGCGCTGGCGCTTCGCTGCTGTCTGCTGTGTGGCACAGGGTGCTGGACAACAGCAGCTCCAGATGGGCGGCGGCGGTTCCCCGGTTGGCATACTTGGCCGAGACGACCTCGCCCTGTTCCGTTACCCGAAGCCGCCCGGAAATGGTTCCTTTCGGCTGTGCGGCAATCGCACGTTCAGTCGGAGCCCCGCCGCGGCTGACGGAGCCACCGCGACCATGAAAAAAGGCTGCTCGAAATCCCTGAGAGGCCAGCGCGGACACGATCCTGCGCTGCGCGCGATCCAGTTCACACGTTGAACAGAAGAAACCCCCGTCCTTTCCGCTGTCTGAATATCCCAGCATCACCTCGATCTTGTTGCCCCCTGTCTTGAGGCTGCGCCGGGCCAGAGGAACATCGAGCACCTCAAGCAGGATCGAGGGTGCATTGCGCAGATCGGCGATGGTTTCGAACAGCGGCACCACCGATATGTCCAGCGTTTCCGCCCCGAATCCGGCATAGCGCGCCAACAGATAGACGCCCAGAATGTCATCCGCCGATCGGGTCATCGACAGGATGAACGGACCCATTGCGCGGGGGTCGGGACCGGTGCGGACAGAATGAACCAGTGAAAGCAGCGCCAGCAGTTCCCTCGCCTGATCGCTCAGGTCATTTTGATCAAGGTCCTGCAAATCAGGATTGGCCAGCTCGGCCCGCAGGCGGGTGGACCATTCACGCGTTCCATACTCGGGTGCGGCGCCGTACAAGCCCCATATTTCGGTCAGGACATTGGTGGTCACAGTCGAGTTCTGGCGAATGTCGAGCGTTGTGGTTCGGAACCCAAAAACCGATGCCGAGCGACGCAATGGCCGGATATACTGACGTGCCAGTAGATCGGCGTTGACCGAGCACAATGCCGCATCAAGCGTTTCGAGATCCGCGATGAATTGCGTCGTGTGGTCATAACCCTGATGCAGCAGGAGATGGCCGATCGCAGTGAGCGCCTGCCGGAAAGGTTCGTTTGCGTTTCGACCGCTATCGGGTGCACGATCTGTGATGTCCTGCAGACGTGCGGCGTGGGCTTCAGGCAGGGGCAGGATCAGCGCGCTGATGCTCAGCCGGCCGGCGGCCTCATCGATGGCCTCGCGATACATCTCGATTGCCGACTCGCGCCCGCGCTGCAGCGCCAGTGCGGTCATTTCGGTTGTGACGTTCGGATTGCCGTCCCTGTCACCGCCGATCCAGCTGTGAAACCGCAGGTTCGGTGCAGTCGGCAAGGTCTGCCCCAGCACATCCTGACACGCGTGATCGAACCTTTGCATGACCTGCGGGACAGCGTCGAAAATAGCGTCGCGGAAAAACTGCAACCCCCACTCGATCTCGTCCCTGAGGCTGGGGCGGGTAAGGCGCAGTTCTCCGGTCATCCACAACAGATCGATCTCGCCCTCAAGCGCATTCAGCAGCTCAGCCCGCTCAGTCGGCGTCCAGCGCTGCGCCTCAAGGCTGACAAGGTGGCGATAGATGCGGCGATGTATCTCCAGCACAGTGACGCGCTTGGCTTCGGTCGGGTGCGCGGTAAGGGTCGGACCGACAACAAGGTCTCCGGCCAATTGCCCGATTTGGCTGTTGGTCAGGGACAGGTTCGACAGCGCCTCAGCAAACCCGCTTTCGACTGTTGCAGGGCCATCGCGGGTTTCCGTCAAGCGGCGGTTTCTGACAGCTGCATTTTCCTCGATGATACGCAACAACTGGAACCAGATCGACAGCGCCTGCAAATAGGGTGTGGCATCAGGCCCCGTGGGCAGAGGCCCCGGCGTCGGGGCATCGGCCCAAGCCGCGACATGGGGCGCTCGTTTCGACAGAATGTTACGCCACAGCCTGTGCAGTTCGCTCCGCAGACCTTCGGCATAGGCCGAAGACACATTCGGTGGATACTCGTCCTTTGCCGCTGTTTGCATCAAATCACTCTGTCTTGAGGTTTTTTACCGTTGAAGAATTGGTTGAGGTTTTTGATGACGCGGAATCCCATAGCTTCGCGGGCC
>NZ_JBQFSG010000023.1:0-4556 GCF_056537885.1 Ruegeria sp. BJ6 | reverse complement strand
TTTCCCAAGCATATGAAATTGCCTTTGAATTTGGGTTTACCTACCCGTTTTGGTGGTGTGAGTTGCGGTATACGGTGGTATCCTTACCCATTTGGGTAGTTTTTTGCCCGTCTTATTAGAAGTCCTAAAGCAGTAGTAAGTTACGTTGCGCGACGGGGCAAGCATCGGGTTTTCTGGCGCTCGACATGACACACCGGGCCGTGCTGGCCGTCAACTGCCGAGGATATCTGACGATGACCCTTCCGATTTTTCCCCCGCTCGAGATCCCCGAGACCCTGGCGGCCGGTCCGGGGCCGGGCAATACCGATGCCCGCGTGCTGCAGGCTTTTGCCGGTGCCGGGGTTGCCGATCACATGCAGGGTGACGTGCTGCGCGGCATGGTCGAGTGCAAGCAGATGCTGCGCGCGATCTGGGGCACGTCGAACACCTATACCTTTGCGGTGGCGGGCACCGGCTGGAGCGGGTTGGACACGATGTTCTCGGCGGTGATGCCCGGCGACCGGGTCGTGGCCTTTTCCAACGGCACGTTTTCCGGCATCGACGCGCTGACCCTGCGCATCAAGGCGGCCACCCGCGCCGAGCTGGCGGCGAATGCGCTGGACCCGCAGGCGGCAAGCGTCACCGTGATCGACGTGCCGCACGGGCAGTCGGTGACCGGTGAGATGGTCGAGGCGGCGCTGGCCGAGCACAAGCCGAAATGGGCCTTCATGGCGCATTGGGAAACCGGCTCGGGGCGGATCAACGACCTGCGCGGCTTCTCGGATGCCTGCGAACGCCACGGCGTTATGGGCCTGATCGATGCGGTGTCGTCGCTGGGGGTCGAGGATTTTTCGATCGACGACTATCCCGGCATCGCCGGCTGGGCCTCGTGCCCGCAAAAGGGTCTGTGCTGCCTGCCGCTGACCTATGCGCCGGTCAGCTTCACCGACGCCTATATCGAGACGCTGAAGGCAAACGGCGCCTATACCTATGTGCACAACCCGATCTTCGAGGCGCGCCACTGGGGCATCGTTGACGGTCAGGACGTTGAAAAGGGCACCTATCACCGGACCCATTCGGGTTATGCGGTGGCGGCCTTTCATGAATCCCTGCGCCTGACGCTGCAGGAAACGCTGGCTGCGCGTGCCGACGCCTATTGCACCCACGAGGCCGCCCTGCGCGAGGCGGTTGCGGCGATGGGCTGCGAGGTGACGTCGAACATGACCAGCCTTGTGGTGCTGAACCTGCCGGGTGCGCTGGCGGGCCGGGAAATGGAGCTGGTGCAGAACTGCCGGGCCGAGGGCTTTGGCATCTGGCCCACCCTTTCGGCCCCGGTGCAGGTCCGCATCGGCATCCTGAACCAGCTGAACCCGACGGCCATCCGCGAGATCGTGCGCCGCTTTGCGGATGCGATGCGCGCCTTGGGCGCCGAGGTGGATCACGCCGCCATCGACGGCATTCTCGACAAGCATTACGCCCCGGCGATTGCCGCGCAGTAACGCCGCTCAACAGGGAGGAGCAAATGGACATCCACGAATATCAGGCCAAGGAAGTTCTTTCGAACTTCGGCGTCGCGGTGCCCTCGGGGGCGCTGGCCTACAGCCCGGAACAGGCGGCCTATCGCGCGCGCGAGCTGGGTGGCGACAAATGGATCGTCAAGGCGCAGGTGCATGCGGGCGGGCGCGGCAAGGCCGGCGGCGTCAAGCTGTGCCAGTCCGAAAGCGAGATTTACGAGGCCTGCGAGGACATGTTCGGGCGCAAGCTGGTCACCCATCAGACCGGCCCCGAGGGCAAGGGCATCTATCGCGTTTACGTGGAATCCGCCGTGCCGATCGACCGCGAGATCTATCTGGGCTTCGTGCTGGACCGCTCCAGCCAGCGGGTGATGATCGTCGCCTCGTCCGAGGGTGGCATGGAGATCGAGGACATCTCGGCCGAGCGCCCCGAGAGCATCGTGCGCTCGATCGTCGAACCGGCGGTGGGGCTGCAGGAATTCCAGGCGCGCGAGATTGCGTTCGAGCTGGGGCTGGAACCTGCCCTGGTGCAGCAGATGGTGCGCACGCTGCAGGGCTGTTATGCCGCTTTCCGCGATCTGGACGCGACCATGGTCGAGATCAACCCGCTGGTGATCACCGGCGACAACCGGGTTCTGGCGCTGGACGCCAAGATGAGCTTTGACGACAACGCCCTGTTCCGTCACCCGCAGATCGCCGAGCTGCGCGACAAGAGCCAGGAAGACCCGCGCGAAAGCCGCGCCGCCGACCGGGGCCTGTCCTATGTCGGGCTGGACGGCAATATCGGCTGCATCGTGAACGGTGCGGGCCTTGCCATGGCCACCATGGACACCATCAAGCTGGCGGGCGGCGAGCCTGCCAACTTCCTCGATATCGGCGGCGGGGCCTCGCCGGAACGTGTCGCCAAGGCGTTCCGTCTGGTGCTGTCGGACAAGAACGTGCAGGCGGTGCTGGTCAACATCTTTGCCGGCATCAACCGCTGCGACTGGGTGGCCGAGGGCGTCGTGCAGGCGCTCAGGGAGCTGCAGCTTGAGCTGCCCGTCGTGGTGCGGCTGGCCGGGACCAATGTGGAAGAGGGTCAGAAGATCCTCGCCCAGTCGGGCCTGCCGATCATCCGCGCCACCACATTGATGGAAGCCGCCGAGCGCGCCGTGGGCGCCTGGCAGAACGACCTTACCCAGGCCACCAAGATGAGGGCTGTGCAATGAGCATTCTTCTCGATCGCGATTCCCGCGTCATCGTTCAGGGCATCACCGGCCGCATGGCGCGGTTCCACACCAAGGACATGCTGGACTATGGCACCAATGTCGTCGGCGGCGTGGTGCCCGGCAAGGGCGGTGAAACCGTCGAGGGCGTGCCGGTCTTCGACACCGTCAAACAGGCCGTCGAGGCCACCGGCGCCGATGCCAGCCTGGTCTTCGTGCCGCCCCCCTTTGCCGCAGATTCGATCATGGAGGCGGCGGATGCGGGCATTCGCTATTGCGTCTGCATCACCGACGGCATCCCGGCGCAGGACATGATCCGGGTCAAGCGCTACATGTACCGCTATCCGCGGGAGAACCGCATGGTGCTGACCGGGCCCAACTGCGCGGGCACGATCAGCCCCGGCAAGGCGCTGCTGGGGATCATGCCCGGCCATATCTACCTGCCCGGAAATGTCGGCATCATCGGCCGCTCGGGCACGCTGGGATATGAGGCCGCAGCGCAGCTGAAAGAGCGCGGCATCGGCGTCTCGACTAGTGTCGGCATCGGCGGCGACCCGATCAACGGCTCGTCCTTCCGGGATATACTGGAACGCTTCGAACAGGACGAAGACACCCATATCATCGCCATGATCGGCGAGATCGGCGGACCGCAGGAGGCCGAGGCGGCCGAGTATATCCGCAACCACATCAGCAAGCCGGTGGTGGCCTATGTTGCCGGTCTGACCGCACCCAAGGGCCGCACCATGGGCCATGCGGGCGCGATCATCTCGGCCTTTGGCGAAAGCGCCTCCGAAAAGGTCGAGATCCTGTCCGCCGCCGGTGTGACCGTGGCCGAAAACCCCGCTGTCATCGGCGAAACCATCGCCCGCGTGATGGAGGCTGCGTGATGGTCAAACCGTCGGTTCTTGTTACCCGTCGCTGGCCTGCCGCCGTCGAGGCGCAGCTGGCCGAGGACTACAACGTCGCGCTCAACACCGGTGACAGGCCCATGTCCCCGGCCGAGATCCGGCAGGCCCTGAAAACCTATGACGCGGTGCTGCCCACCGTCACCGACACGCTCAGCGCCGAGGCGCTGGACGTACCCGCCGCCCAGACCCGCATTCTGGCCAATTACGGCGTCGGCTACAGCCATATCTGCGAACCGTCGGCGCGCCAGCTGGGCATGACCGTGACCAACACCCCCGATGTGCTGTCCGAATGCACCGCCGACATCGCCATGACGCTGCTGCTGATGGTGGCGCGGCGGGCCGGCGAAGGCGAACGCGAACTGCGCGCCGGAAACTGGACCGGTTGGCGGCCCACGCATCTGATCGGCACCAAGGTCAGCGGCAAGACGCTGGGCATCGTCGGCTATGGCCGGATCGGTCAGGAAATGGCGCGCCGTGCCCATCATGGGTTCGGCATGGACATCCTGGTCTACAACCGCAGCCCCGTGGCGCCCGAGGTGCTGGCCCGCTGCAACGCAACCCAGGTCGACACGCTCGACGACCTGCTGCCGCACTGCGACTTCGTCTCGCTGCACTGCCCCGGCGGCGCCGCCAACCGGCATCTGATCAACTCGCGCCGCCTGGGCCTGATGAAACCCGACGCCTTTCTGATCAACACCGCCCGCGGCGAGGTCATCGATGAATGGGCCCTCATCCAGGCGCTCATGTTCGACATGATCGGCGGCGCCGCCCTCGACGTCTTCGACGCCGAACCCCGCATCAGTCCGGACCTCATGCAATGCGACAACCTCGTCATGCTCCCCCATCTCGGAAGCGCAACACGCGAGGCCCGCGAAGCTATGGGATTCCGCGTCATCAAAAACCTCAACCAATTCTTCAACGGTAAAAAACCTCAAGACAGAGTGATTTGA
>NZ_JBQFSG010000022.1:2500-5529 GCF_056537885.1 Ruegeria sp. BJ6 | reverse complement strand
ATCAACGTTGTCCAACTCAAGGTCAGTGTATGCTTTTGATTTTGTCTTTCCATTACTGGATCAAATCAAGCCTATCGGGCGATTAGTACCGGTCAACTGAACGCATTACTGCGCTTACATCTCCGGCCTATTGACGTGGTGGTCTTCCACGGCCCTCAGGGAGACCTTGTTTTGAGGGGGGCTTCCCGCTTAGATGCCTTCAGCGGTTATCCTGTCCGATCATAGCTACCCAGCACTGCCGTTGGCACGACAACTGGTCCACCAGTGGATCGTTCACCCCGGTCCTCTCGTACTAGGGGCAACTCCTCTCAAGTCTCCTACACCCACGGCAGATAGGGACCGAACTGTCTCACGACGTTCTAAACCCAGCTCACGTACCTCTTTAAACGGCGAACAGCCGTACCCTTGGGACCTGCTCCAGCCCCAGGATGAGATGAGCCGACATCGAGGTGCCAAACACTGCCGTCGATATGGACTCTTGGGCAGTATCAGCCTGTTATCCCCGGCGTACCTTTTATCCGTTGAGCGATGGCCCTTCCACTCGGGACCACCGGATCACTATGGCCGTCTTTCGACTCTGCTCGACTTGTCAGTCTCGCAGTCAGGCTGGCTTCTGCCATTGCACTCAACGAGCGATTTCCGACCGCTCTGAGCCAACCTTCGCGCGCCTCCGTTACGCTTTAGGAGGCGACCGCCCCAGTCAAACTACCCGCCACGCAGGGTCCCGGATCCGGATAACGGACCGCGGTTAGACATCAAGAGTGCGAAGGGTGGTATCTCAAGGGAGGCTCCACAGGTACTTGCGTTCCTGCTTCAAAGCCTACCACCTATCCTGCACATCACAATCCTGATGCCAGTGCGAAGCTGTAGTAAAGGTGCACGGGGTCTTTCCGTCTAACCGCGGGAAGCCTGCATCTTGACAGGCAATTCAATTTCGCTGAGTCGATGTTGGAGACAGCGGGGAAGTCGTTACGCCATTCGTGCAGGTCGGAACTTACCCGACAAGGAATTTCGCTACCTTAGGACCGTTATAGTTACGGCCGCCGTTTACCTGGGCTTCAATTCAAGGCTCTCACCTCTCCTTTTAACCTTCAGGCACCGGGCAGGCGTCAGACCCTATACGTCGTCTTGCGACTTCGCAGAGCCCTGTGTTTTTAATAAACAGTCGCCACCCCCTGGTTTGTGCCCCCAGCCCCTAGTTGCCTAGGAACCGGGCCTCCTTCTCGCGAACTTACGGAGGTATTTTGCCGAGTTCCTTCAACATCGTTCTCTCAAGCGCCTTGGTATGCTCTACCAGTCCACCTGTGTCGGTTTAGGGTACGGTCTGATGGAGGGCTATTTCCAGGAACTGCTCAGCAGCCCAACCAATCCGATAAGGTTGAACTACACCTGCAATCCGTCACATCCTCCTGGCTCAGGAATATTAACCTGATTCCCATCGCCTACGCCTTTCGGCCTCGGCTTAGGGGCCGGCTTACCCTGCTCAGATTAGCTTTAAGCAGGAACCCTTGGACTTTCGGCGAGAGTGTCTCTCACACTCTTTGTCGCTACTCATGTCATCATTCTCACTAGTGATCTCTCCACCGGATGGCTCACGCCCCGGCTTCATCGAAAGCTCCAAATATCCTCCAAGGCGATCCGAAGATCGCTAAAGAGGATAGGAACTATGTCACACTACGCTCTGCTACCGATGCTTACGCATCCCTAGACTTCGGCTCATGGCTTGAGCCCCGTTACATCTTCGCCGCAGGACAACTTATTTAGACCAGTGAGCTGTTACGCTATCTTTAAAGGATGGCTGCTTCTAAGCCAACCTCCTGGTTGTTTTGGTCGTCCCACCTGCTTTCCCACTTAGCCATGAATTGGGGGCCTTAGTCGTAGGTCAGGGTTGTTTCCCTCTCCACTACGGACGTTAGCATCCGCAGTGTGTCTGCCATCTAGTACTCCCGGGTATTCGGAGTTTGGTTAGGATCAGTAAGCCTGTGGGGCCCCATTACCCATCCAGTGCTCTACCCCCCGGGGTATTCGGATGACGCTCTACCTAAATAGATTTCGCAGAGAACCAGCTATCTCCGAGTTTGATTGGCCTTTCACCCCTAGGCACAGCTCATCCCGATCCTTTTCAACGGATGTGGGTTCGGTCCTCCAGTAAGTGTTACCTTACCTTCAACCTGGCCATGCCTAGATCACTCGGTTTCGGGTCTGATCCCACGAACTCATGCGCCCTATTAAGACTCGCTTTCGCTACGCCTACACCTAACGGCTTAAGCTTGCTCGTGAGACCAAGTCGATGACCCATTATACAAAAGGTACGCCGTCAGATCTCGAGGATCCTCCGACTGATTGTAGGCGTTCGGTTTCAGGTACTGTTTCACTCCCCTCGTCGGGGTGCTTTTCACCTTTCCCTCACGGTACTGGTTCGCTATCGGTCAGCAAGGAGTACTTAGCCTTCGAAGGTGGTCCTCCGATCTTCAGACAGAATTTCACGTGTTCCGCCCTACTTAATACGTCCATCAAAGCTTCCTATACGGGGCTGTCACCCGCTATGGCCACGCTTCCCAACGTGTTCTAGTCACTTATCTGGCTCGGCTGGTCCCCGTTCGCTCGCCGCTACTAGGGGAGTATCAATTGATTTCCTTTCCTCCGGGTACTTAGATGTTTCAGTTCCCCGGGTTTGCTCTTAAAACCCTATGTATTCAGGTCTTAAGTACCTGTTTAAGCAACATATTGATTATCAAGGATAACAATATGAAGCTTTCAGGTGGGTTCCCCCATTCAGAAATCCATGGATCAAAGCTTATTCTCAGCTCCCCATGGCTTATCGCAGAGTATCACGTCTTTCATCGCCTCTTGCTGCCAAGGCATTCACCAAACGCCCTTCTCGCGCTTGATTTGATCCAGAAAGAGAAAGACACAACTTAGTGCGCTACCGCCTATTCGGCTACCTGAGCGCAGTCAGGTCAATCGCGATCGCCCAGCTGGTAACTAAAGGCGATCTTTCTTCTGAACCAAAAGCATACTTTCCCGCC
>NZ_JBQFSG010000021.1:0-6173 GCF_056537885.1 Ruegeria sp. BJ6 | reverse complement strand
TCAGCGTCGTTTTACCATGGTCAACGTGGCCAATCGTGCCGATGTTGACGTGCGGTTTTGTACGCTCAAACTTTTCCTTTGCCATTCCTCAGGCGCCCTTTTGCGATTTGGGGGACCCTTGGTCCCGTAGGTTACATCTGCGCGCGCGAGATATTGGGTTCAAAGGAGAAAATCAAGCACATCCTGAGGGAAATACCTAACCTTGTACCGGATTCGGTGACGACTGCCCGATTTCGACCGGTTGCAGCACCTCGGGGCGCTTGTCGAACCAGCCGTTCGCCTTGTGTTCTTCGGCGATCCACTCCTCGACCCGGTCTGCAACTTTCAGGGCCAGCCCGTTCATCTGCTCTTCCTTGGTGCGGGCATGGCCGGAACCTTTCAGAGCACTTTCGCCGGTCGTATCTTCGAGGACCTGCATCTGTTCGCCTTTGGCAAGGAATTCCTTGCGCTCGACGTCGTAGACGTTGACCAGAACGATGGCGGTACTTTTGGGGTTGAACAGAACCGGCACACCCGGGGGCGCCAGCATGTACCCTTCGAGGCTGATACCGATGTCATATTCCTGCGACCCCTGATAGCGGCCCATCCGGATATCCACGGCATTCTGAATGGCGTTGGTCCATTCCTGCGGTGTGGCGTCGCGCGACACCGGCCCCTGAACGGCCTTGTCGGCAAATGCGTAATTCACGCGCAGCTTGAACTCGCCCAATTCTTCAGGAGCTTCGTCCACAAGCGTCGGCGCGCAGGCCCCCAGCAGGGCCAGTCCGGCGGTCAGCGTCAGTATTCGGATCATTCTCTTGTCTCGACAGGTCCGTTTTTTAACGATGTAGCGCACCGACACGGCCTGTGCCAAGCCGTGTCAGCAAAAATTGACCTACTGGCGCATTTTGGTCAGGAGAACTTATAGTCACGCGGGAAGCCATAGGGCGGCTTTTTCCCGACGCTTGCGCGTTTGGACAGCCACTGTGACAGGTCGGCCTCGTGCCGGGTCTTGTCACCGCCCATGGACCATTTCAGACCGTCCTCCCAGTCAAAGGTCGTCAGGTCAGACAGGCCGCCATCCAGTTCCAGCGTGCCCTGACGCCCGCGGGCCATGTTGTACTTTTGCAGGCGCACGCCTTTGCCGCGCGTCATTTCGGGCAGCTCGGACACTGGGAACACAAGGAATTTTCCGTTCTGCGAAACGACGGCGACGTGATCACCGGCGACCGGTTTGCAGATCATGGCGGTTTCGTCCCCCTTGACGTTCAGCACCTGCTTGCCGTTTCGGGTCTGGGCCAGAACATCGTCCTCGGGCACCATGAAGCCGTTGCCCGCATCCGAGGCCACCAGCAGCTTGCGCCCCGGCTTATGGATCAGGATATCGACGATCTGCGCCTCGTTCGGCAGGTCGACCATCAGGCGCAGCGGTTCACCCATGCCCCGCCCGCCGGGCAGATTGGCGGCGCTGACCGTGTAGAATCGCCCGTTCGAGGCAAAGACAAGCAGGCGGTCGGTCGTCTCGGCATGGAAGATAAAGCGCGGGCCGTCGCCGTCCTTGAACTTCAATTCGCGGTTCAGGTCGATATGGCCGGTCATCGCGCGAATCCAGCCCATCTGAGAGCAGACGACCGTGATCGGCTCGCGGTCGATCATCGCCTCAAGCGGCACTTCTTCGACATTTCCGGCCTCGGCAAACTGCGTGCGGCGCGCGCCGCCTTCGTAATCCTTGCCGAAGGTTTTCTTGGTCTCTTTCAACTGCTCGGCGATTTTGGCCCATTGCAGGCCTTCATCGGCCAACAGGTCCTCAAGATTGGCGCGTTCCAGCATCAACTCGTCACGCTCACGCACCAGCTCCATCTCTTCGAGACGGCGCAAGCTGCGCAGGCGCATGTTGAGGATCGCGTCGACCTGAACCTCGGACAGCTCGCCCTCACCCGGCTTGGGTGAAACGTAGTCGGCCTCGTTGGTGGCGCGAACGTGGTCGATGCCCCAATCTTCGCGCATCAGCGCGGCTTTGGGGTCGTCGTCATAGCGGATGATGTCGATCACGCGGTCGAGGTTCAGGAAGGCGACGATAAAGCCTTCCAACACTTCCAAACGATGGTCGATCTTGCCCAAACGGTGACGCGAGCGGCGCAGCAGCACCTCTTGCCGGTGATCGAGGAAGGCGCGCAGCACTTCCTTCATTGAACAGACCTTGGGTGTCACACCGTCGATCAGCACGTTCATGTTCAGGCTGAACCGCACCTCGAGATCTGAGTTCCGATAGAGCATCCCCATCAGCACCTCGGGGTCCACATTCTTAGAACGCGGCTCAAGGATCAGGCGGATGTCATCGGCCGATTCATCGCGGACATCGGCGAGGATCGGGATTTTCTTGGTCTGGATCAGCTCAGCGATCTTTTCGATCAGCTTGGATTTCTGAACCTGATAGGGAATCTCGGTGACGATGATCTGCCATTGGCCGCGGCCCAGATCCTCGACCTCGTACTTGCAGCGCAGCCGGAACGAGCCGCGCCCGGTGCGATAGGCTTGGGCGATATTCTCGGGCGGCTCGACGATCACGCCGCCGGTCGGGAAATCCGGACCGGGCACGTAGTTCAGCAACGTGTCGTCGCGTGCATCGGGTGTTTTGATCAGATGCAGGCAGGCATCGCAGAGTTCCGAGATATTATGTGGCGGTATGTTCGTCGCCATCCCTACCGCGATACCACTGGCACCATTGGCCAGCAGGTTCGGGAACTGCGCAGGCAGCACCACGGGTTCTGTCAGCGTGCCATCATAATTGTCGCGAAAATCGACGGCGTCTTCGTTCAAACCCTCAAGCAGCGCCTCGGCCACGATGGTCATCCGCGCTTCGGTGTAACGTGAGGCCGCCGGATTGTCGCCGTCGATATTGCCAAAGTTCCCCTGCCCGTCGACCAGCGGATAACGGACGTTAAAGTCCTGCGCCAGACGCGCCATCGCGTCGTAAATCGCGGCGTCACCGTGCGGGTGATAGTTACCCATTACGTCACCGGAGATCTTGGCAGACTTACGGAATCCACCGGTTGCACTGAGTCGCAACTCGCGCATCGCGTAGAGGATTCTCCGGTGAACTGGCTTTAATCCGTCGCGCGCATCGGGCAACGCCCGGTGCATGATGGTGGACAGCGCATAGGTCAGATAGCGTTCGCCAATCGCGCGGCGCAATGGCTCGGCTATCTCGCCCCCGTTCTCAGGGGTCTCCATATTGGGGTCGTCGATCGTATCGTTCATATATGATGTGATACGCCGCAAGAGCCCGCTGGTAAAGCAAGCACAGTATATTTTGCTGGGGACAAGTCGCGCTTTTTGCAACAGGGGGAGACAAGTCCCGGATTTCCCCGCTTTTTCGACTCATCGTCCAAAATATGGTAAGATTTCACTGATTGTACTGCTGCAATTTTTTGATTTTTCTGATTGTCGGGGGAAGCGCCATGAAGCGCCTCATAGTTCTTACGTTTGCTGCACTTGGCTGGGTTTTCTATGTCATGAGCGGAGGGCCGGATTTCGCCCCACGTGGAGAACGCATACCCGTTCCGGAACAGGTGGCCGAGGCCCCGAAACCCGCACCTGCCCCTCTGGTTTCTCCGAAAGCTGAAGAGTTGGTAACCAAAACCGTCCTTCAACCCGCTACCCCGGTTGTGCCGAAAGTCGTACCGGAACCCGAGCCGGTCACGACGGAAGAATCGATTGCCTTGCTGGCCCAGGCGGCCAGCAGCCTGAATTCAGGGACATCCCTTTTTGGCACTCAGACCACCGGACTGACGCTGGCGTCTCTGGAACAGGGCGCGGCCGGGCTGCAGCAGATCACCCCATCAGAGCCGGAACCTGCGGAAACGCCTGTGGCGGCCGAGCCTGTCAAAGACATCCGCGAGGTATCGGGTACACGGGTGAACATGCGCGACGGCCCCGGCACGATCTATCCGATCATCGCCAAGGTCACCATCGGTCAGAAGGTCGAGGTGCTGCATGATCCGGGCACCGGCTGGCTGCGCCTGCGCGTGTTGCCCGAGCGACACGTTGGATGGATTTCAGCGTCCCTCATCCGGAAAATCAACGACTGACGCAGAGGTGTCATTGCTCTGTTCCGAACCTAGCAATAGCTATGGGCGAGGTTCATTTTCGGGAATGTCATGCAAAAATCCATCCTCATCACTGGCTGCTCATCCGGTATCGGTCAGGACGCGGCACACGGTATGCGTGCGCGTGGCTGGCGTGTTTTTGCATCCTGCCGGCAGCAGCGCGATTGCGACCGCTTGCGGGCGCAGGGCTTTGACAGCCCCCGGATCGATTACACCGACGCGGACAGCATAACCTCTGGTTTGGCACAGGTTCTTGAGGCAACGGGCGGCACGCTGGATGCCCTGTTCAACAACGGTGCGCATGGCCTGCCCGGCGCGGTCGAGGATGTGCCAACCGACGGAATGCGCCATATCTTCGAGACCAACGTATTTGGCTGGCACGAACTGACGCGGCAGGTGATTCCCGTCATGCGCGCGCAGGGCCACGGGCGAATCGTTCAATGTTCGTCGGTGCTGGGTCTGGTCGCGTTTCCCTGGCGCGGGGCCTATGTCGCCACTAAATACGCAGTCGAAGGGCTGACCGATACCATGCGGCTTGAGCTGCGGGACACCGGCATCAAGGTCATTCTGATCGAACCCGGACCGATCACGTCCAAGTTGCGGGAGAAGGCGATTCCGATCTTTGAGCGCTTTATCGACTGGGAAAATTCCGCCCTGCGCGAAAGATACGAAAACTCTCTGCTCAAAAGACTTTACGAGGATTCGGGGCCGGATAGATTCGAGCTGCCCGCCTCGGCCGTCACAGACAAGCTTGCCCGCGCCGTTGAAGCCCGGCGTCCCCGTTCACGATACTATGTCACGACACCGACCTATATCGCGGGTTATCTGCGCCGGGTTCTGCCCACAGGTGCCATCGATCGCATCCTGTCGGATATCTGAGACGAAATTACCGGTTCGCTTTTTACCCTGTCGGGGCTAGATGGGGTCAGGCGCAACACTAATCGCGGACGGTAAAGTTATGGACCTGATGATGGTCATCCTGCTCATGGCCATGGCGGCGGTCGTCGCCGTACTGGCGATGGGCATCGCCAACTTTGGCAAAAGCGGCACCGATGCCGCAAAGAAAAGCAACAAGATGATGCGGCTGCGCATCCTGTTTCAGTTCATTGCCGTAGTGCTTATCGTGCTCTACGTCGTACTGCGCGGACAAGGAGTGCAATAGATGGTCGTACTGAACAAGATCTACACCCGCACCGGCGACGACGGAAAAACCGCACTAGGCAATGGCGAACGTGTCGCCAAATACTCCGGTCGCGTTACGGCCTATGGCACCGTGGATGAGTTGAACGCCCATGTCGGTGTCGCCCGGCTGGAAGCCGACGGCGATGTGGATGCAGCACTTGCCCGTATCCAGAACGATCTGTTTGATCTGGGCGCGGACCTGTGCCGCCCGGACATGGAGAAGGATGCCGAGGCTGATTATCCGCCTCTGCGCATGGTTGCCTCTCAGACCGATCGGCTGGAAGCTGAAATTGACGCAATGAACGAATCTCTGGAACCGCTGCGCAGCTTCATCCTGCCAGGCGGGTCCCGGCTGGCCGCGCATCTGCACGTATGCCGCACCGTCTCACGCCGGGCGGAACGTCTTGCCGTCGAGCTGACCAATATGGAGCCGGTCAACGAGGCAGGCGTAAAATACCTCAATCGACTGAGCGACTGGTTCTTTGTCGCGGCGCGTTGCGCCAATAACGGCGGGCGGGACGATGTTTTGTGGGTTCCGGGGGCAAACCGCTGATCCGAACGCGGCGCCGGGCTGAGTATTCAGAGAGTTAAGCCTAAGGACAAGCTGATGCCGTTGGCCCCCTTGCAGCGGGCCAAACCGGCATCTTGGGGCTCGATTCCCGCTTCTCAGGCAAAAAAATACTGAAACGCGACGTCTGGAAGCCACGACGTGACGATTTTGCCCTGTTGCAGCGATGCGCGAGACGCTATCTACACCCGCGAGAGCATTGGTGGAGTCGCGACGCGGCTTACCGTTTTTGTAAGGAGCAAGCGCAAAAATGAAGGTACTCGTGCCTGTCAAACGCGTGATTGACTATAATGTGAAGGTCCGCGTTAAAGCGGACGGTAGCGGTGTTGATCTCG
>NZ_JBQFSG010000020.1:0-18779 GCF_056537885.1 Ruegeria sp. BJ6 | reverse complement strand
GGCCCGCGAAGCTATGGGATTCCGCGTCATCAAAAACCTCAACCAATTCTTCAACGGTAAAAAACCTCAAGACAGAGTGATTTGACCCGTCGAACGAACGCCTAAACCCAACCACTGACTTAGGAACTGATCATGAGCTTCTATTCGATCGAACAGGCCCCCGCCCGCCTGAACCGCAGCGAACTGGCCGTCCCCGGCAGCCAACCCGGAATGTTCGAAAAGGCCGCGAAATCGGACGTGGACGTCATTTTCCTTGATCTGGAAGACGCCGTTGCACCGGACGAAAAGGAACAGGCGCGCAAGAACATTATTGAGGCGCTGAACGACATTGACTGGGGCAACAAATCCATGTCCGTGCGCATCAACGGGCTGGACACCCATTACATGTACCGCGATGTGGTTGAAGTGGTCGAGCAGGCCGGCGAGCGGCTGGATCTGATCATGATCCCCAAGGTGGGCACCGCCGCTGACGTCTACGCCGTTGACATGATGGTTACCCAGATCGAGGACGCCAAAGGCTACAAAAAGCGGATCGGGTTCGAACACATCATCGAAACCGCGCTTGGCATGCAGAATGTGAGCGAGATCGCGGCGGCCTCGAAACGCAACGAAAGCCTGCATTTCGGTGTTGCGGATTACGCCGCCTCAACCCGCGCGCGTACTACGATCATCGGCGGTGTGAATCCGGACTATTCTGTCCTGACTGATCCGGACGCGGACAGCAATCGCGCGACACACTGGGGTGACATGTGGCACTATGCGCTGGCCCGAATGGTTGTTGCCGCGCGCGCCAACGGTCTGCGCCCGATCGACGGCCCGTTTGGTGATTTTCAGGATCCTGATGGGTACCGTGCCGCTGCAAAGCGCGCCGCCGTACTAGGCTGTGAAGGCAAGTGGGCGATCCATCCCAGTCAGGTTGCGCTTGCGAACGAGGTCATGTCGCCATCCGAGGCCGAAGTGACCAAGGCGCAACGCATTCTTGTTGCCATGTCCGAAGCCGAAGCTGCCGGCAAGGGCGCCGTGTCTCTCGATGGCCGGCTGATCGACTATGCCTCAATCCGTCAGGCCGAGGTTCTGGTGCAGAAAGCAGACCAGATCGCGGCGGCCTGATTGGTCCTGGTGGGACGCCGGGTATCCCTGCGTCCCACTGTCTAAAACCGGTCGTTGCTTACAGCGCGACCAAAACCGAATAGGAACCCACTGCAAGTGCGGCTGCGCCGACCAGCGCCAGCAAGCCCACAAGCTCTTTCACAATCTGTGGCATCAAAACCTTCCCCCAGGAACGTTAAGTTTGCCGGGAAATACCTGATTGTGACCGCTCCGAGAATTGCCGATGCGGAATAGTCGGGTTGCGCTGAGCTCATGCCAACAAGATTTGCGTGTCCTGTTTCAAGCCCGCATCATTCACGGAAGGCTTTGGTAAAGTAATCCGTCAGCGGTTTGGTTAGATATGTCAAAGGCGTGCGTTCGTCGGTTTTAAGCAGCGTTTCCACTGGCATACCGGGCAGCAGGGCCTGACCGTTCAACTTGGCAAGCTCGCTGTCGTCCATGACGACTTCGGCACGATAGTACGAAAACCCGGAATTCTCGTCCGTGAAGGCATCCGCCGAGACGTTGAACACCTCACCTTCCAGTTCCGGGGTTTCGCGCTGATTAAACGCGGGGAACCGCAATTGCACCGGCTGGCCGACAAAGACCTGGTCAATGTGGATGGCGTCGACCCTAGCCGCAACCAACAGCGGCGTGTCCTGCGGCACCACATACATCATGGGCTCTGCTGGCTGAATGACTGATTGCACTGCAAAGACCTGGCTACCGTAAACAACGCCGGTTACAGGCGACCGAATATCCAAACGCGACAGGCGTTCGGTCAACGTCAAACGGCGCTCGAACAGCTCGGTCAGCTGGAACTGAATGTCTCTGAGAGTGGTGATGGCTTCTTCGCGACGTGTTGCGGCCAGTTCCAGTATCTCGATTTCCGTCGTCGCAATCTCACCTTTGAGCCGTGCCACCGTGGCTTCAAGCCGCCCGATTTCACCGTTCAGACCGGCCTCTTCCCGCTGCAGGGCAAGAACGCGGCTGGTTTGAGTCAGCCCGCGTGACAGCAGATCCTGCTGATCCTCAAGCTCATCCGTGATCAATTCGACCTGCCGCGTCAGCGAAACAAGCTGCGCCTCAGTGCCCTTGATTTCGCTTTCGATCTGAATGCGTTGCTCCTGCAACTGCTCGGACTGCTTCGCAAGGGTTTCCTTGCGGGCCACAAACAGGCTGCGCTGGCCTTCGATCAGATCTTTGGTGCCGCTTTCCTGCTCAATCAACTGGGCGTAACGATCATCGAGCTCGGCTTCGCCAATTCCGTCCCGCTCGGCCTCAAGCCGCACTTTGCGGGCCAGCAGCTCGAACAGCTGGCTTTCGACAATAGCGTTTTCCGAAGACAGGAAAGTGGCGTCAAGTTTCAGCAGCAAATCGCCTTCGGCGACCCTGTCCCCATCCCGGACATAGAGTTCACCCACAACACCGCCATCGGGGTGTTCCACCACCTGACGGTTGCTTTGCACTTCAACCACACCCGAGGACACAATGGCACCGGCCAGTTGTGTTTGCGTGCTCCATATCCCAAGACCGCCAACCAGAATTGCCAGAGCGACAAACCCTACGATCGTGGGAAAACTCGCGTTCCAGGCAGGCCGCGCCGGTCGCGTCGATATATCAGCCATCGGTGCCTCCTTTGCCGAACTGGCGTTTGATGACTCCGGCGTTCTGGACCATCGAACTGAGAACTTCATCGCGGCTGCCCAGCTTGACGATCTGGCCACGTTCGACCACGGCAAGGCTGTCACATTCGGAAATAGCCTGCGGTCTGTGTGTCATGATGATCACCGCCTTGCCCGCTGCCTTGAGTTCACGCACCGCCGCATTCAACGCTTCGGTCCCATCCGCATCCAAGGCCGAATTCGGTTCGTCGAGGATCAGCAAAACCGGCTCACCATACAGCGCGCGGGCCAATGCGATCCTTTGTTTTTGTCCACCGGAAAGTTGGCTGTCGTTGCCCTCAAGAAACGTGTCATACCCTTTCTCAAGGGTCAGGATCAGCTCATGCGCGTTTGCCTTTTTGGCTGCGGTAACAACGTCTTCCGGGTCCGGGTTCTGGGACAGACGGGCGATGTTTTCGGCCACCGTTCCATTAAACAGCGTCACCTGCTGCGGCAGGTATCCAATGTGACTGCCCAGATCGACGGGATCGTATTGATCCAGCGTTGCCCCCCCAAGCCGGATCTCTCCGGCAGCAGCAGGCCAAAGTCCCAACAGCGCTTTGGCCAGCGTGGTTTTCCCGGATCCGCTTTTCCCGATCACACCAAGCGCCTCGCCCGGAGCAAGCTTGAAATTCGCATTTCGCAGGGTGGGCGCGGACGCACCGGGCGGGATCACCGTCAAACTTTGCACTTTCACCTGAGCTTCGGGCACTGGCAGCTTTGTGCGCTTGTCTTCCGGCGGCACTGAATCAAGGAATTTGTTGAGCGACTTCCACGCGGACTGCGCCCGTTCGATCATCGCCCACTGACCGATTGCCTGTTCGATCGGCGCCAAGGCGCGGCCCAGCAGGATCGTACCTGCAATCATCGCACCGCCGGTCATTTCGTTCTTCAGAACAAGATAAGCACCCAGCGCCAGCATGGCCGATTGCAAGAACAATCGCAGTGATTTCGTCAGTGCCGTAAAGCTACCGGTCCAGTCACTGGCAGCGATCGTTTGCCTGAGAGCATCTGTGCGTTGAACAAGCCATCGCGCAGTGACAGCATCCTGCATCCCCTGCGAGCGGACAACTTCGGCGCCCTGCCGGGCTTGTTCGGAAAACGCATTGGCGCGCGCCGATGCAACCTTGGCAGCGGCAACTCTGTTACGCGTCAAAGCCTGGTTCAGAAGGGCGATGATGACAAGCAACACGCCGCCACCAACGGCCAGCCAACCCAGCATGGGATGGAAGATAAAGATCGCCGCCAGAAAGAACGGCGTCCATGGAACGTCCATCACGGCCAGCAGAACCGGCGACGAACACAGTGCCTGAATCGATTCCAGATCGCGCAGCGCCATGGCGGGCGCCGAACGGGCATGGGGATGAACGGACTGAAGCAGCGTCGCGTTAAAGACCCGCTCATCAAGTTCCGACTGGAAACGCGCACCGAACCGGGCCACGATCCGGCCGCGGGCATAATCCAGCATTGCCATCAAAAGATACAAAAGCGCGACCAGAATAAAAAGCGCCGTCAGCGTTTCAAACGACCGTGACCCCAGAACGCGGTCGTAAACCTGCAGCATGAACAGCGGTCCGGTCAGCATCAGCAGATTCACGAAAATGCTGAACAGGAACGCCAGCCCAATAAATCGCATGCCGTGATTTCGGGCAGTCCCCAACTCATTGCTGGGTCGATTTGCGGTTTTGTTTTTCATTGGGCCCGGGCTGCTCCGTCTGCTTTCAGCGTGGCTCGTTTAAACTGTTCCGCCGCCGCACTTAAGGTCCCCACTTGGAATTTGGGCCGACACTAGCAAGATACCGCCCACCTTGTCTTGTTAAATCCCTGTGACTCAGCCGAACACCTAAGTGAAAGCACATTGGATAGCCAGCCGACATTGACCAGATTCCAAATGGTTACGCCATCGGGCAGGTGCAGCCATGCACCTCCTGCCCCGCTTGGGGCACAGCATTGGGCGCGATGCGCGCCGAGTCGCCGAATGAGCGGTGATTGGGCCAAAAACCGAATGACGGAACAGAAAAGGCCGCCAGCTTTGACAAGCTTGGCGGCCGAATCCTACGGGTCACACCGGTGAGGCGTTACTGGTCCAGATAGGTTGCCAGTTCCGCCGTTTTGGCCGGCGCAATGTTCAGTGAAGCGTGGCTCATGTCAGGTAACTGGTGCGCAATGCCCTTATGGCAGTTGATACAGGTCTTTTCGCCCGTGAACAAAAACCGCTCATGCGCTTCGGCGGCACGTGCGCTCTGGCGCGTGATGTCCATCGATTCCGCCGAATGGCAGTTGCGGCATTCCAACGAGTCATTCGCCTCAAGCCGCGCCCACTCGTGCTGGGCCAGTTCTATGCGCTTTTCCAGAAACTTCTCGCGGGTGTTGATGGTTCCAAAGATTTTGCCCCAGACCTCTTTGCTGGCCTGCATCTTGCGCGCAATCTTGTTGGTCCATTCATGGGGCACGTGGCAATCCGGACAGGTGGCCCGCACACCGGAGCGGTTCGAATAGTGGATCGTGGGCTTAAGTTCGACAAACACGTTGTCACGCATTTCGTGGCAACTGGTGCAGAACTCTTCGGTATTGGTCAGTTCCAGGGCGGTGTTGAATCCACCCCAGAAAATGACGCCCATCACAAATCCGCCCATGGTCAGGAAACCCAGCGAATAGTGGACGCTGGGGCGCCGTATGACACCCCAAATACGCTTGACGAATCCCAGCATCAGTCGGTGCCCCCCTGCTGGCTCTGAACGTATTCAAGAACCGAGTCGATATCGACAAAGCCGTTTTCCACCAGAGGCCGGGCGTCGGACTGCACGACGTGGCACTGGTTGCAGAAATATCTGCGCGGGGTGACTGATGCGAGGAACTGATTGTCCCGGCTCATGAAGTGAGTGATCGACACCATGGGGGCCTGACTGACCTCAATCGCGGCGCGGCTGTGGCAGGTCAGGCATTTGTTGGCATGCAGGTCGATCTGATAGCCGTCAATCTTGTGGGGGATCAGTGGCGGTTGCTCAGGATAGTTGCGGACCTGCCGCAGATCAGAATTCACCACTCCGGCAATCGACGGCGGTTCGGCATTGTCGGCCAACGGGGTGCCCCCCCGCAAAGTGGCGACCGATTGTTGGGCAAGTGCGGCACCGCCGATGGCTGTCGCCAGAATGGCGGCGATCAAAGCTGTCTGACGTTTCATGTCCTTATACTCCCACCGGTACGATCTTGACCGCGCATTTCTTGAAATCGGTCTGTTTCGACAGAGGATCGGTCGCATCCAACGTGACCTTGTTGATCAGCTGACGCGCATCGAACCACGGCACGAATATCAGCCCCTTGGGCGGCTTGTTCCGGCCACGGGTTTCGACCCGGCTGACGATGTTGCCACGGCGCGATTCCACCTTGACCGCCGAGCCGCGGCGCACGCCCATGGCTTTGGCATCGTCGGGATGCATATAGACCAGCGCGTCGGGAATTGCCTTGTGCAGTTCGGGCACCCGCTGGGTCATCGAACCCGAATGCCAGTGTTCCAGCACACGGCCCGTCGCCAGCCAGAACGGATACTCTTCGTCCGGGGTTTCGGGTGCGGGTTCGAACGGCAGGGCAAAGATCACTGCCTTGCCATCCGGCTTGCCGTAGAATTCGAAATCCGCGCCCGGCGTCACGTAAGGATCATACCCTTCCTTGAAGCGCCACTGGGTTTCCTTGCCGTCCACGACGGGCCAGCGCAGGCCGCGAACTTCGTGATAGGTATCGAACGGCGCAAGATCGTGGGCCTTGCCACGCCCGAATTCGGCGTATTCCTCGAACAGACCCTTCTGGATGTAGAACCCGAAATCTTCGGATTCGTGGTTGCCGTATTCAATGGCCTTTTCGGTCAGCTCAAACTGATCGACCTGACCATTGGCAAAGAGCACTTCGAACAGGGTCTTGCCCTTGTATTCGGGGTTGGCATCCAAAAGCTCGGCGGGCCAGACTTCATCGGTGGTGAACCGCTTGGAGAATTCGGCCAGCTGCCACAGGTCCGACTTGGACTCGCCCGGCGCGTCGACCAGCTGATACCAGAACTGGGTGCGGCGCTCGGCGTTGCCATAGGCACCTTCCTTTTCGACCCACATGGCGGCAGGCAGGATCAGGTCGGCGGCCTCGGCTGTTACGGTCGGATAGGCGTCGGATACCACGATGAAGTTGTCGGGGTTGCGGTAACCCGGCAGCCCCTCTTCCATCATGTTCGGCGCGGCCTGCATGTTGTTGTTGACCTGCACCCAGTAGCAGTTGATCTCGCCATCTTTCAGTTTGCGGTTCTGCACCACCGCATGCGCGCCGTTCCAATCGGGCACAGTGCCCTCGGGCAGTTTCCAGATCTTTTCCGCAATGGCACGGTGTTCGGGATTCACCACAACCATGTCGGCGGGCAGACGGTGCGAGAATGTGCCAACCTCGCGCGCAGTACCGCAGGCCGAGGGCTGACCTGTCAGCGAGAACGGCGAGTTGCCGGGCGTTGAAATCTTGCCCGTCAGCAGGTGGATGTTGTAGATCATGTTGTTGACCCAGACACCGCGGGTGTGCTGGTTCACGCCCATGGTCCACAGCGACATGACCTTGGTATCCGGATCGGCATAAAGCTTGGCGATCTTTTCCAGGGTATCGGCCGGAACACCCGACATCTCGGCCGCTTTTTCCAGCGTGTATTCCGAGACGAATTCGGCGAATTCCTCAAACGTCATCTCTTCGGACGCGCCTGAGTTCGGGTTGGCGGCGGCCTGTTGCAGCGGGTGGTCGTCGCGCAGGCCATAGCCGATATCGGTGACGCCTTTGCGGAAATTCACGTGTTTGGAAACGAAATCTTCGTTCACCGCGCCATTCTGGATGATGTAGTTGGCGATATAGTTCAGCATCACCAGATCGGTCTGCGGCGTGAAAATCGCCGGGATGTCGGCCAGATCAAAGCTGCGATGCTGGAAGGTCGACAGGACGGCCACCTGAACGTGCGGGTGGCTGAACCGGCGGTCGGCGATGCGGGTCCACAGAATCGGGTGCATCTCGGCCATGTTCGAACCCCAGAGCACGAAGGCATCTGCGTTCTCGAAATCATCGTAGCAGCCCATCGGTTCGTCGATGCCGAAGGTCCGCATAAAGCCGCCCACAGCGGACGCCATGCAGTGTCGCGCGTTGGGATCGATGTTGTTCGAACGGAAACCAGCCTTCATCAGCTTGGATGCGGCGTAGCCTTCCCAGACAGTCCACTGGCCCGAGCCGAACATGCCGATGCCTTTGGGGCCTTTCTCGGCCAGCGTCTTTTTCCATTTTTCGGCCATGATATCGAAGGCCTCGTCCCACGAGACCGGCTCGAAATCGCCATCCTTGTCGAAAACGCCATCCTTCTTGCGCAGCAGCGGCTGGGTCAGCCGGTCCTTGCCGTACATGATCTTGGACAGGAAATAGCCTTTGACGCAGTTCAGGCCACGGTTCACTTCGGCCTCAGCATCCCCGTGTGAGGCGACGACACGGCCTGCCTTGGTGGCGACCATGATCGAACAGCCAGTGCCGCAGAAACGGCAGGGGGCCTTGGACCATTTCAGGTCGGTCAGTTGCGCGTCGGTAACAAGGTTCTGTGCCGCTGCGGGGATCGGAATGCCCGCCGCTGCGGCAGCGGCCGCCACGGCCTGCGCCTTGATGACATCACGTCTGGTTACTTGGGTCATGAAATCCTCCGGTTCCGGCGATTAAGCCAAGATTTCTGGGTCTGTTTCTGTTTGATGATAAACCAGCGAGGCGCTCGCGACGCCGTCGATCAGGTTTAACTGGTTCAGGTAGTTTACGATTTCGGCCTCGCTTGGCGTAACAAGCGTGACAATGATCTTGCCTGTCGGATCGATGGCAGGCGTTTCCGCGACCGGAATTTTATGAATCTCGGCAACGACCGAATCCAGTTGATCCGGGTCGGCCAGCACCATCAGGCTCGAGATATGTTCCAATTCAGCCATTTGGCATTCCTTGCGTTGGCGCGCGGACGCTGATGGCACCCACCGGACATACCGGCAGGCAAGCACCGCAGCCCGAGCAGGATTCTGTATCAACCACGATCCGGCCCACAGGACGTTGAGACAGATCAAGTCGCAGTGCCGTCTGATCACAGCTGTCGGTGCACAACTGGCATCCTATGCCATGTTCCAGCATGCAACCCGGTTGAATGACTGCAATCACGTCCCAGGGCGTCTGGTTTACCGGCGCGAAGACATCTTCGTTACATGCCTCGGCACACGCGCCACAAAAGGTGCACTCACCAGCATTGAAATCCAGGGCGGGCGTTCCGGCATAGGCGGAAAACAGGATGTTCTCCGGACATTTCCTGATGCAGTCTCCGCAGCCGGTGCACTGTTTTCGGATTGCAATCTCAGTGGCCCAGGGCGGGCGCTGCAAATCCGATCTGCGGAATTTTGACTGGCGTTCAGCACGGGCTGTCAGCTGGTCGTTCATTCAAGCCTCTAGCCAGCCGGGGGGCCGTTTATGATCTGCAGCATCCAGATTAGAAAACCCCATCCGCCCACGATCGCAACCGCCAGAGCCGGGGCAAGGAAGACCGCTAGCAGCAGGAATGCTGTACGCTCATCACCCTGAGAGCTTTGGGTTGGCTCAGATGTGGCAGGCATACCGTCCGACATGGCAAGCGCCTCCATTCTCGTTCGCTGTGATTGAGCTTAGCCAGCGAAAATCAACCTGTCTACGCCGCCAAACCCAACAACCGGCCATCATACCGGTCGCCGATTCCGGGACTAACCTAACCTGTTGAAAGGTTGAACATTTATCTCACCCACATGTTTTTGTTAAATGTTCTTCACCTTTGCCGGACGATGCGGGAAATTCCGGAACCAGACATCCACGCACGGCTCATTCGAATCTTTGGCGTAGCTTGGCACCATCCGGCGTGATCGAATACAAGGACAATGTGTGGTCCGTGTTTCGCATCCGGTGACGCAGCATTTGTCGGCCCAGCCGCGCGAGATCTGCCGCATATTCCGGATTTCCAGCAACGTTTTCCATCTCGCCCTGCCCGTTGTGGTCGAACAGCATCGGGGGAAGGTCAGCCGCGAATTCGACCAGCGTAAATCGCTCGTCGCGCAGGATGCTCAGGCAGGAGTCGTTATTGTCCGTGCCCAGATCGCGTTGCCACCTTGTCGGGGCCTCGGGTTCTGAAAAATCCAATTCGCTAAAGGAATACCCCCGCCAGTCTGCAGGCGTTTCCCCTGTGAGCAGGGGCATCAACGACCTGCCGTCCATGGAATTGGGAATGCCCTGCCCAACCCAATCCAGAATAGTAGGCGTGATGTCGATGGATTCCGTTGGTGCATTCACCTCGGCGCCAGCCTGATCCTGATTGCCCGGCACCCGTATCATAAGCGGCGTTCGGTATGCTGCATCATAGACGGTCATTTTGCCCCAGGAATGGCGATCGCCCAGCATCTCTCCGTGATCGGCAGTGATCACGATTAAGGTGTTGTCATACTGACCGCTGTCTTTCAGATATGCCACGACACGGCCAATGTGATGGTCGACCTCGGTCGCCAGACCCAGATAGACTGCGCGCAAGGTTCGGATGTTTTCGTCCGTCGGCTCGACCTCATCAAAGCCTTCCACAAAATCACTCGCTTCATAGCTATCCATCGTCGGGCCAAAGAACGGATGCACAGCATGCTCATCCCCCGGCGACGGCAAGCGTGTCGGCAAAGGGATATCCGCCGGATCATACATGTCGTTGTATGGCGCTGGTGCAACCAAGGGCGGATGCGGACGTATATAGGTTAGATGGGCGAACCAGTTCTGCTTGTGGAAGGCAACGATGTTGTCCAGAAACGCGTCGGTCAGAAAGGCGGTATCGCTGTCTTCCGCCGCATAAAGCGCCGGGTCGTTCAGCTTGCGCGCTCCCCCATCCTTCGAGGTCGGCTTGTAAACATCCCAATAGGTTTCAAAGTCATAACCCTTGCGCATCAGGTGTGATTGCCACGGAAAGGATTCCTCCAGCCGCATCTCGGTGATCTCGTGAAACCCGACCATTGGCTGCTCATAGGATTTCAGGGCCGGATCGTTGGCATCGTGAACCCGTGGGTCAGCGGACGTGTCGGTATATCCGAACAGCATGGGCAGATACCCGGCCTTGCGCATCTCGGTCGCGATGTTCGGTGTGTCATGGCGCAGCGGTGTTCCGTTGCGAACCGAACGATGGTTCATGGCGTATTGCCCCGTCAGCAGCGATGCCCGCGACGGTCCGCACGGATTGGTTACGGAAAAATGCCGATTGAAGGACACGGCATCTTTCATGAACGCCCGCAGGTTCGGCAACGCGACCTGGCCTGCCAGCGCGCCGGCCAGACAGTCGGCCCGCAGTTGGTCTATGATGATGAACAGGACATTTCTGGTCTGCGGCATATCTGCACCCGATTCCAAGTATTCGACCCAGGCCAGACTTTGTCCCGCCCAACAGAGAAACGCAACAATTTATGGAGCTTTGACCACTTTAAGTGATGATATGGGTGCTTTTGTTGTCTTTGGACAAAAATTCTTGGGGAAATGCTGCGTTCACGACGTTTTCACGACGCCACACCCACAATATCTCATGCCCTGCACCAACCAAATTCCTCGGCCAGACAACCGACAAGTGGAAAATATGCGAAAGCACCACGCATGAAACCGGACTTGGCCCTTGAATGACACCCCAAAATGGCTGTGAATACGACTTATGAGCGGCGGAAAGAAATTGCAGGGTACCGATGGGGAAGAGTTCGAGGATCTGACCGCCAGTATCTATGACACTGATCCTACGGAAGAAGATGATCTGTGGTTTCTTCCCCCACTGGACGAAACCGAAGAAGAAGGCCCGATGCCTCTGCTGCGAACAGGGGCTGCAACACCCTTGTTCAACCCGGCAGAGTGGCGAGCAGCGCAGGATTCCCTGTCGGCGGAACTGGCGGACCTTGCGCTGACATTCGGCATGCTGGACGAACGGATGCGGTCCGGGCCCGAAGGTTGGCGGCACAGGCTGGCATTGCTCGAAGTTGCCGATCTTGGCTGGTGGACCGGAGATCGCATCAGCGCCGAACGATTGGCCTTGTGGATCGGCCTGCGGCTGGGTGCGACCGGAGACGACACATTGGCGCTGGCCCGCGCGGGATGGGCTGTGCGCCGCCTGACATCCGGCGCTGCGCCCAACGCGGGCGGATGGGAAGACGGGTTATCTGCATTTCTTGGGCGAACCACCCCCGCCGGTCACGAAGTCCCCGAAGCCGTCAGCGATCTGTCCGATGTGACAACATCCGCGGCGCACCTCCATCCAATGACGCAGTCTGCGATGATATTTCATGCGTGGCGGGCACTTGGTCAGGGGATGTCAAACGACGCAGAAGCGGCCGTTTTGGCCGCGCGCCACGGCGCCTCCGCGGGCCGAGGCGGTGCGCTTTTCATGCCGGTCTGCTTTTCCGGGCCCGGCGCGCTGAGGGGCATGGGCACGGCCGAGCAAAAACTGAACGCCTGGTACACAGGCGCCGCACAGGCGACCCTGGCGGCGCTATTGCTGATCGACAGGGTCAGCACCTGGCATGATCGCGCAGTTGAAGAAACGCGCGATTTGTCCGGACGCACGCCGCCTGCACTGATTGAGGTTCTGACCGCTTGGCCCATGATTACCGCCCCGCTGGCAGAGGAACTGACAGGCGCGTCCCGGGCCGCGGTTCAGCGCAATCTGGACAAACTTTCGCAACGTGGCCTGATCCGAGAGATCACCGGGCAAGGCCGCTACCGGGTCTGGACCGCCTCTGTATAAGGTGTAGCACCTGCCCGAAATCCGCGCCGAGACGGGGAAAACGGACCCACCCTTGATCGACTCGGCGTTTTCCCGGAACATTACCCTAGGTAAACTCATTCTACGGGGTCCCATGGACTCGATCATTTTGTTTCGCATTGCTGAACGTCTGACTTTGACCGCCGTCGTCATTCTTGTGGCGCTTGTGGTGATGATCGGATTTTGGAGAACCATCCAGAAGATCAATATTTCTCAAAACGAACATTTCGGACTGGCCGGGTCAGTCGCGTTTTCGACGCCGGTATTCGTCCTGCTTGCCATCATCGGCTATGCGTGGGTTTCTCTGGAGCATCCGATTCAGGTTGGTCAGGTGACACCCGATGAAGCCTCAATCCAGGCAACCGCAGGACAAGAGGCGGCGACCCTGACAACCGGCAATTTCGTGGGCTCAAGCCGAACCGCGACCGGCACGAATACCGGGTATGACGCAGCCATAACCCAACGGCGTCTGCGCAGCGTGAATTGCGCCCTACGAGGCAAGGATCTTGGCCAACGGACATCCGATGATATTGCCGAGATTAAACTGACGCTGATCCGGGACCTTTGGCAGGACGACTGGGGCGATCCGGTAACCTTTGCCGACTGGGTGCGCACTGGCGGAACCCCTGCCCCCAACGACCTCGTGCTTGAGGTCTGGGAGGAGGTTCATCCACTGTGCTGAAAGTCGCCGCCTTCGTTTCTCTACTGACGCTGGCCTCTCAGGCCGGAGCCCAGCTTTATACCGAGGACGAGCGCCGCCATACGTTCGAACGTGCCACACCTGACATCATCCGTGTGTTCAACGACGATATCGTTGGTAACCTGCCACGCGCGGATCGACCCCGCGCGGCGCAGGTCCGGCTGGAATTTCCGGATCGCGGGCCATCACCGCTGGCTTTTTTTGCCGACCCGGCCGAAGGCGTGATTTATATGCCCTTGGAGTCCATTCGTTTCTTTGACGATGTGGCAACGCTATTTGCATGGATCGAAAGCAAAGGCTGCGACCCGGCCGCACTGCAGGCCTATCTCTGGGCCAAACTCCGACAGGGACGGCCCCTGCCCTCGCCTCTGCGCGCGTTTCAGATCGACCGGGACACCGCCTTTGCCGATCCGTTCACCTTTAACGTATCGGGCAAGATCGTCAGTTCCGGCTTGCAGTTCATCCTTGCGCACGAACTTGGCCACATCATGCTAAACCATCAGCCGGGTCTGAGTGGCCAGGACAGTCAGGCACAGGAAATCGCAGCCGATGAATTCGCGCTGGATCATTTCTCACGCCTGGGGGGGCTGCCCATGGGGGTGTTCTGGTATTACATGGCGGCCTGGTGGCAGGATCCGATCGGCGGTACCGCGCGTGATGCCAGTACGCACCCGGTATCCCCCGAGCGAATTAGCCGCCTTGCGGAACGGATTGTCACTGATCCGATGGCCTTTTCCCATGGCGAACAGGACCCGGAACGAGAAATGCAGCTCGCCACTGAAATCGGCATGATGGTCGCAGAACTGGCAGAACTGATTGATGATGACGGGATGTTGTCCCTGATGCCTCTGACGCTTGAACGGGACTGGCCGGACAGCCGGTTGGCCACAGCCTGCCCTTCAGACTAAGCCATCAGTACCTGCCTCATCACCCTAACCCCGAAACAGCCGGGTGGACGAAAACATCGCTTCCAGTTCCTCGATCCGCTCTTTGCTTTCCTCCCATCGGGAATCCTGCACCTGCGCAATCAGCGCCTCGGAAATCAGTTGCAGCGAAATCGTGGAATCCCAGCTTGAGGGCGCCTCGACCAATCCGTGAAAGGTGAAATCGGCGCAACGACCGATGGGCGAACCCCACTGATCCGTGAACAGAACCACCTTAGCACCACGTTCCGACGCAATCCGGGCGAGCTTTTCCAGATGCGCCTCGTAGCGGCGGATATCGAACACCACCAGAACCGACGTCCGGTCCATGTCCAGCAGATATTGCGGCCAGACATTGCTGGAGTTGCTCATCATCGTCACGTTGGGACGAATGATTTGCATGTGGTTATAAAGATAATCGGCATTTGACCGGGTTATGCGCCCGCCAACGACATAAAGAGGACGGCTGGTATCCGCCATCAAACGGGCAACTTCGTCGAACATGGCGGTGTCGACACGTTCCAACGTATGGCGCATGTTGGTCCAGACGGCCTGAGCGAACCGTGTTAGCGCGTGTTCGGCAGTATCGTCCACCACCCAAGCGTCCCGTTTCGAGATCGGCTTTTTGATCTGGGCCGCAACCTCCTCACGCAGCGCTTCCTGGAGGTCCGGGAACCCGTGAAAACCCAGCTTTCGCGCCATGCGGATCACAGTTGGGGTCGAGACACGTGCGGCTGCAGCCAGCTTGGTGATCGATTGCAGACCAGCCATCGGATAGTCCTGCAACAGGACCGAGGCCAGCTGGCGCTCGGACCGAGTCAGCCCGTCGATCTCATCCTGCAGCATTTGTTTTACCAGACGGCTGGTTATCACACGCGGCCTCTTTTCTAGCTTTTGTTACAGAGTATGAACTAATGTAGCCTTGTCTACAGAGAATTTGTTGACAAGCGGGGGCTGGCTGCTCCCAATGTGAGAGACGGTGCAATTTGCGTCGGCAAGATCAATGAACCGCCTCCGGCTGATAGGTGGTCGCGACTACAGGGAAACAGGCATGAACCTGATGCGGAGATACATCCGGATCGTTGACGGGATGAACCGCTGGATTGGCCGCATCGTGATGTACGGCATCTTCGTGATGATGGGCATCCTGCTGTGGTCGTCGATTTCAAAGACCTTTTTCCTGCCATCCTTATGGACGCTGGAGGTCGCGCAATTCGCCATGGTCGCCTATTATATTCTTGGCGGACCATACTCGATCCAGATGGGATCGAACGTGCGGATGGATCTGCTCTACGGTGAATGGTCCAGCAAACGGCGGGCCTGGACGGATGCCTTCACCGTTCTGTTCCTGATCTTCTATATAGCCGTCCTGATCTATGGCGGTTGGGATTCGCTGAGCTATTCCCTGCAATACGGCGAACGCAGCCCCACGGCGTGGCGACCCTATCTGTGGCCCATCAAGACGATCATGCTGTTTGGGTTAGGACTGATGCTGCTGCAGGCCGTATCCGAACTATGCAAGGATATCATGCGCATACGCGGCGAAGATATCCCACGAGAGGTGATCTGATGTCTTACGAACTGATCGCCACAATCATGTTTTCAACCATGATGCTGATGTTGCTGACGGGCCAGCGGGTCTTTGGCGCCATCGGTTTTGTCGCCGTAGTGTTTTCCCTGCTGCTATGGGGGGACCGGGGTGGGTATGATTTAGGCTTTGCCGCCGCGGTGAAGCTGATGAAATGGTATCCGCTGCTGACGCTGCCGATGTTCATCTTCATGGGGTATGTTCTGTCGGAATCCAAAATCGCGGACGATCTTTATAAAATGTTCCACGTCTGGATGGGCGGCCTGAATGGCGGGCTGGCCATTGGCACGATCGGCCTGATGGTTCTCATATCAGCGATGAACGGGTTGAGCGTTGCGGGAATGGCCATCGGGGCGACCATTGCCCTGCCAGAGCTGCTGAAGCGTGGTTATGACAAAAGGATGGTGACAGGCGTTATTCAGGCCGGGTCATCTTTAGGCATTCTCGTGCCGCCATCCGTTGTACTGGTTCTGTACGCAATGATCGCACGGCAGCCTGTGGGACAACTGTGGCTGGCCGGAGTGGTTCCGGGCCTGATGATGGCTACGATGTTCATCCTCTACATAGCCATCCGCTGCCGCATAAATCCCGATCTGGGTCGCGCCCTGCCTGCGGAAGAGCGTGATGTGCCGATGTCAGAAAAACTGGCCCTCCTGCGTGCGGGCCTGCTGCCGTTGGCTATCTTTGCCGCCATGATGGTGCCGTTCGTGAATGGCTGGACCTCGCTGGTGGAAAGCTCAGCGATCGGGGCGCTGACCGCTTTCATGGCTGCGGTATTGAAGGGCCGGATGACGCGCGCCGTGTTTGAGACGTCGGTGCGATCCACGCTGGGCATTACCTGCATGTTCATGTGGATCATTCTTGCCGCGCTGGCCTTTGGTGCCGTGTTCGACGGGCTGGGCGCAGTCAAGGCGATTGAGAACCTGTTTACTGAGCGGCTGGGACTGGATCCTTGGCTGATCCTGATCCTGATGCAGCTCAGCTTTATTCTGATGGGCACGTTTCTGGACGACACCGCCATGCTGGTAATCGTGGCCCCGCTTTATGTCCCGCTGGTCAAGGCGCTGGGTTTCGATCTGATCTGGTATGGTGTGCTGTACACCATCACCACGCAGATCGCCTATATGACCCCACCATTCGGCTACAATCTGTTCCTGATGCGCGCCATGGCCCCGCCCGAGATTACTTTGCGGGACATCTATGGCTCCATCCTGCCGTTCGTGATGGTCATGGCGCTGGCCCTGGCAATCATAATGACCTTTCCACAGATCGCGCTGTGGTTACCCGAATACATCTACAACAAGTGACCCCGGAAAAAACCGGGGCAAAAACGGAGAGCATTCAAAACACGTCAACCATTTTGGGAGAGAGAGTATGACGACAAGACGCAAGTTTATCAAAGGGGCCGCCGCAGCGCCCGCTGCCGCCGCACTGGCAACGCCGGCACTGGCACAGGGGACCATCACCTGGCGATTGCAGACCTATGCAGGTCCCTCGCTGGCAGAACACGTTCTGGACCCTGCGATCAAGATGTTCAATGAAATTGCGGGCGACCGCATGCAGATTGAAACCTTCTATTCCAATCAGATTGTGCCTACCGAAGAGTTGTTCCGTGCATTGCAACGCGGCACCATAGATGCGGTGCAATCGGATGATGACTCGATGGCGTCACCCACCGAGGTCACTGTTTTCGGAGGATATTTCCCGTTTGCGTCACGCTATTCCCTTGATGTTCCGGTGCTGTTCAACCAATACGGGCTGAATGAAATCTGGGACGAGGAATATTCCAAGGTCGGCGTGAAACACATCTCGGCCGGGGCCTGGGATCCGTGCCATTTTGCCACCAAGGATCCAATCAACAGCCTGGCCGACCTGCAGGGCAAACGCATCTTTACCTTCCCGACGGCGGGCCGTTTCCTCAGCCAGTTCGGCGTCGTTCCGGTAACCCTGCCGTGGGAAGACATCGAGGTCGCGGTGCAGACAGGCGAGTTGGATGGCATCGCATGGTCAGGCATCACCGAAGATTACACCGTCGGCTGGGCGGATGTGACAAACTACTTCCTGACCAACAACGTCTCGGGCGCATGGGCGGGCCATTTCTTTGCCAACATGGATCGCTGGAACGAGCTGCCGGATGATCTGAAAACCCTGTTCAAGGTTTGCGCGGATCAATCCCACTACTATCGCCAGTGGTGGTACTGGGGCGGCGAGGCCTCGCTGCGTGTGAACGGCGACAAGCTGAAACTGACCACGATCCCGGATGAAGAATGGGCAACCGTCGAAGAGGCGGCCGTCAAGTTCTGGGACGAGATCGCGGCGGAAAGCCCCACAAAGGCAAAAGTCGTCGAAATCTTCAAGCAGTACAACGCCGTCATGCAAAAAGCCGGGCGTCCATATCGCTACGGATGATCAAAAGAAACGCCGCCCGATGCGATATTGGGCGGCGTTCGACACAGCGTCTGCATGTGTCAAGAAACTCAGTTCGACGTATCCCGGATCACGAAATGCTTGGTCGTGGTCTCAATTACTTCCCAGTAACCCCGAAAGCCATCCGGAATCATGAAAGACGCGCCAGCGCGAAAATCCTGTCGCGTGCCATCCTCGTGAATCAAAGCGCAATGCCCGGAAACGATATAGCAGTATTCATCCTTATCGGTGAATGCATGCCATTTTCCCGGCGTTGATGTCCACGTACCTGCAGAAAGTTTACCGTCAGGGCTGGTGAAATGCATACCGACCTGATGGTGAGGATCGCCCGCAACCACCCTGTCGGGCAGGTCCGAAAGACGCCGTTCGCTTTTGATCGGTGCTTCACTGTTCAGATCAATGACATGGGTTGTCATTTTCCATCTCCTTAAGAAAACACGCCCGACAGCCGAGCTGATGGGCGCGCTTGTTTGTCATGCCGTAACCCTATTGTTTACTGGGCGTTCATGTCGTTGGCGCTGACGCCTGCGACTGCGACGGGTTTTTTCATGGCGTCGCGGCGGAAGGG
>NZ_JBQFSG010000019.1:0-20712 GCF_056537885.1 Ruegeria sp. BJ6 | reverse complement strand
CGGCACTTGCCGCGCTCTTTGCCGGCCTCTTCACGGTTCGGCAGGGGTTCATGTTCGGAATGATCTACGGTGCACTTGTCTGCCAAAAAGCGGGCATCCCGATGCAGGTTTATGCCGACCAACTCCCTGCCTCTATCAAACTGGTCAATGACTACCATGATCTCTTTGCCAGAACTGTTCCGTTTCAAGATTACGACAGTGCGGAAGCCTCCCTGAAGGTTTACGCGATGGCGCAAGAGGATGCGTTGAAGACCTATCTCTCACTTAATGCGCCCGCTGATTTCATCCGGTTGATGCATGAGCGCACCAAGGCGGCTTGGGACGATGGCTACGGCGACAGACAGCTGACCTCACTGGTCCAGCATATGACGGATGCCTGATATCATAGGGCTCCGGCGCTATGCTGCCGTTGGCTAAGGCTTGATGACGCTGCAGTGTGGCCCGCCGAAGGAGAATTTCGCTGCGGTTGAGAGATGCCCGGGAAGATGAGGTCATGCTCACGGAATACACTCTGTCGCCGCACTAAGGTTCACAGGAGACCCGGGACAATGTAGGTTTCTGTGAAGACTTGACGTCAATAGGTGTGGATCAGAATGGCGCGACAGTTCCCACTCGAAGGTAACAAGACCTTTCTGGTTTATGCCGGCACTGGCACCGACCTGATATTCAATCATGGCGTTGAGTTACCTGGTTTCGCATCGTTTCCATTGCTGGAAGAACCTGGCACCAGGGCAATACTGGCCGGTCAAATGAAGGCTCTTGTCGATCTCACCCGTGAAATGAGTATCGGATGCATCCTTGATGCGCCCACATGGATGGCGAACGCCGACCGCGCAGCGCCCTTGGGATACGATGCAGACCGCCTCGTTGAGGTAAACAAAGATGCGGTCAGTCTAATGGAGGAGGTGCGCCAGGCTGCCGCTCGCGATGATGTACTGGTGTCGGCCTGTATCGGCCCGCGCTATGACCCTTACGCCGACATCCCTCCGGTGACGGTCGAAGATGCACGTCAATACCATGCTGTTCAAATGCACAGCCTGAAAGACACAAGCGTCGACCTGGTCACTGCTTATACATTCAACCGTCCAAGCGAGGCAGCCGGATGTATCCTCGCTGCCCGAGACGCAGAGCTGCCGATCATCATGTCGCTGGTTGTCGAAACGGACGGGTGTCTGGCGGACGGGACCAAACTTGTGGACGGAATTGATCAGATCGACGAGGCAACCGACTCGGCGGCGCTGTTTTTTATGGTCAACTGCGCTCATCCGACCCATTTCGCCGGAGCGCTTGGCAACCACCCCCGACTTAAAGGCATGGTGGCAAACGCTTCGAGTTGCTCGCATGCGGAACTTGACGAAGCAGATGAGCTGGACGAAGGCGATCCAGCTGAACTTGGTAAACAGATTGCCTCGATTGCGAGGCAGAATCCGTCGATCCAAGTATTTGGAGGGTGCTGCGGTACCGACATGCGCCACCTGAAATCGATGGCCAGCGAATTGGCGTGGCCAACTTAGTTCAATCTGAGCGATAGCGCTGATATCTAAGGTGATGCCGTGATTTCTTTCCGCCACTTAAGCGGCCCATAGCCGCCATCCTTGCGGAAGTTGAATGCTGCATTGCGGCTTCCCAGAAGCGGACATTGAAAGACGCCTGTTGAAAACTGAACAGCTCGAGGCGCTGCAATGAGTAGATTATACTCAGGCGCAGCCACAGCTTCATCCGAGCAACATACGCATTTCCCCATTTTCAAGGACAGCAGAACGACGAGGATCGTGTATCGCAGTATGAACCATGGCATGAGCCAAATCATCGGAAGTTACACCGATGGACGGCATCAGCCTTTGGAGCGGTTTGAAAAGATAATCAGCTGTCTTCCATGTGTTCTTCGGGCCTGACGGCGCAATATAACCTGGACGAAAGGCGAATTTCCGTTCGAGGTCAGATGCAAACAATTTGCTCTCCGCCTCGCCTTTTATCTTCAGCGCGAAGGACATGCCGCCGCCATCTGGCCGAGCACCCTGGGCAGAAAACAAGCAGAACGTCACACCGGGCGCAGACCTCTCGCAAGTCGCCAGCAAGGCGCGTAACCAATCGACTGTGATCTCCTCGTATTCCACTCGACTGACTCGCGCGGAATAAGTGGCAAGGCAATGGAAGACAGTGTCGATGCCATCGAGATAGGGTTCGATGGCTTGGGTATCGCCGAATGCTGCAAACCTCACATCGGTCAGCTTTGGGTCGTCTATATTGCACGGCCTGCGCCCAATTGACACGATTTCGCGCGCAGTTTTTTCGTTCAGCAATGCCGCAAGTACCGAGGTACCCACCATCCCAGTCGCACCGGTCAGCAGGACGCGCCCAAGTGGTCGTGTTGTCTTGTCAGGCGGATTGAGCACGGCGCTCTGCCTCGGTTTTCAAGCCGCGATTGAAAGCTTGGTAACCTTCCACATACATTTTCGCCAAGCGCCCGCCCATCAGGAAGGTTATGCCACCCATGATCTCGTCGGATTGTACGAAGCGGGTTCTGCCACCTTCCAGCGGTTCGACACAAAAGTGATGGTTGTCGCGAATGCCGCCCGGCCCCTTCTCAGCCCAGAAAAACTCCGTCCCCTCCACGACCGAGATCGTGTGATCCAAGGTGGTCAGTTTCTCCTTTGCTGAATCAAGCTGAAAGTCGACGGTGATTGTCGATCCATCCTTGATCTCTCCCTTGATACCCACAAGGAACACAGCCCAGTCCTTGTAGTTTGCCGTGTCGGTCAGAACCGACCAGACCAAGTCCGGCGGCGCATCGATCAAAATGTCTGTGTGGATTTTGTGATGTGAGAGGTTCACCTTTTCCGATGATCCGGTTTCCATGACTGTCCTTCCGTTGCGGTCTCAGGCGCTCAGCGGCGACACGCGATCACTGCCCTGAATTGTGATCAGCCCGAAACGATCCCGCATGCGCTTGGATCGAAAAAGGTAGATCGAGATGATGATGTAATTGACGCATTCCTGGGCGAAGTTCCGGTAGCGATCCGGATTTTCTAGCATGTCGAAGGTTTGCACAGCACACATCGTGGCAAGCGCGGTGAACATCACCAGCATGGCAATCGGAGTGACGCTCCAGCGCAGGACGTATCCGGCCAGATAGGTGGCACCCGATGCGGTGATCAGGATCCAATGGAGAGTTTGCATGCCCGGCGGAAAGGTCGCGTTTTGCAAAGGCATGAGCGGTGCCAGACCGGTGAAGTATTCAAGAAACCCGAGAACCCCCCAGCCCAACATGATACCAGAGGCGAGTACGATCAGATACTCGAACCCTTGCGAGAGACGATCCATGAACGTGTCCATCACAGTCCCTCAGATCGCGAATGTCTGACCGGTCATCTCTTCCGAGAGACGCCACAGACGTTTGGCCAAATCGTGGTCGTCGCAAATCGGATTGCGGTTCGCGACACCGGTCTTGCCGCTCATCTCTTCGGGGCCTGTAGGGCCGTAGTATTCGCCACCTTTGACCTGATTAGACAAAGCGGCGAACAGAGACGGCTTCGCGGCGTCTTCGTTTGAGTGCAGAAGTTGTTCGACTTGTGCCTTCATGTTAGCGCGCGTTGCTTCGTCCAAATCGTTGAACAGACCGGAGTCCGACCCGCCCGGATGCACAGTCAGCGATTTCAGCGACTTGCCCGAAGCCTTGAGGCGACGGTCCAGTTCGTCACCGAAGAGCAGGCAGGCAAGCTTGGATTGACCGTAAGCAACGCCGCCATCCTGGCCGCATGTCAGATCGTCAAAGTGAATGTTCGCATTCTTGTGGGCGATACTGGAGAGTGAGACGATCCGCGATGCAGGGTTGTCAGGGATCATGTCGATCAGACGCGCAGTCAGCAGGAAATGTCCCAGGTGGTTGGTTGCGAACTGCAGCTCGACACCATCTGCATTCGTTTGAGCGGAGTACAGCAAGATACCCGCGTTGTTTATCAGCACATCCAGCTTGGAGTACCGGGCGCGGAAAGCCTCAGCGAACGCGCGAACCGAAGTCAAATCGCTTAAGTCCAGCACGAGGATGTCGATTGATGCGGGGGGAATCCGCGCGAGCACGTTTGCTTTGGCCGCTTCGGCTTTTTCAAGGCTGCGGCACGCCATGACGACGTGAAAACCTGCTTCGGCCATACCGACTGTTGTTTCAAACCCGATGCCATTGTTCGCACCGGTGACGATTGCGATTTTCTCAGATTGTTTAGACATCTCGCGTCCTGACAAGTTGACATTTTGTGGGTGATTGTCAATATTGACACTAAGCGCTCATTTGTCAATATGTAAATCATGGAAGATCGCTACGACTACATCCTCGCAGCCGCGAAGCAGCTTTTTCTTCGCTACGGCGTGAAGCGAACGGGCATGAACGACATCGCCCAAGAAGCGGGCATCTCGCGCCAAACACTTTACAAGGCATTCGCAAACAAGGACGAGGTGCTGCGGGCCACAATCCGTTCGCTGGCAGACAGGGTCGTTCTGGATATCGAGACCGGACTTGAAAAAGTTGATGACCTTGGTGCGCAACTTGATGTGGTCTTCAAATACGCCGTCATCGAGCATTATGACTTTTTGCAATCCTCGCCCAATGCCGAGGACATCATCGCTGGCGTAACCTCGACAAGTCAGAAAGAGCTGGAGGCTGGCGCAATGCGAAACACAAAGATCATTGCACGCATCCTGGAGCGATATTCAAGCGCGATCGAAAACTGTGACCTGACTGTTGATCAGTACGCGGACTTCATTCAGTGCTCCTCAACAGCGGCCAAGTACAGCGCAAAGAGCAAAAAACACTTGGTCGAATTGTTATCCGCTTTGCGAATGTCGGCGTTGAAAGTCACCAGCAGCGTTTAGACGGGCTCGGCCCATAGCTGCCTTTCACCGGTTGGTCGAGACACTGCGACCGCGCCCGCATTCCGGTCATTCGCTGCAAGTGCAAATTTTGGCGCTGCACAAACTCACAGGTTGCGGACAAAGGGAACTTTCACCGGGCAGGTGCCAAGGTCTGCTTCCGGATTTCTTTAAGATTTTCGAGCGTTTCTTCTTTGGCTGAATAAGGAGGCGATTGCGGCTTCAAAAAAACACTAATGTCGGCGATCTCGCTTATGCCAGCGTCGATACAGGCGTCCTTTGAAATATCTACTTGCCACGCCACAGCAACCAATACGTGACACCAAACGCCAGACCGAGTCCAGAATACCCAACGAAATAAAGCGGCTCCAGGTCCGTCGTATCGAGTGTAATGACCTTTCTGGCAACGGCCATCAGGGCAGTTGCAACTACCAGCTTCACATGTATGACATCGGCCGTCAGGTAGAGCGTGACATTCGTGTAAATCTCGATAGCGATCAGTACAACAAGCGCGGCCGCAAAAACCTCCAACAGAACACTGACGTCAAGAATCAGGGCCGGTGGACTTACAAGCTTGATGTAGAACGAGTAACCGGCGTCGATGACGGCAAATCCGATCACAACGACCATGAACAAAGACATCACCCGAACGGCGTGTCGAATGAGCCGATTGCAGCTTCTGACAATCAGATCCTAATGGTCAGGGTCAAGCTCGACATGCGCTTGCGCATTGCGTTGCATCTGATCGGCCATCAAGACCTCCCTATTTTCGACGTTTCATAAAAAGTTCTTCAGCCAAACGTCAGCGCCCTCTGGGCAAGACGACCTGAGCCTGCAAACGCAAGCGAACGCCTTCGGCACCCACTTCGGGCGCTTCGAGCCAATAGCCCGCCCCTGCTTGCAGATTGACCGGCAGCGCCCCCCATTGGACCAGCTTGGAGACCGAAGCGTTTATAGGCACAGCCCAGGCATCAGTTTCCCAGTCATAGGCGCTTTCGCTTTGCAGCGAATAGGTCCACGCGCCTTCGGTGGAATAAGCAAGAAAGGGCTGGACAAAACTCACATTCGTGGGGGTGTCGGGGTTGCTTTCTAGATCCCACAGATGATTGGCCAGCGCACCATAGGTCCACGGACCGGTCTGTCGCAGTGCAATGCCGGTGATCCCAGCAGCCCATGTATCACTCGATACGTCGCTAAAGGTTGGAAAGCGCACAACGGGACCCACGCCCCACGTTATGTCCCCGGTTCCGATTGGCGAGAACCACGCAGAGAAAAGGATATCTCCGAACCCCTCCTGGCGTGTGCCCGGCACAACGTCTTCCTGCCAGATGTAAGGAATGATAGTTCGGGTGATCAGGTTAAGGTCATCGTTCAGTTGAAAGGGCACGACTGGTTGAAAGTTCAGCGTGGTGCGCGAGCCCTGATCAGAGACGCCCAGATTTTCATCATGGTTCAATTGAAACGGAACCGAGACGATTGCCGCAAGCGGGTTGGCCAGTTCCTGGGCCAGATCGGATGCCTCGTCTGCAACGGTTGTGGTTCCGGCACTGGCTGCAAAAAGCAGCCCCATAAGAGTATGGGATCGACGCATAGCCGTGTACTCCTTTTGAAATGCAGGTTGGGCGAGTGGCCTAGTTGATCGGCTCCAACTTCGGGAAGGTCCAATTGCCGTTCAGGATTGCATCCTCCGGCTCATAAAGGCGGATCGCATAGTTCCAGCCCGAAGTGATCGGCAGACAGTTCACGCGGCCATCGTCGCACCCACCGAAATGCAACGTGACCGAGCCGTCTTCTGCTGCTTCGGCTGTGTAACCGTTGTAGCTGTTTACGCCCAGATCATTGGCTTCCAGAAAGCCGTCACCGTTATAGACAGTCACCGACCAGAACGCCCGAACCGGCACATCCTTGACGGTTACCGCATGCGGTGTTTCGCCGTCATTCTGATCGACCGCGTCCAACAGATAGATCGCGGCCTCAGGCGGAAGACCGCCCCAACCCGAGAACGCACCGACCAGAAACTGAACCGGATCAATCTCGTCCTTTGTTCTGCCAAAGGCGCGGGCTGAATCGGTGCCCAGCAAGGATAAATCGTTTATCGCCTGACGCGCAGTGGCAAGTTGTTCGGTGTTCCAGTTGGGCGCGTCAAACGGGCCCGTTCCACCGCCGCTAACGACAATTCCATCCTGTGCCGCTTGCGCGGCGGCAATATCATCCGGGTCAGTCACATCGACGAATGTGCGAAACGCGATGAAACCAAAGCGCGTACCAAGGTCTTCCTGTGTGATTTGATACGTGCCGGGCTCTGCCTCGGCATACATGAAGTGGTCCTGATTGATGACATGCATCGAGATATAGCGGCCATCCGCTTTAGGCAGTGTCACTTCGACGGGTTCGCTCAAATCCAGCAGAACGCCGGAGTAGAGCGTGTCCTGGTTCATGCGGATGACGGGCTGGTTATCCGGTGTGGTGGCTTCGCGCATATGCCCCAATTCGCCAACAGCGAGGCCGAGATTGGCCATGTTGGTCCGAAACATGTGATCTGTCTCGGCGCGCACAAGGGTGTCGACGGTCACATCGACCATGTCTTCGGCCCAAACGCCTGTCGGGAGTGTAAGCGCGACTGTCAGAAGAAGCTTTTTCATCGTAAGCATCCTGTTGTTCAGTTTGCGGGTTCTACGGAGGGGAAGACCCAGCTTCCGTCGATGACCTCTGGGCCCGGCTGATAAAGGCGCACGGCATAGTTCCAGCCATCCATGATCGGGAGACAGTTCACACGTCCGTCGTTGCAACCGCCGAAGTGCACGGTCACACTGCCATCGTCATTCTTGGTGCCTGAGACCGAGTTGACCACATACGTGTCGAGGGAATTGAGTTCAAAAAACCCGTCTGCATTATAAAGGCTCACGGACCAGAATGCGTTCACTGGCACATCCGCCGGGACCTGGATTTTGTATTCCCCAAGCGGCAGGCCGGGCTCGATATTAAGATAAAAGGCCTCGTCTTCTGGCAGCCCACCAAAGCCGACTGCTGTGCCAAGGAAATGGCGTAATGGGTCTACATGATCTGCCTTACCAAAAGTCCGGACGCTGTCTGTGGCGAACCTGCCCAGCTCAATTGCGGCTTGGCGCAGCGCCTCAAAGCTCTCCGCGTCGTAATTGGGCATTTCGAAGGGCGTTGCGGAGGCAGCATCAATGGTGAACCCGTCCTGAATTGCATTGACCGCCGCAACATCCTTGGGGCTCTCGGCATCCACCAGTATTCTCATGAAAACAAGTACGTAGGGGGTATGGAATGTACCCATGTCAAGCTGGAACACACCGCCACCGTCGAACACTTCATTGATGAAATGATCCTGATTGACCACCATCGTCGTCATGTATCGGTCGCCCACATCGGGCAGAGTCAAGGTTGCGCCTTGGCTGATATCAATAACCGCAACGCTGTAGAGTGTGTCGCGATTCATCCGAATGGTGGGCTGATTGTCGATGGGGGTGGGTTCTTTGAAGTGAAAGAACTGATTTACGCCTCCGGCCAGGCCATTGTACGTCTTCAGTTCATTGTCTGTAGCAGCCCGAACAAAGTTGTTTATGGTAATGGGCACTTCGTATGTCTCAGCAAGTGCATCGACCGTGGTATCAAAGCTCTGAGCGGTCGCTGTGCTTCCAATCAGGACAGCTAAAGCAGCAAGTTTCCAGCGTTTGTGCGTGAGATTCATAGTTTGCCCGCTCCACTAGCCAATTACAGAAATGCATTGCTTGATGGTCCCGGCACCTGATCAAAAGCGCATTCTCACGCCTCTCATTTTGTTGTTTTTTAAAATGCTACAATTGGAGCCTTGGCCATCTCTCTCCAACAAACCACAAAGTTCGAATGTATGCCCTGACAGATTGGAGCGACCGCTTCCGAAAACTGGTTAAAAATGACAGGTAGCGATAGCGTTTCGGCCAACAACTAGAAACTCTCTTTGCATATTGACCCGACGGCGGTCCTATTATTCGTGTGGTGATGTCAATCTCTTAGAGCGCACTCTCTGCGGGTAGCGTGGTTCAATTCGATTGAGCCCCTACCAGCGGGCACCTGACTTTTTTACCTCAAAAAGTGACTTCCGCTTTGACGCAGGTCAGGGACACAGAGCCGCGCTGGTCTATGCTTGACGTGCCCGACCTTTCAATTGCGGGGTCTTAAGGAGCTATGATGACAGGGCATGACGCACATGCTCAACACAGAACACCGCCGCTTACACGCGGGCGGGTTATCGTGCCGCTTTTGCTTGCGTTTCAAGAATCCGGTCAATCTGTAGAAAGTCTCCTAGCGGAATTCGATCTATCCTTCTCGGAATTGAACGCTCCGAGTTGTTTCATTCCGCACGACACTGTCTATGCCGTGTTTGAAGCCGTCGCACAAAAGACATCCCCAGACTTTCCAGCACTTGTTGGTCAAACTTCAGATCCGACCGTTGCATCCCCATTCGGACAGGCCTTTCGCGTAGCAAAGTCGCTGGCCGATTTCATTGCCAGGTTTTGCGTTCATGCGGGAAACAACACAAACGCGGTCACCATGACACTCGATGTCTCTGGAGAGTTCGCCGTGCTGTCCGCCAAACGCAGGTTCACGCCATGCTGTTCGCCCGCCTATATGGATGCGTTTCAGATCAGCCGATGGGCTACGTTGCTGCATGAAACCGCAGGTCAGCGTTGGGAAGCAAATAAGGTTCTTGTGCGTGTGAACCGTCCTGATCTGCTCCCGTCTTACTTCTACGGTATCCGGGCGGTAGGTGCGGGCTCAGACGGGTATTCCATCCGCTTCCCAAGTGCCTGGCTTTTGTTTGAACTGGTTAACCGAACCGCGACCGAGTACGTGTTGACCACTCAGGACGAAAAAAACCCTGTACCTACAGACTTGTTGAGTTCGATCCAAAGCGTTGCCAACTCAAGGGTCGGGCGCACGGACTTGTCGGCTACGGCGCTCGCCAAGGCATGCGGTTTTCGAGGCGCGGTTCTCAACCGACGGCTTGCTGTCTATGGGACATCACTGTCGCGCATCGTCATCGAAGCCAAATGTGACCAGGCGAAACATCTGCTTTCCAAGTCTGAATTGTCGGTGGGCGATATCGCTGATCATTTGGGATACTCTGACGCGACGGCCATGACACGGGCCTTCAAGAAATGGACGGGTCAAACACCGTCAGAGTTTCGCGCCCGTGAAATGAATAGCGTTAAGGCATCTGTTCCGATACTCGACCCGGTCGAATGCGATTGTGAAACGTAACAGGACAACGGCGCGGCCCATCTTTTGCCGCGCCTCGAACTCGGGATAGGCAAAGGGGGGAGCGGGCCATGGCGTGCTTAAAAATACGGTGTATCGCAAGCAGTTTTCTGGTTGCGGCGACGATGCTGCCCGGCGGATCAACAGCAGTGGCACAGGACTCCGACTGGAGTTTTTCCGGCAGCTTCTACATCTACGCGGCGGACACCAAGACAACCATTGGATCGCTGGAGTCGGAACTCAGCTTCAGTGAAGCGGTTGAAAACCTTGATCTGGCATTCATGGGTACACTTGAAGCGCGAAGTGGCCGGTGGTCGCTGATCGCGGACTACATGCGCACAGACCTGTCCTTTGACAATGACACTCCCGGCCCGGTGTTCAGTGGCGCTGAAACCAGTCTGAAGACGCAGTTTTTAAGTGGATATGCCGCTTACACGGCCTATCAAGACCAAAACCTGGCCGTCGATCTCGGTGGCGGGTTTCGCTGGTTTGAGACGAGCAGCACGATCACTCTGGTCGGCGGCCCCACCCCGGCACCAAGTTCCAGTGCCAGCGACGATTGGATAGACCCTCTGATTGCGGCCCGTATCCGGTATCAGATCAATGACCGATGGTCGGCCGTTGCCTTGGCCGACTATGGTGGATTTCGCTCAGATCGCGAAACCGCACAGTTTTTGGCAACGGTAGGTTATGCGATCGCTCCAAAGTGGAATTTGCGCGCAGGTTATCGCTACATCATGGTCGACAAAGGTGAAGTTGACAGCAGGTTCAAGCTCTCACAATTCGGACCCGTGTTGGGTGTGACCTACAGCTTCTGAGTAAGGGCATTATGCGAAAGGCGGCCATGCCGAACACAAACAGGTCTGTAGTATCGAAGTTGCGCCAAGGCGCGAGCAGCGGTGCCGACATGCTTGGGACCGACAATTGCAGCCGGATGCGAACAGTCGGACAAAGGCAATTCAGAAAAGGAACGACGAGGCGACTGATTGCCAGAGCTTTGCCTGCGGCAACCGTGTGTTCGTTCTGTGTCCTCGCTGCCTGCGGGCCAAACATCTATGACGAAATTGAACTGATGCCCTCCCCAACGGTCTATGCCGAGGCTGCTTTTGACCCTTACAAGGACATCACGGAAGACAATTTCGTGCAGCGTTCGCAGCTATTCTACGCTACAGATCGGCTGCCCGCGGTTCCCGGCGACCCACAAGCCTATTACAACAATGAGCGCGGTCACATTCTGCGTACCGGCATTGCCGAAGTGCAAAGCAACCCCCCATTGGCGACGTTGAAAAAGCTTCGCCACGTTACCATGACGCGCGACCGCGCTAAGGACTACACGCTCAGCTTGTCTGACGTACAAGAGATTGGTGTCATGCCGTTCAGTGTCACGCGCTACATGAACGATCCACCTTCGCAAAAGGAGATGAAGGCAGCCGGACTTCGGTTTGCCCAATGGATTGACGATCACCTTGCAGCCTCTCGCAACAAAGACATTTTCATCTATGTCCATGGCTACAATGTCGATTTTGATTACTCGACCCTTGTCTCCAAAGAGTTGCAACACTTTCTGGGCTATCAGGGCGCCTTCATCAGCTACAACTGGCCCGCTACACCCAATCGCTTGGCGTATTTTCGGGATCAGGAATCTGCATTGGCGACGCGCCGCAATTTGCGTTCTCTTGTCGAATACTTGTCGGCAAACACCAACGCCCGGCGCATTCACCTTATAGGATACAGCGCAGGCTCAAGGCTCGCATTTGAAGCCGCCTATCAGATTGCTTTGCGGCCTGGGCCAAAGCCGCGGCTGGGGCAGTTGATCCTGATCAGCAGCGATCTTGATCGAAGCTATTTCTTGCAATCAATTGAAGACGGCCTTCTGGATGCCGTTATAGGTGTGACACTCTATCAATCGCAGACCGATTCAGCGCTGGCGATGTCACGGTTGGTCTTCGGCCGCGACCGTCTGGGTCAGGTTTCCGATGAAGCAATAAATGGGTCTCTGTTCCAGCGCCGACTGTCTGAGATGAAAACCCTACATATCATCGATGTGACCGAGGCCGAAGCAGCCGATACAGGAAACGGGCATTGGTACTTTCGGTCTTCGCCCTGGGCCAGCAGTGACCTGTTCATTTCTCTGCTTACAGACCGAGATCCTCAAGCGCGCGGGCTTGTGCGTGCTCCGGGCGAAGCTGTCTGGAGTTTTCCATCGAATTATCCGCAGACACTGCAACGCTTTCGAAATGGCAGCTAGTACTGGGACTCCAGTGGGTCAGAACCATTAGAACCAGTTTCTGGATTTAATCTATGAGCCTGACAACGCACCTAGAATGCTCAACGCAAAGCTGACGTTCGAGCAACGCGCAGCATCGGTAGAAGTGGGCTCACAAAGGACCTCGGGGCCGATGCAGAAAGGGTCCCTGCCCTGCCAATAACGGTTCACGCAGGCGGCCCAGAGCCGACATCCAGCACCCAATCGAGATGCTGCGGTAGCAGCCCGCATTCCTGCCATTCGCCGCAGACGCGAAATCACGTGCAATCCGAACAGGAAATCTGCGGACAAACCCGCCCTTTGCTGACGCAGAAAACACTCGCGGGCTCGGCATGGTTCTTGCCGTGAAGCAACATGTACCGCTAGAGCGGCCATTGAATAGCCACTCCGTGGCGCCAAACCACTTAGTTCTGTTCGAAATTGGCGGTACGGCGGACTTCGGGTTATGGACTGGCCACTGTCTGCGATGCTCTTGTTGACCATCATTCGATAACTCTTGAGCAAAGACTGTCAATATTCGCCCTACTTTCGATAGTCTACGGCTCTCATCTCGCCGTCACTGACGACATTGGTTTCTGCACCTGGTACGATGTCGGTATTTTGTGCGGCCAGAACGGCCCAACCGCAGTGCTTTCGCTGCGCGACAAACACCATGATGGCAAAACGGGCATCAAGACGTCGCCCCTGTTTATCAAGCTGTCCTTCCAGTTTCCAACGCGTATGGATGATAGCCAAATCGTCACTGACCAGCCGCACCTTGACACGCCGCGCCGCAATCTCGGTCTTGCGGAAAAACGTCTTCAGCCCATAGCGATGCGCGCGTTCGATGTCATCGCGGTTGTCCCACCAGAGGCCCACGACATTCACGAAATCCGCGTCTTCTACAAATAGGGACGCAAGAGCATGCGCGTCGCGGGCATTCCAGGCTTCGGCAAACAGCCGGGGGATATCTTCGGGCTTCTCAGGCATAGGCACGCAGAACCGCCGGGATCAAGATATCCTCTTCGTCATAGGTGTGCCGGTTCAGTATTTTGTTCAGTACCTTGGCCTGCTCAAGCGCCTTTCCGACCGTGGCTTTTGATGTGCCCTCTCCACTAAGTTTGGCAAAGACCAATTCCGACTGATCCAGCGCCTGGTCTAGGAATATGTGATCGTTTTCCAGAAGATCAATCGCTCGCGACAATTGCGGAAACCGCCCAAGGAAACCTGGCAGGACATTGGCATCCTCAAACCCGTGATGCCCATAAACATGTGCAACCAGATCAATGCCCAGACGGTTCATGCCGGTCAGCCCCATCACCTCCTGAACGCTACCTTCGGGTTCGTCCAGAACGGCCTCCAGCCCCCCGACCAGCCGGGCGCTGGCCTCGGATATTGAGGCGTGCAAGCGTTGCAGATGAGCAGGCCAGCCCAGAAACTGCGGATCATTGTCCCAAGCCGCACGATCTGCGGGAAAGATACCCTCCAAAAGCTCTGTGCTCACCTTGTCGCGTGTTGCGACATGGTATTGGGGGGCATTGTAATCATACTGTGCCACGGCTAACTCAGTCCTTGCGCTTTCATGGCGTTCTGGACGCCAGTGTCTTCCAGCATGGTCTCCATGAACCGCTTCACTGCGGGATATTCCTGCCAGGGCTTTGGCGTGTGCGCCGTCCAACGGGTCATTGCAAAGGCATATGGATCGGCGATCGTCCGTTTGCCCCCAACCACATGCGTGCCGCGTTCCAAAAGCATCTCAAGGTGGTTCATGACCCGGTCAATACGGCCGTAGGCGGCCTCGCGCACATCATTCTGTGCGGCTTCTTCAGTGCTGGCCGTAAACCGTTCCGGCACAAAGAAGGGCCAGAATGCCGGATGGAAATCCCCTGTCAGAAAGGCCAATGCCTCATCCAGTTCAAACTGGCTGATCGGGTCTTTCGCAACACCAAGATCAGCATTGGGGAACTTCGTCTCAATGTATTTCAGGATCGCATCCGCCTGGGTCATGATCCTGTGATCACCATCCTTCAGCGCAGGCACCATGCCAAGCGGGTTGATCTTCAGATAGTCGTCTGATCCCAGTTCGACGCGTTCAGCCTCATAAGATGTACCAGTCCATTCCAGTGCGATATGTGGAGCAAGGGCACAGGTTCCGGGTGCGTAATAGAGTTTCATCATCTTGCTTTCTTTCTTGCGTCAGTTCTCAATTCAGATGCGGGGTGAAGGTCAGGATCTCCACCTCGGAGCTTGGCTCACTAAAGCCGTCTTTTACCACTGGACGGTCAAACAATCCGGTCAGGCGGTTGCCAGCGATGTCTTCGAGCGTTGTATTCACTTCGAGTTGATGTGGTGCCTTGGCCCACGGCTTTTGCGGCGTGAACACCCATTCCCGTTCCTGGTCACCAAGACGCAATGTACCGCGTACAGAACTCCCCTCGGCATCCTTGACCCGAATGCGGTAGGCCAGTGACAGGTGGTCTGTTGGGCCGTCCAGAACCACGCGCAGGGAGTTTTTACTGCCCGCAGCAGGAGTGATGATTTCCCAGGCGGCCAAATCAGGCGCGTCGAAATCAGCGTCAGCAACATCGAAGCTCTTGCTGTAGTCGCTGGCTATGCTGCATCCGTTGCGTGTCTCGGCACTTGCGCGAACCTGTAGAGTATAGCTCTTTCCTGCCTCCAGTGCCCGGCCCAATGTATTATGTGCCACCAAACCGGTTTTGACGCGACCCGGGTCAAACAGCACCGTCAGGCGCCTGTCATCAGGGGACCAGAGGTCGAATTTGTTTTCGATAAACGCACCGGGCACGATTTCCCCGTCCGCATCCAACAGAACGACCGAGTTCCATATCCCCTCTCGTGCCATGGACTCGGAGAAGTAGATATAAAAACGCAGCAGGTTCTCGGGCAGGATGTCCACTGTCGGATACACCTGTTCAACCTTTGCTGTCGGCGAACTGCCGTATTCACAGGCATGTGCAATCCCACTGGCCGATATGAAACCGGCCAGTGCGACGCCCGCAGATACAATCAGGCTTCGCATCTGCATCCTACCTTTGCAGATCAGGATAGCCTGCATCCGCTTTCAGCAGGTTCTGGAATGTGCGGTAGAACTCCTGCTCATCGGAATAGGCGTAATCAGGGAAGTTGTATTCGCTCACAAAGTCATTCAGGCGGAAATAAGCGCCCTTGCGGAACGACACCAGATCAACGTCGCCGGTATCGAGGTTCCGTTTCAGCGTCAGTAGATACTGCTCATCCTGATCATCGGCCTGCAACACGGCGCCCAACGGACGCGCTGTGGTTTCCACACCGGCATCCCCCCACAATACAGGTTGCGACAGGCCTTCGCTTTCCGATGCGGTCGCAAGGTCGGTCACGCGCATCAGGTCGGCGTCGCGTTCCTTGTTGATGACCAGCACATATTCTTCGGGCTGGAACTCATCATTGGGCGCGGTGAAATGCAGCACCTCAAGCGGGGTATTGCCATAGCCAAGCTCAGCGACAGTTTTAGCAATGACGTGGCTGCCATCGACCAGATCAGCCGAAGGGATCGTGACCAATGGCGTACAGGTATAGGCCGCCACAACGGTCTGCGTCCCGTTCAGGTCCACTACGCTCATCGCGCGGATCGGGGCGCGGGTTTCGGTCTGATTGTGAACCGTATGGAACATCTCGATACTGGAAGCGGCGGCGCTGCTGTCAAACGGATACGGCACCTGCCGCAGGGTCGAGGCGAACTCCCCCGTCGATAGCCCCGCCACAAACAGCGAGCCGTCGACATAATCCATATCGGTGACAGTGAAGGTCGAAGCCGGGATGTCACGCCAGAACGTCACGCTATCATCCGGGGTATCGCTCAGCGCGAAGGATGTGCTGTTCAGAGCCGCAAGGTCGAGTGGAACAATGGTCCCATCCTGATCGACCCGGATGACCATTGGGGATTTCTCAACGCCTGCGCGGATCGAAAGGGAAATGTAGGTTTCCTTCGAGACCTGGTTCACGGCAATATCGTGATAGCTGATCGCAAAGGGGTTCACCCCCAACTGCTCGACGATCTGCGCGCCGAGCCCGATGAGGTTATAGCCGCGAGATTCTGTGGCTGGAACGGCATCCGGCAGCGTATATGCGTAAATCTTTGCACCATCGGAATCTGCAACGAACAAGGTGTTGGCATCCGCAAACTCAAGAACGGTGGTGGATTGTGGGTTGTCAGATGCGGCTGCACCGGTTGCAAGCGCAAGAGAAAGCGCGCCTGTGGCGAGTGGGATAATGAAGTTCGGTTTCATGGGGCCTCCTGTCTGGTTCGGCGGGGTGCAGTGGTAGAAGGCCTTTTCTGTCATCTGGAATTTTCAGATTTCCCGGATCAGATCGGGCCGCTTCATTGACTGTCGTAACAACATGACATCTACCTACGATTGATGTTAGTAGGAACCAAATGGATACCAAGGGGAAATTCTGTGCAAATAAGCGTAGGCATCTGTTGCAAAATGTGGAGCAAGGTTTTGCCATGCTTTCTTCCAAAGCTGTGATGCGTATCATAATTGAGGTCCGGAATGGCAAATGATGCAAAGCAGAACATGACCGATCACCATTGCCCAGCCGAGGTCGCGATTGAGATCATAGGTGGCAAATGGAAATGCCAGATACTCCACACGCTGCAATCGGGAACCAAACGGTATGGCGAATTGCGCCGCGAAATGCCCGATGTTACGCAACGCGTCCTGACGCGAAAGCTTCGTGAGTTGGAAGACCATGGGGTCATCCACCGCAAAGTCTATGCGGAGGTGCCGCCAAAAACCGAATACTCTCTCACAAAAAAAGGGAAGTCTCTGGACGCCGTTCTACGTGAGCTGGAACGTTGGTCGCAGCAGTGGACAATTGAAGGAAATTAAGAGCTGGACATTCAATTTCTGTGACGTGCTTGGGTTGAAAGGCCCGCGTTCTTCCTATTTTTCAACGCTCTAAGTCGTCGAAATTTCGGCTCGAACGATTTGATTTCTATCAGCTCACAGCGGCCCGCTGAAAAAGCAGCGTTTCCCAAAGACAGGCAATGGGATACCGGCCCTCAAACAAACGGTAAAAAGAAGATGTCGGCGCAGTGCCGATCTCTGGGGATGCGGGTAGGATCCATTCTGCCAACGTGTGGATTGCCCGGTCTAATTTCACTGCATTGCGTACCAATGGCTGGTCTATCTGTCACCTCGCAGCGCTAGGAACTTCGCAGATGCAGCAATAATCATGCTGTGAGCGTGCGTGTGTCATTGAGGCGAACTTACAGGTTGGGCTCCTTCCGGACCTCAGAGGCTGCGCAGCAATCCGTGATATGGTGCCTCGTCAACGTCGGGTTGTCGTTTTGGGAGGGCATGGCGGATCGGAGGATCAGTCATGGAAACACCAAACCTACCAGCCATTCGCGCACTTCGCCCCGCATGGAACAAGGGCCGCATCGTGGGTCAGAAACGACCGCTGAAGCCAAAGCATGTCTGGGCGATCCGTGTTCGACTTGAATTGGCCGAGAACCACCGCGACCTAGCGCTGTTCAATATGGCGATCGACAGCAAGCTGCGGGGGTGCGATCTCGTGAAGATGAAAGTCGTCGATGTGATGGCATCTGGTCAAATCAAGGAACGTGCCTCGGTACTGCAAAGCAAAACGCAGAAACCTGTTCGCTTTGAGGTTTCCGAAGGTACGCGAGCTTCCGTTGAGAAATGGATGGAGGATGAGCTAATGGTCGGGTCAGAATATTTGTGGCCAGGTCGCTTCCATGAGCGACTGCACATCTCAACCCGCCAATATGCGCGGATCGTCCGCGAGTGGGTCACTTCGATCGGTCTCGAAGCGAGTGCTTACGGTACTCATTCAATGCGAAGAACAAAGGTCACCCAGATCTACAAAAAGACGGGCAACCTTCGGGCAGTGCAACTACTTCTCGGACACACAAAGATGGACAGTACAGTCCGGTACCTAGGTGTTGAACTAGAGGATGCTCTGGCCATCGCTGAAGCCATTGAAATTTAACTTCGCAGGGCCGTCTTCGTCGACGGCCCACAGCCGACATTAGATATCTCTAAGAGTTCACCCATCGGCTTTCCGAGAACTGTCGTTCGTATAAAACGCCGCAATTTCAACAAGCGGATGGCCGTGAGGCGAACAAGCCTGCCGTCGTTGAGAAGCGATGTTAAGCAAACTTGATTGCTTTGAGAGGTCCGATTAACGTTTCTGCAACCATATATTTTCGCGACTTTTAGGACATGCAGATATAGATGACACCTGATGTGCAAACCGCCCGCCGCATGGCACAAGATCACTGCGCTGCTTGGACAAACCGGGCGTCAGGCGATGTCGCGGGAAGATATGCTGAACATACATTAATGATAATGAACGGTGGCGAGCCAATGAAGAGCCGGACCGAGATTGGCGACATGGCGGCGGGATTTATGGCTGACTTCCCAGACCTCGTTCTTAACCTAGACACGGTTCTCGTCGCCGATCACCACATGGTCTATGCGTGGACTTTCGAAGGCCATCATAAAGAAACCGGTAACCACGTTCGTTTCTCGGGCTGGGAAGAATGGGACCTAGACGACAACCTGAAGGTCACCAAATCGCTCGGTTGGTATGATGGCGCGGATTATGAACGCCAAGTTGCGGGAACATGACCATATCCGGCACCAATTTACGCACTGTTCGCACAGTCATGTACGGCAAGTCAGACCTAATTTGACTCTAGTCGGTGCTCTTAATTGCCTACAGCAAGTGAGAAGGCGTCCATCGGAAAAGGCTTTTCTCATATTCGGTAATTGATTTCGAGAGCCACTGCATGAACAGCTTTGCCGCCGGTCGAACCGGGCCGGGCAAAGTGACAAGGTAGTAGCCGATCTGAGGTATTGGATCGTCGAACAGCGCCACAAGTTGTCCCGACTTCAACTCGTCAGAAACAAAAGCCGGGACCGTCGCCCCGATACCATCACCGCGACGGATGCCATCCAGCAGCATATTGCCCGGCACGCGGACAACTCTCCGGTCGGCGTCAGTCGCAACTCCGACCTTTTCTAACCACAGGTCAAACTCGACTGACGCTTGCTCCTGAAGAAGCGTGAAATCTAGCAATTCTAAGGGATTCGTGAGCACCCGGTTTCCGATTAGTTCGCGGGACGCGACGACCGTTAGACAGCCTGGCAGCAGTATCTGCGAGACAAGCCCTTGCCAGCGACCCGTTCCGTATCGGATGGCCATATCAACCCCGCCCGGCTTGAGATCGACAGCCTGGATCGTTGAATCGATCCTCAATTCGATATTGGGGAATTCGTTAATAAATGTCGACAGACGCGGCATGAGGAACGCGCTTGAAAACATCGGAGTCGCACTGACCACCAACGGTCGAACCGACTCTGCACTCGACATGCTCTCGGTCAAGGAGGCCATTTCAGCGAAGGCTTTAAGCAGGCCAGCCGACAGGAATTCGCCTTGCGATGTCAGAGAAATGCCGTGTCGGGTACGTGTGATAAGCCGAGTGCCGAGATGTTGTTCGAGCCCGCGGATTTGCTGGCTGACTGCGGAATGGGTCACGTTCAGCGCCTCTGCCGCCCGGGTCAGATTTCGAAACTCGGCAGCAGCGGCGAAGGCTCTGAGAGATGTCAAAGAGGGAAGCGCGCGCCAATCCATAAGTAAGATCATCTAACAATATATAAAAATTTACAACTATGTGATCCTCCGGTGCCGCCGCATGCTGGTGCATTAATTCATTGGCGACCACACGAGGCAAACATTATGGAAATTGCTGTTTTGGGACTGGGCAATATGGGCTCAGCACTAGCGCATTGCTTGCACAAGGCAGGCCACGATGTCAGCGTTTGGAACCGCACGTCGGCAAAGGCAGTGGTTTTTGCCGAGGCTGGAGCCACGATCTGCTCTTCACCGAATGATGCCATTGCGGTGTCTGATTTTGTCATCATCTGTGTCAAGAGCCACAGAGAGACTATTGAACTGGTCAACGGGCTAAGCGTCTCGCTCGAGGGAAAGACCATCTGTGACATGAGCACGGGCGATACCTCGGATGCCGATAGACTGGTCGCTATCCTTCAGGGAAAAGGGGCTGGCTACATGCTGGGCATGATCAATGCCTACCCTTCCGGCATTGGTGGTGACGAAACCACAATCCTTACGGTGGGCAGTGCCGGAACTTGGGGCCGCTATGGCAATATCATCAGAGAATTGGGTGGAAAGTCCGCCCATGTTGGAGAGAAACCAGCGGCACTTGCCGCGCTCTTTGCCGGCCTCTTCACGGTTCGGCAGGGGTTCATGTTCGGAATGATCTACGGTGCACTTGTCTGCCA
>NZ_JBQFSG010000018.1:0-25505 GCF_056537885.1 Ruegeria sp. BJ6 | reverse complement strand
CCTCTGCGCCCGCTTCCCGATCTACCCGAACCTGTAAAGACACCCTCTTTGAGACACGCAAACGGCGCCACAATGGCGCCGTTTCCGATTCAGATCAGGTTTTGGTTTGCATTCTGTAGCCGCCGGACGGTTGCCGGGCTTGCGCCGGGGCCGGGTATTGCGCGCAGGTTTTCCGGCTTAATCTCGGACCCGTCCGCGTCAAAGAAACGAGTTGTGTCCAAGGGGTAGCCGGTTTCCCCGTTCAGATGCATCACCGGCTCATTGCCCGGCCCGTATTCGAACGTGTTGGCCCACTCACTCATGGTGATCATCACGGGCAACAGGGCTTTGCCCTTTTCCGTCAGGCCATAGGCCGTTCGGGTTCCGTTTACACCAATTTCGATCTCTTCGAATATCGAATGATCCACCAGTACCTTCAGACGATCCGACAGGATATTTCGCGACGCGCCGGTATTTCGCCGGAATTCCGTGAACCGGGTTGCCCCATAGAATGCTTCGCGCACAAGCAGCCATGTCCAGCGATCCCCGAAGATATTCATCATCGCCGCGATACCGCAGGTATGTGTGTGCTGGTTCGCCATCTGTGATCTCCGAATTTTGTCTTGGGACACGACTAGCACAAATATGGTTGCGTTTCGAGACCAAGTAGAATTAGTCTTGAAACAAGACCAACCAGTGGTCACGCGATAGAAAGGGATGGACGATGTCGGAAAAGCAGGCCTGCCTGATCATCGGTGCGGGGGACGATACCGGCGCAGCCATTGCACGCGCCTTTGCAAAAGAAGGCATGATCGTGTGCCTTGTGCGCAGGCCGCGTCATGCTGAGGCACTGGAAGCCCTCGCGGCCTCCATCCGCGACAGCGGCGGCGAGGCGCTTGCCATGCCCACTGATGCACGCGACGAAGAGGAAATGGTGGCCCTGATAGACCGCATCGAGGCCGAAGTGGCACCAATCGAAGTCGCCATATTCAACATCGGCGCAAATGTCCGCTTTTCCATCACCCAGACGACAGCGCGCGTTTTTCGCAAAGTCTGGGAAATGGCGACTTTTGCTGGCTTTCTCATGGGGCGCGAGGTTGCCGGCAAAATGCTGGAACGCAAGCGGGGCACGATCATCTTTACTGGCGCCTCCGCCAGCATTCGCGGACGTGAAGGGTTTTCGGCTTTTTCGGGTGCCAAACACGCGCTGCGTGCCCTTGCGCAATCCATGGCACGCGAGCTTGGGCCAAAGAACATCCATGTGGCGCACACCGTGATCGATGGTGCCATCGATTCAAATTTTATCCGAGAGAATGTGCCAGGTGTTGATGACTTGCGCGAAAACGATGCTCTGCTGAACCCCGATGCCATCGCGCAGAATTATGTGATGCTGCACAAGCAGCCCAGAACCGCGTGGACGCATGAGTTGGATCTGCGCCCATGGACCGAAAAATGGTAAGGAGAGTTTGGCCATGACCACTACGATCGATTTCATTTTCGATTTCGGCAGCCCAAATGCCTATTTCGTGCACAAGGTCCTGCCGAATATTGCGCAGCGGGCGGGTGTTCAGGTCAACTACATCCCGTGCCTGCTGGGCGGGATATTCAAAAGCACTGGCAATCAGCCACCTATGGTGGCCTTTGCCAACGTGCCCGCAAAAATGAACTATGAACGGCTGGAGATGCAGCGGTTCATTGCCCGGCACCAGCTGACCAAGTTCAACTTCAACCCGCACTTTCCGGTGAATACGCTGATGTTGATGCGCGGGGCCGTCGCTGCTGAGCTGGATGGGACATTGGCGGCCTATTGCGACGCCGGGTTTCAGGCAATGTGGGAAGATGGCCTTAAGATGGATGACCCGGCAGTTATGGCCGAAGTTTTTGACAAGGCGGGTTTCGACGGCCAGTCGATCCTTGAGCGCGCGCAGGACCCCGAGGTCAAGGCGCGGCTTGTGAAAAATACCTCTGACGCTGTGGATCGCGGGGTCTTTGGGTCTCCGACTTTGTTCGTTGGGGACGAGATGTTCTTTGGCAAAGAACGTCTTGGTCAGGTCGAAGAGATGATCAACGGGCAATCATAGTGCAGGGCGCCGGTTTAAAGACGGATTTTCGGCTGTCGCGGCGCAGTCCAATAGGCGCCGGAATCCTCGCGGGTTGCCTCGTATCTAGCAATTCGCCTCTGTGCTTCCTCACCACCGGCAGAGACCAGATGCCCGATCAGGCATTCGATCACCGCCATCGCCCCGCCGAAGCAGCCAAAATAGTGCTGTGACTGAGTGGTGACCGGAAAAACCACATCCGGTTCGACGCGCGGTGCAATCACCTCGCTGTCGGAAATCAGGATAAGACGCGCGCCGCGTTCCTTTGCATAGCGAAGAGACTGGATCGTGTCGGCGGAATAGGGGGAAAACGTGATCCCGATCAGACAGTCCCTTTCATCCGCCGTGATCAGTTCATCCACCGCCGATCCCACATGTCGCGGAATAAGCTGAAGGCTGGGCAATGCCATTCGGCCCGCATAGTGAAAATAATACGCAAGGGCATAGCTGGCGCGCGTGGCGGTGACGTAACACGTGCGCGCAGTGGTCATGTGTTTCAGCGCCGCCGCAATTCTGTCCTGCGTCATCAACCGTAGGGAACGCGAGACGATATTGATCTCGTTCCGTGCGACAAGCGCCTGATTGCGCGCCAGATCATCGCCACCCTCTAGGCGCCGCAACCAGTCCTCACCCAGCTTTTCCTCGCAGTCGGTCATCAGCGCCTGACGAAACGGGTCGCGAAAAGGTTCGAACCCGTCGAACCCCATGCGTTGTGCCAATCGCACCAGAGAGTTCGGGCTTACCCCGATCTTGTCCGCAGATACCCGGATCGGGTCCATGCCAAACTCGCCGGGGTGGTCGATGATGTGTTTGGCCACGGATTTCAGCCGGGGTGGCATCGTGTCGATATCCGCCTTGAGGCGGGCAATCAGGCGGGATTTGCGATTCTGGTCCATGCCCAATAAAAACATCTGTTCTGAAAGCTGCAAAGCACGAACAGACTTGGGTTGGTGGTCCGGAACTCTAACCGGAAATCAGCGCATCACAAAGGGGTCCGGAATGGGATCATCGCTTGTACGCAGCCAGACAGACTTGATCCTGGTATAGTCCAATGCCGCCTGTAGCCCGCCTTCACGGCCATGTCCTGACAGTCCATGTCCCCCGAAAGGCGCAATCGGGCTGACGGCGCGATAGGTATTCACCCAGACAATTCCGGATCGGATTTTGCGGATCATCCGATGCGCACGCGTCAGGTTTTGGGTAAAGACACCGGCTGCCAGTCCGTATTGGGTGTCGTTGGCGATGCGGATTGCTTCGGCCTCGTCCTCGAAGGACACCACCGACAGAACGGGGCCAAAGAACTCCTGACTCAAGCTCGGGGCGTTCGGCGCGTCGGAACAATCAAGGATGGTCGGGGCAAAATAGAACCCATCCCGTTCAAGCGCCGCACCGCCGGTGATCAAATCTGCCCCTTCGTCCACGGATTGAGCAATCAGGCCCAGTGCATTGTCGCGCTGGCGCAGAGTGCAAAGGGGGCCAACCTCGGTCGCCATGTCATCAGGAGCGCCGATAACAACCGCTTCGGCTTTTTCCTTCAGACGCCTGAGGAATTCGTCCTTGATCGAGCTTTGCACCAGCAACCTCGACCCGGCCACGCAACTTTGACCAGTGGCTGCAAAAATGCCCGAAACCTGCGCGTTTACCGCGCTTTCGATATCGGCGTCTTCCAAAGCGATGAAAGGAGATTTTCCCCCAAGCTCCAACGAGGTCGAGGCCAGGTTTTCGGCCGAATTGCGAACGATATGGCGCGCGGTTTCCGGACCGCCGGTAAAGGCCACGTGATCCACCAATGGATGGCTCGTCAGCCTTGCGCCCACATCAAGACCGCCGGTGATGACGTTCAGGACACCTTTGGGAAACCCGGCCTGATCAAATATCCGGGCAAATTCCAAAATCGGGGCAGGGGCGTCTTCAGACGCTTTAAGGACAACGGTACACCCCGCCGCCAGAGCGGGTCCGATTTTCACCGCCGACAGGAACAGCTGCGAATTCCACGGGACGATCGCGGCGACAACGCCAACGGCTTGCCCGTTGCCGGGTCCAGACTGTCGAACTGAGCTGAGCCGTCGGAAAATTCGCCGTCGACATAGTGCTGAAATATCTGCATTTCCGCTCCTGACAGGGCCTTATTGAAAGGCGGGCATCACGTCGTTGATGAACCGCTCAAGCGAGGCTTTCTTGCGCTCGAACGTCATCGAGCTGTCAATCCATAAGGAATATTCGTCATATCCCAGCGCCTCATAGGTTTTCAGCCTTTCAATCACCTTTTCGGGCGTGCCGATCACCAGATCTCGTTCCATCGCATCGGGCGAGTATATCGGATGGGCCGCAATTTCCTCGTCGGATAGCGGGTCGATCAGACCCTGCGTGACATCGCGTTTGTTCATGAACCATGCGCCAAAGTAGCAGTAGAAACGGTTCAGCTCGACGGCGCCCAGTTTGGTGTCTTCTTCGCTGTCAGCCACATATGTATGCATCAGCAGCATGATCTTTGGGCGTGGCCGTTCCGGGAATTTCTCGCAGGCGGCGTTGAATTTGCTCATCAGGTCATGAATTTCTCCGTCCCCGTTCCACAGGGGCGTGACCTGCACGTTGCATCCGTTCGAGACGGCGAATTCATGGCTGTTGGGGTCGCGTGCCGCAATCCAGATCGGCGGTCCGTCTTTTTGCAGCGGCTGTGGGGACGAGGTGGTTTTGGGGAACGAATGAAACTCTCCGTTATGGTCATAGTCGCCTTTCCACAGCGCCTGAACCGCAGGTACCAGTTCGCGCATGCGCTGACCGGCCTCCCACGCGTCCATGCCGGGCATCAGGCGTTCATACTCAAAGGAATACGCCCCGCGTGCGATGCCCAGCTCAAGACGGCCATCGGTGATGATATCGGTCATCGCCGCCTCACCCGCCAGCCGGACCGGGTGCCAGAAGGGCGCGATCACCGTACCGGTGCCCAGCCGCACGTTTTCAGTGTGGCGCGCCAGATCAACAAGATTCAGCATCGGGTTGGGCGCGATAGTGAAATTCATACCGTGATGCTCGCCTGTCCAGACCGCATGCATCCCGCCCCGGTCAGCGATTTTGCACAGCTCGACAAATTCGTCATAAAGCTGTTTCTGATCCTCATCCGAGGAAATGCGCTCCATATGCGCAAAAAGCGAGAACTTCATGCCTCAACTCTCTGATGTCATCGGGCGAACGGTGCCGCTGACCTGATTGCCGAAATATATCCCGAAATTCCCCAACCGGCTTTCATCCGCGAACCGTTCCAGCATGGTGCAGATCGCCGGGTCTGCAATGTCCATCAGGGTTGTTGGTGTGAGCTCGGTGAACATGCCGTGTGATGTGGCGTCATCACTTGCCTGACACAGAAACGAGATGTGTTGCATTCCGCGCGCTTCGTCTTCGTAAAAGGAATAGATAAATCCGGGCTCGGCCCTTGCGCCGCTTGCATCGATGAGCCGCCTCAACGCTGCTGTCGCGCCGTCCTTGCCGACCTTTGCTTCTGGAAGGGACAGTTGCCCGTCGCCGGGATCAATCAACAGAACCTTGCCCTGAAACTCGATCAGAGCCGACACCACGAGGTTGGTGGAATTGCTCAGGGCCTCGGCCTCGGCAGCAGGTGTCACATAGGCCCCGCGCGCATAGCCCAGACCGGGGCGGGTGGTGTTTTCAAAGGCTTCGACTTTGCCGATCAGGATCAGGCGGTCACCCGCTTCGACCGTTTGAAATACGGAACAGTCGAACCATGCTGAGACGCCATCGAAAATCGGCGCGCCATGTGGGCCTGTCTGCCAGTCCACCGCTGCAAACCGATCCTCAACCGGACGCGCAAAGGTGTTGGAGACATCCATTTGCGCATCAGACAGGATGTTGATGGCAAACCCGGTTGCTGAACTGAACGCCTGATAATTGCGGGAGCTGATGGCAAGGCAGACCGACACAAGCGGCGGATCAAGGGATACCGAGGAAAAGGAATTCGCCGTAAACCCCAGTGGATTGCCGTCGTGGTCATGGGTCGTGACAACGGTCACACCGGTCATGAATGCGCCGAACGCGTCGCGCAGTGCGCGTGGATCAATCGTGCTCATCGCTCGTCTCCCATTCCTCTGCAGGTGTGTTCAGCCAATCTTTCAGAGCATCGTTAACCTGCGATGGTGTTGTCAGGTTCACCATATGTCGATGCCCGCTGATTACTGCAGACCTGCGGCCCCCAAGCGCTGGCCCGCATACCGACACCGTGGATCAGAACCACGGGCGTGCCGGTCCCTGCTTCCTGACAGGTGACCTGACCGAATGGCTCAGACAGCTGCAGGGTTGTCAACGTCATGGCCCAGTTCCTTGAGGTCCTGATGGCGGTCACCGATGCGGTGATGCCGCCGCCCGCAGATCGAGGCACCAAGGGTGACGACAATCTCATTCGGTGCCGGGCATCATATAGCCTGGGAAGTCGTGCAGCGTCTGAACGGGCGCATCAGCAGGTTGCGCATGATGACCCTCGCCTCGTCCGAGCGCGAGCGCCCGGGGCCAGATCATATGCAGGCAATCTGCGATGCGATCCTGTCGGGTGACCCCGATGCGGCAGAGGCGGCCGTCGCACGGCACCTCGATGATACGACCGCCATCGCAGAGCGGCTCTTGGCAGAAGACGCAGGCAAAGACAGAAGCGTGACGCTGAAAATCGAAAACTCATGACAAGCCTGCGGTGATCGCCTAGGCTTTTTCATTACACTACTAATACAAGTACCTGGTGGTCCTGTTGGAACAATTGGCCTTTACCTTTGAGATGGGTGTGGTTTGCGCACTGTTGGCCTTTACTGTTTTTCTTTTCGTGTCCGAAATCGTCCGAATTGACCTGTCCGCCATTCTGGTTCTGGTCATCATCGGCCTTCTCAGCTATGCGCCCGGCCTCGAAAATCTGGCAAACGTCCCGCACCTATTCGACGGCTTTGCCTCAAACGCGGTGATTTCCATCATAGCCGTCATGATCGTCGGCGCCGGACTGGACAAGACAGGTCTTATGAACAAGGTCGCCGCGATTATTCTGAAATATGGCGGCACAGCCGAAAACCGGGTGCTGCCGATTGTGTCCGGTACGGTGGGGGTTATTTCTTCGTTTATGCAGAATGTGGGGGCGGCCGCGCTTTTCCTGCCGGTTGTCAGCCGGATATCCTCAAGATCGGGAATTCCGCTGTCGCGCCTGCTGATGCCCATGGGATTTTGCGCCATTCTGGGTGGGACGATGACGATGGTCGGCTCATCCCCGCTTATCCTGCTGAACGACCTGATCCTGACCGCAAACGAAGGCTTGCCAGCCTCTCAGAAGATGCAGCCGTTCGGCCTGTTTTCTGTCACGCCGATCGGTGCTGCACTGATCCTGTCGGGAATTGCATATTTTCTGTTGCTTGGCCGATGGGTGCTACCGGGCGATGCCGGGTCGGACAACACCGGTACGGGGCAGGGAATGCAAGAATATCTGCAACGGGTTTACGGTCTCCAAGCGGATGTCTTTGAAGTGATAGTCCCCGAGGACAGCCCTCTGGTCGGTCAGATTCTGGCTGACATCAATCATGAAAACCACCTGTACATTATCTCTACCTTTTATCGCGGCAAGACGTCGATGGTTCAGGTTCTGACGGCCGAGATTGCTGCGCCCTGCAGGCTGGCCATCATTGGCCAGCGCTGGGTGGTAGAGGAATTCGCCAAGAAATTCGGGCTGACTGTCCTTCCGGAACTGGACATTTTCGTCGAGGAATTTGCCCCCACCAACGCGGGTATCGCCGAGGTGGTCGTGACACCTGACAGCAAGCTGATTGGAAAATGCCCCCGCGAACTTCTGTTCCGCAAGACATACGGCATGTCACTGCTTGCAATTCATCGCGGCGAGGAAACGCTCAGCCATGTGGAAACGGACACGCATCAATCCACACAGATCGGGCTTGAGAACTTTCACGCAGGCGACATGCTTGTGGCCCATACCCGCTGGGACAACCTGATGCGGATCAAGCGCGATCCGGATTTTGTCGTGGTAACCTCGGATTTTCCACAAGATGAACTGCGGCCGCAAAAGGTCGGTTGGGCGCTGGCCTTTTTTGCCGTTTCGCTATCGCTGATTTTGTTCACGGATGTGCGGTTGTCGCTTTGCCTGCTGACCGGTGCCGCGGGTATGATGCTGACCCGAGTGCTCAGCGTGGACGAGGCGTATCGGGCCGTGGGATGGAACACCGTATTTCTGCTGGCTTGCCTGATACCGTTGGGTCAGGCCGTGCAGAATACCGGCACCGCGGCGTGGATCGCCCAGCAAATCATGATCATTCTGAATGGTTGGCCGATCTGGTCGCTTCAGGCCGGAGTTGCGATATTGGCCACCGCGTTCTCGCTGGTAATGTCCAATGTCGGGGCCACGGTGCTGCTGGTGCCACTTGCCGTGTCGATTGCGGTCGCGGCAGGCGCCAACCCGTCCGTCTTTGCGCTTACCGTCGCCATTTCGACATCAAACAGCTTTATCATCCCAACCCATCAGGTGAACGCCCTGATCATGGGCCCCGCTGGCTACAAGGTCATGGACTTTGTGCGTTCGGGCGGGGTGATGACGATCCTGTTTCTGGTTGTCTCTCTGGTCATGCTCAACCTCCTGTTCTGAGGCGTTGCCCGTCTAGACAAGACTGCACCCAAAAGCGCGATTTCAGGCTGGGCATTGCTGCACACACTGAATGTGTGTACAGTTTACACATGAAAGGGGGCCCATTATGTCCCGGTCTGCAACAGACAAGCAACGCACGAACGTCACTTTGAATGCCGGGACGCTGGCGAAGGCCCGTGAACTGGGTCTCAATGTGTCCGCAATCAGTGATGCGGCGCTGGCCCGCGCGGTTGCGCAGGCTGAGGCAAAGGCATGGGCCGATGAAAACGCCGCCGCGATTGCCGAGCGCCGGGAATGGATCAGGGAAAACGGAACGCCATTGGCGGATGTCCAGGTACTAAAAATTTACTGATGGCTCAGTTCCATGCCTATCGTATCGCGGACGATCGTCTTGTTCTCGATCTTCAATCCGATCTGATTGAAACCGGAACACGTGTTGTCGCGCCGCTTATTCCGTTGTCACAAGGGCCCACCCCTCTGGCCAAGCTAGAGCCCATTTTCCAGATCGGTGAAATTGCTTACGTGCTGCACACAGCCGAATTGGCGGCGGTTCCTTCGGGTATCCTGAAAGGTCAGCCGCTTGCCGACCTGACCAGACATGACTATCAAATCCGCCGAGCGCTCGATATGGTGTTTTTGGGGTTCTGACTGCCCGGACCAACCTCTTTTCGCCTTTCATGCATCGGTTTCGCGGCATACCCCGATACAGTCACGGCATGGCCTGTATTTCCTCGTGCATCCAATCCAGAAAAGCGCTGCTGGCGGGGGTGATCGCATGCGGTGACGGAGCGAACAGATAATACCCTTCGACAAGCGGCGCGCTGGCGGCAAAGGGGCGTATCAAACGGCCATCTGACACCAGATTTGAAACCAGTGTGTCATGGGCCATGGTCATCCCGGCCCCGTTCAGGGCGGCGGTGATTGCAATGACATAGGTCGAGGCAAGATTGATCTCGCCGGTCCTGTTGAACGGCACGCCGCAGGCCTGGCGCCAGGCATCCCATGTGCCGATTGTACCCGCACAGTCAAAAAGGGTTGCTGTTTCCAGATCAAACTCACCTTTCTGATAGTCAGGCGCACAAACTGGATAAAACCGGTCATTGGTCAGCCGCTGCGCGGTTTCCGACATCTCTTCTGGCCGTCCGAAGCGAATTTCCAACGCTGCATGTTCTGCATGCCGCTCGGGGTCCCAGATGGGTGTCACGATGTTCAGAACCAGCCATGGATGACGTGCATAGAGGCGATGCAATCGCGGTGCCAGCCAGAAGACCGAGAATGCCATGTTGCATTGCAGGCTCATCATCTGCCCCCGATCTCTGCCGATAAAGGACCGGGTGCTGCTGGCGATTAGGCCAAATGCTTCGCGAATACCGGGCAGGTAGTTTGCGCCGTCTTCAGTAAGTTCCAGACGGCGCGTTTTTCGGATGAAAAGATCGCGCCCCAGAAACGCTTCGAGGCTGCGAACATGCTGACTTACTGCGGATTGCGTCAGGTTCAGCTCGGTTGCGGCGCGTGTGAAATTCAGATGTCGCGCACTCTCGTCAAATGCGCGCAACCAGGTCAGGGGGGGCAGGCCGGATGGCTGATTTGTCATGATAAACGCATCCATTAGTTTTCTTAATGGCATAGCCCGGAATTCATCATTTGTCACCAAATCCCGGAGTCTGGCATTTCTTTAGAATTCTGAAAGGAACGCACAATGCTTCAGCCCATGACATCGACGAACCTAACACACTGGCCGGAACGTACTGACCTGGCTGCCACTTTCCGGTGGACTGCCAGATTGAACATGCACGAAGCCGTGGCGAATCATTTCTCGCTTGCCGTCAACGAGGATGGCACCCAATTCCTGATCAATCCCAACCAGCGCCATTTCAGCCGGATCAAGGCGTCAGATCTGCTTTTGCTGGATGCAAACGATCCGGATGTTCTGAACACACCGGATGCACCGGATCCAACGGCCTGGGGACTGCATGGGTCAATCCATCGCCGCTGTCCGCATGCGCGCTGTGTCATGCATGTGCATTCGATCCATGCCACCGTGCTGGCCTGTCTCAAAGACAGCACCTTGCCGCCAATCGACCAGAATACCGCCACGTTCTACAATCGCTATGTCGTGGATGAAGAATTCTCGGGTCTTGCCTTTGAAAGCGAGGGAGAGCGCTGTGCATCCATGCTATCTGACCCGAAGATCAAGGTCATGATCATGGGCAACCACGGCGTGCTGGTAATCGGCGACTCGGTCGCGGATACGTTCAACCGGCTTTATTATTTCGAGCGTGCAGCCGAAACCTATATCCGGGCGCTGCAATGCGGCGTACCCCTGCGGGTTCTGTCGGACGAGATTGCAGAGAAAACAGCCCAAGAGCTGGACGATTACCCGGGTCAGGCAGATCAGCATCTGGCCGAGCTCAAGGCCATTCTGGACCACGAAAACGACGACTACGCGAGCTGACACGATGCCTGATTACGTTCCCACCAATGCGGCGTCTTCCAGTGTCAGGCTGGACAAGAAGACCCTCAAGTCCATTGCGGCCAGATCCGATGCGCCGGGGCTGATCTATCTGGCCAAATGGGCCGCTGCCCTGACCGCGACGGGTATTCTGGTCTGGCTTGCGCTTGGGACGGTCTGGGCGTGGCCCGCGATGTTCATCTATGGTGTGGTGCTGACGGTGCCTGCCTATTCCGCCAGCCACGAAGCGGCGCATGGCACGGCCTTTCGGACCCGCTGGTTGAATGAAGCGGTGCTGTGGGTTACGTCGCTTCTTTATATGGAGGAGCCTCTGCACCGGCGCTACACGCATACAAACCATCACACCCACACATGGCATGTCGGCAAAGACAGCCAGATGCCATTCGACACGCCGATGGGGTTCGGCGGCTGGCTGACAGAGGTTACCGGGTTTGGGTTGCTGCGGTTTCACATGCAGGTGTTCTGGCATCTGGCCATCGGCAAATATACCGACACCATGAAAATGGTCACGCCCGAGGGTGAATTTCCCAAGATGACCCGCAATGCCCGGATCATGCTGGCAATCTATGCCCTGATCGCCATCGCACCGTTTGCGGGCATCTGGTGGCCGGTCTGGTTTATCGTGATCCCCCGTATCCTTGGTGCGCCCGTCATGTTGCTGTTCACGCTGATCCAACATGTCGAGTTGCAGGAAAACTCGCCCTCGATCCTGGAAAGCACCCGGTCATTCAAGGGGCATTGGCTGGCAGATTTTTTATACATGAACATGAACAATCATGTGGAACATCATCTGTATCCGCAGGTGCCATTTCATGCACTGCCTGATCTTGCCGTAGCGATAAAAGATCAGGTTCCGGAACCGGACCCGGGTTTTCTGCGCACCAACTGGGAGGTGTTCGTCGTCACCCTGCGCCGGTCTATAGGGTGGTCGACCAAGGCGGACTCCATTCGGCAGGCGCCGCATATGATCACCGATGGCGGCCCGGTCAATCGCATCGCCGAGAGGACGATGTAAGACGATCCGGAGCCACCAAAAAAGTTGGGTCGCCCGGACATGCCCGCACCCCGTGCATGCCCGGCGCCTGCACCATCCAATTCAGGAGGGACGGGTCGCGGCCCTTTCAATGCTCCATGCGGAAGCCGCCGCCAAAAGTTCCCCTGTTCCGCCATCAAATTACCAACAGACAGCCAACAAGAAAGACCTGAGATATGAGCGACTGGGTACACGCGTGCGCCACAAATGATGTGGATGAAGAGGACCTGGTCCGTTGGGATCACGGCGGCCAGACCTATGCGATCTACAACACCGATAAGGGGTTCTTTGCGACGGATGGCCATTGCACCCACGAAGAGCAGCACCTTGAGGACGGTCTGGTCATCGATCAGGTCATCGAATGCCCTCTGCATGGTGGACGCTTTGACATCTGCACCGGCAAGGCGCTGTCCGCGCCATGCACCGTCGATCTGAAAACCTATCCGGTCAGGATCGAAGACGGGCAGGTCTACGTGCAATTACAAAATACCTGAGCATACGGGCGATTGGAGGGTCAGCTCCCGGAAGGTTCACGGCGTCAGTCCTTGGATCGCCGGACAATGTAGACCCCCGCCAGACACAGCGCAAAGCCACCGGCCACACGCCATGTTACGGGTTCTCCAAGTATCAGCCAGGCCAGTGCGATGGCCAGTGGCGTAACAAGGTAAAGAAGGGTCGATACGCGAGTCGTATCGCCACGCTGGATCAGCGCGACATAGAGGCTGATGGAAATCAGGGAATTGGCGACCACCAGATAGGCCAGCGACAGGATCAGGTCCGGGTGCCAGTGGACCACCATCGTTTCGGTGGTAAAGGCGATGGGCAGCAAAACGGCAAAACCCACGACGTACTGCACCATACCGCCAAGTACCGGGTCACTGCGCCGTCCGTGCAGTTTTTCCAGCAAGGTGGCGGCGGTCAGACCAAAAAGCGCGCTGACCGCAAGCAGCCCGGCAGAAAGGGGTGCGGCATTGGTCCGGTCAAAGACACATATCGCAACCCCGACAAACCCCAGCGCCAGACCGGCCCACATCACGGGTCTGCCGCGCTCTTCTCCCACCAGTGGTGACAGTGCGGCAACCAGGGCGGGCTGCAAGGCCATCACGATGGCCGTGGCGCCAGCGCCGAGCCCCTGTTTCATCGCCTGATACGCCAGCCCGAAGTAGACACACTGGATAAGAAATCCGCTGGCAGCCATGGCGGCCCAATGAACCGGATCGCGCGGCAGTGCCGGTCGGAACACCGCCAGCAGCGGCAAAAGGCACAGAACCGCCAGACCATATCGGATCGCCAGCATGGTCATCGGTTCGATATAGGGCAGCCCCAGCTTGGCAAAGCTGTAGCCGCCTGCCCAGAACAGCACGAACAGAACCGGCGCACCTGTCCAGAAAACCGAGACCGCGCGTGCCGTGGTCATAGGCTACACCAGTTTTGCGGATAACCGCCCAAGCATGTCGAGGCACAGCGCCATCTGATCGGCCGAGACGTATTCGTCCGGTTTATGCGCCTGCTCGATCGAGCCGGGACCGCAGACCACCACACTCATGCCCAGACCCTGAAAAATTCCTGCCTCGGTGCCAAAGGGCACAACATCCGCACCATTGGCCCCGGTCAGTTCCATCACCAGATCACGGGCCTCGTTGTCGTCCATCGGCTCCAGCCCGTCGACCTCACCGATCACTTCGGTCTCGATGCCGGCATCTGGATGGACGGCCTGCATCGCGGGGATAAGTGATTGGGCGCAGTACCGGTGCAACTCGTCCTTGACGTAAGCCGCATCAGCTTGCTGCACCGGCCGCATTTCCCATTCCACCCGCGCTTTGCCGGGGATCACGTTGTGGGCCACGCCACCCACCAGCGCACCGGTGTTGATCGTCGTCCAGGGTGGTTCAAACCGGCTGTTTTTTGGGGCACGGCCCTGCAGCCCGGCCTTTAGTTCCAGCAATTTCGAAACATAGCGCACCGCATATTCCACCGCGTTCACGCCGCGGTCGGGGCCCGAACCATGCCCCTCGAGCCCAGTGAAATGGGTGGTGTATTCATAACAGCCCTTGTGGCCTTCGATGATCCGCATCGACGTGGGTTCGCCAATGATCGCCACGGCAGGCTTTATGCCTTTCTCGCGCAGAGTATCGGCCAGCGCCCGGGCGCCGAAACAGCCGACTTCTTCGTCATAGGTAAAGGCGAAATGCACCGGACGCTGCAGATCGAGCTGTGCGTAACGCGGCGCCATAGCGACTGCGGCGGCGATAAATCCTTTCATGTCGCAGGTGCCGCGTCCGAACCAATGACCGTCACGCTCCTCCATCACGAACGGGTTGGACGACCAGTCCTGATCAGCCACCGGCACCACGTCGGAATGACCCGACAGCACGATGCCACCGTCGCGTTGCGGACCCAGCGTGGCAAAAAGGTTGGCCTTTGTTCCGGTCTCGTCATGCCAGATCTCGACCTCGGCCCCGCAGTCGTTCAGCCGGTCTGCAAGGTGTCTGATCATGTCCAGATTGCTGTCCGAGGACACCGTGGGAAAGCTGATCAACTCCTCCAACAGGGCTCTGGTATCTTCCAGGATGCTCAAGCCTCAGTCTTTCACAAAGAGCTTACGCTCGACATTGCACAGGGCTTCGGCTGGGCCGTTTTCGGTGATCACGATGGTCTCGGTGGTCTCCAGCCCCCAATCGTCCAGCCACAGTCCGGGCATGAAGTGGAAGGTCATGCCGGGTTGCAGGACGGTCTCATCGGTCGGACGGATCGATACAGTGCGCTCGCCCCAGTCAGGCGGATAGCTGAGGCCGATCGGATAGCCACAGCGCCCGCCGCGATCGATGCCAACCTTGGCTAGTTCCGCATTCAGCGCATTCGCAATGTCACAGGCGCGATTACCGGCGCGAGCCGCCTGCAGACCGGCCTCAAGCCCGGCTGTTAACGCCTCGGATGCGTCGAGCATGTTTTGTGGCGGTTTGCCAAGAAACACGGACCGGCAGAGCGGCGCGTGATACCGGCGATAGCATCCTGACAGTTCAAAAAAGGTGATCTCGCCCGACTTCATCTCATTGCCGTTCCAGGTCAGATGCGGTGCGGTGGCATCAATGCCTGACGGGGTCAGCGGCACGATTGCCGGATAATCACCCCAGTCACCATCCACACCGGTTATGCCCGCGTGAAAGATGTCAGCGACCAGTTCATTCTTCAGAACACCCGGTTCTGCCCTTTCCAGTCCGACACGGACGATTTTCTCCGAGATTTTCGCGGCCTTGCGGATGAACGCCATCTCTTCATCCGACTTCACCCCGCGCTGCCAGTTCACCAGCGCCGTGGCGTCCACCAGCGTGGCATTGGGCAATTCGGCATCAAGTACCGCATGAGCCTTGGCGGAATAGTAGTAATTCTCCATCTCGACGCCGACACGGGCGTTCCCAAATCCCATCGCGCTGAGATGCCCGGCGAGATCTTCCATCGGATGGCAGGTGGTGGACTGGATGTAATGATCCGCGTAACCCAGCACTTTTTCGTCGTTCATCCAGACGGTCCGACGCGCGCCATTGGCGTCCTGAACGCGGCCCCACCACAATGGGTCGCCTTCCATGCCCAGAATCACGCCCTGATGCACATAAAAAGACCAGCCGTCATAACCGGTCAGCCATGCCTGATTTGACGGATCGGTGACAAACAGAACGTCAATCCCGGCTGCATCCATGGCCTTGCGGGTTTTTGCGATGCGGCGGTCGTATTCGGCCTGACTGAAGGGGGCATGTTCTATCGGCATAAGATTTCGTCGCCCTGTCTGATGCGCTTCTGCCGCAACTCTGTGTTTGTGCATGGCGGTTCGTCAATCAAAAAGCATACCCGACCTTTTCCTTTGGCAATGAAGGGTGCACATGGTGCGGGCATCGCATATTTGCGGCCCTACAACGGCGTGTGGTTTGAAATCCCGTTCACGGCACTCCACGTGACCCGCTTTCCTTGTGGCCAGACGGATGCGTCACCACCTGAGGGTGAGTAGTGTTCAAACCGGGATACCGAATGCGCATACGTCTTGCAGCCCATCCCGCCCGGTGCCCGCCCAGCCATCCCTGATGTACATATGCGTCAGTGGCGCGTGGTCCGGGTCTGCGGATCAGGTAAAGTTGGCCGTTGACAGATACATTGAACGGCTGGGAAACAAGTATCCCATCAGGCATCTTCAATAGCGCAGCAGTCAGGACGGCACCATCAACAGCCCAAAAATGCTGCAAATGCGAAAAATTGCGCAAACTGGGTCAAAATGCGCGCCTTCCTGCGATTGATCCCGTGGCGATCCTGATTTATGTGAGCCCTGTCAAAACAGAGTCACCCCCGGAGCGGTTGCATATCCACGCTCCGCCCGCGCTACGTCTTTCGTGGCATCACTCTCGGATCGCACGCCCCTAAAGGCTTAAAAAAGGTAAGGGAATATGGCAGATAAATCGAACTTCGACGTATTGTATACCATTGTAGACGAAGCGCCTGAACTGGCCAGCGCCTCGTTCCTGCCCATCATTCGCAAGTTCGCCTCGGCCGCTGGCGTCAGCGTCGGCACCAAGGATATCTCGCTGGCCGGTCGCATCCTTGCAACCTTTCCGGAAAACCTGACCGAGGATCAGCGCATCACCGACGATTTGGCCGCTCTGGGCGAGTTGGTGAAAACGCCCGATGCCAACGTGATCAAGCTGCCCAACATCTCGGCTTCGGTGCCGCAGCTGGTGGCTGCAATCGAAGAGTTGCAATCGCAGGGTTATGACATCCCGAGCTATCCCGAAGAGCCCTCGACCGACGAGGAACAAGCCATCCGTGCGCGTTATGACGCCATCAAGGGTTCGGCCGTGAACCCGGTTCTGCGCGAGGGCAACAGCGACCGCCGCGCGGCGCGGGCGGTCAAGAATTATGCCCAGAAGAACCCGCATTCGATGGGTGAATGGGCGTCGGACAGCAAAACCAAAGTGTCGTCCATGCCCGGCAACGATTTTTATGCCAACGAAAAGTCGGCAACCATCACTGCCGCGCAGGCGGGTGATGCAAAGATCGAATTCGTCGGCAAGGATGGCAGCGTAACCGTCCTGAAAGACGGCTGGCCGCTGGCAGAGGGTACCGTCGCCGACGCGACCTTCATGTCGGTCAAGGCGCTGTCCTCGTTCCTGGCGGACGCCATTGAAGACACCAAAAAAGACGGCACCATGTTCTCGTTGCACATGAAGGCCACGATGATGAAGGTCAGTGACCCGATCATCTTTGGCTATGCCGTCAAGGCGTGGCTGGCCCCTGTGTTCGAGAAATTCGGTGCGGAACTGGATGCGCTGGGTGTGAACCCGAACTCGGGTCTGGGCGATCTGCTGGACCGCGTGAAGGGCAACGCCGACATCATGGCCGCAATCGACGCCATCAAGGTGGACCGTCCGTCCATTTACATGGTCGACAGCGACAAGGGCATCACCAACCTGCACGTGCCGTCGGACGTGATCATCGACGCCTCGATGCCGGCCGTGATCCGCGCAGGCGGCAAGGGTTGGGACGAAACCGGCGCCAAGGGCGACACCAACTGTGTCATCCCCGACCGCTGCTATGCTTCGGTCTATGACGAATCCATCAACTTCTTCAAAGCCAACGGCGCGCTGAACCCGGCTACCGCCGGTGCCGTGGCCAATGTCGGCCTGATGGCGCAGAAGGCCGAGGAATACGGCTCGCACCCGACCACGTTCCAGGCGCCGGCTGATGGCACCATCCGTATCGTTCTGGCCAATGGCGAGACGCTGCATGAGCACGCGGTTGAGCAAGGCGATATCTGGCGCGCCTGTACGGTCAAGAAAGCCCCCATCGAGAACTGGATTCAGCTGGCGATGGATCGTCAACGCCTGACCGGGTCCGAGGCGATCTTCTGGCTGGACGCAAACCGCGCCCATGATGCCGAGTTGATCAAGTACGTGAAGCCCGCGCTTGAAGCTGCTGGTGTTGCGGACAAATTCCTGATCATGGCCCCGCGTGAGGCGACCCGCCAGTCACTGGAAACCATCACCGCAGGCAAGGACAGCATCGCCATCACCGGCAACGTGCTGCGCGATTACCTGACTGATCTGTTCCCGATCCTCGAACTGGGCACCTCGGCAAAGATGCTGTCCATCGTCAAGCTGATGAATGGCGGCGGTCTGTTCGAAACCGGTGCCGGTGGTTCGGCCCCGAAACACGTGCAGCAGCTGGTTGAGGAAAGCCACCTGCGCTGGGACTCGATGGGTGAGTTCTGCGCCTTGGGTGAATCGTTGAACTTCCTGGCTGACAGCAAGGGCAACGCCAAAGCTGGTGTTCTGGGTGCCGCGGCCGAGGCTGCAACGCAGGGCATTCTGGACAACAACCGTTCCCCAAGCCGCAAGGTGGGTCAGCCTGACAACCGTGACAGCCACTATTGGTTCGCCCGCTATTGGGCCGAGGCACTGGCGGCACAGTCGGATGATGCCGAACTGGCGGCATTCTTTGCCCCGATTGCTGCGGAACTGGCCGAAAAAGAAGGCGAGATTCTGGGTGAGCTGGCAGCTGCACAGGGTAAGCCCGCTGATCTGGGCGGATATTACCACACTGACCCTGCCAAGACTGCCGCAGTCATGCGTCCAAGCGCTACGCTGAACGCGATTATCGGCTGATATTCTCTGGAATTCAGGTACAGGCCCCCGACCACACGGGGGCCTTTGCTGTTTCCGGAAACCGTCAGATGACTGGTTCCGCCGCCTGCGCGTTGCTCGTGTGGTGGCGGCTCAGATGATCCAGAAACAGTTTGGAAACCCGCGTCGGCGCCGGGTGCTTTCTGGCGATGGCGGCGAAATTCGAGCGATAGTGAAACATCTCGGGCAGAACGGCCTGCATCTGGTTTTTATCCACAAACTCTTTTGCAAGATGATCGGGCAAAAACCCCATATACCGGCCCGACATGATCAGAATTGCCAGTGCCTGTTCGTTCTGAACCTTGGCCGCGCGCCGAAAGCCCAGCCGCTGGCCGACCATCTGATTGGGAGAGCTGACGCTGATGCCCGCATAGCCAAAGGATTGCACGTCCGACATGCTCAGACCCGATCCCTGCGCGCCGTACAGCGGATGCCCATGCCCGCAATACAGATACATGTTCTCTCCATATAGCGGCACATAGTTCAGGCTGGGCGAGGGCCGGTGCAGCGCGACGATGCCCAGATCAAGCCGTCCGCTGATGACCATCGTCTCGATCACGTTGGGCGGCTCAAGCGACAGTTCAATCTCGACGGCGGGGGCAGACTTGTTGAATTCGGCAATGGTCCGCGACAGATGGGCCTCGGGATTTGACGCACACTGATCGAACAGGGCCACCCGGATCGTTCCCGCCAGTTGTTCCTTGATCTCGTTCACCTCGGTCCTGAATTGCGATACTGAAATCAGCAGGTCCTCGGCGGCACGCAATACCTTCTGGCCGTCCTCGGTCAGGGAAAACCCGCCGGGACCGCGATTGCACAACTTCAGGTTCAGCCGAAGCTCCAGATCCGAGATGTGTTTCGAGATCGTCGATTTGCCGATGTTCAGGTCGATTTCTGCCGCCGACAGACCGCCGCTTTCGACCACAGTCTTGAATATCCGCAGCAGGCGGATGTCGGTGTCGCTGATCCGTGTGGCAAGTGATTTCCGGGACATCTCTCAAGTTCGATATTTGTGAAACCTTTCGCGCAAAGATTAGCAACGAAGAAACGGTTTGCGCAAGATACGTTCGCGCCGCCGAGGCAGAATCGGACTGGCCAACTCTCCCCTGGCCGGCGCGCTCCTCGAAAACCTGACAAATGGGAGGACATCCATGTCATTCATCAACAAGCTTGGCACCTTCACCGCTGCTGTATCCGTGGCGGCCCTGATGGTAGCGGGCGCAGCCGACGCGAAGAACTTCAAGATCGCGGTTGGCGACAGTGCGGGCAGCCCGCAGGAAGCTACCGGCAAGTTCTTTGTCGAAGCTCTGGAAGAAAAATCAGGTGGTGAACACACCGGCACCCTGTTCCTGAACGGTCAGCTGGGTTCCGAACAGGACACCGTTAACGAAGCGGCCATCGGCACGCTGGACATGTCGCTGCTGGCGATCAACAACGTCACACCGTTCTCGCCGTCGGTGGGCGTGTTCACTCTGCCTTACGTGATCCTCAGCCTGGAAGACGCCGAAACCCTGACCCAAGGCCCGATCGGTCAGGAACTGACGGAAAACACCATCCGTGACGCAGGTGTCCGCATCATCGCTTGGACCTATACCGGCTTCCGTCGCCTGACCAACTCGAAGAAACCTGTTACTTCGGTTGCCGACCTGCAGGATCTGGTCATCCGCGTTCCCAAGAACGAGATCATGATCGAAACCTACAAGGCATGGGGCATCAGCCCGACCCCGATGGCCTGGTCGGAAACCTTCACCGGTTTGCAGACCAAAGTCGTCGACGGTCAGGACAACCCGTACATGACCATCAACGCGATGAAGTTCTACGAAGTTCAGGACCACGTCACCAACCTGCGTTACATCTTCTCGATCGAACCGCTGATCATTTCGGAATCCGTGTTCCAGAGTCTCAGCGAAGAAGAGCAGCAGATGATCCTCGAAGCGGGACAGGAAGCGACCCTGAAATCGGCTCAGTTCCTGCGCGACTCCGAGGCCGCGATCAAGGAAGAGCTGGTCGCCAAGGGCATGGAAATCGTCGATCCCGAGAATGACGAGGCCGAGTTCATCCAGCTCGCGACCGAGGCCGTATGGCCGCAGTTCTACGACTCCATCGGTGGCGTCGAAAAGATGAACGCCGTTCTGGCTGCCATCGGCCGCGACCCGGTCCAGCAATAATCGCCGCAGAGCGATAGGAGGAAGAGCGCCACGGCGCTCTTCCCGTCTCAGGGAGGAGGGAAACCATATGTTCTGGAAGTTTCTGGACAATATAGAAAGCGTCATATGCCGGATATTGTTGACCGGCTTTGTGATCCTGCTGTTCGTGCAGATCGTGGCGCGGGAAATCTTCGGCTTTTCGATCAGCTGGATCGAAGAGCTCTCGGTCTACATGTTCGTCTGGTTCGTCTATTTCGGCGCCAGCTACGCGGCCCTCAAGGGCGCGCATAACCGCGTGACATTCCAGTTCAAGTTCCTGCCTGACGGTTCGATCAAGTACATCGAAGCGTTTGCCGATCTCTTCTGGCTCTTCTTCAATGTCTACTTCCTGTATCTGGCGACCGATTTCGTCTTCAACAAGATGAACAAGTTCTGGAAATCCCAGACTTTGGGCATCGAGATGAAATACATCTACATGGTGCTGCCCATCGCCTTTGCGCTGATGACCTTCCGCATCATTCAGGTGAACTACCGCCGCCTGATCAAAGGCGAAGACATCCACGATCCCGATCAGATCGACCTCGATGAAATCAAAGCTGCCGCCGAAGCGGCAAAGCACGACTGAGGCAGGGAGGAAAAATCATGGAATCCGAAATCGTCACAATCCTGTTTGGATCATTCTTGTTTCTGCTGCTGATCGGTGCACCGATCACAGTTGCTCTGGGCGTCGCATCGCTGGTCTCGTTCCTGTATCTGGGCGACAACCCGATCAAATTCGTGCAGATCGCCTTTACGTCGGTTGGGTCCTTCCCGCTGATGGCGTTGCCCGCATTCATTCTTGCCGGGGCCCTTATGGAGGCCGCCGGTATCTCAAAACGCCTGATCAATGTTGCCGAAAGTTTGGCCGGTCCGTTCACCGGCGGGATCTCGGCGGCGACCGTCATGGCTTGTCTTTTCTTTGGTGCCATCTCGGGCTCGGGCCCGGCAACAACCGCGGCGGTGGGGATGCTGATGATCCCCGCGATGATCGACCGCGGGTATGAGCGCGGCTATGCCTCGGCGATCACGGCCTCCTCGGGCGGCCTCGGGATTATCATTCCTCCCTCCATCCCGATGGTGATCTTCGGCATTGCCGCGCTCGGTATGGCGCCTCCGCCGGAAGCGGTCGAGAAATTCGGCATCTTCCAGTCGGTCTCGATCTCGAAACTGTTCATCGCTGGCTTTGTTCCGGCTTTCCTGATCGCCACCAGCCTGCTGATCCTGAACTATTTCATGTCGAAAAAGCGTGGCTACAAAGGCGTGGCTGAAGGCTGGTCGTTCCGCAACGTGATGTGCGAAATGTATCGCGGGTTCTGGTCGCTGATGGCGCCGCTGGTGATCCTTGGCGGTATCTATACCGGCTTTTTCACACCGACCGAGGCCGCCATCGTCGCGATTTTCTACACGCTGGTCGTAGGTGTCGTGATCTATCGCGAACTGACATGGGCGTCGTTCTTCCAGTCGCTCGAAGCAACCACATGGCTGACCGGTCGCGTGCTGCTGATCCTGTTCACGGCAACCGTGTTTGGCCGTTTGCTGGTGGAAAACCAGATCCCGGCGATCATTGCGGACTCGATGCTCAGCTTTACCGACAACCTCTATGTGATCTGGGCGCTGATCATCTTCTTCCTGCTGTTTGTCGGCATGTTCATGGAGACACTGGCCACCATCCTGATCCTGGTTCCGGTGATGCTGCCCGTGGCCTATTCGGTGGGCATCGACCCGATCCACTTTGGTGTGGTGATGGTCTGTACCCTTGGCATCGGCTTCCAGACACCGCCGCTGGGTGAGAACCTGTTCATCGCTTCGGGTATCTCGAACATCACGATTGAACAGATCTCGTTACGGGCGCTGCCGTTTGCGGCTGCCAACACCATCGCGATCTTCATCATCGCCTTCTTCCCCGAACTGTCGCTGTGGCTGCCACGGCTGCTGGGCTACTGACCCGGAAAGGATGACGACATGAAACAACTGGTCACCAACATCCTGTTTGCCACGGACCTGTCGGCCAACTCGACCCACGCCCTGCGCCATGCTGCCAGCATAGCGCAGGCGACCGGAGCGCAAATTCACGTCCTGCACGTGAACGAGCCGCTGTCGGATGACGCCAAGATCACGATGGAGATGTTCATCCTGAACGAAGACACCCGAAAGACCGCGATGAAGCGCCGTCATGAAATGGTGCGTCAGGTTCTGGCCGAACGGCAGGCCAATTTCTGGGCGAACTTCACCGGCGATGACGCCAAAATCCGCGAACAGGTGACCTCGATCGAGGTCACCGACGGCCACCCGGCAGAAGTGATCCTGCGCCGTTCGGTCGAGCTGGAGTGCGACCTGATCGTGCTGGGCGCGCATGACCACGGCTTCTCGCACACCTTTCTGGGCACCGTCGCCAAGCGCGTTCTGCGGCGCTCTAAAATCCCTACACTGATCGTACCGAACACATACGAAACGTAATAACCCCTCTGAAAAGGAAGTACAAAATGAACAAAACCCTGACCGCGCAGGACCTGGCCGACACGTTCGACGCGTTCAACCGTCACGACATCGACGGTGTGATGACCCACTTTGCCGACGACTGTGTGTTCTACACCGTCGCCGGTGACGAGAAATATGGCAACAAGGTTGAAGGTTCTGAGGCCATCGCCGCCGCGTTCTCGGGCGTTTGGGCCGGTATGAAAGACGCCCATTGGGATCACCACAGCCACTTCGTTCACGGCGACCGTGCGGTATCGGAATGGACCTTCTCGGGTACCGATGCCAACGGCATGCGGATCGAGGCCGAAGGCGCCGATCTGTTCACCGTTCGTGACGGAAAAATTGTCGTAAAACAGGCGCTTCGCAAGACGCGCCCGATGTTCAAAGCCTGATCCGCCGCCCTGCGCGCAGCCCCGGAGAAAAACAAGAATGGTGGACAACAGCATCCCGCGTCACTGGCCAAAAACCAGCTATGACCCGAAATACGATCCTATTATCGACGCCGGTCCGGGTCACAACCGCGACCATGCCCCGACCTATTGGATTGGTACAGCGGGCACCCCGCCCGAAGATGACGGACCCGTTTCTGGCGATATGGACGCGGAAGTCGTTGTCATCGGTTCGGGCTATACCGGCCTTTCGACCGCTATTCACCTTGCCAAGGAACATGGCATCCAAGCCGTTGTTCTTGAAGCAAATACTGTGGCCTGGGGCTGCTCGACCCGCAATGGTGGGCAGGCACAAATTTCGTCCGGGCGGCTGAAACGATCGCAGTGGATTCAGCGCTGGGGCGTTGAAACGGCCAAGGGAATGCATCGCGAAGTTTCCGAAGCGTTCGAGCTGTTCAATGACCTTATTGCCAGCGACGACATCGATTGCGACCCTCAGCCGGGCGGGCACTACTACATCGCGCATCGCGCCAAGGTCATGCCGGGCCTTGAAAAGGAAAGCGCGCTGCTGAACGAAACATTCGGCTACGCCTCCCGCATCATGGGGCGCGACGAACTGCATGCCGAACATGTCCGCGACATGGAAGCCCACGGTGCCATGTGGGAGCCCGACGGCACTTGCATCCACGCAGGCAAATTGGCGTTTGGCTATGTGAACATGGCCCGACGTCTGGGCGTCAAAATCCACACCGGCAGCCCGGTGATGGGTTGGGAAACCAAAAATGGTGTGCACCACCTGCGTACACCGGGTGGTATCGTAAGGGCAAAAACTGTTGCGATGGCGACCGCGGGGTACACGCCGCCGGGTCTTAACACCAAGACAAAACACCGGCTGATGCCGATCCTGTCCAACTCTCTGGTGACGCGGCCACTGACCCAGTCCGAATTACAGGAATGCGGCATTCAGACGAAATCGCCGCTAACCGATACCCGGACGTTGCGGCACTATTACCGCCTGCTTCCCGATAACCGGATGCAGATCGGTAGCCGTTCGGCCGTAACCGGTCGCGACGCGGAAAACGGAAAGCATCTGGAGCTTCTCAAGAAGGGTCTGGCGCGCAAGTTTCCGGCACTGGAAGATATCAATCTGGACTACTCTTGGTGGGGCTGGGTTGACGTCAGCCACGACATGATGCCGCGTATTTTCCAGCCCAATCCTGACGAGCGTATCTTTTACGCGATGGGATATGGCGGTAATGGTGTCATGTATTCGGCGCAGGCCGGGCGCCGTATGGCGCAGCAAATTGCCGGCGTGAAGGATGAGGTGTTCAACCTGCCGATTTTTACATCGCCGCTCCCCAGCCATGGCGTGCTGACGCCCTTCCGCCGGTTGGGTCAGCGCTTTGCCTATATCTGGTACTACCTCAAGGATGAAGTGGCCTGATCCGCCACACCGACACTCACTCAAAAGGAAAAAACTCATGAAGATGACGACGGAAGAGGCCTTTGTTAAGGTACTGCAGATGCATGGTATTGAGCATGCGTTTGGGATTATTGGCTCGGCGA
>NZ_JBQFSG010000017.1:0-45655 GCF_056537885.1 Ruegeria sp. BJ6 | reverse complement strand
TGGCAGACAAGTGCACCGTAGATCATTCCGAACATGAACCCCTGCCGAACCGTGAAGAGGCCGGCAAAGAGCGCGGCAAGTGCCGTTGGTTTCTCTCCAACATGGGCGGACTTTCCACCCAATTCTCTGATGATACTGCCATAGCGGTCCCAGGTTCCGGTACTGCCCACCGTGAGGATCGTGGTTCCGTCACTACCAATGCCGGAAGGGTAGGCATTGATCATGCCCAGCATGTAGCCAGCCCCCTGTCCCTCAAGGATGGCGACCAGTCTATCGGCATCCGAGGTATCGCCCGTGCTCATGTCACAGATGGTCTTACCCTTTAGCGAGACGCTCAGCCCGTTGACCAGTTCAACAGTTTCCTTGTGGCTCTTGATACAGATGATGACAAAATCAGACGCCGCAATAGCATCATCCGGTGAAGAGCAGATCGTGGCTCCAGCCTCAGCAAAAACCTCTGCCTTTTCCGATGTGCGGTTCCAAACGCTGACTTCGTGGCCTGCCTTGAGCAAGCAATGCGCCAGCGCTGAGCCCATATTGCCCAGTCCCAAAACAGCAATTTTCATGATGTTTGTCTCCGGTGGTCGCCAATGAATTACTGCACCAGCATGCGCCGGCATCGGGGGATCACATAGTTGTAAATTTTTATATATTGTTAGATGATCTTACTTATGGATTGGCGCACACTTCCCTCTTTGACATCTCTCAGAGCCTTCGCCGCCGCTGCCGAGTTTCGAAATCTGACCCGGGCGGCAGAGGCTCTGAACGTGACCCATTCCGCAGTCAGCCAGCAAATCCGCGGGCTCGAACAACATCTCGACACTCGGCTTATCACTCGTACCCGACATGGCATTTCTCTGACATCGCAAGGTGAATTCCTGTCAGCTGGCCTGCTTGAAGCCTTCGCTGAAATGGCCTCCGTGACCGAGAGCGTGTCGAGTGCAGAGTCGGTTCGACCGTTGGTGGTTAGCGCGACTCCGATGTTTTCAAGCGCGTTCCTCATGCCGCGTCTGTCGACGTTTATTGACGAATTCCCCAATGTCGAATTGAGGATTGATTCAACGATCCAAGCTGTCGACCTCAAGCCGGGCGGAATTGATATGGCCATCCGATACGGAACAGGTCGCTGGCCTGGGCTTGTCTCGCAGATGCTGCTACCCGGCTGTCTGACGGTCGTCGCGTCCCGCGAACTGATTGGAAACCGGGTGCTCACAAAACCTGCGGAATTGCTTGAATTCACTCTTCTTCAGGAACAGGCATCGGTCGAGTTTGATCTTTGGATGGAAAAGGTCGGAATCCCCCCCGAAACGGACCGGAGGGTTGTCCGCGTGCCGGGCAATATGCTTCTGGATGGCATCCGGCGCGGTGATGGTATCGGGGCGACGGTACCGGCTTTTGTTTCTGACGAGTTGAAATCGGGACAACTCGTGGCACTGTTCGACGATCCAATACCGCAGATCGGCTACTACCTCGTCACGTTGCCGGGCTCGGTTCGACCAGCGGCAAAGCTGTTCGTGCAGTGGCTCTCGAATTCAATTACCGAATATGAGAAAAGTCTTTTCCGATGGACGCCCCCTCACTTGCTGTAGGTAGTAAAGAGCACCGACCAGAGTCAAATTGGGTCTGACTTGCGGTATACGATTGTGCGTACAGGGCGGGAATTGGCGCCGGATATGGTCATGTTCCCGCAACTTGGCGTTCATAATCCACACCATCATACCAACCGAGCGATTTGGTGACGTTCAGGTTGTCGTCTAAGTCCCATTCCTCCCAGCCCGAGAAACGAACATGATTACCAGTTTCTTTATGATGGCCTTCGAAAGTCCACGCATAGACCATGTGGTGATCGGCGACGAGAACCGTGTCGAGGTCAAGAACGAGGTCAGGGAAGTCAGCCATAAATCCCGCCGCCATGTCGCCAATCTCGGTCCGGCTCTTCATTGGGTCGCCGCCGTTCATTATCATGATTGTATGTTCAGCATATCTTCCGGCGACATCGCCGGGCGCCCGGTTTGTCCAAGCAGCGCAATGATCTTGAGCTAAGCGGCGGGCAGTTTGTACATCAGGTGTCATCTATATCTACATGTCCTAAAAATCGCGAAAATATATAGTTGCAGAAACGTTAATCGGGTCTCTGAAAGCAATCAAGTTTGCTTAACGGCGCTTCTCAACGATGGCAGGTTTGTTTGTCTCACGGCCATCCGCTCATTGAAATTTCAGCGTTTTGAACGAACGGCAGCTTTCGGGAAGCCGATAGGTGAACTCTGAGAGATATCGAATGTCGGCATTGGGCCGAACCAACTTGGAATTTGACCGACTGCCCGGCGTCTTTGTCGATCAATGTTAGTTCCGTTCGTTCTCGAATGGCTGTTGAAACATCGTTTGGCAGAAGGTGATCAATGGAGCGGCAAGTGCATTGGTCTCGCGTCCGCGAAGTGCGGCGATCACTATCGGAGTGAGTCCGAAATCCTCCACCAGCTCTACCGGCACAACTGTCTTTCCATCGTATGTCAGGTTCGGTGCCGGACGCATCGACAGTATTGAGACACCCAAACCATTTGCGACAAAGCACCGTACCGTTTCGATAGAGGCAGATCGGTACGCGATCCGAGGTTTGATGCCGTGCTGGGCAAATTGCGCGTAAAAGTAATCCCGGCTTTGCGGTGCGTCGAAGAGAACGAAATCTTCGCCATCGATTTCCTGGATTGAAACCCGGTTGCAGTCTGCCAATCTGTGCCCTTGCGGGACGATAAGGTATGGCCGCGCACCTGTCAGCGGATGCAGATCGAAGACATGCGTATCCAGTCCGAGATCGTAGAGTATGGCGAGATCCAACTCGTTCTTTTGTAATGCGGTCGTCAGGTGCTCCTGCAGCATTTCGCTGACACTCAACACGATGCCGGGCATTTCCGCGCGATAGCCGCTTAGAATTTGAGCCAGAAAAAACGGTGCTAGCGACTGGAAACATCCAAGGCGAACTGTGCCCATGCGATGTTTGGCGATGTCTACCGCCGCCACATCCATCTGATCTGCATAAGCCAAAAGCTGATCGGCGTAGCGCAAAAACTCTTTACCTTGCGATGTCAGCTCCATCCCGCGCGCATGGTGACGCCGAAACAGGACAAGACCGGTCATATCCTCAAGTTTGCTGATCGCCTGCGCGATGGCAGGCTGGGACACTCCGACAATTTCCGCCGCCGCCGCGATACCTCCTTTTCTGGCGACTGCCTGAAAATAGCTGCATTGTTTGAGTGTGACTTTGGACATAACCACCAGCCAAGTTTTTCTTTTCTTAAGGGAAACATTATACAGTTTTTCTTGCTTTTCGAGATTTGATATTCAAGTTCAGGTAATTTCCTCGAACCTGGAGCGTCATATGAGCCTGACTAAGATTGTCGATCTGGACAGATTCCCTATCGCTGACCTTGAATTTCGCGCGGAATGTAAGAAAGACTTCGATAAAGACGGTGTGTATGTCATGCCTGGTTTTATCTTACCCGAAGCGATCACCTCCGTCCGCGACGAAGGTGAGGCAAACCGTGACAAGGTTTATGCGAAAACCGAACAGCATACCGTCTATCTCAGCAAGCCAGACCCTGCATTTGTAGATGAACACGCCCGCAACCGGCTGGTCACTTCGTCCAAAGGCTGCATTACAGATGATCTGATGCCGCAGGATTCGGCCCTGCGCACACTTTATGACGACCCGGTCTTCCGAAACTTTCTTTGTGACGTATTGGGGGAAGAGCAACTGCATGAGTACTCAGATCCGCTCTCATCGATCAATCTGCACTTCCACGAGAAGGGGCAGGAACTGGGTTGGCACTTCGACAATTCCTCATTCTCTATCACGTTGATGGTTCAGGCACCTGAGGCAGGCGGGCAGTTCGAATATGTGACGGGCGTTCGCGATGCGGATAACGGTGAAATGGGGTTTGATGATGTCGCCGACATCTTGGACGGCAAGACCCCGGTGCAGTCCATGGAGGCCGAGGCTGGTACACTGGTCTTCTTCCGCGGACGTAACTCAATCCACCGCGTTGCGCCGAATATGGGCGACCGGACGCGGATGCTCGCCGTTCTGGCTTATAATTCTGAACCGGGTGTGTCGTTGTCGGAAGCCGCACGCATGACATTCTATGGTCGCCTCCATTAGCATACGCAGGGTCGGTGGTTATCGGATTACAAGCAAAGGACGTTTCGTCTTTGTAGGTAATGCTAACCTTTGGTCCTGATTGTGATGAAAAAGCTCTCGGAAGGAGACGCAGCTATTGGCGTGAGGCGGTGTCACTCGAGTTGGGCAGAAAAAAACGTCAGTGCTGATCGGCCGACCGGAAACCGCGGTTGGCGCATGTCCGGCCAGTCTTTGCTTTGCTGAGAGCCGCCACCATAAACCATTAGATGCTGCGTCATTGATCAACGTCCGCTTCCGGGAACGCCACGACGCAGCATTTGGCGACAAGCTCAAGTCCCGCAAAGGACCGTTGAAACTCTTTCCCAAACTGGCCTGCTACCTCACTTCTTCCTTTTTCAAACAGACCCATATCCCGCGCGAGGCGCAATGCCGTGATCTGTTTGAAAGGAAAATGCATGACTAAAACAACCACCACTCTGAACCCGGATGTGATCTCTTTTGCGCTGGCCCAGGCGCAGGAACACTACGTGCAGGAGATGTGCGCCGGTCCGTTTCAGCTGGACCTGTTGACGAGAAACCTCATTGCCGTAGGGTTTGAACTTGCGGAGGCTGCTGGCGATCCCGGCGCGTTTCTCGAAGATCTCCTGTGCTGTATTCGAGACCGAAACGCCATTCAGCAGTATCCTGACTTCGTTGCGTTTCAAACTTACGTTCGGCAATTCTGGGACACACCACGCGGACCCTTTCATTTCATCCGCTCCGTTGAGGAGGAGGATGCGATGGATATCGTCCGGGAGTTGACCACGGGAACGGGTATCGGCGAGGGCGTGGCGCCGGACAATCCAACGCGTCACCTGGCCGTCCAGATCGTTGCGATGACGCTGGCGATCTCGGATGCGGAAACGGTGGATGCAAATTTGCGGGGCGATTACGAGGATGTCCTGCGGGTTGCAGAGGATGAGCTGGATCCTGGCGAGATTGACGAAATCGAACAGGATATCCTGCCGGATGGGATCTGAACCTGTGCGTTCCATCGGCATGCTTTGAACAGCAAGCCTGCCATTGATGGTTTCTGGAGCATCTGAATTCACCTTCGGTGCTCTCCAATCGATAATCCAATGGTCTGCCTCATTGGTCTCTGTGTTTCCGGGTGTTTGCCGTGGCACCCGGACCCAAAGAGCCGAATGAGGTTTTTCTGCTTTCGGGTGACCTTCACGTTAACGATGGAGACCGCCTTGCCCATTCTTACTACTCCCGAACAATTCACCGTCGGTGACCTTGTCGCCTTCGACTTTCCCTATGCCGATGGCGGATCGAAGACCCGCATCTGCGCCATTGTCGCGGAAGACACTGAACGGGGTGACGTTGTTGTCGCCTATGGCACAACCAATTTGCGCCTGAACAACAATCCCGATCTTGCCCTGGCCGTGTTTTCTCAAACCGATTGCCAGGCTGCCGGATTGCATGCGGCCACCCGTTTCCAGGTGGACCGCCGCGTTCGGGTGCACCTTGGCGATCCCCGGTTCAAACAGCGCAGGTTGCTGGGCACCGCCAAGGTCGGCCATCTGTCTCCCGGTCTCACGCACAGGCTGGCCGCATTGTATGCTCAGCTGCCACCCGTGGATCGCCTCTCCGAGATGCAGGGCCTGCATCCGAAATCACAATTCAAGGTAAAGAAGATCGGGCGGCGCCGTCCAGGTTTCCTGGGGCGTCGCGATACAGGGCAGAGAAAGGTGGTCGCAGCCTGATTGAACCGGCTTCGTCTGCGGGGCCTGATCCGGTCCCGCGGCTTCCAGCATCTCTTGCTGGCGGAACTTTCGGGCGGCTTCTCGGAATGTCTTTGGGTTTGCGCGGCCCTCGTTGGGCGCGTTGCGCAGATTTCGAAAAGACGTTTTGAGATGTTTTTGGCTCACCCGGGATTCCTCCCTGTTGCTGATAGCCCAGTCCACAAGCCAGAACGTGCCGCCCGGTTCGCAACATTCCGGGCTGCGGGCGGCAATCTCCTCCGCGGTCCCGGTCAGCAATGTGGTAACCGCGTAGGGCAGGGTGGGGGTGAGCTCGACGATGCCGGACAGGTTTTCACCGTGAATATTCATGACCGTCAGCGTCTCGAGTGTCAGATAGGCCTGGCCGGAATGTAGTTGGTGTCCATAATGTTCGGTCATCGTGGCCACAGCATTCCCGACTTTCCCCACCAAGGCCATTTGAACGCAGTCCTCAAAGACCGCAAGCGTTGCCCGAAAAGGCTCAGGCAGGTTGGTCACGTCAATGCGCCTAAATTCCGCGCCCTCCGTAATCACAACGGCATCGACCAGGAATCGGCTCAGTTCGAAAGGCTTGTCGGCAAACACAAAGGAGACGCCCCGGATCGGTGTCCCGGCAATCGGCCATTCGGCAAACAGCGCGCGCAACATGGATCGCCAGTCACAATTCCAGTATCTGGACGCCGCCTGGCGTTCCAGCGAGTCCTCGGGATAGAAATGGAGACAGTGCCCTGTCTCCGTCTGTTCGATCAATTCTACCCGTTTGGTGGGGTTCATCATGGTCATGTCGGTTTTCCTTTTCTCAATGGTGTAGTGCGGGCCTGGAGCGGCGCGGTACGAACGACTTGGTGTTCTTTGCCAAAACGGAAAAACCGATTGTTTGACCCGCGGGTTTTAGGGATTTCACCCGGGCCCAACCGGACAGTGTAGTGACGTCTCATGTCGCTCTGCCGGCGTGGGAGTTCGGGTTACGGCGTGGGCTGTCGCGATTTTTTTGACGAAGTTTTTTCCGAACCGCCCCACGGGACCATCTCCCTTCCAACGTTTTGGAACAGGAGACCCCGAATGATCGTATCCCCCGATGAAACTTTCTCGGCCCGCGAGGCGGCCGACTTTCTGCGCAAGTCCGAACGCCAGGTGCAGCGCTACCTGACGGACGGCAAACTGCAGGGCACCCGCAAGAACGGCCGCTGGCAGCTCACCGCGTTGGAGCTGTGGCGGTTTCAGGGAATTGCCCGGGAAATGCAGGATATCTGGATCGATTACTGCGTTCGGATGGCAAAACATGACGCAGAATAAAGTCGTTGTAATTCAGCGTGTTACGAACCAAGGGGAAACAGGCCGGTCTTCATTGTGTGGGAATGCAGACCACCCTGTGTTCCCCGGTGTCGGCCCTTGTCGCCCCGGGACGGGGCAGGGCGCGAGTGGGTGGTGGATGACTGCCCCTGACGGGGTTTGGAGGTGTGTCCGGAGGGTGTTTTGAAAGCCCGTCTGATGCTGAACGCGTTTTCAAAACACCCTCCAACACCCTACAAGAAAGGTAAGAAACATGCTGGACATTTCCCAAGCCACAGGCACCACCGCCGACGTGATTTCGGTGCTGCGCCTGACCCCGATGAATTCCTCCACGAGGATCAACACGATCATATCGGTTCGGGCGCTGAGAGACGCCATGTCGGGCGGGCCGGACCTGCCTGCCGATGTGTTCTTCGATGCGGCCTTGAATCCGACATCGGAGCTGCGCGCCAAACTCGGTGAGAGGCATGCCCAGATCCTGAGCGATGCCAGGCGCGCCGAACGGGCCTGGGTGGAGGGGTTCCGGCGCAATCTGGTGCTGCGGCTCAAGGGCAGGCTGCCGTCTCTGGCCGATGCCATCGACGCGATTGAGGCCAGTGGAGCCTCGGACAAAACCCGGCGCAGCGTTGGCGCTCTGAAAGACCTTGCTAAATCCCAGGCGACGGCCCCGGAAACCATCGTGGCGACGGCCGTCGTGGTGGAACCGCTGCTGCGGGCTTTGACCCCGGAAGACCTTGGCGTCCACACTCCCAAAGCGCTCAGCAACAAAATCGCCCTGATCCGCGCTGCGGTGAGGCTTGTGGATCCCAATGCGGTGTCGAGCGGGCCGGCGGATATCAAAACGCTTCCGAAACTTTGGCGGGACATGCTGGAAAAGCTCGAGACAAAAATTCCGATGTCTTGTTCTGCGGAGAGGGCCATCCTTCGCCGCTTTGCGGTCCGAGCGGATAAAGACGGGCTGGCGCCGGCCCAGGTCCAGGCCGAATTCATCGCCGGCTTTATGGTCTATGAGCTGGCCACCAAATCGGCCAGCCATAAGGAAAAGCTGCGCCGGGCGGGAAAAATCTGGAACAGGGTGATCGCCCAGGACGGTCTGTCCGCCGCGCGGTTCGAAAACACCGGCCCTCAGAACAGGCTGCCGGATGTGGCCTGGAGTGAGCTGCCCGACCCGATCCGGTCGCGCTTCGACGCGCTGACCGATCGCACGGTGGCGCCGCAGGGCGATGAGGCGTGGTCCTCCTTCATCGCTGACGCAGAGGATGATCTTGGTCTCGGCGATCTTGTCGCTCCCAACGCCGGGTCTGAGACGGTGCTGGCGCGCGAACAGGGCACACAGAAAAACCTGCGCGACGCGGTGAAACGCGTCTGGCATGCGGCCCAGACCAGCCCGAAGGTGGGGCAGAAACCGCGTTCATTGGAAGACCTCTTCCGCGAGGACTGCCTTCTCGCCACGGTGGCGGCCATCCGCGGAAAACGCCGCGCACGGGTCGAAGCCCGGGGCGAGAGCTGGGAAATCCACAAAGTGGGGCGCTACGAATGTTCGCTGATGCAGGCGCTGCATTCTGTTGGCAAGAGTTGCGATTTGTCGGACGAGCTGCTGGAGCCGGTTCGTCAGCTCACGCTCAAGCTGGATCCAAGTGTCGTCGGCACCAAGCTCAAATCCGATGGCACGCTCGCTTATGTCTATGAAGACCGCAAGATCGGCCGCCATCACGAATCCATGCTGCGCCAATTCAATGAAAACTCGGCGCTGAAACGCTGGTTCCAGGCACCGGGTGTCCTCTGGCGCGAGGCTGAGAAATGGACCCGTCAGGGCAAGAACCGCCCAACCATCGCTCAGGCATCATTGGCGCGCTCCGCCTTGATCGCACAACTGGCGCAACGGATCACACCGATGCGGCGGACCAATATCGCGCGGTTGCGCGCCTTTGGTGAGGAAAGCCACCTGAGCCTGCCGATCGGAGCAGGGGAGGGGACTCTGATCCTGCCTGGGGCGGAGTTGAAGAACCTCCGGTCGATCCATGTCACCATCGATCCGGAGACGGTGAAGATGCTGAAGAGATTCATTGACGTCTATCGTCCGATCTTTGTCGAGAACGCCAAGGCCGATCCGGAAAACCCGCATCTCTTTCCCGGCGCTGCCAGCGCGCGCAAGGAAAAAGGCGAGAATGGCGGATATCCGAGCGGTTTAGGATACATCACAAAGGTAAAACTGTCCCAGCGTTTCCGGCAACACATCTGGAAACACTGCCAGTTGCGCATGGATCTGCAGGTGATGCGCCACATCGCCGGCAAGGTGATCCTCGACATGGATCCCAGCGCCATGGGTCTGGTGCAGGAGGTGCTTGGGCACAAACGGATCGAGACGACCCAAAGCTACTATGCGCAGGTCTGCAAGATCGTGGCGCAGAAGAACTACCTCAACCTGCTCGACCAGTATTCCCGGCGGATCATGTCGCATGTGGATTTCCGGATCGATCTCGAACAACAGATGGAGGGCTGAGACATGCCAAACCACCGTTTGTCCATGGCACCTTCCGACTGGCCCGAGGACATACGGGCCAGATTCGAGGACCGGTTTTCAGCCGCTTCGAAGCATCAGAGGCCGCGCCTTGAGCAGGGTCTCGGTCGCTGGCTTCTGGAGGCGGATCGCGATGATCTGCCCCCCGACCTGATCACGCCGGCCCTGATCGAGCGCAGGCTGGGCCATCTGCGACCGGAAATGGCTGCGGCCGCCAAGCAGGCGCTGCAGGCAGTTTTTCCCGACACGCCCGTCTTTGTCCGGGAGACCCGGGTCGAGGTGGAAAGCAAGCGCGCGGCGCTCAAGCGTGAGATCACCCGTAATTGGCATCGCCTGCCGCCCAATTGGCGGGAGGCGGCGCAGTCGAAGCTGCATTTCTGTCCGGAGGGCTTGCGTGACGGGTTGCTGGTCGAGGCCTGGACGGCGGATACGCTGCGATCCCGCCTGCAATCTGTCTGGGCTTTTTTCGACTTCTGCCGCGCAGAGGGATTGGAGGAAGAGGTCACGCGGATCACCGTGCAGCGGTGGCTGGATGCCCGTCAAGCCGAGTTTCGGGCGGGTGATGTGTCGCTTGCGACGATCCACGGCGAGATTCAGCGCCTGAAGATGCTGGGAATGGCACTGTTCCGGGACCGGGATTGGACATGGCTCGATCCCGTCCAGCGCATTCTGAAAAAGAAGATGGCGCTGCAGCCCTCGCGCAATGACGCGCGGCTGGTGGATCTGGCCGAGCTGCGCCAGGCCGCGATCAGCTGTTCGGAGGTTGCGCTGCGCCATCACCGGGCGGCCACCGGGTATCGAGCCAAAACAACGGCTAACAAACTGGCACGCACCGGGCTTGCGATCAGCCTGCTGGTGAACTCGCCGATTCGGCGGGAGTCGCTGGCGACCCTGGATCTGAAAGAGAATTTTGATCCCGACTTCACGCGTCTCTTTCTTTCGCCGCGGGAAACCAAGGACAAGAAGAGGGATGAGCGGGTGTTGACCCCGGAGGTCCGCAAGCAGCTCACAGACTACGTGACGCATCATCGGGCCGCCGTCGCGCCGCTGCGGGAAACCGCGCTGTTTGTGGGCGGTCGCGGGAAACCGGTCGCGCCCGGTTACCTGAGTCAGACTGTGGGCGATCAATGCCAGAAGCTCTTTGGCAAACGTGTCACACCGCAGGTCATCCGCAACATCGTTGCCGGTTTCATCGTCTCGCAGGTGCCGGAGAAGGCGCGTCTGGCCAGCGTGGTTCTGAACCACGCCTCCACTGCCACCACGGAAACCTATCGCGCGAATGGCAAACAGGTGCAGGCGGCGAAGAAGCTGCGGGAGGCCAACGATCAGGGCCGGGTGGATCATGGGGTTGATCCATGCGGATCGGAACATTCCCACAAGGGCAGGGGCGGCAACAAATACCGGGCCTGGCCGGTACGACGCCCGCGCGGGAAACGGACCGTCACGTGAGGCCACCCGCTTTACGCGGACCCATTGATCCAATCGCCAAGCAACATTGATCCATTCATCCATGCCCGGAGGCGTTCCCCTCCGGCAAACACAGGAGATCGAACGAAACATGGAGACCTACCAAATCTGGGCCGGTCGCAACCTGCTGCGCCGGAGCATCGATCTGGCGCCGGGAGAGCAACTGGTGAACCGGGTCGAGGAGAGGCTTGCCAATCTCTCCGGCGTCGAGTTCTCAAGCCGGGTGGTTGCGAGCAACGGCGCCGTTCACGAAGTGGCGGTATCCTTTGCATCGTCTCTGGGCGAGGTCGCGTATAAACGTCGACCTCAATCCCAAAGCGGCCGGTGGTCGACCTGGGTTTACGCACACCAGTCAAGCGAGAACCGGGGGAACCTCGTGGAGAATACACGGAAATTCGGGAACTGGGTGCTGCCGGCTCTGGATGACGTTTTGGAACTCGTTCCGTGGGATCACGTCCCGTCGGTTGCAGTGGTCGATCTCCCCGAGGCGCACCAGGCCTTGATCCGGGATTATCTCCCAGGCGCCAATCAGGCGAGCGCGAAGGTCCGGGATGCATTCGGGGACTTGCTTCATGTCCTTGCGCGCGACCTGAAGCGCGCGCGGGAAACGGAGGAGCGCACCCGGCGGATCGACGCACTGTTTGAGGCCCTGCCAGTCGGGGCCGTCCTGATCGCCGGCGAGTGGAGTGTCCGGATCGGGATTGTCTCCGCGCGAAAAGGCAAGCGCACCGAGCGGTCGCTGTTGGTGCGCAGTCAGCTCGGCGAGCAATACTACGATCTGAATCGGTATATGCAGGACCGGTTCAAGCTGCTGACACCGGAGCGGGCCAATGAGGTGCCGCGAACCCTGATGTCGGCCCATGAGGTCATGCGGGCGGTGGCGCGAAACCGGGAATTGGTGGCGCGGTTTCCGGATCTGGTTTGATCTGTGTGGGCGCTTGTTTGTTGCGTTCAATAAAATGTTCAACACCGCTTTGTTTGAAAACAGTTGACACAATGTTCTGACCTCGCCGGCAGGAACGAGCCTGCCAGGCCGAGAAGCCACACCACTGGATCAGAACAGGAGAACATCATGGGTATAGGAAATTTTGAACTGAGGGCAGGAAGAAACCTGCTCCGTCAACCGATAGATTTGACCCCGGGAGAAGTGCGGGTCAACCAGGCGAAGGAACAGTTCGCCAAACTGGAGGGTTTGGAGTTCATAAGCCGTGTCGTAGAGAGCAACGATGCATTGCATTCCGTGTTTGTGTCACTCGAAACACCTGACGGTTGCGTCGAGTTTGTGCAGTACGAGCCTTCGTGCAGCGGGTCCTGGCGCACCGAAATGGTGGAAAGGATGAGCGGGAAGGACGTATCTTACTACGTTGACCGCGCTCAAAGCGTGGCGCGACTCCTTCCGATGGTGCTGGATCAAACCATTGCCCTGATCCCCTGGAACCATGTTCCGCGAGTTTCGCTGAACGACCTGCCGCCCGAGCATCAAGGTCTGTTGCGTGAGGTTATGCCGGAGGTTTTCGATCTCAGCGAAGACGTTCAGGGAAGTTTCGCCGCGTTGTTGTATGTCGTGGCACATGATCTCAAGCGCGCCAAAAAATTGGGAGCCGATCTCCTGGAGCGTGACGCCCGAAGAAAACGCCTGAGCAAACAGTTTCGAACGCTTCCGACCGGAACAGTGTTGTTTTCCAATGGCCGCAGGCCAGAGGTGGGGATCATTTCCGATCAACGCGGCTCCCGGACCAAACGCTCTCTAAACATCCGAAATGAGGTTGCGACATATACCCGTGATCTCGATCGACATGCGCAGGAGCGATTCAAGCTTTTGACGCAGGACCGGGCGAAGGAAGTGCCCCGCGGTCTGATGTCAGCCCATGAGGTTGTGCAGGCCGTGTCTCGCACCCGCGAATTGGCCGCCCAATGCCCGGATCTGGTTTGATCGCGGTCTGCGATAGGCTGTCGCTGGCGCCTCATGCGGGGTGCCAACCCCGTTCCGCAAAGCAGTAAATAATCACTCTTGCGCGGTCTATGCGCTGTCTCAAAGCCCTGCTTCGAAACCGGGTTCCAGCGTGAGATGAACAAGCACCGATTTGGTACGGGACGGTACAAACGGAAACTTGCGACTGCCGAGATTTTGTAACCTGATGCGATCTGAGTTTAGAAAGCTAAGTTTTGCCAGCTGCGTTCTCGCTCCTTAAGCGCACCAAGACGGCGGGCAATGAGCAGGGGATCTCTGCCGTAGAAATTTCAATGCTGAAGATGCATGTCAGGCTGGTCTGTTTCAGGGTCTGTGACCGTTTTGGTGAGGCCACCGACCCTGCAACCAGCCATCTGACACGGATAGGAGCAGACAAGGAAAGGCCGCGCTCTTGAAGCCGGGGCATGCCGTCCTGGCAATGAAAGGAAAGGCCATGTTTGATCTTTCTTCCAGCGGCCTGTCGGCACTACAGGCATTCTTTCTCCTCGAAAACGAAGAGTTGCAAAACGCGGCCCTTCTGTTGGGTGGGCAACCTTCCCTGAGACGTGTTCAGCGCCTGCAAGATGACCTGCCCGACACGGAGGGCCTGACGCGGTCCATGCAAATTGATCTGCATGCCCTGCACGATCTTTTCATGCTGCGGAACGTGCATGAGGCCGACAGCCTCGAGGCGGCGTGTTTTGCCGAGCTCGATCCCGCAACCGAGGAAGTACATGAACTGTGCCGTCTTGCTGACGCGCTGTCAGACTGTCTGCGGGCGCTCGGCCTTATCGACAGCTCTCCCGGTGAGGAAACTCTCCGCATTGCCGCGTGAAAGCGCTCCGGTCAGCAATCCCAGTTGCTGACCATCTTGAAAGGCCGCGCGGCCCTGCGCGGTCTGTTTTGGGAGACCAATATGTCAAAACTCGAACCCATCGAGGACCTGATCTACGATACCCTGCGCCAGGGGCGCATATTCGCGGAAGCCTGGGAGAACGCGGCGATCGAAACCACCGGCGCCATGCGCCGACTCTGGCCGGAGCTATGCGCCCGTCTCAAAAACGGCGACTGCCTGAATGGGGATGACACCAACGTCCTGCCCGGCTTTGGTGAGATTATCCTCGATGCCCGAGCTCGCGTCCGAGCCAAACTGGACGAGGAGGGGCGCACCGACCTGGAGCATCTGAGCGCGCGGAAGATCGAACTCGATCTACTGATGGTGTATTTCACATCCTATTGGGATCGCCGGCAGAAAGTGTTCGATCGCCAGAAAACTGAGCAGATCCATAGAGAGATGTTCTAAAGAGCCGTATCGACCGGTCCTCGGCTCGTGTCGGGAGTTCGTGAAGGAAAGGATCTCGTCTGCCACAAACTGGCAGGCGAGATCATTTTCTGGTTAGGGAAGCGTAGTGGCAAACTACCAGTTTCGGTCGGCCCTTGACGTTTGTAGTCATGATCCGCCTTGTAGTGCGGTTTCATCAGATTGGGCTGAATCCAGAGAAGGCTGTCTCTCTTTTTTCAGGTTTGGTCTTTGCGCCCCGAACGCGGTGCAAAAAGAGGCTTGGGGTGTCCGAAGTGGCTTCTTGCATGAATGGCAAGGCGGGCCGTTCTGGCTCGCTAAATGGTGATAGACAGCGTTTGGGTTTGATACCGGGTACCCGGTAAGTTTCCTGTATTCGACGAGAAGCCTGGTGTGCCGTTTGGAGAGCGAATTAGTTTCGCCCGCGATCAGGTTTTGCAGGTTGGCCCATTCTGCGTCCGTCAGCATGGGGATTTCCATGTCACAACGCCAGCAGTATTGAATGATCGGCATCTCTTTGATTCCCGCAGCAAAATCGCAATCGTTATCGGTCCAGCCTATCAAGAACAGAACCTGTCGGGAAGTGAGTGGAGGGCTGGGTATTGCCAGCTTCTGGGCTTCGATACTACTCCCGCATGGCATCGATTATTCTACCAGAGAGTTCTAAAAATTGCTCCTTCTCGAGCTTTGTTAGACCGGCCAGTGCCGCAGCGTTTTGTTGATGCGCTGCTTGGTACGCCAGCTCCCGGATTGATTGCGCATTTTCAGTCAGCCAGATTTGCTGAGATCTGCCGTCCGATGGATTCTTGGTTCTACGTATCAAGCCGTCACGCTCCATTCGTGTGAGCGTGTTCGCCAAGGTGGCTTGTTCAAGGTCAAGCCTTTCAAGCAATTCCCGTTGGCTCACCCCGTCCTTTTCCCACAGTTCCAGAAGCACTGGGAACTGGCCGATAGCTATACCCAGAGGCACAATCCGCTCCTGAAGGCCTTTCGCAAACAAGCGTGCCATGTGGTTCACGACGAACCCGGCGGATCTGGATTTTTCAAACGTCATGCGCCCAGCATAGTATTTACATAGCATGCTATTCAATATTATATAGCAAGCTATGTAAAGAGAATCACATCGGAAGGAATTTTCAATGCCACGGATCGAAGAACTCGATGCAACTGTGTCACTCGCAGATCAAATGAAGGCGGAGGAAGGCCCAGTTGTTCTGCTCAATCATTTCACCATTGATGAAGCAGACGAAGAGGCATTGCTCCAAGCGTGGTCGCACGATGCCGACTTCATGAAAACACAACCTGGCTACATATCCACGCAACTTCATAGAGGCATCGCCGGTAGTGCATCTTTCGTGAACTACGCGATCTGGCAGGACGTAAAGAGCTTTCGTGATGCATTTTTACATCCTGAGTTTCAGAGGAGGATCTCAAACTACCCGGAGAGCGCGATCGCGCGCCCGCACCTTTTCAAGAAGTTGGCAGTCGCCAACCACTGTGTCGAATGATGGATAGCAGGGGAACGTAAGATGAAACCGAAGATTCACGCATTTGCCGGTGTGATAGCCTTTCTGACAATCCTGTCATTCTGGACATCCACTGTATTGTCTGAGCTTTTTGGCACACACGCGACCATCGCAGCAGTCAAGGGAGCGATCTTATATGGCATGATCATCCTTATACCCGCCATGGCAGTGGCAGGTGCGTCAGGGATGAACATGGGGGGTCGAAGAAAGGACACCCCTGCTCTTGCAAAAAAGCGACGCATGCCATTCATTGCGGCGAACGGCTTGCTGGTTCTTGTGCCAGCGGCATTTTTTCTGGAAGCGAAGGCCAGTGCGGGCGCATTTGATAGCACTTTCTACGCGGTTCAGGCTGTGGAACTAGTTGCAGGCGCACTAAATCTATCCCTGATGGGGCTGAACATCCGTGACGGACATTCGATGGCAAAGAAAAGAATGAAGCTGGCCGAGAACAGGTCGTAAATGGATAAATACAGAGCATAAAAAGTCAATGATTTGGCGCTGTTTGCCCATCTGCTAACATGTCGGTCAAAACGGCTTCTGGGAGTTTCTTATGCTTTTGCGACCACCCCATGCATGAGGCGGCCGCAATTGCATTGCTTGAAACGATGCAGAGAGGTCATCCGCGGCTCAGGATTTCCTCGCCGAGGATCTGCATGATCTTCTGCCCGGGCTCGCTCGCCCAATTGACAGCGAGCTCTGCAAGCAGCGCGCTGGTTGTGGTGAGCTCGACACCGCCGCGCTCCATTTTCCGGAACGCCATCTCATCTGTCAGCGCGGTGGGGGAGCCAGAAGCGTCGACGACAGCGGTCACGGCAAAGCCTTCTTCGGCGGCGCTGATTGCAGGTGGGGCGAGGCACACGTCGGTTGTGATGCCTGCCATGATGAAATGCTTGCGTCCGGTGTTACGGCAGGCATCTGCAAAGGCGCTGTCGTCCCAGCAGTTGACCACGCCGGGGCGCCTGATCCGCGCGGCGAAGGCATCCGGCGCGATCTCTTCCAGCGCGGGCATCAGCGGGCCCTGCATGTTGTCTTCCATACTGGAAGTCAGCACCAGCGGCATGCCAAGCGTGGTCGCCGTCCGCGCCAGGGCGCGGGTGTTGGCTTCTATTAGTTCGCGGTCAACGGATTTTGCCCAGTTCATTGTGCCGACCTGATGGTCTATCAGAATGATGGCTGCGTTGTCGGGGGTCACTTTTGTGGAGGTCATATTGATGTCCTTTCCTGGTTAAGAGATTTCGGAAGTGGGCAGATCGAAGATCAGGATTTCGGCTTTAGCTGAGACCGTAATCTCCAGGTTTCCGGAGCGGAGCAGTCCCAGCCCATCTCCTTTGCCAAGGGGGAGATCAGCAACAGTTGCCTCGCCTTCGATCAAAAAAATGTAGAGGCTGCGTTCGGGGCTGGACGGGCTGAAACTCAGCACGCCGTGGCGGTCGAATTTGCCGTAACTGAGACGCACTTCCTGCTGCACAACAAGCGAGCCTTCGGCACCGTCGGCAGACAGCACCAGCTGGAACCGATTGGTGTGGTCCGCGGTTTTCAGCTCCTTGCGTGAATAGGCCGGCGCCAACCCTTTGGCCCGCGGCTCAAGCCAGATTTGCAGCGCCCGCATCGGCATCGTCCGCGAGTTGTTCAATTCGTTGTGGAGGATGCCGGTGCCAGCGGTGATCACCTGAAGGCCCTTCGCTTTTACAGTGCCGTTGTGAACGGGCACCACCGGATCGATATGCGATACCTCTCCGTCTACCATGAAGGTAACGACCTCGACATCCTGATGCGGATGCAGGCCAAAACCCTGGGCGTCTGGGGCCAGTGTCCCGTCGTCGATTGTAATCAGCGGGCCGAACCTGCGCCGCCCTGCTTCCAGATGCGGCTTGAACGACAAATGCGCCTGCATGAAGCCGAAGTCCTTGAACTCACGGGTTGCGGCGGGGTGGTAGACCATCTCTGTCTGCATTGTTCATCTCCTGGCCTGTTCGCTGGGACAGAATTTAGGGACCTCCTTCGTTCTGGAAAATGATCCTTTTGTTAACTATCGTTCGTGTTTATGAACGATAGATTCTATTCCTGCGCCAAGGCCCTGGTGGCCACTGTGCGCGCCGGGTCAATGAGTGCCGCAGCAGTAGAGCTGAACACCACGAAATCGGCGATCAGCCAGAAGCTTGCGTTGTTCGAAGCTGAATTGGGGCTTGTATTGCTGGACCGGTCAGGTCGGGCGGTGTCCCCGACCACGGCCGGGCGCAGGATATTCGAGATCTGTACCGGTCCGGTTGACGCGGCGCTTGAGGCCGAGGCAGAGCTTGGCTTCGCAAGAAGCGGGAAGATTGCTGGTCGAGTTTCGGTCTCGGGTCCCAATAGCTTGCTTGGCACACTGTTTGTTCCCCTCCTGGCTGGACTTCAGTCCCGCTATCCGGATGTCGAACTTGAGCTTCATGCAGACGACTACAGGTCGGATTTTGCGGCAGAGGACATCGACTTGGCGTTCAGGACTGGTTCCGCCGACAAAGGGCGGTTCATCTCGGCGACCTTACCGCCAGCCCGGCGGGCGCCTTACGCCAGCCCGGCCCTATTGGAACAGGTGCAAGACGTTGCCCGGCCTGCCGACTTATTGCCGCTTCCATGTGTCTTACGAACTCAGGAACCCTGCAAATGGGTGTTCAAGAACGACGACGGCCGACAAGAAGTTGTCACGCCGCCCATTGGGTTGCGGGTCAACACGATGGAACTTGCTTATGCGGTAGTTTCAGAGGGGCACGCAGTTGCCATGCTGCCCACATTGCTGGCGCAACAGGCTGAACACGCTGGCAACGTCGTGCGCCTGCTTCCTGACTGGTCTATCGAACCGGTTCCCCTGACTTTGCTTTGCCGCCCTGAACGTTTGGCCGCTCCACAGGTTGCGGCAGTGCGGCGCCATATTCTGGATGCATTGGAAACGGGTGATTTTCTGGGGACTGTTCTTCATGCCTAGCACTTACAGTGAAGTCCCGTGTCCTCCTCATTGGTACAGAGGGTGCCACTGCCCCCCCGATCTATGAAAAGATCATGAAAGGTTGACTTGCTTGCATCCAGGCTTTTCGAAGTCTCAGCCAAGGGTAGGCATAGATCCAGGGATGGCCGCGACAAAGAGGCGCCTAGTTTTGCGGGGCAAGCCGCGAGCTGACTACTTTGGATCGCCCCACATCACAACGCGATACGTGTTATCCGACGCGGTTTGACACGAAGGCCATGGGCGCCTTTTCGGCGACTATGCTGAGATCCGGTACACTCTTCTTTTGACCTTCCCTCCGACGGGCCAGAAACTCAGGTAGCCGGATCTCACCAGGGACCAGGGCTGGAACAATCGGCATCTGATCCATGTAGAGCGCAACAAGCTCAGATTTTGCGATCGACGGTACGGCGGCGGTGTCCAGACGAACCTGGTCGAAATCGATCTGTTCGAACAGGGCGCGCAGATGAACCGCGGACCGGTTCGCCCGGATGAAGTAATGCGAGTTGGCGCTGCCGGCATCGGCGACGTCCTTGATGCGGCCTGCATTGGCGCCGATGCGCTGGATGGCGAAATTCGCCTCTTCCCGCGCGCAGAACTCGAAATCCGGGTGCGTGGTGCCGGCTTCTTCAATTCTGCGGGGTGTCTCCCTGCGTTCCCAGATCTGAAACTCGCATGGCACCGCATAGGGCTTGCCTTCGAACAGGAAGGACTTCCGGGGCAGGGGGCGGCTGGCCGTAAGGTGAAAGCACGGATCGAGCCGCGTCTGAATGCTCTGCTTACGGAAACTCAAAGGCACGATAAAGGCGATGGCATCGGCAAATTCTGCCGCGTGATTGAAGAACTTCACGGCTGTCCGACTTGCTTTGCCGAATGGCGGATTACCGATCACCAGGCAGGTCCCGGTCTCTGCGGGCGGCTGCCAGGTCAAAAAATCGGCCTTCTCGACACCAGCGTCTTTGGGGTCGATATCCAGCGCGATGTGGGACCCGTTGAGCAGGTTGGAAAATGCGCCGCTGCCGGCGGAGGGCTCGATCACCAGTTCCAGGGCCAAGTGCTCGAGATGCTCTTTGGCGAACAATACACAGTCCGCTGCGATCGCGGGGTCGGTGTAGAACTGGTCGAGGATGCGGGCCGTGGAACGGGGTGTTTTCGATGTCATGGTTGATGTCCTTGCCTTGTGTGCGCAGGACATCGGTTCGTTTGCCAAAACACGGAAACGCGTTTCGAAGATTTTAATTGAATAAAATCAGCGTATTGAAAGAAGTTTCTGAAAATCTCCGATTCATATTTGCTCGGGATCAATTCTCATTGCCGATGAAAAGGGGCAGGGCGCATAGGCTCAATGGCCGCTGCAAACAGTTGCGATGCGAATGAAGGCTCGCAGTGGACGCGCGTGATCGAGAAATGGCAAGAAAACATCATTTAGCCTGAATTGTGCCTTCAATTCTCGCCTCATGATTATTACGCGAGCGCGTAGCCGTACCGACAGGCGGCGGGCCTGAAGACATAAAGCAGAAGACCACCCATGCAGGACATTGACTGGCGTAACGCCAAGAGGGCTCGCGAAGAGCTTGAGGGCGAAATTTCCGATTTTCTACGAAAAGTCGTAGATGAACCGGAGAAGGCAGATGGCAGCAAAATTGCTCTTGGGCTGAAGGTGTCCGCCGGGCTGGGCAAAACCAGTAGAACGCTTGAGATGCTTAGGAAATACGGTCGATCCATCCTGACCAAAGGGCATATTCTGTTTTATGTCCCGACGCTGGATCTCGCCGATCGTGCCGCAGAAGACTTCGCGAAACTGGGGAGCGGGATACCCAGCTTCGTTCTGCGCGGGCGCGAAGCCGATAATCCGAAAACCGGTCAGCCCATGTGTGAGCGCAAGGAACTGGTCAGGAAGATCACGGGCCGCGTCCCATCCATCACAAAAGCCCTGTGCCGGGTTGAAGAAGAAGGGGAAACCATCGCCGCGCCTTGTGCCACAAACTGCCCCTATTTTGATCAATGGGACACAAATAAGCATAGCATCATTTTTCTGGCTCACGCTTACCTGACTTTACCGCCTATCGTGCCCGGGCCGGTTGCTCTGCGTATCATCGACGAGAAATTCTGGCCCAGCATGATCCAGACGGTGACACTTCCTCTTGAAACATGGTCGTCGCCGGGCCCTAAGGACATTCCTGGTGAGCATGAGAAATCCAATAAGACTGTGCGGCGAACAGTCCGGCATGCCCTAGAAGACGCAGAGCCCATTCATACCGCGCTGCGAGATCAGAACATCACCAAAGAGCATCTCGACATCCTTGCCAGTCACGCAAGCAACACAGCGCATTCGCTCTCGATCAACCCCACCACGGATGAAAAGGAAATCGAACGACAACTCCAACAGGCAAGTGAAACTGATGCTGGCGCCGCTCAGACGGTGGCGCGCATATTCGAGTTGTTGGCGGACACATCCGAGAGGGAGACGACGGAGCGCCTGAGCATTTCAGAAGAGAAACAGGGCGGCAAACGAACTCTTCTTCTGAATGCACATCTTCTCAGGGAACTACCTGATGACGCACCGGTTCTCTTCCTTGACGCCGATCTGGACGAAACCATCGTCAGGAAGTTCCATCCCGGTGTGGATTTGATCTCGCTGCACGCTTTACCGCAGGCGGAGATTGTGCAGATCAGCGATCTGACAATGTCCACACATGCTTTGACAACAAAGCCCGGAGCAACAGAACTGCGGGGCAAGCTGGCAGAAATTATCAGCCGCGAGGTCTCGGTGACATCTGAGCGGGGTCTTGAAACCCTTGTGGTCGCCACCAAAAAAGTGCTGAAGGCGCTTTTTGACGACGCCGATATCGAGTTCGACGAAGAGGCTAAGGCGCTCCCGAGACTCCATGGCGCGGTAGCTCGATGGTTTGGGCCAAGGATGTTGGGTGTCAATGATTATGCAAAATTTGGCACAATCATTCTCATTGGCCGCCTGCAGTCGGATGTCGCTTCCATGAACAATGATCTTCGGGCGGTGTTTGGGGACAGCGATGTCCCGCTTGAATTTGCGAGGGACAGCAGGCTTGTCCGAGGGTATCGACCGTATCAGTTCCGATCGGCTCATGAGAAATCTGGACCAGGAGAGGTGCAAGTCCATCCTGATCCTCGGGGAGATGCCCTGCTGCAACAGATGCGGGAGGCGCAGTCCAGCCAGGCGATCGCGCGCCTGCGTCTGATTTCCAACTATAGGCCCGGTGCCAAGCGGGTCATGAATATCTGCAATATTCCATTGCTGGACTTGCCGGTGGATCACCTTGTCGACTTTGAGGAGCTGTGGCGTGGAACGTCACGCCACTACGAAAAGCTGAAACGCGCAGTGCTAAGCAGCAAAAGCGGGTCCTTGCAAGGACTTCGGATATCCAGACCAGGTCTCGTCGAGGACGCGCCCCATGAATTCAAAGCAAAAACGTCAGGCGAAAATTTCAGAAAAAATGTCAAAGACAAAATGGTCCTGACGACACTGCGGGAAGTCGCGCGGGATCACGGGTTGGCGGCAACCCCCGTCAAGCTCTCAAACCTGTCTGGCGGAGGTCGTCCGACGCTGGCCGTTGTGTTCACGGATGAAGAATATGCTCTTCAAAAGGCGGAAGCGTTATGGCCCGGGTATGCCTATTCCGTCATCGACTGGCCCGAGGACGCGATCCAAACTCCGTCGGAAGAGGAATCCGAGGCAGTGCTCGAGGCAGTCTAACCACCGCCTTTCCAACTCAGCCCGCAGCGCTTCGGAGCGTTCCCTGACATATCCTCAGTCGAGAACCTCCGAAAGTGCCTTACGAGCCAGCTTGTCCAGATACTGCCGAGATGCGTAAAAGATACCTTGCGGTATCAAAAAGCGCTTGTGGATCCCCTGAAAACGAAGGGAAGGGTGCCAAAACTGTGTGATAAGCATTCTCACCGTTTCGGCACCCTCATTGGGTTTTCGGGTTACCAGTTCGCGTCGTAGGCCGCAAAAATCACTCTGTCCCCGACGATGATCGGATTGCCCGGGAACGGGTTCTTGGGTGCGAGACCCGCGCGTTCCAGCTGATACTGATCATTGACCATGGCGAAGCCGTGCTGCACGGCGTCGCTCTCGCTGGACAACGGATCGGCCGAAGGCGTGCCAATGACATCCGGCCGGTTCTGTTGCAAAGTTTTGACCATTGGCGGTCATGGATGTAGCGAGCGAATAGCTCGCTCTAATTTATGGTCGAAAGCTGGCTCATGATCTCTTTCAAAGGCGCACAATATCCTAGGGACGTCATCCTGTTCGCGGTCTTCTTCTATGTTCGGTATGGCGTGTCATATCGTGATCTGGAAGAAATCATGCATGAGCGAGGCGTTGCGGTGGATCACACTACGCTGAACCGTTGGGTGTCACGGTATGCAGGCGCAATCGCTGAAGCAGCGCGTCGTCGTAAGGGTCCGAGCGACCGCTCTTGGAGAATGGATGAAACGTACATCAAAGTGAAAGGCACGTGGGTCTATCTCTATCGCGCTGTCGATAAACACGGCAAAACCCTGGATTTCATGCTGTCCGAGCGGCGAAACAAGCCAGCCGCAACAAAGTTCTTTGCCCGAATGCTTGAGGTCAACGGCCTACCGCGAAAGATCGTTATCGACAAAAGCGGGGCGAACACAGCTGGCATCAAGGCGATCAACAAAATGCTCAGAGGCTTTGGTTGCCCCATCCCGATAGAGATGGTCAGGCAGAAATATCTGAACAACATCGTAGAACAAGACCATCGTTTCATCAAAAGACGAACACGCCCGATGCTCGGCTTCAAGTCCTTTGCATCTGCATCCGCAACTCTTGCAGGGATCGAAGTGTCGCACATGATCCGTAAAGACCAATTCACGCCTGGAATCTGTCCGTTCCGTCAATTTGCGGAATTGGCTGCTTAACCCGCAGGGGCAGCGCGGTACCTGCACTCAGCAAGAAACTTTGCAACAGAACCCAACAGAGCCCTTCAGTCTATTGGACAACGGAGTCAGCTATACATCTGTTTTTTATGCTGTTGCAACCTCCATCCCCGCCTTACGCGCAATATTCATAATTTTTGCACGTTACCCTAAACACAATATCAAATACCTATTACTCTCGATAAGTACCGCTTATCATGTTATTTGAAATCTGATCCAAATTGACGCAGAATGGGTACATGAAGCCCCCTGCCCCATATCTCCCGGCCGCCTCCCCTGCCCTGTCTCAAACCGATCAGGAGGCGCTCACTGATCTTTATGTACGCGGCACACCGGAAAACACGCTACGGGCATATGAACGGGATCTGCTTTATGTCACCGCCTGGAAGTCCGCGCGGTTCGCAGCGACGCTGGACTGGCCGGAATCTGAGGCCACCGCCCTCGCCTTCATTCTCGATCACGCCCGCGATCTGAATGACGCACCAGAAACGGATGTGGCGCGCGAAGCCGCAGAAGCGCTGATTGCTCAGGGGCTGCGCAAGTCCCTCGCCTGCCCTGCCCCTTCGACGCTGGACCGGCGCATCGCCTCCTGGCTTGCCTTTCATCGAATGAAGAACCTGACCAGCCCTTTCGGTGCGCCGCAGGTGAAGCAGGCCCGTGCCAAGGCCCGCCGCGCCGCCGCCCGGCCCCCTGCCCCAAAATCGCAACACCCGATTACTCGCGATGTGCTCGAGCAGTTGCTGTCCACTTGTCGAGGGTCCCGGCGGGATTGCCGCGACCGCGCCATCTTGATGCTGGGTTGGGCTTCTGGTGGTAGACGGCGCTCGGAGATCACCGGGTTGATGTTTGAAGACGTCTCGTTGAAGGAATTCGACGAGAAGAGTCTGGTTTGGATTTCGCTGCTGGAGACCAAGACGACAACCAAAGGTGAAACGCCGCGGCTGGTGCTGAAAGGCCGCGCAGCCCAGGCGCTGGTCCATTGGATCGAGGTTGGCGGGATCGAGGATGGCCCATTGTTCCGCCCAATCTCCAAGGCCGATCGGGTGCTGAAACGTCGCCTTTCCGCTGATGCGATCTACCAGATCGTCAAACACCGCGTGAAACTGGCGGGCCTGCCTGAAGACTTCGCCTCGCCGCACGGTCTGCGTTCTGGGTTCCTAACCCAAGCTGCACTGGACGGCGCCCCAATTCAGGCTGCCATGCGCCTCTCGCTGCACCGCTCCATGGCCCAGGCACAAAAGTACTATGACGACGTCGATATCACCGAAAACCCGGCGGCGGACCTGTTGGGGTAACCGTTCGCCAAAAAACCAACTCGCACCATAAGGCCGCCCTACTCCCTGCCCACAGCTCCGAACCCGAATATTCGCTGGCAAGAATTCGATTGCGCATTAGTTGGATTCGTTTCTGAAGCGTGATCGCTCATCTGGATTCCATTCAAGTTACGCAGATCAAATTCCAATCTTCAGCTATTGGACTTGTCGCGGATGAAAGCCTCTTCAATGGCTGAGGTAAATGTTTCGGTTGCGCCGGCAGATATGCAGCCAGTTCGAGTGGTTAAAACGACCTCTGAGTGAGGGGATTACCAAAATTGCCAATTGGCAATTTTTTCGAAAGACCGACATTGCAGGGAAATTGCCAATTGGCAATTTCCAGTTTCGCTTCAGTAGATCAGTCTCGATCTGTGTCAAAATGCCTGTCCAAGAAGATCAAAAAGACCTCTTGCAGTTCATCTTTGCGTACGTCGGTCGGAAACTCTAACACGATCTTTTTGCCTTTGCGCTTGTATGTCATCGCAGGCTTTTCGGGTGACGATTGAAGAGTCACTGAATCTGCTTTTGTCGAAGCAGGAGGTTTCAACGCTGCCTTGAAGATATTCATGACCTGCACGCCGTCACGGCTGACCCCATCCGTTGCCATCTGCCTCGCAGTTTCTAACAGTTTCTCACGATCCTCGGGCCGACCCAGAAACGGTTTTAGCGTACGGGCGTGCAGTTCTTTGATCTCTCGGATCGAAGGGAATGCCTCAACGATCTCGTTCGGCAACTTGGCCAGTTGCAGATAACGTGAAAGCCAAGCCTCACTGACCTCTAGCCGTACGGCCATCGCCTTTTGCTTACCACCGTAGTAACGAGTCACAGCGTCTGCATAGTCACGAGCACGCTCATAGTCGGAGATATCTTCTCTGTCGCGGTTCTCGATATCGCCCAATCGAAAAGCTTCTTCATCGGTCAACTCTCGAACATCCACCAAGTAGCGAAACTGTGGATAGTTATTTGCGCGTAGCCAGTTGATTGCAAAATGCCGCCGTGCACCGCAAATCACTTCATACGGCTGATTTGGATCGCTTGTCTTGCGCACGATAGCTGGAAACTCTTGCCGACCCTGACTGCGGATTCCGTCAATCAAATCTCGACAGTTGTCCTCTGATAGTAGGTCATACGCCCGGTTATGTCGCTCCCACATACGGCATTCTCCGGGATCAACCCACCTCAGGGACTTCTCCTCGATATCCCCCGACATCCGTTCCGCAACCCTGTTAGAGCGGTTTAGAAAGCGAGCGCCAGCGCGTTCGGCTTTGGGGGCAGGGCCGCTATCGAGACCGCTTAGTACGTCATCGAAAATTGCGTCATGTTTCTTGCTCATAACACTCCCTCCTTGCGCAATGCAGCATGGTGACTGGGCCAGGTTTTGCGCATCAAAACTTCAACCTCGCGTCCCACCGCGTCCAGATATGCCCGACAGCGTTTGTGGGTTTCTGTACGAGCTGCTGGTCCTGTAATCTCGTACACCGTGCCCAAGTTCGCTGTGGCGTTATCAATCTCGGCGCTGTCTTTCAGAACACTGGCCAACATGTCTTGGGGAAAAACCGCGTCCATCATTCGTTTGATGGCTGCATGCGCAGATTTGTTGTCGTTCATTTTGGTGGCCAGAATCTTGACGAATGAATAATCACGAGCTCCGCCATGTTGAGCTAGTTCATTCAACGTTGCGCCCATCATCTTCAAAAAATGGGCAGTAGATCCAAAGTCGATATTATTCGGCGGGGCAGGGATCACCATCGCGTTTGCTGCTCGAAGCACTGAAAGAGAAATCATTCCCAGCGCAGGCGGCGGGTCTAGAAGGATTACGTCGAATTGATCGGCTATGGTGCTGATCCCATCTCGCAAACGGTCCAACACAAAAACTTGATCCCTGGCCATCCGAGCTGCGAATTCATACTCAGCGTCATAGAGACCGAGGTTTGCAGGGATGAGCGCAATGCCAGGCCAATACGTAGCGCGTAAAGCATAATGAAGCGTCTGCGGCCCACCATGCTGAAAGAATGGGTAAAGCGTATCTTCAGTCTCATCCACGTCAATGTCAGGATTCAGGCCAAAGATCGAAGTCGTTGAAGCTTGGCTGTCGCAATCGATAACGCAAACTCTATAGCCTTTAAGCGCGAGGAACTGGGCAAGATGGGTCGTTACCGTCGACTTTCCAACGCCACCTTTGAATGACTGAACTGACAAAACCAGTGTTGGATCATCTGTTGCACGATGAGGTAGTGTACCGAACACTTCCCGCATCCGGTTTATGTCAGACAGTGAGTACCCGGTCCTTCTTCCAGTGACTGGGTCTTTTTCCGGCTCAGGCAAGCGGCCGTCCGCTTCAGCATCACGGATTAACTTCTCTGATCGACCTACCATCTCGGCAGCGGAGCGAACATTAAAATTTAGGTTTAGCGTTTTCTCAGTGTCAGGGGAGAATACTCGATCGCGCAATCGCTCCATCACGGTACTTGCACGATCAGATAGTTGCTCAATCTCTTCCAGCCCAACAGGGGGCAAGGGGGAGGTGGTCATAGGTTTTGTCCTGTAGAAATCTGCCTTTCGTGAATCATGCCCGGAATGGTGAATCGGCTCAAGTGTGGTTTTTGAGGCAGATCACGTAAAAAATGGGAAATTCGAAGGCAAAGGCCACAGGAGCGGAAATTGGGGGTAACCGAAGGTCATTAGTAACAACATTCTAACTCAGAACATCTAATACGGGTGAAGTTGATGTCTGACGATGTTGCCTGGTACCAATCCCCCAAAAAACCAAATATAAAAAACAATCTTGTTCAAGATTCTTGGATTCAATTGTTCATACGAGTGTTATTGCTTTGAAATCAATGCTTTGTGGTATGTTTCCCTTACATATCGGGCGCAAATCCTTACAGATTGGGGTGCTTTGCCTTACGTTTCGGATGGTTAAAGCTTACATTTCGGGATGGGCCTAAATCCTACTTTTGGGGACGGGTGAGGTGATTCGAAAAACCCTTGTTTTATTGGGGTTTGTGAGACTTCCTTCGAATCACGCGAGACTCGATGCTGATTCGAAAAATTACAGATTGGGTGCTGGACCGAGACAACAGTGATGTCTATGCTTACATCATACGCCATACAAAAGTAATAATTAGGTGTTGGGCAGTACATGTCAAAAAAACCATACCGCACTTTGGACGCACGGCCAAATTCTGAAAGCCTGGTCAAGCCTGGTGAGCTTGTTGACGTGATTGAGGTAACACCGCTGACGCTTAACGATCGGCGGATCTACAATCAGCTTTTGGAAAACGCTTGGGATGCGATCGACAAGCCTGTCAGCCATGTTATTCAGAAATCCATGCTGCGTGGGTCACATAATTCGAACGACAGGGTAGGGGAGTCTATTGAGCGATTGATGTCCGCCATTGTGAAAGTGGAAGTTGTATGGGATGGCGAACCTGCGGTCGAGCGGGTCCAGTTGTTGGGTGGCAACGTGGAAACAGTGCGAAGCGACGGGCTAATTGAATACGAGATCCCAGCGCGGTTGCGCAAAATTATTTCCAATTCGACAGTTTTTGCCCGTTTACAGCGCGAGATCATGTTCGCACTGAGTTCGAAATATGCGCTGACGTTGTATGAGATCGTACAGAAGCGCGGCAATTTGCGCTGGCGCTCATCCGAGAATTTTTCCGTCGATGATCTGCGCGGCATTCTAGGTGTACCAAAGGGTAAGCTAACCAACTGGAGCAACCTGAAGCTACGCGCGATCGAACCTGCAATTGCTGAAGTCAATGCGCTGTCGGATTACATGGTGGCGATCGATCCAATAAAGACCGGGCGCCGTGTGACTCACGTCGAATTGCGCTGGTGGAAAAAGGACGGAGAAGGGCAGGGGGCTGCGGAACGTGCTCTAAAATTTTCGTCCGTTGGACGTAAGGCAAAAGCACAAAAACAGGAAGAAAACGTTCAAGTGCCTGTTGCTCCAAGCATCAAGCCGCGTCCGGCCTGGCTAGAAAAAAGAGGTGACGCCTTAAAGACCGAAACCTACGAAACTGCTCGTCTGCGCCATCCGGGGTATGACATCTACTACATTGAGGGCCAATGGCGTGACTGGTCTGCAGGAATGGAACCACCCAAAGATCCCGACCGTGCATTTCTCGCGTACATTCGGAAATTCGCTGAAGCCAACCCAATTTGACTTCCTTACGGCTTACCTAACGATTGACGATTCTTGACCTGATGACAGGTGGCTCCCATAACGGAGAAGAATGAGCCCCCTGAATCGTAATGGGATGTTCGAATTTCTCGGCATTATACGCAGTGACAATAAGCGGCGCGGAAATGTCCCCGCGCTTTCAATTGGTCGGACTCTGAATTTCAATCAGTCGAAGAGGCGACCTAGGAGTTTCTCGAGTTCTTCCCTTTGCTCGACGTGCTTTTTCGGGTTGTCCCGGATCAGGCGCTCCAGATTGAGAAGCTTCCAACGCACGGCGGGAAGATTGGCGGCTTGCGGTCGATCTATTGCGGCGAAATCCGGCGCGCCATCCTGCAGACTGAGCAAGAATTGTCTGGTGGGTTTGTCGAAGCGAGATTGGATATCCGCAATCAGTTGGTTGCGCGTCGTCAGTAGGTCATCCAGGCCGACGGCTGACTTAGTCATGCCCTCGAACTCACGCACATAAGGTTGATCTAGGGCGATCAGGTTGGGATTCAGCAATTCGTGTGCCGGACGTGCCGAACAGGCGATGTAGATCAGGAAAGTCCGGAACAGATCATCCGTCAGTCCTTCGTGTTCGTAGAGCAGCTTTACATCATAAAGATCGCGTGGATGCTGGCGATCCACGGCTGCGTGGAGCTTACCGCCGAACAAATCTTCGAATGAGACGATCTGCATTTCTGCATAGCCAAACGCGTCTGCTACGGCGTCGGAGACCGCCCGGGTTTCGGGGTCATGAACAACGCCGCGTGTGACAGGCGAGGTCTCGATTTTGACTTCTGCACCTTCCAGACGCGCAAGCACGCGGGTGGCGCCGCCCCCACCTCCTTTTATTCTTTGAGCCTTCGCCCCGCTGATACCCTTTTCGATCGACTTAGCGATACGATCCATGGCTTCGTTGATCTCGGCGAGGCTCTGTTCACGCTCTTTGATCGGCAGATATGTCAGGTCGATATCAACCGAGAGTCGCGGTAGATCGCGATAGAAGAGGTTGATTGCTGTCCCGCCCTTGAGCGCGAATATCTCTTCCTTCGCGACGTAAGGCAATACACGCACGAGAAGGGCGACCTGGGATTCATAATTCCTACGCGCCATTTTCTGCCCCTGTCGTGACGAACTCTTCGGGTACCATGATGCGATATCGCGGATGTATCCGGCCACCTTTGACCAATGCTCGATCCCCCGTCCCGAGGTTGAAGGCGTCAGCATCAAGTCGTTTGCGCCAGGGGTGATTGTGGCGATCCGCAAAAACGAAGAAGAGGCGCCTGACCTTTATTTTCCTGCAGCTCAGCAAAAGTGCCGAGAGCATCTTTGGTCGTAACGTCGTCAAACCCTCGAACACCATGTCGAGGTTGTGAAAACTCTCATGGCCCGGCAATTCGTCCATGGCTTCCATGACCGCCCGTTCGGGGACCGACATGCGCAGTTGCCAGTCCCACGGGAGGGAGTTTTCAGATTTTATGTCGTCATTTGTAACGCCAAGTGCCTGGTCAGCGAACAGTGACGTATTGCGCGTTTCGATAGGTGCGTTGAGTGGCAGCTTAATGAGCCAGTTGGGTATTTTGTAGCCATAGATCCAGACGGGGGCGTTGTTGCCCAAACGCAGGTAGTGGTCGTAGCCCTGTTGTGAGAGAGCGGTTTTTCCGCCGACATGAATATCATAGCCCATGATATGTTGCATCGAGATCAGGCAGGCCTTCCAGTCAACGGTGTTTGATGCGGGCGGATTGGGAACAGGTCGGCGGAAAACGCCGCGGTGAACGCGTTCGAGCCAGCCCCGTTTTACATAGTCGCGAAAGGTTTCGTAGGCTATGCCATGGGCGGTGAGCCAGTTGGCATCGACGAGATATCCCGCAGGCACCGAGTCGAGAACTTTCTTCAGATTTTGCGATCTTCCAGTGTTCATGACGCCCTAGATCATATAATTTCAAAGAAAAGGCAAGAGGATCTCTTTGAAAAGTACATCTTTAAAGCGTCTATAGCGCTGAAAATAACACATTATTAAAAACACAGCGCCACGCGGAAACCCATCGGAATACCCGGGATAAATGGAAGATTCCGGTGCCAAGGGCGGGAAACAGACATTCGCTGCGGGCGCAAGTTGAAACCAGCGGTGGTAGATAACCATCGCTTGGTTTCCCATGAAACCACACCGTGCCAAACAGCACTTGGGCGCTTAACCGCCCAACCACTCTTAGCTATCAGTAAACCCGGAAAATGCATGGAGTGTGCAGCGGGTCGTCGCAGTTCTCGACCCACTGCCCCATCACAAAGACGCTCGAAGCCTACAGCTTTGAGGTCTCCTGGGAAGCAACTTGCAATCCATCAAGCAACTCACCCGTGTTTTCGCCCAACTTTGGGGCTGGAGACAATACAGAGCCTCGGTCCTGCGAGAACGAAACAGGAAAAGCAGGATACTTGAACCCATTTCTTTCTTGTACCAACTCGCGTTCGACAAGATGGGGGTCACGAAGTAGTTCCAACCCCTGATAGACAGTGCCCCAGGCCGTATCTACGTCCCGAAGGATCTCTTCCCATTGCTTCAAACTGTTCTGCTTGAATTGTTCAGCCAAAAGGCTTTGCAAAGCGTGTTTGTCTTTGTCGCGACCGCGTCTGGTTTGAAAGACCTCACTGCGAAGAGGATGCCCTTGGGGTGAAATGGCTTCGACCAAGTTGACCCAGAACTTATCTTCCAGTGTTCCGATTGTGATGAATCGTCCGTCGCTGGTTTCGTACATTTCGCTGTCCGCCATAACGTGCCCAAACTGTGCCGTTTTCTCTGGCATCATCCCGCCACCAGCAAGAAGCAGCATCAGTGACCAGTTTGCGATCCCATCGAAAATGTTGGCATCGATGTGGCATCCTTTACCGGTTTTTTGCGCTTCTAGCATTGCCATCGACGTGGCGTATGCGGCGTTAACTGAAGCCAAGGTGTCAGCGAGCCGTACATTTGGGCGAGAAATCCGACCGTCCAACTGCGAGGGAACTGAAAAGTATCCACCAACGGCCAAAAAGTTCAGATCATGTGCAGCCCGGTCCCGATATGGGCCATCTTGCCCAAACCCAGAAATCGAGCAATAGACGAGCGCCGGGTTAACGCTTTTTAGCTGGTCGTATCCGACGCCCGCCCGATCCATGACACCAGGACGAAAGCCTTCGACCACGGCGTCTGCATCTTTTGCGAGTTCGAGAACTGTATCGGCAAAGCCAGGCGACTTCATGTCGAGGACGATGGACTTTTTTCCAGCGTTTAGCTGGTCGAACAAGAAGACGCTTCGCTTGCGCACCGGGTCGCCTTCGGGTCGCTCAACTTTGATCACCTCGGCACCATATTGGGCCAGCATTGATGTACAAAACGGCCCAGGCAGAAGCATCGAAAAATCCAGGACGCTCAGTCCGGCAAGTGGTTGGGGAAAGCTCATTTCGGCACCTTCATTCCTTTGGGCAGCAAAAGTTCCTTTGCAATCGTGCTTCGCTGGATTTCACTTGTTCCTGTGACAATCCGGTACATTCTGAGGGTTCGGAAAATGTACTCCGGTGCTCCTCCCTTGAGCAGGCCGACGCCTCCATGGACTTGGACGGCACGGTCGGCGATCTCGAATGCCTTCTCGGAACAGAACACTTTGGCCATGGATGCTTCCTTGCGGATATCGTGCCCGGCATCATGTTGGGCGGCTGCGTCCAACATCATGCTGTGGGCCGCAAAAAGGTCGGTCGACATATCCGCAATCATGTGCTGAATCGCTTGAAACATACCAATAGGCTTGCCAAACTGCTGTCGTGTTTGGGCCCTCTGGATGGACAGCTTGGTCACCAGTTTAGCTTGGCCAAGCATTGTTGCGCAGTGCAACAGCCGATTGACCGTAATCCGTCCCATTGCCAGTTTGAACCCGGCTCCTTCTTCACCGATCAGGTTGGCGGCGGGAACGCGTGCATCTTTGAAAATCAAATCTGCATGTGACTGTTGACCGGTCAGAACCTCGTAGTCGGTTTTGACCGTACAGCCCGGGCCGTCGAGATCGACAAAGAATGCTGAGATGCCACGTGCTCCCGCTTCAGGGTCCGTTACGGCCAGAAGGATCGTGAAGTTTGCGTAAGGCCCGCCGGAAATAAACCGCTTATGCCCGTTAATGACATATTCATCGCCATCTCGTACGGCCTTGGTTTTGATCGAGGTTGCATCCGATCCTGCCCCTTGCTCGGTAAGAGCAAAGCAAACGTTCTTTTCTGCGCTGCTAACTTTCGACAGGAACCTTTCGACCTGATCGTCTGTCGCAACTTTGAACAAGTGGCCCACGCGAGGTGGACCAGTCAATTCACCCAAGACATGAGCAACAAGTTGCGAGCCATGCGAATATGCTTCGCATTTTACAGCACAAAAATCTCGTGTGGACAGGCCAGCCCCACCCAACTCCTTGGGTAGCAGCATTGAGTAGTGGCCAGCCTCAGTGGAGGTTTTCCAAACCTTTTCAAGAAGGCTTCTTTCCGGCTTTTCACCCCACTTGAGGCCAGCTTCCTGCTCCATGGGAATGATGACGTCGTCCAGAAACGTCAGAAGTCCGTCAAGCACCTCTGCGGCACGCTCGGATCCTCGGAAATCAGAAGGCACTTTCATTAGTTCACCTTTCTCTGAGTGTTTTGCCAGTAGGCTTCGCGAACCTGTCGGCGCACGACTTTGCCATTGGGGTTTTTGGGAAGTTCAGTGACGAAATCCACGCTTCTTGGGCGTTTGAAGCCGGGCAGCTTGTCCGCACAAAAGGACATGACTTGCTCGGGTGTCAGCTCGTGCCCAGGCTTGGCCACTACTACCGCTTTGACTGCTTCGCCCCATTCTTCGTCTGGTACGCCAACAACGGCTGCTTCAAAAATCCCTTCGTGCTGGTAAAGCGCCTTTTCAACCTCGTTGGGGTAGACGTTGAAACCACCCGAAATGATCATTTCCTTTTTGCGGTCGACAATGAAAATGAAACCCTCTTCGTCGACGGTCGCGAGATCACCCGTCAGATAGTAACCTTCTTTCATGACCTCTGCGGTCAGTTCGGGGGCGTTGTAGTATCCGGCCATAACGTCAGGCCCCTTTACTACGATTTCCCCGGTTTCACCTGGAGCCACGTCATCAAAGTCGTCGTTTACGACCCGAACTTCGGTATCGAAATAGCAACGGCCACAACTGGCGAGCCGCTTTTTGTCCCCGGCCATCGCTTTGATGTGGTCTTCCTCGGTCAAAACAGTGACAGCGCTGCAAACTTCGCCAGCGCCATAGCCCTGGGATAGAATCGGACCGAACAATCCAAAGGCTTTTTCAACCAATGCCGGAGCCATCGGAGCCGCGCCATAAGATACGTTGCGCAGCGAACTCAGGTCATATTTTTCAACGCCGGGATGGTTCACAATGCGATTGACCATCGTGGGCACCAGGATCAGGCGTGTGACCTTTTCATCCTGGACCGTCTGAAGCAGGTCATCTACGTCGAAGCCATTCTTCATCAGATTGCAGGCACCGACGCGTAGCAGACCCATCATTTGCATGCCGCTCGCATGCGTGATCGGCCCGACATGCGCCAAAACGTCATGGCTCTCAATGCGGGCCGAAGGCAGCATGGCGCTTTTGCGCACCAAGGCTCGGCGACCGCCGTAGGTCTGCATGGCCGCCTTGAGCACCCCGGAACTACCGGATGTGTAGTGCAAAACTGCCGTGGCCGAGTCGTCAGGATTTGCGTTTTCCCATTCCGCCGATCCCTTATCGATCAAAAAGTTATAGCTCACGTCACCCGTGTCGGCCCAGAACGCCACTACGGTTTCCAAAGTTGGCATTTCCGAACGCCGGGCGGTCAGTGCTTTGGCATGTTGTGGACCACAAATAATCGCCTTCGGTTGGCCATCGTTGATCACATGGACTGTCTCATCAATGGACAGCCGGGCATTGATTGGCACCTTCACCATGCCCGTTTTGTACAAGGCCACTTCTGCCTCGAGCAGCTCAAGCGCATTCGGCCCTTGCACGGCAACATGGTCGCCTTCCTTAAGCCCCAAATCAGCAAGGCTTGAGGCCAACCGGTTGGTCCGTTCTTCGAACTCTCGATACGTAATGCGTCGGTCTCCGTCTACGACGGCCAGTCGTTCGGGCCAGTATCGCGCCGAGCGTTTGACAATATCCCCAAGGTTCATTGTGGGTCACCTTTCTTTAGTTGTTTCAGAACACAGTCAGAGGAGCGGCGGGCAACATTGCCGCCGTTCTGAAATTTCCTTCTGCGTCAGGTTTGTTTGAGTGGTTGCCACGATCCATCCGAAACGGATCGCGCAGCTTTACATCACGTCTTGTTCAGCGATTTCATTTCTTTCATGAGCACTCGCTTTTGCCTGTAGAGAAAGTAGAGAAACACCAATGTCACCAGCATCATTACGACCGCGAATGGGTGCTCTGCCAATCCTCCAATCGGGTCTCGGTGAAGAATGGTAACAGCGCCACGCAGATTTCGTTCGAATGTGTCACCCAGCACCAATCCGATAATGAAGGCGATGGTTGAATAGTCGAAGCGCCGCATCAGATAGCCAAGAGCCGCAAAACCGACCATTATCCCGACACCCAGCAACCCAATACCAGCCGAGATGTAGACGCCGGTGAAGCACAGAATACCAACTGTCGGAAAGACAATTACGCCGGGTGTGGACAGAACGGTGGTGAAGAATCTGAGACCAACTTGACCGCTTAAAAACGTCAGGAAGTTGGCGATCAACATCGAAACGAACAGTCCAAAGATCAGCAACGCGTCATTGTCAAAAACGCCTGGGCCTGGTTCCACCCCGTGAATGACGAACGCGCCAATCAGTAAGGCGGAAGTGACATTGCCGGGAATGCCAAACGTCAACAATGGGATGAGATTGGCACCGTTCACGGCCGAGTTCGCAGATTCGACTGCTCCAATACCCTCAAGGGATCCCTTGCCGAACTGCTCGGGCGTCTTGGAGAAACGCTTGGCGAGGCCATAGCTGATGAAAGCTGCGACCGAGCTTCCAAGCCCTGGGAGCGCGCCGATGCCAGTTCCGATGACAGCTCCACGCGCGACAGAATACCTGGCGCTCCAAAACTCGCCAAAGGAAAGACGCCTATCTTCCTTTGTCCCCATTTCGGAAATCACGGCTGCTGTGGAGCCCTCGGCTCGACCTTTCTGAAGCTGGATAAGAACTTCGGGCACGGCCAGCAATCCCAGAGCTGCGGCGACAAGCGGTACGCCATCACTCAGTTCCAGAACACCAAACGTGAACCGTTCAGCAATGCTCCCCTCGATTTCGCCAACTTGCGCAACAAGCATACCAAGCATGGTGGCAATCAAGCCTCGTACGAGAGACGAGCCGGCGATTCCGGCGACCATGGTGAAGGCAAACAACAAGACAGCAGTCTGCTCTACTCGTCCCATTTGAGATGCCAAAATTGCCAATGGCACTGCCGAAGTGATTAGGACGATGTCAGACAGAGTGTCGCCCGTTACCGATGAGAACAATGCCATTTTGAGAGCCTTCCGCGGTTTCCCTTGCTCTTTGGCCAAGGGATGCGCATCCAATGCGGTTGCTGCCGCAGAAGGCTCTCCGGGAGTATTCAACAATGTGGCCGCTATGGCACCACCAAAGCCGCCCCCCTTCATGACTCCGACCAACATGCCAATTGCAGCAAGTGGTTCCATGGTCAGGGTAAGAGGGATGGCAATCGCCATGGCCATAGGGGTATTCAGCCCCGGGATGGCACCGATGGTTATCCCCACCATTACGCCAACCCAGATGGCAACAAGATTCCAGAATTCAAACGCGCTTCTGGCGGCTTCCAGAATGGTATCCATTCTACTGTCCTCAGGGCAAAGTTCGTTCGAAAACGTAGCGGACGATTACAAAGATCACGCCGGGGCCAATGATCGATACTGCGGCAAGCACCCAAAGGGACGTCTTGGCATAAACTCGCACAAAAACGGCGGTTAGCAGCGGTGCGACAACCAGAAACGGGGCAAATTGCATCGCATAAACTGCCACTGCAATGGCCAAGAGTAGTCCACTCACAACCAGTGCTTCATCCATGGGAAAGGGCGATGCGTCTGGCTTCGTCTGGGATGCTTGCTTCAACCCATTAAACACCTGCAATGCCCCAAGACCGATCAGGGCCAGTGCAACGAATTTCGGCATCGTTGATACCGGCAATTGCAGATCCGTATCTTCATCCACAAAACCAGGTATCAACCAAGTCCACATAAGTGCGCCAAAAGCTATGGCGATTAGGCCTCCGACAGTATCCTGAGACTTCAAGCGTGACATTTTTCGCCCTTTCCCGATGACATTACTGACCTGACGCCAGAGCCTTCATGGCTTCCAGGGTCTCAAGCAGTCGAGCGTTGGAGGCTTCAGTATTTCGTGGCAAGTATTCGTGCCCCAATTTTTCTATGAGAGCTTTGATGTCGTCCTGAGCCAGAGCCTCTTGAACCGATACATCGATTTTCTTGACGACCGCGTCTGGTGTTTCTGCGGGAACAAAGAACATGTAGCTTGAAGAGACATCGAATTCGTACCCAAAGTCGGCCAGCGTCGGTAAATCCGGTGCTGCTGCCAGTCGGTTAGGAGTGAAGGTCGCTAGAGCAACGATGTTTTTATCTTTTGCGACAAGACGCAGACCGGAAGCTCCGCTGGCAACCATGTCAGCATCACCTGCGATCAATGCTGCACGGGTTTCTGCACCGCCCTTGGCTGCGATGCGATCCAGCTCGAAGCCTTCTTTTTTGGCAATTGCCTTCATGACCAAAAGGTCCACCGGAGAAAGAGTGCCGTAGCGAATGAAACCGTCGCTCTTCGCCTTTTCGACCAAACCTTTGAAGTCGCCGTAATTGCTGTCGGCTCGCGCAAGCAGGATAAGGCCGGCCTCATTGATCATGCCCGGTGTCTTGAAATCCTCGTGTGTGTAATCGACCTTGCCCAATAGAGGCGCAAGGGTGAAGGCAACGGTGCTGCCGAAGCCAATAACATAACCGTCCGCTGGCTTGTTTTGGACGAACTTCGCAGCAACTGTTCCACCGCCGCCACCGCGATTTTCAACAATGATGGATGTCCCCAGGCTTTCTTCCATCTTTTGAGCAATTGCCCGGGTCATGGTGTCCATCCCGCCTCCGGCACGAGATCCCACCACGATTGTAATCGGGCTATCGGGGTATTCGGCAACGACCGGTTGAGCTGCAACACTTGCGGCGAATAGGCCGGCAGCCAAAGCGAATAGCTTCATTGGCATTTTCATCTGAGTTCCTCCATCTCAAGGACAACAGGCATTTACGGTTAGAATAACCAGCACTTACCGTTGCCATGGGAACGTTGGCAACACAACGTTCTGCAAACAACGTTGACATGCTCAGTCAAACAGTGCAAGAATATTTTTGAGATACCTAGGGGCAGATGATGCAGGATGATCCGCAAGACGTTGTGAACAAAATGAAAAACTCCAGAAAAAGGTTTCAGAAAGACACCTTGCAGGAAGTGGAGAGCTCAATCTCGCAGACTCACATTAGCCGGAATCTGAAGCTCATTTCCGGCATGTGGTCCCGCCTGAGTTCGGAGATCTATGGAGAGCTTTTTGGGTTGGCCGTACCCGAGATTCGGGTCATTTGGGCCCTTTCCCGGGCCTCTGGACTGACCGGGTCCGAACTCTCCACCAATACAAAAATGGACAAAGGCTCGACCAGTCGAGCGGTTGCATTCCTGGTGGAACACGGAATCTTGGTAAAAAAGGATGATCCGGGAGACAAGCGGCTTGTACGTGTTGAACTGACGCCCGAAGGTCATGTTTTGAGCCGGGAAATCGAGGCCGTTCGACAAGCCCGGCAAGCCGAACTGGCCAACGCCTTGGATAAAGACGAACAAGAGATGCTTCACTGCATCTTTGGAAAGCTCGAGCGCGCATTGCAAAATGCAAAATCCGCAGCCGACCTCCGCCGCGAAACGATTGGGGTGTCAACTAGCCGCCAGCCTGACGCAGAGCTTTCCGAATAACTGCAAACACATCGAAATGGGCCCAATGTGCCCAAACATGGAGCTAATGACGTGAACGCTCATACCTTTGAATCAATCACACTTCCGCAACGCAGCACCAAACCCCGCACAACCGGGAAAACTATGCTGATCGACTATGGGCTTCCAGTGTCTTTACAAGAAGACCTGATGGCGTCTCACAGCGGGATCATCGATCAGGCCAAATTTGCTGGAAACCTTGCTGGAATTCTCCCGCAAGAGGCTTTGAAATCAAAGATCGCGCTGTACAACTCCCACGGTGTTACCACGTTTCCAGGAGGTTTGTTTGCCGAGGTCGCCGTAAACACTGGGCGCTTTGAGGCGTTTCTAGAAGACTGTGAGCAGCTTGGTTTTGCGGGTGTTGAAGTGTCGAACATCCGAAGCGATTCCAACATCGGCTCAAAGTACGACGCTCTATCGCTGGCAGCAAAGCGTACTAATCTTGAAGTCATTGGAGAGGTTGGGCTGCACGATAGAAAGATGACAAGCGCGGAAATCATCACCGATGTTGTTCAGTGCTTCGAAGCAGGCGCTTCATTGGTGATCTTGGAAGACAAGGAGATCTTTTGTGGAGAGCAGCGTGGCGACGTCCTTAGAGAGCTTTCTCAGGTTGTAGATACAGACAGACTTATGATTGAGTTGCCAAAAGAGACTATTTCCGGAAATACAAAAGCTTACAGAACCGACGTGCTTCGTTGGCTTGTGCGCGAATACGGCCCCGAAGTCAGTTTGGGGAACGTCAATTGGGATGAGTTGTACCTAGTCGAGATGGTTCGGCGAGGAGTGTTGGCTGCGAAACCAGATCAAGGCTGAGAAATAGAACGCCAGGCAACAATCAAGTTGGGCAATTGGCTGTACAAAGCTTGCGCACCCGGGGCTCCATCTCGTCGAAAACTGATGACCTGGATATCGACGGAATACAGACTTCGGGCAAAGCGTTGTTCTCCCCCAGCTCAACAACCCCCTGGTATGAAGAAGCTGCATCGTAGCATGACTCGAGCATCGAATGTCCTGTTTGGGCCGCGAGTTACAACACACTCTGGAGCTGGCGATGTACCAGAAATCGGACAATGCTGTCACTCTGTCGCAAGTTGAAATTTGAGGAAGGTCGCGCCGTCATAATCGACTTCGCCAACCCGCCAAGCACCAAGTCTGTCGAGTGCCCGCAGGTTCGTGCGTGACGGTGGTAAAAGGAAGGTCACATACGGGATGCGTTCATCGGAAATTGCAAAGTCGATCGCCTTTCGCGAGATGCGCGGCCCGAGGCCAAACGTGTCGGGCCGCAAGACCAGTCCGAAATCCCACTCGACTCCTTCTTTTTGAAATCCACCCCAGCCGACATATCGGTCATCGGACAAAAATGCCCAATGCCCAAGTCCATCACGGCGCCAACACTCTTCCTTTTTGGCGACAAACCGCGCCACTGTCTCGGCATTCCAAGTAAATTTCAGAAGCGGCATATGCTCGGCCACACGAGGGTCGGACATGTGCGCCAAGATTTCGGCTGGGTCGATTTCCGACAATCGGACGAATTTTATTTCAGATCTCATTGCGGCGTCTTTCGATGTGCTCGTCGCTCATTGTCCTCTGAACGCGATATTTCAACAGCCAACTCTATGCCTGCTGTCACGCTGCGACATAGGCATTCAGTTTGTTGCCATCCAGATCCCGGAAATACCCTCCGTAGAAACCATGATCTCCGCGCGGACCGGGGGGGCCCTCATCTGTTCCGCCAAGTTCGAGGCACTTGGCGTGAAGCGTATCGACGGCTTTTCTGTTGGTCATTTTCAAAGCGACCATCACCCCGTTTCCAACACTTGCCGGTTCCCCATTGAACGGACAAACAAGGCATAACGCAGGCTCGGCCCTTGAGCGGCCCCATGCGGCCATATCGCCGTGTTTCCAAAGGCGGTTTGCGCCCACACTCGAAAACAAGGCGTCGTAGAATTTCAGCGCGGCCTCGAAGTTGTTGGTTCCGAGGGTAACATATCCGATCATGCTTGATCTCCGTAATTCTGTGGGCGTCATTTTCAACTTTAAGCCCGGCTACAAAGACACCTGGGTTGCTGCGCCAGACCGCCTTGCAAGTAAGGTCGAGGCCGGACCATGGCTCGGAATTGCCCGCACTTCAAAATTTTCGAAACGCTCGATTGCCTGCATCAATCGGGAGCGGGACATAAATCGGCCGGTCCCGCGAAACAAAAGCGCCTGGCGCATGAGGCTTCCGGCAAGACCACGGGCAGGCTCGTCCGCGCAAAACGCGAGACAAAGCGCGCCGCCGGCTCGAACAACCCTGCAAAGCTCAGTCAAAGCCAGATAGGGATCGGGGACGGTTTCCAAAGCCCAAGCACACGTCACAAGATCGAAGGTGCCATCCTCAAACGGCAGGGACTCCAACCGTCCTTGTATCTTTGGCACGGGAATGTCGGCGCAGCGTGCAAGCATCGACGCGGACGGGTCGAGAAGGGTCATCAAATTCGGGGGCATACCCTCGGCAATCAATGCACGTGCCAGATTGCCGGTGCCGCAGCCAGCATCCAAAAAACTCGAATTCGGCGACGCAAGTGCACGCACAAGGCCTTCCAGGGCGGCCTGCGCCTCGCCGCCTGCATGACGCAGCCAGCGATGATGAAGTTTGTCATAGCGAGGTGCGAGTTTGTCATAAAGATCGACCGCATCGTCTAAAGGCGTTTCTGCCAACATCTCTTTAGTCCTATTACTCATTCATAGTGTCCGCGGTGCGCACACGTTTTTTACGAAGAACTTGCGTCGGATTGCGGCGCGGTGTGTTCGTGCTCGGGCCACGTCCATGCAGTCCAGAGAATTGCCATTAGAGCCACGATCTCGATAGCGAGGTGGAAGGTGTCATCCATGTCGGTGGGGGCCGAGGAAAGGAGTGTACCCGTCGTGACGATCACTGCAAGGAAGGTGACAGGGCGACCGATCCTGCGGGTTAGCAGGAGCGAAAAGAGCACCATCGCAATCGGCACCTGGACGAGGAAACCGCCGAGAAGCATCAGCCCTTCGGTGATCTCGATGCCGTTATAATGGCCTGTCAGCAGCATCTCGATATGGGACGCGAGAACAAACTGGTGAATGTCGCGAAAGATGATGTTGAGCAGTATGAACAGCCACAGGGCCGACAGAAGAATATGGGGATCGAGCCGTCTCATTTTGGTGCCTTCTTTCTGTGTTTCTGGAGTTTGCCGGTGTCAGGCCGGGAGCACGATTGGGTTCAGATCACGGCACCGGATGTGCGCGTTGCAAAGGCGCGGGGGATCAGGAGTTCCGCAATCGCAAGGTTGATGGCCCACGCCCCAACCATCAGGAGGTCTCGCGAAAACCCCGACGGCTCAGTGTCGAAGAGGCCCATCGTGACCAGAAAGAGCGCGGTCTGCGTTGAGGCCCCTTGGCCGATGGCATAAGCGCGCTGCATCGCAGCGCGGTGCGCAGCGACGTTTCGCGACCGGATCGCGACGACGGCCCATGCGATGAGGGCGATCATCGCGAGGCTAAGCGTGACCCTCGCCCCATAAAGCAATGGTCCCTGCAGGGCGTCGGGAAATACGTAAGCTACGGTCATCCATAGCCCGGTAAGCGCGCTGACGCATCCCGCGGCCGCCACGATCCGCCCGAGGTTCCTGTGCAAGGCGGGGCGGTAGCGCCTCAGGCTCGGCAGAAACTGCACAGCCCCCACAAGGCAGAAAACTGAACTGCCGAGGATATGCAATGTTATCGGGAGGGGATCGATCACCGCACGCGGGTTCGGCGGTATGATCGCCGGAGCGCCGAAAAGTTCCGGAATCCGGACCAGCCCGACGACTGCCGGAATGAAAGAGTAGAGGAACACGAGGGCAAGGAACGCCCATTCGCGACGGCTGATAAAGTACATGCTTCAGTCTCTCAGAATAAGGTGTCGGTCTGCCTCAGGCGGGCTTGCGGGCGACGATAAAGGGGCTCAGTCGGTTCTTTCCGAAGTACCGCGTCTGCTCGATTTCGAACCCGGCCCGGATCAGGTGCCGGGTCAATTCAGCGCGACTCAAGATGATCACATTAGGCGCGATCCGCAGGGCCATGAGCAAACGAACCATGGCTCGCATCCAGCGCGGCGCGTCCTTCAGACAAACCGTCTTTGATATGAAGTGACCGCCGGGTTTCATTTGGTGGAATACTGAATCCAGCACGGTCGGCATGTCATCCACCAGGTGAAGCAGGCTGAACGCGCAAGCGACCTCGAACGGTTGGCCAGGAATGTGTTGCGCCGCCTCCGCCTGAAGAAATTCTGGTGTTCCCGCGGCATCGCCACCTGATCGTGACCGGGCGATCCGGATCATCTCGGCAGAGAGGTCGGTTGCGGTCACATGAGCGACGACAGGCGCGATCTTCCTGGCTGTGCCGCCTGTGCCGCAGCCGATTTCAAGAACGCGATCGGTCGATCGAAGAAGCGCAGTGACGCATTCCAGCTTTTCTTCGTAGGCGGTGACATCGGCAATAGGTTTCTTGGCGTACTTGGGCGCATGCCGGTCCCAGAAGGCTTGGGCAGTCATGTCGGTTTCCTTTGCGCGTTGCACTTCAGGTTTGAAGCGGCGCGGATGCGCCAGTCGTAAGAAACTGCGGAATGCATTGTGTCGCTTTCGATTGCAGAGACCGGGCCGATCTCGTTTCGCATCCGGTATCATCCATGCGCTCATAAAAGGTCGATTGCTTAAATTCGTCCACCTGCTATACGCTCATGAATGAACTGGCAGGCCGTTTCCTTCGATTGGAACCAGGTACGCGCCTTCCTCGCGACAGCGGAGGAAGGCTCGTTCAGCGGTGCGGCGCGCGTGCTGAAGACAACGCAGCCGACGATAGGGCGGCAGATCGGTGCGTTGGAGGAGGCACTTGGCGTCACGTTGGTAGAACGCAGCGTCCGTGGTCTTACCTTGACGGAAGCAGGGCGCGACCTGATTGATCACATGCGCACGATGGGCGAGGCTGCGACGCTCATCTCGATGGTGGCCGACGGTAAATCTCAGGATGTCACCGGAGAGGTCACGGTCACGGGAACGGACCTCTTGTCAGCAGCGATCCTGCCGGGCGTGCTCAAGCCGTTGAGACAGATGGCGCCGGGCATCCGCGTCCGCATTCTCGCGTCGAGTGAGATGCAGAATTTGACGCAGCGCGAGGCGGACATCGCGATACGCCACGTCCGCCCAGATCAGCCGGACCTGATCGCACGGCACTTGGGCGACTTTCGCGCCACTCTCTATGCCGCGACCGACTATCTCGATCGTGCAAGCCGCCCACGGACACCGCGCGATGTGGCCGCACTCGATTTCGTCGGCAATGCCGACCCCGAGCGGCTAATGGCCCCACTGCACAACATGGGCGTGCCCGTTCGTGCAGAGAGCTTCGTGATGTCGAGCGAGAGCGGTGTCGTCGCATGGGAATTGGTGAAAGCGGGCTACGGCGTCTCTATGCAGCCCGAAACGTTGGGCGAGGCTGAACCTGGCATAGAGAAGGTCTTGCCGGATTTCCCTTCGCTTGAGTTTCCAATCTGGCTGGTCACCCATCGGGAGTTACAGACCAGCCGCCGTATCCGGATCGTATTCGACCTGCTGGCCCGGGGTCTGTCAGACGTTGCGAAGCGCCGAAGTGGCGGCGATTGACATGTGTAAATGCGCCGATCCCGGAGCAAGTGAGGTCGCGTGGCAACAATTGAAGCTGCGGTTGCAAGAGTTCGTTTTGTCCGATGAGTGTACGCTAATGTTGGAAATGCTGCGCAGTTGATCAACGTCCGCTTTGTAGAAGCTGCATCGCAGCGACGTCTGTCGCTATAGAGGGCAGCTTTGGGCCGGAGCATTTTTGCATCAGGCATCCGTCATATGCTGGACCAGTGCGGTCAGCTGTCTGTCGCCGTAGCCATCGTCCCAAGCCGTTTTGGTGCGGTCGTGCATCAACTGGATGAATTCAGCGGGCGCCTTAAGTGAGTGATAGGTCTTCAACGCGTCCTCTTGCGCCATCGCGTAAACCTTCAGGGAGGCTTCCGCACTGTCGTAATCCTCAACCGGAACAGTTCTGGTAAAGAGGTCATGGTAGTCATTGACCAATTTGATTGTAGCAGGGAGTTGGTCGACATAAACCTGCATCGGGATGCCCGCTTTCTGGCAGACAAGTGCACCGTAGATCATTCCGAACATGAACCCCTGCCGAACCGTGAAGAGGCCGGCAAAGAGCGCGGCAAGTGCCG
>NZ_JBQFSG010000016.1:0-60915 GCF_056537885.1 Ruegeria sp. BJ6 | reverse complement strand
TCAGCGTCGTTTTACCATGGTCAACGTGGCCAATCGTGCCGATGTTGACGTGCGGTTTTGTACGCTCAAACTTTTCCTTTGCCATGATGGCCTCCTTTTTCGGTAATGAAGGGAGCCCGTTAACCGAGCTCCCTCAAATCTTCGCTTATGCGTATTTCGCCTGAATCTCGTCCGAGATGTTCTGCGGAACCGGATCGTAGTGGTCGAACTGCATGGTGAACTGAGCACGGCCCGACGACATCGAACGCAGGGTGTTGATGTAGCCGAACATGTTCGCCAGCGGAACAAACGCGTCGATCGCGATTGCGTTGCCGCGTGGTTCCTGACCAGACACCTGGCCCCGACGCGAGGTCAGGTCGCCGATGATACCGCCGGTGTATTCTTCCGGGGTGATCACTTCGACCTTCATGATCGGTTCCAGCAGTTTCGCGCCAGCTTTGCGCATGCCTTCACGCATACACATCCGCGATGCGATTTCGAACGCCAGAACGCTCGAGTCAACGTCGTGGAATTTACCGTCCAGCAGGGCAACCTTGAAGTCGATCACGGGGAAGCCAGCCAGCGGGCCGCTGTCCATGACCGAATTGATGCCTTTTTCAACACCGGGGATGTATTCCTTCGGAACGGCACCACCAACGATGCGGCTCTCGAACGAATAGCCTTCGCCCGCCTCGGTCGGCTGGATCTCCAGCTTGACTTCGGCGAACTGACCCGAACCACCCGACTGTTTCTTGTGGGTGTAGGTGTGTTCGACAGGCATCGAGATGGTTTCACGGTATGCCACCTGAGGTGCACCGATGTTCGCCTCGACCTTGAACTCGCGCTTGAGACGGTCCACCAGGATGTCCAGGTGAAGTTCGCCCATGCCCTTCATGATGGTCTGACCCGATTCCAGGTCGGTTTCCACGCGGAAGGACGGGTCTTCGGCGGCCAGACGGGCCAGACCCTGGGACATCTTTTCCTGGTCGCCCTTTGTTTTGGGCTCAACCGCGATCTCGATCACCGGGTCGGGGAAGGTCATGGTTTCCAGAACCACCGGATCCTTCGCGTCACACAGGGTGTCACCAGTGGTGGTGTCTTTCAGACCCGCCAGCGCGATGATATCGCCTGCAAACGCTTCTTCGATCTCTTCCCGGTTGTTCGAGTGCATCATCATCATACGACCGATGCGCTCTTTCTTACCTTTAGTCGAGTTCAGGATCGAGTCACCCTTGTTCATGGTGCCCGAGTAGATCCGGGTGAAGGTCAGCGAGCCAACGAAGGGGTCGTTCATGATTTTGAACGCCAGGCCCGAGAAGGCCATGTTGTCGTCCGCACGACGTGCGATGTCACGAACTTCTTCCTCGTCGCCGGGTTTGAAGCCCATGTAATCGACAACGTCCAGCGGGCTGGGCAGATAGTCGATCACAGCGTTGAGCAGAGGCTGAACGCCTTTGTTCTTGAACGCCGAACCACCCAGAACCGGAACAAACGCGATGTCCAAGGTCCCTTTGCGCAGCAGGGCGCGCAGGGTCGGAACGTCGGGCTCATTGCCTTCCAGGTATTCCATCATCGCGTCGTCGTCCATTTCGACGGCCGCTTCGATCATCTTGCCGCGCCATTCGTCAGCCATGTCTTTCAGGCTGTCGCGGATCGGTGCTTTGATCCAGCTTGCGCCCAGATCTTCGCCCTGCCACAGCCACTCTTCCATGGTGACCAGGTCGATCAGGCCTTCCAGCTCGGACTCGGCGCCGATCGGAATACCAACCGGAACAGCGCGTGCGCCGGTGCGGTCTTCGATCATGCGAACGCAGTTGAAGAAGTCTGCGCCGATCTTGTCCATCTTGTTGACGAAAACCATACGCGGAACCTTGTAGCGGTCAGCTTGACGCCACACGGTTTCGGTCTGGGGCTCAACACCGGCGTTTGCGTCCAGTACGCAGACGGCACCGTCGAGAACCGCCAGCGAGCGTTCGACTTCGATGGTGAAGTCAACGTGGCCGGGGGTGTCGATGATGTTCAGGCGGTGCTTAGGGGTATCAGCGGTCTGACCGTCCTCGGTGCGCTCCCAGAAGGTGGTGGTCGCAGCCGAAGTGATGGTGATGCCGCGTTCCTGCTCCTGCTCCATCCAGTCCATGGTGGCTGCACCATCGTGCACCTCACCAATGTTGTGGGATTTACCAGTGTAGTACAGGATACGCTCCGAACAGGTGGTCTTACCTGCGTCGATGTGCGCCATGATACCGAAGTTACGGTACAGTTCGAGCGGATATTCGCGTGCCATTGGTCTAAGCCTCTCGGATTACCAACGATAATGGCTAAAGGCTTTGTTCGCCTCGGCCATCTTGTGGGTGTCTTCGCGTTTCTTGACGGCGGTACCGCGGGACTGAACGGCGTCCAGCAGCTCGCCGGCAAGGCGCTCTTCCATGGTGTTTTCGTTGCGGCCGCGCGCAGCAGTGATCAGCCAGCGGATGGCCAGTGCTTCGCGGCGCTCGGGGCGAACTTCGACCGGAACCTGATAGGTTGCACCACCAACCCGGCGCGAGCGAACCTCGACCGACGGTTTGATGTTGTCAAGCGCTTCGTGGAACACTTCGACAGGGGCGCGCTTGATCTTGGTCTCAACGCGGTCAAAGGCGTTGTAGACGATGCGCTCTGCGACCGACTTCTTGCCGTCGATCATCAGGTTGTTCATGAATTTGGTCAGAACCTTGTCGCCAAATTTGGCGTCAGGCAGAACTTCGCGTTTTTCGGCGGCGTGACGACGTGACATATCAGCCTCTCCTTCTTACTTGGGACGCTTCGCGCCGTATTTCGAACGACGCTGCTTACGGTCTTTGACGCCCTGAGTATCCAGAACACCGCGCAGGATGTGGTAACGCACACCGGGAAGGTCTTTTACACGGCCGCCACGGATCAGAACAACCGAGTGTTCCTGCAGGTTGTGGCTTTCACCGGGGATGTACGAGATGACCTCGAACCCGTTGGTCAGGCGCACCTTGGCAACCTTACGCATAGCCGAGTTCGGTTTCTTCGGTGTGGTGGTGTACACGCGGGTGCAAACGCCGCGCTTCTGCGGGCACTGCTCCAGGTGCATGGACTTCGAGCGTTTTACTTTCGGCTGCCGCGGCTTGCGGATCAGCTGTTGGATCGTTGGCATTCCGGTTATATCCCCGTTTTGCAACACACATGGCATGCACGCGTGATGCGTGCGGTTAAATTTGCTGCACTCATGCGTCCACAAGCGCAAAACCCGCGAGCGTTCCCATTCCGAGGTGAACGTCGCGGTTGGTTATCAGAGGGCGCGAACTGCAAAATTGTCCGGGCCTTGACCAGTTCATTACTGGAATCGGCTTCGGGGCGGCCCCCTGAACCGAGATGACGCGCGTATAGGGGGAGTCGGACCGGGTGTCAACAGCCGCGCCAGAACAGGGGCGGTAAGGACCGGTCCACGCGCTTATGAGGGCATCTGACCGGCATTGCAAGACGGTGCCGGATTTCAGTCTGCCTGCGTCCCGTCCTTGCTGACACGTTCCCGGAACAGGGTAAACAGGCCGGCGCCAACCACGAGCACCGCACCCAACATCGTGATCGCATCCGGCCAGTCACCAAAGACCAGCCACCCCAGACCCAATGCCCAGAGAACGCCGGAATAACGAAACGGCGCGACGAAACCCACCTCACCCACACGCATGACCATGACGCTGAATAGGTAGCCCAGCAGTACAAGCACCGCCGCCGAGGCAATCAGAATACCGATACCCACCGTCACTGGTGTCCAGCCGGTCACCACAGAGGCCACTCCGGCGCTGAGCGTAATGGTCAGCGAAGCCGCCAGTGTCACGACCATGGACGGAACCTCGACCGACATGCGCCGCGTTATCAGGTCCCGTACGGTGATCACGGCCACCGTAATCAATGCATAGACGGCATAGATGCTGAATCCGTCCGGTCCCGGGCGGACGATCAACAGCATTCCGAGAAATCCGACACCAATGGCGATCTTTCTGCGCCAGCCCACGGTTTCCCCAAAAAACAAGGCAGCCCCCAGAGTAACGGTCAGAGGCAGGGCCTGAAGCACCGCCGTGACGTTTGCCAAAGGCATATGCATCAGCGCAGTTAGGAAAAAGAGCGTGGCCAACAGTTCGCAAATAGATCGGATGGCGACAAGCCAGCGATCATGTCGCGGAAAGTTCAGGTGCAGCGCGCCCAGATGCCGCGCCAGAGTATAGATCAGAACCGTCGCCAGAACGCCGCGCATGGTGACCAGCTGAAACAGATGCATATCCTGGCCGACCAGCTTTACCAGTGTATCGTTCACGGTAAACGCCGCCATGCTGCCCATCATCAAGAGGGCGCCTTTCACGTTGGGTGTCATTCAGTCAAAGTCCGGAGATTCAGATATTGAGTATTGGTCAAATGTCTAAAGCCAACTGTCAATATCCCCACACAGATCGGACCAATGCAAATTGCAGACAACTGATTGGCGGCACCAATTCCCAAAAGCCGGATCGGTTCACGCATTCAAAAAGCTGATCGTTGCCTCCAAGAATGCCTCCCAATCCGGACTGGAAGGCATTGGAACATGATTTGCGGAATCAAGGATAAGAAGCTGGGATTCAGGAATGCCGGCCGCCAGCATTCGCGCTTGTTCAAGAGGGTGGATCCCGTCTCTGCGCGCATGCACGATTAGTGTTGGGGACTGCACTTGTGGAAGCAGGTCAACCACAGAAGCGTTGTTCATAGCCTGCCGCATTCTCAGAATATTTTCGGCAGGGCACGCTTCATTCATGATCTCGACAATGTCTTTTGCCAGGTCAAGTGGACCTTCCGGGAAATAAAGCAACGAGTACGCGAGAAGAAAGTTGCTGTCCGGGTTGTCCCAAGCTTCAGAGATCATACCAAACATTTCTTTTGTGCCGCTAGCTTCCGGTCGAAGATTGCGCCCTTCGGCGTATCCTCCATTCAGAACCATTGCTGAAACACGTTCTGGAAAGTGGGCCGCAAGGTAGATTGCAGACAGTGCAGAACCGGATTGGCTAAACAGCCCGAAACGATCAAGCCCTGCGGCATCGGCCACGCTGAGTATTTCGTGTGCCACAGCCTCAACCCCTGCGGACGCCATATCCAATTCGGATTGACCGCTGCCAACTTCGTCAAAGACGACCAATGTGTTTTGCGCGCAGATCGCATCAAATAGCGGGCGGAAGAACGGCGAGGACCAGTTCGCTTCGATACTGGTCCCGCCGAAGGTTGTGTAGATGATTGGCGGACCATCGCCCGCTATCGCATAAGCAAGGGACTTTTGCTCTCGGCTCTTGGTGAATCGGAGTCTTGGCGCCAGTGTTCTTTGGGGGTGTGGGGCGTCCACAACCTCAGCTTCTACAACTGCACAACAAGTAAAACCGCGCCGCGCGACCGTTCTGATAACAGCCTGCTTCTGCCCGTCGTCGTCCACTGCGCGCCGCGCCGATGCGACGCATGCACTAATCGCAGAGTCCGAGACCACGCGACCCTTCCAAATCTCGGCAATCAATCTGTCGCGTGTAATCAGCTCGCCCGCATTTTCAAGAAGGAGTCTGAGAAGATCGAAGACTTTTGGCTCAATTGGCACTGCTTCGCGAGACTTTGTCAGCGTGTGCCGATTTACGTCCAGCGTGAACTCACCAAACGTGTACCTCTCAGCGCCTCGGCCAGAGCCTCGTGTTGAAGCAGTGTAAACCACAATAAAATCCTAAGCGTTTCCACATGCCCTCCTCAAGCGCAATTACTCCGAATTTTCGATGATTGAGTCGCATGAAAATCTAAGAGGAGTACAAAATGAGCCCGACGACAATAATGCAAATGGCGCAGAGTTATACAAAGGCGTGGAACTCGAAGTCTCCGGATGCTGTCGCGTCGTTCTATGCACAGGACGGTGAAATCGTGATCAACCGAGGTGAACCTTGGTCTGGAAATTCCCGCGTGCGTGACATGGCGGCTGGTTTTTTTCGGGATGTGCCTGACTTGTCGCTGACATGCGATGATGTACGCATCTCGGAAGATCATGTTCTATTTTTGTGGACGTTTACAGGGCACGATGCTGCAACTGACCGGCCACTAAAGATCCATGGTTGGGAAGAATGGGACTTGAATGCCAATTTGAAGGTTCAGTCTTCGCAGGGTTGGTTTGACGCCAAGTCCTATGCGGAACAAGCGGGAAGTAGCTAGGCCCCCAAGCCAACCGAGCCTTGCGACCATCACTGTGAAAGACTGCTTTGCGGTGTCTTCCGAACATGGGCTTCCACGCTTGAAAGCACCTGCCCCAATAGAAAAGGCCCCGCAAATTGCGGGGCCTTTCCGGTAAGTATCTGACGTCAGTTACTCGCGGCTTTCCGGAGTTTCGACCAGTACGTCCAGCTCATCACCGATGATGTCGTCTTCCATGATCGGTGCTGCAAGGGCCGCTGCGGCCTCTGCTTCTTCCTGACGTGCCTCGATCACCACATTGTCGCGCTGCTGGGCGATATGGCGGACACGCTGTGTCGCACCACCGGTACCGGCAGGGATCAGACGTCCAACGATGACGTTCTCTTTCAGGCCAACCAGCTTGTCCTTCTTGCCCTGAACCGAAGCTTCGGTCAGCACGCGGGTGGTTTCCTGGAAGGACGCCGCCGAGATGAACGAACGTGTCTGCAGCGAGGCTTTGGTGATCCCCAAGAGGATCGGTTCGCCCTGAGCCGGACGTCCACCACGCGAGAGTGTCTTCTCGTTGGCTGCGTCAAACTCCTGCTTGTCGACATGCTCGCCTTTCAGCAGGGTGGTGTCGCCTGAATCCAGGATCTCCCACTTCTGCAGCATCTGGCGCACGATGACTTCGATGTGCTTGTCGTTGATCTTCACGCCCTGCAGACGATAAACGTCCTGCACCTCGTCGATCATGTAATCCGCCAGCGCTTCGACACCCATGATGGACAGGATGTCATGCGGAGCCGGGTTACCGTCCATCAGGTATTCACCCTTCTGGATAAAGTCACCTTCCGCGACCGGGATATGCTTGCCCTTGGGCACCATGTACTCGATCGGCTCCAGCGACTCGTCCGCCGGTTCGATGCTGATGCGGCGCTTGTTCTTGTAGTCGCGGCCAAAGCGCACGTAACCATCGGCTTCTGCGATGATCGCGTGATCTTTCGGGCGGCGGGCTTCGAACAGTTCGGCCACACGCGGCAGACCACCGGTGATGTCCTTGGTCTTGGCGCCTTCACGCGGGATACGCGCAACAACGTCACCGGCTTCGATGGTCTGGCCATCTTCGACCGACAGGATCGCATCCACCGACATCGGATAGTGAACCGGGTTGCCCGCATCGTTGCGGACCGGCTCGCCATCTTCACCGACCAGAATGATCTCGGGCTTGAGGTCGCTGCCTTTGGGGGCCGCGCGCCAGTCGATCACGATCTTCTGGGTCATACCGGTTGCTTCGTCGGTCTCGTCACGGACGGCAAGGCCCGAAACCAGGTCAACGTATTTCGCGGTACCAGCCTTTTCGGCGATGATCGGCAGGGTGTAGGGATCCCACTCGAACAGCTTGTCGCCACGCGCAACCTTGGTGCCGTCTTTGACGAACAGCTTGGAGCCGTAGCCCAGCTTGTGGCTGGCACGCTCTTCGCCGTGTTCGTCGTTGATCACCAGCTTCATGTTCCGGCCCATGACCAGGCTTTCGCCTGCGGAATTGACCAGAATCTGCGGGTTCTCAAAGACAACCACACCGTCCTGGCTGGCTTCCTGGAACGACTGCTGACCACCTTGCGCAACACCGCCGATGTGGAAGGTCCGCATCGTCAGCTGCGTACCGGGTTCACCGATGGACTGGGCGGCGATGATGCCGACAGCCTCACCCGTGTTCACCATGGTACCGCGTGCAAGGTCACGACCGTAGCAGGTTGCACAAACGCCTTCCTCGGACTCACAGGTCAGAGGCGAACGGATGCGCATCGACGCAACACCGGCTTCATCGATGGTGTCGGCCATGCGTTCGTCGATCAGCTGACCAGCGGCCACGATCACCTCGTCCGTACCCGGACGCAGAACATCGTCGGCCGAGACACGGCCCAGCACACGTTCGGCCAGCGAAGCGACAACCTCACCGTCGTTAACCGCTGCTTCCGCAGTGATCGCGCGCTCGGTTCCGCAGTCGATCTCACGAACGATGCAGTCCTGCGCCACGTCCACCAGACGACGGGTCAGGTAGCCCGAGTTCGCCGTCTTCAGAGCGGTATCCGACAGACCCTTACGGGCGCCGTGGGTCGAGTTGAAGTATTCAAGAACGGTCAGACCTTCCTTGAAGTTCGAGATGATCGGCGTTTCGATGATGTCGCCGTTCGGCTTGGCCATCAGGCCGCGCATGCCGCCCAGCTGCTTCATCTGCGTGACCGAGCCACGCGCACCCGAGTGGGCCATCATGTAGACCGAGTTCGGTTCCTGTTCGGCACCCGCGGCGTCACGTTCGGACGATGAGATCGTGCTCATCATCGCTTCGGTGACGCGGTCGTTACACTTGGACCAGGCGTCGACGACTTTGTTGTACTTTTCGCCCTGAGTGATCAGGCCATCCATGTACTGCTGTTCAAAGTCCTTAACCTGACCACGGGTATCGTCCACGATGCCCCATTTGCCATCGGGGATCACCATGTCGTCCTTGCCGAACGAGATACCGGCCTTGAAAGCCTCTTTGAAGCCCATCGACATGATCTGGTCACAGAAGATAACCGACTCTTTCTGACCGCAGTAGCGGTAGACGGTATCGATCACCTGCTGCACTTCTTTCTTCCGCAGCAGGCGGTTGACCAGATCGAAAGGCGCCTTGTTGTTCATCGGCAGCAACGCACCCAGACGCAGACGGCCCGGAGTGGTTTCATAACGCTTCTGAACTTCGTTGCCTTCGTCGTCGATCTGCATGATCCGCGCGGTGATTTTCGTGTGCAGATGCACCTCACCCGCGTCCAGCGCATGCTGAACTTCGTCGATCGAACCAAAGACCTTGCCTTCACCCGGCATGCCTTCGCGTTCCAGGGTCACATAGTAGAGACCCAGGATCATGTCCTGCGAAGGAACGATGATCGGTGCGCCGTTTGCAGGCGACAGAACGTTGTTCGTCGACATCATCAGAACACGGGCTTCCAGCTGTGCTTCAAGGCTCAGCGGAACGTGAACAGCCATCTGGTCACCGTCGAAGTCGGCGTTAAAGGCCGAACAGACCAGCGGGTGCAGCTGGATGGCTTTACCTTCGATCAGGACCGGCTCGAACGCCTGAATGCCAAGACGGTGCAGCGTCGGCGCACGGTTCAGCATGACAGGGTGTTCGCGGATCACCTCGTCGAGGATATCCCACACTTCGGGACGCTCTTTCTCGACTAGTTTCTTCGCCTGTTTCACGGTTGAAGACAGACCTTTGGCTTCAAGGCGCGAGTAGATGAACGGCTTGAACAGCTCCAACGCCATCTTCTTGGGCAGACCACACTGGTGCAGCTTGAGTTCCGGCCCGGTCACGATGACCGAACGGCCCGAGAAGTCGACGCGCTTACCCAGAAGGTTCTGACGGAAGCGGCCCTGTTTCCCTTTCAGCATGTCCGACAGCGATTTCAGCGGACGCTTGTTGGCGCCGGTGATCACGCGGCCACGACGGCCGTTGTCGAACAGAGCGTCAACGGATTCCTGCAGCATCCGCTTTTCGTTGCGGACGATAATGTCAGGCGCGCGCAGTTCGATCAGGCGCTTCAGACGGTTGTTCCGGTTGATGACGCGGCGATACAGATCGTTCAGATCCGAAGTCGCAAAACGGCCACCATCCAGCGGAACCAGCGGACGCAGTTCCGGCGGGATGACCGGGATCACGGTCATAACCATCCACTCGGGCCGGTTGCCCGATTCGAGGAAGGATTCAACGACCTTCAGACGTTTGATGATCTTCTTGGGCTTCAGCTCCCCGGTTGCTTCGGCCAGATCAGCGCGCAGCTGCTCGGCTTCGGCTTCCAGATCAATCTGGGCCAGCATCTCACGAATGGCTTCGGCACCGATATTCGCGGTGAACGCGTCCATGCCATAGGCATCCTGCGCATCCATGTACTCTTCTTCGGTCAGCATCTGGCCGTAGGTCAGGTCGGTCAGACCGGGCTCGATGACGACGTAGTTTTCAAAGTACAGAACGCGTTCCAGATCGCGCAGCGTCATGTCCAGCATCAGACCGATGCGGGACGGCAGCGACTTCAGGAACCAGATGTGTGCGACGGGCGCGGCCAGTTCGATGTGGCCCATACGCTCGCGGCGGACTTTCTGCAGGGTGACTTCCACACCGCATTTCTCGCAGACAACGCCGCGATACTTCATCCGCTTATATTTACCGCACAGACATTCGTAATCTTTGATCGGGCCAAAGATACGCGCGCAGAACAGGCCGTCACGCTCGGGCTTGAACGTCCGGTAGTTGATGGTTTCAGGTTTCTTGATCTCGCCATAGGACCAAGACAGGATCCGCTCAGGCGACGCCAGCGAGACCTTGATCTCGTCGAAAACCTTCGGCGGCGTCAGCGGGTTGAACGGGTTGTTGGTGATTTCCTGGTTCATTTGTTACCTCAAATCTTGCGGAAGGGGGGACGGGAGAAAGGGCAGCGCCCTTACTCCTCAACCTCCGCATCCAGGAGTTCCATATTCAGGCCGAGGCCACGGACTTCTTTCACCAGAACGTTGAACGATTCCGGTACGCCCGCTTCAAAGTTATCCTCGCCCTTGACGATCGACTCATAGACCTTGGTCCGGCCGGCGACGTCATCCGATTTCACCGTCAGCATCTCCTGCAGGGTGTAGGCGGCGCCGTAAGCTTCCAGAGCCCAGACCTCCATCTCACCAAAGCGCTGACCACCGAACTGCGCCTTACCACCCAGCGGCTGCTGGGTAACCAGGCTGTACGGCCCGGTCGAACGCGCGTGGATCTTGTCGTCCACCAGGTGGTGCAGTTTCAGCAGGTACTTGATGCCCACGGTCACCGGACGTGCAAACTGCTCGCCGGTGCGACCGTCGAACAGAACCGACTGACCGCTTTCCGAGAAGCCCGCACGTACCAGCGCGTCGTTGACATCCGCCTCTTTCGCGCCGTCAAAGACCGGGGTCGCGATCGGAACACCACGGGCCACGTTGCCCGCCGCCTCGATCAGGTGCCCTTCGTCCATGCCGCTGATGCCTTCTTCGTAGACATCCTCGCCATAGGCCAGCTTCATCGCCTCGCGGACCGGGGTCAGATCGCCGGAACGGCGGTATTCACCCAGTGCCTCGTCGATGTTCAGACCCAGACCGCGCGCGGCCCAACCCATATGGGTTTCAAGGATCTGGCCTACGTTCATACGCGAGGGCACACCCAGCGGGTTCAGACAGAAGTCGACCGGCGTACCATCGGCCAGGAACGGCATGTCTTCCATCGGAACAACCTTGGAGATCACACCCTTGTTCCCGTGACGACCGGCCATCTTGTCGCCCGGCTGCAGCTTGCGCTTAACAGCGATGAAGACTTTGACCATCTTCATCACACCCGGCGGCAGGTCGTCGCCGCGACGGACCTTTTCGACCTTGTCCTCGAAACGGGCGTCCAGAGCACGCTTGAGCACTTCGTACTGTTCGTTCAGAGCCTCGACAACCTGCGCGTCCTGCTCGTCTTCCAGTGCCAGCTGCCACCACTGACCGCGGGTCAGGGTTTCCAGCAGCTCCTCGGTGATCACCGAACCAGCCTTGACGCCTTTCGGGCCTTTGACAGCGGTTTTACCCAGGATCATGCCCTGTAGACGCGCATAGATGTTGCGGTCAAGGATCGCCAGTTCGTCGTCCCGGTCGCGGGCCAGACGTTCGACTTCCTCACGCTCGATCTGCAGCGCACGTTCGTCTTTCTCGACGCCGTGACGGTTGAAGACGCGGACCTCGACCACGGTACCGTAATCGCCCGGCTTCACGCGCAGCGAGGTGTCGCGCACGTCAGATGCTTTCTCACCAAAGATGGCGCGCAGCAGCTTTTCTTCCGGGGTCATCGGGCTTTCGCCCTTCGGTGTGATCTTGCCGACCAGAATATCGCCCGGTTCAACATCCGCACCGATGTAAACGATGCCCGCCTCGTCGAGGTTACGCAGCGCTTCTTCACCGACGTTCGGGATATCGCGGGTGATCTCTTCCGGACCCAGCTTGGTGTCACGGGCGGCGACTTCGAATTCCTCGATATGGACCGAGGTAAAGACGTCGTCACGCGCGATACGCTCCGAGATCAGGATCGAGTCTTCGTAGTTGTAACCGTTCCACGGCATGAACGCGACGACCACGTTCTTACCAAGGGCCAGTTCACCCATATCGGTCGACGGGCCGTCGGCAATGACCTCGCCCTTCTGGACGGTGTCACCCACCTTGATCAGCGGACGCTGGTTGATGCAGGTGTTCTGGTTCGAACGCTGGAATTTGCGCAGACGATAGATGTCAACGCCAGCGTCGCCCAGTTCCAGATCCTCGGTGGCGCGGATAACGATACGCTGGGCATCGACCTGGTCGATGATACCTGCGCGTTTCGCCTGAATTGCAGCGCCCGAGTCGATCGCAACCTTTTCCTCGATCCCGGTACCGACCAGCGGCGCCTCGGCCCGCAGCAGCGGAACCGCCTGACGTTGCATGTTCGAGCCCATCAGAGCGCGGTTGGCGTCGTCATTTTCAAGGAACGGAATCAGCGATGCGGCGACCGAAACCAGCTGTTTCGGCGACACGTCGATCAGGTCCACATTCTCGCGCGGGGCGAGGGTGTAGTCACCGGCCTGACGGGTCGAAACCAGATCGTTGATGAACTTGCCATCCGCATCCAGCGTCGCGTTCGCCTGCGCCACGGTGTGACGCATTTCCTCGGTCGCGGACATGTAGTGAACCTCATCGGTCACCTCGGCGTCTTTAACAACGCGATACGGTGTTTCGATGAAGCCGTACTTGTTCACTCGGGCAAAGGTGGCCAGCGAGTTGATCAGACCGATGTTCGGACCTTCCGGCGTTTCAATCGGGCACATCCGACCATAGTGGGTCGGGTGCACGTCGCGAACCTCAAAGCCCGCACGCTCACGTGTCAGACCACCCGGGCCAAGCGCCGAGAGACGGCGTTTGTGGGTAACCTCGGACAGCGGGTTGGTCTGGTCCATGAACTGCGACAGCTGCGACGAGCCGAAGAATTCGCGGACAGCAGCCGCAGCCGGTTTCGCGTTGATCAGGTCCTGCGGCATGACGGTGTCGATCTCGACCGACGACATACGCTCTTTGATCGCGCGCTCCATGCGCAGCAGGCCGACGCGGTACTGGTTTTCCATCAGTTCGCCGACCGAACGCACACGACGGTTGCCGAGGTGGTCGATATCGTCGATGTCGCCCTTGCCGTCACGCAGTTCCACCAGCGCCTTGATGCAGGCCACGATGTCTTCGCGGCGCAGGGTGCGCAGGGTATCCGGCGCGTCCAGAGCCAGACGCATGTTCATCTTCACCCGGCCAACGGCGGACAGGTCATAACGCTCGCTGTCGAAGAACAGGGTGTCGAACAGGGCCGACGCGGCCTCGACGGTGGGCGGCTCGCCCGGGCGCATGACGCGGTAGATGTCCATCAGCGCGCTTTCACGGTTCAGGTTCTTGTCCTGAGCCATGGTATTGCGCATGTAGGGGCCGACGTTAACGTTGTCGATGTCCAGAACCGGAATGTCGGTGATGCCCGCATCCATCAGCTCTTTGACGGTGCCACCGATCAGATCGCCGTCCTTGTCATATTCCAGCGTCAGTTCATCACCGGCTTCGACATAGATCGCGCCGTTTTCTTCATTGATGATGTCCTTGGCGACGTATTTGCCAACGATGTGATCGAACGGAACCAGCAGGTCAGTGACGCTGCCTTCATCGATCAGCTTCTTGACCGCGCGCGGAGTGACCTTCTTGCCTGCTTCGGCAATCACTTCACCGGATTTCGCGTCGATCAGATCATAGGTAGGACGGGTACCGCGCACACGCTCGGGGAAGAACGGCGTGACCCAGCCCTTCTTCTTGTCCAGCTTGTAGGACACGGTGTTGTAATAGGCGTCCATGATCGCTTCCTGATCCAGACCCAGCGCATACAGCAGGGTCGTCACAGGCAGTTTGCGGCGACGGTCGATACGAGCGAATACGATGTCCTTGGCGTCGAACTCAAAGTCCAGCCAGCTGCCGCGATACGGGATGATGCGGCAGGCAAACAGCAGCTTGCCCGAGGAATGGGTCTTGCCCTTGTCGTGGTCGAAGAACACGCCGGGCGAACGGTGCATCTGGGACACGATCACACGCTCGGTGCCGTTCACGATGAACGTCCCGTTCGGCGTCATCAGGGGCATGTCCCCCATGAACACGTCTTGTTCCTTGATGTCCTTGACCGACTTGGCGCCGGTGTCTTCGTCGACATCAAATACGATCAGGCGCAGAGTGACCTTGAGCGGCGCGCTGTAGGTCATGTCGCGCTGCATGCACTCTTCGACGTCATATTTGGGTTTTTCCAGATCGTATTTCACGAACTCCAGAACGGAGGTTTCGTTGAAATCCTTGATCGGGAAAACCGACTGGAACACACCTTTGATGCCTTCGCCGTCAGTGGGCTGCTCTGCATCGCCGGAGCGCAGGAAAAGATCATAAGAAGATTTCTGGACCTCAATGAGGTTCGGCATCTCCAGCACTTCGCGGATTTTGCCGTAATATTTACGAAGACGTTTCTGGCCAAGGAACGTTTGAGCCATGTCAGATGTCACCTTTCGATGTTCTCAGCGGGCAAAGACACCGTCGGGCCCCGGCGCCTTGCACATTAGAGACGACACGTCCGGATCAATTCATGGCCACCGTCCCGAGTGGCGGCCTCCCGATCCGCGAACCGCGTCTTAGAAAATGCCCCAGATCATGAGGCCCTTTCTAAGACAGGTTCGGCTGGACCCGGATTTCTCCGGACCCAGCCAAATTCTGCGGTGCATCAGCGACGCACCAGACAAAGGGCTTAGGCCAGTTCGACCTCTGCGCCAGCTGCTTCCAGCTTGCCTTTGACTTCTTCGGCTTCGTCTTTCGACACGCCTTCTTTGATCTTGCCGCCGGCTTCGACCAGTTCCTTGGCTTCTTTCAGGCCCAGACCGGTGATGCCGCGAACTTCTTTGATCACGTTGATTTTCGAAGCGCCGGCGTTCTTCAGAACGACGTCGAATTCGGTTTTTTCTTCCTCAGCAGCGCCACCGGCGTCGCCAGCAGCAGCCATGACAACTGCGCCGCCTGCTGCGGGCTCGATGCCGTACTCGTCTTTGAGGATGGTTTTCAGTTCTTGTGCTTCCAGCAGGGTCAGACCCACGATGCTTTCAGCGAGTGCTTTCAGATCAGCCATTGTATCAGCTCTTTCCGTTTACAGTGTGTGTTCCAACGTCAGGGTGTTCACCCCACGCAGATCATTCAGTGCCAACCGCTTACGCAGCTTCCGCCTTCTCTTCGATGGTGGACAGGATGCTTGCGATGTTGCTTGCAGGTGCGCCAATTGCGCCAGCGATGTTCGAAGCAGGTGCGCCGATCATGCCCGCGATGGTAGCAATAAGCTCCTCGCGCGACGGCATTTTCGACACGGCTTCGACGCCGGCACGGTCCAGAGCGTTCTCGCCCATTGCACCGCCAAGGATTTCGAACTTCTTGTTCTCCTTGGCGAAGTCCTCGGCCACCTTGGCTGCTGCCACGGGGTCCTCGGAATAGGTCAGAACGGTCATACCCGTCAGCAGGTCGGCCATGCTTGCACACGGCTTACCCTCGAGGGCGATTTTGGCGAGCCTGTTCTTGGCAACACGCACAGACCCACCCGCTTCGCGTGCACGCGCGCGCAGGTCCTGCATCTCGGCAACTGTCAGACCGACGTAGTGGGCAACCACAACGACGCCAGAGCTTTCGAAGATCTGGCCGAGTTCCTCGACCACTTTCTCTTTCTGGGCTCTATCCACAGTTCTCTCCAAGTTAGGGATGATATCTCACCCCGGCTCATATTTGCCGCGGCTTACGCCCCGGCGTTCAGGTCCGTTGTTACGGGGTTGAGCCAAAATTCGCCCGAGGGATGGACCCTCGAATTCTTTGGTCTTTCCCGTCTCAGGCAGGGAATTAAGGGACCGAACGGACCCACCCACCGTCTTGGACGAAACGAAATAAAGCGCACGACGAATCGCACGCTTTATTCCGCAGCCCTACTTAGGCCAGATAGCGGGGGTTTCCAAGGGGTAAATTGGCGACAACAACCAGAAACCAAACCAATGAGAAAATGACCGCGAGCGAGCATACGCCCAAACGATAGGCCGCGATTGGTTCGGTAAAACAAAGTGGCCAACGGGAATGGAAGAAGTATCGGCGATTGTACCGCTCTAGCCGAGTGTATCAACGAAGGTTACGACTTTGCAACATTTGGCAACACACCGTAACGTGTAGTGGTATGGATGAAGAATTTTTGCTGCTTTAAAAAAATTGGAGAAATTAGGGAATGAAAATCATCATTGACGTCTTGGAATGGATTGGAGACAGCGGACCGCGGCTGTTCACAGCACTCATAGTTATTTCTGTTTTCGTCTTGTATTCGTTTTTTCGCAGTGAGGCGACTTGGGCAAAGGTGTTTGCAATACTGTTACTATTTGTGGGTGTAGGAGCTCTCGTCGTTTACGCGGATGGAGGATTTGATCGCTATGGAACCGATCAACAAGATGTAGAACAACAAATCATGGTCAAACTTGAACAGAATGAAAACCGATATGGCTATCGTTTCCAAAGTGAATGCGAAGAAGCACTCGATATGAAGTTTAGGATTGGAGAAACGCCCGACTGTGACTTGTTGCCTACACTCAAATCCATCGTGGATAGGGAAATCTCCGCGTCAGGCATCGGCGATGAAGATGCATGGTCACTTCGAGAAGACCTTGTACTTCTATATAACCTAGATTGCGAAGCCGTAAGAGGTCCTTCTCGATTTTGTTGAGTATACATCGAGTCGACACTTTTCATGATGAGCTTGAGCCAAACCCTCTTCGATAAAAGTATGGTAGCTCTTAAATGACAAAGATCCCGGGCGGTTCGCACCACCCGGGATCAAATCTTCAAACCTGAACGCCTGGGCTTATTCGCCCGAAGCGGCAGCCACATCCAGAGTCACGCCTGGGCCCATGGTCGAGCTCAGCGCGATTTTCTTCATGTAGGTGCCTTTGGCGCCCGACGGCTTGGCCTTGGCAACAGCCGAGACGAAAGCACGAACGTTTTCGGCCAGCTTGGCTTCGTCAAACGACGCTTTGCCAACTCCGGCGTGCACAACGCCGCCTTTTTCCGCCTTGAACTGAACTTCACCGCCCTTGGCTGCTTCCACGGCCGCTTTCACGTCCATGGTCACGGTGCCGACCTTGGGGTTCGGCATCAGGTTGCGGGGGCCCAGGACCTTACCCAGACGACCGACGATCGGCATCATGTCCGGGGTGGCGATGCAGCGATCGAATTCGATGGTGCCGCCCTGGATGGTTTCCATCAGGTCTTCTGCGCCAACGATATCCGCGCCTGCTTCTTTCGCTTCGTCCGCCTTGGGGCCGCGAGCGAAAACAGCAACGCGCATCGCTTTGCCGGTGCCGTTGGGCAAGCCGACAACGCCACGAACCATCTGGTCTGCGTGACGAGTGTCAACGCCCAGGTTCAGTGCGATTTCGATGGTCTCGTCGAATTTCGAGGTTGCGTTGGCCTTGACCAGAGCGACCGCTTCTTCAACCGACAGGTTTTCCTTGCCGGCGACAGCTTCGCGCGCAGCGCGGGTACGTTTACCGAGTTTTGCCATCTTACTTCACCTCGATGCCCATGGAGCGGGCCGAGCCCAGGATGATCTGCATTGCGCCTTCGACGTCGTTGGCGTTCAGATCTTTCATCTTGGCTTCGGCGATTTCGCGAACCTGCTTGGAGGTCACGGTTGCCACGGTTTCACGACCGGGGTTTTCCGCGCCGCGGGGGCGGTTCCGCTTGCCAACCGGCTTCAGACCAGCCGCTTTTTTCAGGTAGTAAGACGCGGGCGGCGTCTTGATGTCCATGGTAAAGGACTTGTCCTGATAATAGGTGATCACGGTCGGGCACGGAGCGCCGGGCTCCATGTCTGCGGTCTTGGCGTTGAACGCCTTGCAGAATTCCATGATGTTGATGCCGCGCTGACCCAGCGCCGGACCAACTGGCGGCGACGGGTTCGCCTGACCTGCAGGAACCTGCAGCTTCATTGTACCAGCAAGCTTCTTGGCCATTTGGTTTTCCTTTCAACTCGGTTGGGGCGCGCCCCGACCAGATTATGTTGCGTGGTCCGATCCGGGATCGCGATCCCAGCAACCTCCCACGAGAGAATCTCGCCCGAAGACGATAGAGGCGGCGTTTATAGGGGAATGGTGGGGTTGGCAAGTGGCCTGCCACACAATTTAGTTGGATGGCCTTGCACGCGAAATCAAGCTTCGCACCCTCATGGCGTGACGCAAGCAAAATAGATCGCAACGCAGAAACAGGAGGCAGATTTCCCCGCGTCAGAATGCTTGATTGTTGGGTTTTTGCTCTGTCCAGTTTTGCCGGTACTTTTCTGGTAGTAGCTCAGAGATCGTCCTGACTTCGAACCTTTGGTTTTCACCGGGAACAAGCACTCTTGCCTCAGGTGCGTAGTCCGAGATCATCTCGCGACACATACCACACGGGGTGACAACGCGGACAATCCCATCCTGCGAGTGGTAGACTGCAACAATCGTGTCGATCTCTGACGATCCATGCTGAGTAACCGCGCGGCCCAATGCGACGGCTTCGGCGCAAATGACGATCCGGCCGACGTTTGCCTCAATGTGAACGCCGGTCACCACTTCTCCTGATCTGAGGCGCAATGCCGCTCCGACTACGTGCCAATCCGGTATGAAGCGAGACACGATCGCCGCCTTTGCAGCTTCGACCAACTCAAAATCCGAATCCTTCATCTCACCTCCCAAGACAAAGGAGACTGAAGTTTAGCATTTTCAGTAGATACCAAATAAAAAACCGCGCTGCACAGGGCATCGCGGCTTTCATTTCTCTCAGCAGAATTCTTAGCTCTGCTTCGTGACCTGCATGAAATCCAGTTCGACCGGTGTTTCCCGGCCAAAGATCGAAACAGAAACTTTCAGTTTCTGGTTCTCGTCGTCCACGCCTTCGACCATGCCGTCGAAATCCTCGAACGGGCCGTCGTTGACCTTGACCTTCTCGCCCACCTCGAAGCTGATCATCAGCTTGGGCGTTTCCTCACCTTCCTGAACGCGGTTGAGGATCTGGTTCACCTCAGCGTCGCGCATCGGCATCGGGCGACCCTGCGGGCCCAGAAAACCGGTGACGCGGTTGATCGAATTGACCAGGTGATATCCTTGGTCGGACATTTCCATATGCACCAGCACATAGCCGGGCATGAAACGGCGTTCGGTCGTGACTTTCTTGCCCCGGCGCACCTCGATCACCTCTTCGGTGGGCACCAGTACTTCGTCGATATCGTCCTCAAGGCCCTGCTCGGCCACGGACGTGCGGATCTGTTCTGCGATCTTCTTTTCAAAGTTGGAAAGAACGCTGACCGAGTACCACCGTTTCGCCATGAACTTGCCGTCCTTGTTTACCTTTGGCACATTCACATTTCGAATGTACCCGTTATTGAAATCCATTCGCGGCCCCGCCGCGCTGTCCGGAACAAAAAGCGGCGCGCAACCCGAATCGCCGCACGCCTGTCCCGAAAGTTACCGCGTCAACTACTCTCACACGGCGCATTGCGCAAGGGGCAATGGGTATCACAAAGGTGAACGCACCATGGAGCCAGGCTCGGGCCGCAGCCTTTTATCCGGGCTTAGCCGAAGGCGCCGAGAATCAGTTGCAGACCGCCGCGGATACCAAGATCGACCAAAGCAAAGAAAACAGCCGTCAGCGCCGCCATGATGAACACCATGACCGTAGTCAACAGCACCTCGCGACGGGTAGGCCAGACGACCTTTGCAACTTCGGCGCGGACCTGCTGAATGAACTGGATCGGGTTGATGGTGGCCATTTGGCATAACTCTCTGCTAGCGGATGGGCCGGACATAGCCGGGCATTGCGGCAATTTCAAGGGTGGCTATCGCGTGGTGCGATTGTGATTTCTGCAGCAGATCACGGTTTCGGGCGATCATCCCATTCATCGCTGAGTATACGTCGGGCATCCCCTTCGGGGTCCTCATACTGATTTGTCCGCACGGTATAGACGAACGCAACCAGACCGACGCCACCCAACAACAGCGAAATGGGGATCAGATAAGCCAGCACTTCCATCACGTCACCTCAAGCGCAAAGCGTTCAACGATACCGTAATCGATGAGGTCGACATCGCCAATGCGGCAATCAGTGGCGTTGCCAGCCCCGCGACCGCCAGAGGGACCGCAATCACGTTGTAAACAGTGGCAATCCGAAAGTTCTCTCTGATCCGCCGGGTTGCCCTGACGGCCGTGTCACACGCATCCGAAATCGGTGACAGGTCGTTGCCCAGCAGGACGATATCCGAAGCAACCCGTGCTGCATCCAGCGCCGAAGCGGGCGAGATCGACACATGCGCCGCCGCCAGCGCGGCGGTATCGTTCAGGCCATCCCCGACCATGAGAACCTTCTGCCCCTGATCCCCCAGTTCCTGAACATAGCGGGCTTTGTCCTGCGGAAGCGCTTCGGCAACCCAGTCCGCAATTCCCAGACGATCAGCAAGGGCCTGAACTGCGCCCTGAGAATCGCCTGAAACCAGAAGAACGGTCTTGCCAGCAGTCTTGAACGCATTGACAGCGCTCTCTGCGCCCGGCCGCAACGCGTCCGAGTAGAGAAATGCGACCGGCGCCTGCGTCCCAACGGCCAGCCATGCCGCCGTCTGGGCCCCCTGTTTTCCTCCGGTCCAGGCGGCCCGGCCCAATCTCACACGCTGGCCCCGAAACATCCCTTCGGTGCCGAAACCGGGGACTTCAGCGATTTCCTGAACATTTGCTGGCCTTATGCCGGCCTCACGGGCCGCCTTAGACAAGGCCACTGACAGCGGATGCGAGGACGCGTCGGCCAATGCAAGCGCAACCTCAAGATCACCACGCGCGTGATCCCCAAGGTTGGTCAGTTCCGGTGTGCCTGCGGTCAAAGTACCGGTCTTATCGAAAACAACGGTATCCACCTCGGCCAACCGCTCAAGGGCCGTCGCGTGCTTGATCAGCATGCCGCGCCGAAACAGACGACCCGAGGCAGCGGTTGTGACGGCCGGAACAGCCAGACCCAAAGCACAGGGGCATGTAATGATCAGAACAGCCGCCGCAATGTTCAGCGCCGTGCGGACGTCACCGGAATAGATGTACCAGCCAACAAAGCTCAGCGCGGACAGGATGTGCACCCCCGGCGCGTACAGTTTGGCCGCCTTGTCCGCCAGCGACGTGTACCGCGAACGGCCCGATTCCGCGATGGCAACCAGATCGGCCATCCGGTGCAGCGACGTGTCTTCACCAACTGCAGTTGCACGGATCGTCAGCGGGCCGGTCAGGTTGACCTCGCCCGCACTGACCTTCAGCCCGGCCTCCGCAAAAACCGGCAGCGTCTCACCTGTCAGAAGCGAACGGTCGAGTTCAGACTGCCCCGACACGATTTCGCCATCCACCGGCATCCGGCCGCCCGGGCGTACCAAAATCAAATCGCCTACGTTCAGCGAGGCAACGGCAACCTCTTCCTCAACGCCATTCACAAGCCTCGTTGCCCGGGGAACCTCCAGCGCGGTCAGCTCTTCGGCTGCAGACCGGGCCGCAGCTCGGGTGCGGTAATCCAGATAACGCCCCGCCAGCAGGAAAAACGTAAGGGTCAGCGCCGCGTCGAAATAGGCATGCTCGCCGCTCAGCGCCGTTTCCCACAGGGACGTGACCAGAGCCAGCAGGATCGCCAGAACAATCGGCACGTCCATATTCAGCCGCCTGACCCGCAACGCCGACCATGCATTCGCAAAGAACGGTTTTGCCGAAAACGCGATTGCGGGCAGTGCAATGGCTGCCGAAATCCAGTGGAACATATCGCGGGTCGCATCCGTCGCGCCGGACCAGACCGAGACGGACAGCAGCATGACATTCATCGACGCGAATCCGGCAACCGCCAACCGCATCAGCAGATCACGCCCGGCCCGGTCCGTTTGTGTGGCCGACAATGCTCCGGGGTCCAGTTCATGCGCCTCGTACCCGGCGCCTTCCAGCACGGGGATCAGATCAGATGCCTGAATACCTGGCTCGGCCTGAATCATCGCACGCTTCAGGGTCAGGTTGACCCTTGCGTTCCCGACGCCCGGACAGGCGTTCAGCACCCGCTCGACGGTGGCGATACAGGCCGAACAGTGAATCCCGGGCAGCGACAGCGCAATTTGCACGTCTTCCCGGATTGGCCTTGCGGGTTCGGTCGGGGCCGCAAGGCATCCGGGGCAAGCCGCTGTGCCAGAACTGACATCCGCAGCCATCACGTCACCCCTTCACGTATAGCGGAATGCGCTGAGTGAAATCGGCGCCGTCCCACGACTTTGCCGCCAGCCGGATGTTCCAGTTTCCCTTGCCCAATTCCGCTTTGGCGACATAGGCCACGCCGTCAAAGGTAAACTCGGGGGTGAAATCGTCGCGCACATGGGTGGCGCGGCCGATCACGACCTGCAAATCGGCGACCTCGACCGGGGCGCCCAGTTCGTCGGTGAACTTCAGAATGACCAACCCACCTGTCAGGTCGGCGCTCACGGACCAGCCAAGAGCTCTCTGCTCGCTCAAGCGTTCATTGAAATCCTGACTGGCAACATACGAGTTTTTGACCACAAGTCCGGGAAACGTCTTTACTGCGCTGTAGGCAAGCACGAGGTTGACCGCGATGATGACGCCAAAGGCCCCGACAAAAAGGGCCAACGCATGCTTTCCTGTGAAACGGCGTTCTGTCACCTTCAATTGCCTTTCCCGTTGAACGTAGTGTCCTTGGAGGCCCGTTCTCCGCTGTTCAGATCCTCAACCCAAATCCGCACGGGCGTATTGGCCGCGCTCGAGGGCAACGCCTCTTTGGGTGTCACGATATATACACGCGTCAGCTGTGCCGTGTCAGCGGTAACTGTGACGGTATCGCCTTCCACACCCTCGATCTGAAGCTGCATGGAAGGATCGCCGCTGAGAGACAGCTGGAAGGGCCGTTCTTCTCCGTGTTTGTTGCGCAGGCGCACATCATACGTATTTCGGATCGAACCGTCGGACAGGGTCACGAAGGTTGGGTTGCGAACCGGTGCGACCGTCAGATCGATATCCGAGCGGATGAACAGTGCAAACAGCAAGGCAAACCCGATCAGAGACCAAAGCACGGTATACATGATCGTGCGGGGTCGCAGGATGTGTTTCCACACGTTCTTGGGCTTATGACCCGAACGCTCTCGTTCTTCATCGCTGAGCGCCATATAGTCGATCAGACCACGAGGTTTGCCGACCTTGGCCATCATGTCATCGCAGGCATCGATACACAGCGCGCAGGTAATGCACTCAAGCTGCTGACCGTCGCGAATGTCGATGCCGACCGGACAGACATTGACGCAGGCCATGCAGTCGATGCAGTCGCCCAGTTCGGAATCCGCCGTGCGCTTACCTTTTCCGCGCGGCTCGCCCCGCCATTCGCGATATCCGACAACCAGTGTATCCTCATCCATCATCGCCGCTTGAATCCGCGGCCACGGGCAGGCGTAGATACAAATCTGTTCGCGGGCAAAACCGCCAAAGAAAAAGGTCGTGCCGGTCAATACCAACATCGTGGTGTAAGCGATCGGATGTGCGTTGCCGGTCACCAGATCACGCGCCAGTGTCGGCGCATCGGCAAAATAGAATACCCACGCCCCGCCGGTGGCGAGGCCGATCAGGAACCATGCCGCCCATTTCGTCAGCCGCAGCCGGACCTTTCGCGCATCCAGCTTTTTCTGCCGGTGCAGCCGCAGGCGCGCGTTCCGGTCACCTTCGATCCAGCGTTCGACCAGGATGAACAGGTCGGTCCAGACGGTCTGAGGGCAGGCGTACCCGCACCAGACACGCCCAAGGGCAGACGTAAACAGAAACAGGCCAAGCCCGGCCATGATCAGCAAACCGGCCACGAAATAGAATTCATGTGGCCAGATTTCGATCCAGAAGAAGTAGAACCGTCGATTGGCCATATCCAGCAGCACCGCCTGATCCGGCAGGCTGGGACCGCGATCCCAGCGAATCCAGGGCGTCAGATAATAGATACCCAGGGTCACCGCCATGATGATCCATTTGAGGTTGCGGAACTGTCCGGACACACGCCTTGGAAAGATAGGCTCCCTGGCGGCGTATAGGCTGGGGGCGGGGTCGGAATCGCTCACGGGGCAGGCTCCAGAACTGGCTTATATGAAAGCGTCTTCTTCCAGATCATACATGACGCAACTTTGACATGGGTCAAAAAGCGCATCGTGTGGACACCTTTTATCATGCTTCACGGACCTGACGTTTCAGCCACGCGATGAAGGTCCTGACCGGCGGCCGAAGTGGCGAAAGCCCTGTAATGATGTGATAGCCGCGCTGATCCGGCTGAGAATACAGCTCGACAAGCTGGCCGGATTCAATCTCTGGCTCGACGAAATGTCGCACGGTGACCGTTACGCCCTGACCTGCCCGCACACCCTCCAGCAGCAAGTTGCCCGGCAAGGCGATCCGCCCTGCTTTCGGCCCATGCTGAACACCGTGCGAGGCCAGCCAGGTTGTGGCTTCGGTGGTGCCGACCTCTTCCAGCCAGGGCAGCTCCGCCAGTTCGGATGCGGACACCGATGTCCTGCCATCAAGCAAAGAAGGGGCGGCGACGATAACCATGGGCGTTTTCAGAAGCATCTGTGCCTCGACCCCCGGCCATCCACCTGCGCCATGCCTGATCGCCATATCCACACCCCCCGGACGCAATTCCACCAGCGCCGGGCTCGGGTCGAGTATCAGGTCAATCTCGGGGTGCGCGACCTGAAATGCCGACAGACGCGGCATCAACCACGAGGCCGCAAAGGCCGCAGTAAGAGACACATGGACCGGACGATCTTTGCCCGATTGAATCAGGTCGCCGACTACGGACCAGATGGCCCCGAAACCGAGCTCCAGAACGTTGGCAAGCCGTCGTCCTTCTTCGGTCATTTTCAGTGTTTTGCCAGACCGGTCCAGCAAGGTTGTGCCAAGATGTCTTTCAAGCACCCTGAGTTGTTGGCTGATGGCAGCGTGACTGACATTCAATGCCTGTCCAGCCTGAACGACATTTCCCTTTTCCGCAAAGGCCGAAAACGCCCTGAGCGACGCCAGCGGTGGAAGCTTCATCCAGTTCATATGTAACTCCTGCTTACATACAGCAATGCGAATTGAGTCGCATTTCGGGCGCCGAAGATCAATCCTTTTAGCAACGGCAACACTGCAAATCGGAGAGTGGACATGCTATCGATCTATGCAAAATCCTATATGACCGCGACCGGCTTTGATCGCCCCCAGGTAACGGACGCACCCAGCAAAAAGACTGTGAAACCGCGCCGCTGGTTGTCCGGGGCGCGCCGTAATTTCCGCATCAGGTGGAACGTGGGCTTGAATAATCTTTGACAGGAATCCCCGGTGCGACTGGTGTCTGGACCGGATGGGAATAGGTCAGTAGTCTGGAAAAATCGGCACCGGCTGTTCAGGAAACGCGCGAACAGATGGAACAGCCGGTGCCTCAGCCTTCGGGCGCAAGCCGCCCGAAGGTGTTCTTATTACTTATTCACCGCCGCCCAACTGATGGACATAGGTGGATACAGCGCGAACCTGCGCCTCGGTCAGGCGATTGTTCCAGGCAGGCATCACACCAAAGCGGCTGTTATAGACACTGTCAGTCAGCGTGTCGTAATCCCCGCCATAGAGCCAGATCGCATCCGTCAGGTTTGGCGCGCCCTGTTCACGATCACCTGTCGCGTCCTCGCCGTGGCAGGATGCACAATTGTCGGCAAAGACCACCGAACCGGCCTCAACCGCGCCAGCGTCCTTTGGTTCACCGGACAGGGACATGACATAGTTCACGACCTGATCGATTTCCTCGCTGCCCAGCAACTCGTCCCGACCGAATGCGGGCATCTGCGAATACCGTGCATCATCGCTTTCTTCGTTGCGGATGCCGTGGGCGACAGTGAAGTAGATACTGTCGATATCGCCGCCCCAAAGCCAGCTGTCATCCAGCAGGTTCGGATAGCCTTTCGCCCCGGCCGCGCCTGACCCGTGACATTGCGCACACCAGGTCCGGAAAACGGCGGCGCCTGATGAAATGGCATAGTTGTTCAGTTCGGGATCGTTCTGAATTGCGGCCAGTTCCACCGACGCCAGCCGGTCATTGATCGAGGCGTTCGCCTCTTCCACAGCTGTGATTTCGGCATTCACGTCAGCCCGCGAGGACCAGCCCAGAACACCGGCTGTGGCGTGGTTCACCAACGGCCAGGCCGGATAGAGGATGGTATAGATCACGCCCCAGATGATCGTGACGTAAAAGGTCCACAGCCACCAGCGCGGCATCGGGTTGTCAAATTCCTCGATCCCATCCCAGCTGTGGCCGGTCGTATTGGGGTCACCCGGCTGTTTTTCAGGTGTCTTGCTCATTGCCGCGCCTCCTTGGATGTGGCGGGTTTATCTTGATGCCGGAACGGGATGTTGGCTGTGTCTTTGTATTCCTTGCTGGCACCGGGTCGGAAAACCCAGATGACGATGCCAATGAAAAAGACGAACAACACCAGCAACATCCAGCTGTCCGCGAACTGTCTGAGGATTGTATATTCTTCCATTACACCCCCCTCACCGGTTCGCATCCGGGACGAAGGTCGAAAAATCGACCAGCGTTCCCAGCATCTGGAGATAAGCAATCAGCGCATCGGCTTCGGTCAGCTCGGGACGGCCATCAAAGTTGCGCACATTCACCTTGTCGCCATAGCGTTCAAGCAGACCGTCATAGTCGCTGTCCGGATCCGCCTGTGCCCGGAAGTCGGCGACGGCGTTTTCAATCATCTCATCGGTATACGGGGTACCGACCAGAGCGTTCGCCGCCATGATGTCGCCGATGTATTTGCCGTTCAGCTTGGTTCTTTCGAGGAAGCCGTATTTAGGCATCACCGACTCGGGCACCACCGCTTCGGGATCGCGCAGGTGGTCTGCATGCCATTCGTCCGAATAGCGGCCACCAACGCGCGCCAGATCAGGCCCTGTCCGTTTGGAACCCCACTGGAACGGATGATCATACATCGATTCAGCCGCCAGCGAGTAGTGGCCATAGCGTTCCACCTCATCCCGCATCGGGCGGATCATCTGGCTGTGGCAGACATAGCAGCCTTCACGCAGATAAATCTCGCGCCCCGCCATTTCGAGAGGGGTGTAGGGGCGCATCCCCTCCACCTTCTCGATGGTGTTTTCCAGATAGAACAGCGGTGCGATCTGAACGATGCCACCGATGGTCACAACCAGAAAGCTGAACACCAGCAGGAGGGTCGCGTTGGTCTCGAGGATCTTGTGTTTGTCGAGAATTGCCATTGCTCCGGCCCTCCTTATTCAGCCGGGACCGCGACGGTCAGGCTGGCCTCTTTGGCCGGCGCTTTCCGCACAGTCATCCACAGGTTGTAGCACATGATCACGGCACCGGCGACGAACAGAACACCACCCAGAGCGCGCACCACATACATCGGGAACTTGGCGGCCACGGTGTCGGCGAACGAGTTCACAAGGAAACCGTTGGCATCCACTTCGCGCCACATCAGGCCTTCCATGATGCCGGTGACCCACATCGACGCGGCGTAGAGCACGATGCCGATGGTGGCGAGCCAGAAGTGCCAGCTGACCAACTGCAGCGAGTACAGACGCTCACGCTTCCACAGGACAGGCACCAGGAAGTACAGCGCACCAAAGGTGATCATGCCGTTCCAGCCCAGCGCGCCCGAGTGCACGTGACCAATGGTCCAGTCGGTATAGTGAGACAGGCTGTTCACGGCGCGGATCGACATCATCGGACCTTCAAAGGTGGACATGCCGTAGAACCCGACCGAGATCACCATCATGCGGATCACGGGATCTGTGCGCAGCTTGTCCCATGCACCCGACAGGGTCATCAGACCGTTGATCATACCACCCCACGAAGGCATCCACAGCACGACCGAGAACACCATACCCAGCGTCGAAGCCCAGTCAGGCAACGCGGTATAGTGCAAGTGGTGCGGACCGGCCCAGATATACAGGAAGATCAGCGCCCAGAAGTGGATGATCGACAGCTTGTACGAAAATACCGGACGCTCGGCCTGCTTCGGGATGAAGTAGTACATCATGCCCAGGAAGCCCGCGGTCAGGAAGAAGCCCACAGCGTTGTGGCCGTACCACCACTGGATCATGGCGTCCTGAACACCGGACCAGACGATGACCGACTTCGAACCCCAGATGCTGACCGGGATGGTCATGTTGTTGACCAGGTGCAGCATGGCGACGGTGACGATAAACGCCAGATAGAACCAGTTGGCCACATAGATATGCGGTTCTTTCCGTTTGATGATCGTACCGAGGAACACGGCCAGATAAGCAACCCAGACAATGGTCAGCCACAGGTCAACATACCATTCCGGCTCGGCATATTCCTTGGACTGGGTACCACCCAGAACATAGCCGGTCGCGGCCAGCACGATGAACAGCTGATAGCCCCAGAACACGAACCACGCCAGATTGCCGCCCCAAAGGCGTGCCGCGCTGGTGCGTTGCACCACGTAGAACGAAGTCGCAATCAGGGCGTTGCCGCCAAAGGCAAAGATCACCGCTGAAGTGTGCAGCGGGCGCAGCCGTCCAAAGTTCAGATACCCTTGTGCCCATTCGAAATTGAGCGACGGGAATGCTAGCTGAAATGCAATGAAGGTACCGGCGATGAAACCGACAACACCCCAGAACGCGGTGGCAATCACGCCATAGCGGATAACGTCATCCATGTATTCCGCCGAGCGATCAACAAGAATATCTGGCTCTTCAGTGTTGCGCAGCGTCCAGATGAACAACCCACCGGCGATCAGCATCACCAGTATCGCATGCACCTGATACGCCAAATCCCGCGCATAGTTGGTTCCGATCGCTGCGAATAGCGCGACCAGACCAAGCGCGATCAGCTTGATATAATTCGACATATTGCGTCCCTTTGCCATGCCCCGCGCGATTCTCGCGTCGCGCCAGACTTATTAGACTGGCTGCTGTATTGTAGAATAGGGGCAACTGTTGCTTTGATCTGTATCAAAACAATAACCTGAATTCTGTGACACGCATAATCCCATGAATGGGAAAACTGGTCGCATGTGACAAAGCACCCGAACCACGAGGTAGAGATGTCTTACAAATCCCTTCTCACCGTCATGACGGAAACAACCCTGGCCAAACCCGCGCTTGCGCAGTTGACGGCATTGGCGGCGTCGCAGGAAGGCCACGCCGAGGCACTTTGCCTTGGGGTCGATCGCAGTCAGACAGGGTATTACTATGCCGGCGCGAACGCACTGATCCTGCAGGAAACGCTCAGCCGCGCCAATGCAGAGGCCGACGAGATACTGGCGTTTGCGCAGGATTATCTGGGCAAATCCGGCGTGCGCTGGTCAGCGGAAAGCGGTGTCGCGCAAATTGCGGATATCGGTCGCCACGTGGCGCACCGGGCGCGGTTTTCCGATCTTGTCGTCCTGCCCCGCCCCTACGGTGAGGGCCACGGCGCCGAGGCGGAACCCATCGTCGAAGCCGCCATGTTCGAGGGGCACGCGCCGGTACTGGTCGTGCCGGACGATTTCGAACCGATTTCGACGCCCCGCACAATTCTGATTGGTTGGAACGAAAGCGTCGAGGCGATGCGTGCCATCCGCTGCGCAATGCCGTTCCTGAAACGGGCTGAGCTGGCGCGTATCGTTGTCATCGACCCACCACGCCACGGCCCCGATCGCTCGGACCCGGGCGGGATGCTGTCCCAGATGCTGGCGCGGCACGGTGTGAAATGCGAAATCGATGTTCTGAGCAAGACGATGACGCGGGTGTCGGATATCCTGAACCGCCATGCCGTGGACACCGAAGCCGACATGATCGTCATGGGCGCCTATGGCCATTCAAGGTTCCGAGAGGCGATATTGGGCGGAGCGACCCGGAATATGCTGGAACAATGCACCGTGCCGGTGTTCCTCGCGCACTGACGGAGACAGGCGCTTTGCAAGCAAGAAAACCGCCCGGTTTGGGCGGTTTTTCTGTTCTCAGGCCTTGCGGATCAACCCGATGAGGAAAAGCAGGATCACCGCTCCGATCGTCGCATAGATTATCGAGGATATCATTCCGCCCCCGACCGAGAACCCGAGCGCCGGAAACAGGGTTCCCGCCAGAAACGCGCCAACAATCCCGACGATGACATTGCCGATCAGGCCGAAACCGCGCCCCTCCATGATCTTGCCCGACAACCATCCTGCGATGGCCCCGACAAAGAGCATTGCCAACAGGCTTCCAAATTCCATTCTCGCCTCCCAATATCCTGCAAACTCAGACCTATCAGATCACGGGAAGGCGCGCAGGTCACGCCCGAACGTAGTGCATTCCCTGAAACTGTCCCCGCAATTCCCGCGTTTGCACCGCAACCGAGGCAGGATCATCGCTGGTCAGCCCGCGCGAGATCAATTCCGCAAGCGTGTTGGCGTGCTCTAGGGTCACCCCGCGCCGAACCAATTCGGGCGTTCCGATGCGCAGACCGTTCATGTCACCCGCGACAGGCGCGATGGGCAACCCAATCCCGCAGGCAAGAAAGCCAGCCTGCCGCAGCGTCTTTGACGCGACCTGACCGCCCCCGAAGCCTTCTGCCTCAATCGCAAACTGGTGCGACGCGGTGGCACCGCCCTTGCCCTGGAACACCGGCAGACCCTGTGCTGCCAGTTCCCCGGCTAACGCCTGCGCCAGTTCAATCATCGCCTGGCCGTAATCTGCGCCGAATTCTATCCAGTCCAGCATCGAGACAGCCAAAGCTGCCGATTTTGCCGCATCAAAATTAGCGGTCATGCCGGGAAAGGCGATTGCGTCCAGCTGTTCGGCAATGTCTGCCTCGTTGGTCACGATCAGGCCACCGGCTGGGCCACCAAGGCTTTTGTAGGTACTCATCGTCATAAGATGCGCCCCCTCGTCCAGCGGATTTGCCCAAGCCCCACTGGCGATGACGCCACACTGATGAGCGGCGTCGAACAAGACCTTTGCGCCAACTTCATCCGCAATCTCGCGCACGGCGGCAACGGGATGCGGAAACAGGTTCAGCGACCCCCCGACCGTGATCAGCCGCGGCTGGCGGTCCCGGACCAGCGCGTGTAACCCGTCCAGATCAAGGCTGTAGCCATCTGCGTCCACCGGAGCATTCAGAGTGTTGAGGCCGTACAGCCCGGCGCAACCGCCGGAGTGGTGTGTAACGTGCCCACCGATGGATGCGGGCGGCGCGATGATTGTGTCGCCCGGTTTGGAAAGCGCCATAAAGCCATAAAGGTTGGCCAAAGCCCCGGAACCCACCCGAATTTCCGCGTAACGCGCGTTGAAAACCCGCGCCGCAAGCTCGGCTGCAATAACCTCGATCTCTTCGATGGCTTCCAGCCCCATCTCGTATTTGTCGCCGGGATAGCCAAGCGACGGGCGGCTGCCCAGACCCTTGGCCAGTATCGCCTCGGCCCGCGGATTCATTACATTCGTTGCCGGGTTGAGGTTAAAGCACTCTGCATCATGAATTTCGGTGTTGCGCCGGACCAGTTCATCCAGTCGGTTCTGGACGGACGCCGGATCGGCGCCGGCGGTATTCGCAGCGATTGTCTGGATATAGTCTTCACAATGGGACGGCACCCAGGGGCGGTGGGCAAGCTGTGGCATCTGAACCTCCGTTTTGTTGCGATCAGAATGCGAAACTCCCGGCTTGCATACAAATCAGATTTCCGGAAAATTAGGGTCAGAAAAACTGAGCCTTTGCTAATGAGCGTTTCGCCACCCCTACCTAAGCCCCTGCCGCTGAATGCATTGCGTGCTTTCGAGGCCTCTGCGCGCCTTGGCGGGTTCTCGGCAGCAGCAGAGGAGCTTGGCGTCAGCGCGGGCGCAATCTCGGCCCACATCAAGGCCCTTGAATCGGAACTGGGCGCAGCCCTGTTCGACCGAAATGCCAAGGGCGTCGAACTGACCGCACTTGGGCAGCGCGTCTTGCCGGACCTTACACAAGCCTTCGACACGCTGGGTCAGGCAACCCAAACCCTGAGGGCAGAAGCCAAACCGAATGTCGTGCATATCGTGACACTGCCATCGGTCGCTCAGCTTTGGTTGTCCCCGCGACTGCCCGAATTGCGTCAGGCTGCACCGGAGATCGAAGTATCGCTGACAGCGGAAGAAGCACCACCGAACCAAAAACGCGCGCCCTACGATCTGTTTCTGTTCTTTGGCGGTGACCATGGTGAAACCGTCGCGAAAAACGTCATCTACCCGGTTTGCACACCATCGTTGGCCAAACGCCTGAACACACCCGAGGATCTGCGGGAGGTAACGTGCCTGTCGGACACGACCTGGTCGGAGGATTGGCGAATCTGGGCAGACGCGGCAATGCCCGGGCACAGTTTTGTTCCGCGCGGACCGGTTTTCTCGTTATACGCGCTGGCCGTAGAGGAGGCCGTCAACGGCGCGGGCGTTCTGATCGGACACGAGGCGCTGATCGCGCCTTATTTGCACAGCGGCCAACTGGTTGCCCCGTTCAATACGCGTGTTGAGTTGCCCGATAGCCTGAAACTGTGGAGCCCACGTCGAATCAGGCTGAAATCTCCGGCTGATCGCGTGGTCAATTGGCTGAAAGGCTTTGACTAGACCAAAAAGCCGCCATCCGTATCGTCACCGGCCTCTTCCATCAGGCGGCCCATGTCCGGGACGGTGACGTGACGCTTACCCTCAAGGCTGATAACGCCTTCTTTCCTGAGGGCAGAAATCTGGCGGCTTACGGTTTCCAGTGTCAGCCCTAGGTAATCCGCCATCGCCTCGCGAGTGAGGGGCAGATCGAACACGATCGGGCCGGTCATGCCGCCTTTTCCGATTGACGCATCCCGGCGGGCTATGATGGACAAGAGGCTTGCAATCTTTTCCCGCGCTGTCTTGCGGCCCAGTACCAGCATCCACTCGCGCGCGGCGTCAAGCTCGTCCAGCGTCATCTGCAGCAAACGATGGGCAATATGCGGCGTGCGCCCCATCAGTTCTTCGAACGGTTTCTTTCGGAAACAGCACATCACTACGTCGGTCGTGGCCTGCACGTCATAAGGTGCCGCTTCGCGCCCGGGGCGCCCGACGAAGTCGCTGGGCAACAACAGACCCACCATCTGGGTGCGCCCGTCCTCCATGGTCTGCGTCAGTGAGGCGATTCCCTGCACCATCGAGCCCACAAAGTTCATCTGATCCCCGGACCAGATGATCGTCTGGCCCGCTTCGAAACTGCGGTAATATTTGATTTCCTCAAGATCTTCGAGTTCATCGCGGTCGCAATGGGCACAGACCGCCCGATGTCGGATCGGACAGTCGCCGCAATTCGAATGGTCAAACTGGACTTGTAGGGTCATGCGCGTTTCCACTTGATCTCGGTCAAGGTACCTGAACCAGCCATCACATAACGGTATCGACATGATAGCGAAACCACAATTGGCCAAGCTCGGACTTTTTGACGCGAAAGTTCCGCGCTACACGAGCTACCCGACCGCCCCCCACTTCAACAACGACGTGGGGCCAGAGATGTTTGGCGACTGGATTTCCGGCATCAAACCCGGCAGCGCCGTATCGCTTTATATCCACGTTCCGTTCTGCCGTCGGCTGTGCTGGTTCTGCGCGTGCCGGACACAAGGTACGCAAACCGACAATCCCGTGATCGCCTACGTGGATGTGCTTAAAGCCGAACTGGACATGCTTGCCGACCGCCTGCCAGAGGGGGTGACGCTGTCACGCCTGCACTGGGGCGGCGGTACACCGACCTTGCTGAATCCCGACCTGATGCGCGATCTTGCAGGCCGCATTCTGGAAATTGTTCCGCTAGGGCCAGATGCGGAATTCTCGGTTGAGATCGATCCGAACGAAATCGACGAAGGACGTCTGGACGCCCTTGCCGAGGCCGGGATGAACCGTGCCTCGATCGGTGTGCAGGATTTCGACGATGAAATTCAAAAGACCATCGGCCGCATCCAAAGCTATGACACCACGCGCAAGGCCGCTGATATGATTCGCGCGCGCGGCATTTCCAGTCTGAACGCAGACATTCTGTATGGTCTGCCGCATCAGACCAAAGCGCGCATGACGGAAAGCGTGCAAAAGCTATTGTCGCTCAACCCGGATCGGGTGGCGCTGTATGGATATGCTCACGTTCCATGGATGGCTAAGCGCCAGCAGCTGATTCCGTCGGACGCCCTGCCAACCCCCGAACAGCGGCTAGACCTGTTCGACACCGCGCGCCGCCTGTTCATGTGGGATAACTACGCCGAGATCGGCATTGACCACTTTGCCACGCAGGAGGACGGGTTGACCCGCGCATTGCGGGCCGGTCGCCTGAAACGGAACTTTCAGGGATATACTGATGATCAGGCCGACATACTGATTGGTGTCGGCGCCAGTTCCATATCGCGTTTCCCGCAAGGCTATGCGCAGAACGCGCCGGCAACATCTGCCCATACCAAGGCGATCCGGGAGGGGCGTTTTTCAACATCCCGCGGTCACCTTTTCAAAGGGCAGGACGTCCTGCGTGCAAGGTTGATCGAAGCGTTGATGTGCGATTTCCGGATCGACTCGGCCGAGATTCTGCGCGACCACCGGATTTCCGCGGCAGAGCTGAACGCAATGTATGAAACAGCCAACCGCGACTTTGAGGGGTTGCTGCGCGTCACGGAAAACGGGCTTTCCATTCCGCCCGAAGCGCGACCGCTGACCCGAATGATCGCCGGAAGCTTTGACGCATATGACCTCAGCAAGGCGGGTCACAGTTCGGCGATCTGAAACCAACGGGATTGGCGGCCAACACCGCCAACTTCTCCAAAATTGGCAGAGGGGCTTGACGCATGCCTTGGGTATTTCCCACACTCAGGACACGGGGGCATAGTTTTTCCCTTACCCGAGGCAGGCCGAGTTACAGACAGATTGAGCCGACGCAATCGCGTTCGACGCCCCTTTCGTGCAGCGGAACTGCAACCAGAGAGAGGGACAGCACCCATGCGCGTCTTTACCGTCCTCGGCCCCAGCCAGTCTGGAAAATCCACACTGGTCGAGGCCATCAGCCGCCTCGACGGCCGGCCAACCACATTTGACGTATCCGGAACCGTGCACTTGCACGGTTTTTCTTATTTGGGCGAGCCGTGGTGCGCCATCGATGTGGACGGGGGCGGCGATGCACTGGCCTATGTCGGACCTGCCATGGCAATTTCCGATGCTGCGGTGGTGGTGGTACCGCCAGACCCTGACGCAGCAGTCTTGTGCGCACCTTATCTGCGGCTGGTGGAAGAGGCAGGTATTCCCTGTTTCCTGTTCATAAACCGAATGGACAGCCCCAACGGACGGGTCCGCGACATCATTTCGTCGCTCCAGACCTATTGCACGCATCACATCACGCTTCGTCAGGTTCCTATCCGTGACGGCGATCAGGTGATCGGGGCCGTCGACCTGATCTCGGAACGCGCGTGGAAATATCAGGAAGGGCAGCCCTCGGCCCTGATCGAATTGCCTCAGAACGCAGAAGACCGGGAACAGGAGGCCCGGACAGAACTGCTGGAGACGCTTTCGGATTTCGACGACAATCTTCTGGAGCAACTGATCGAGGACAAGCAGCCGCCGAGCGCAGAAATTTACGATCTTGCCGCGCAGGTCCTGCAGAATCACCAGCTAATACCGGCCTGTCTGGGTGCGGCCAGCCATGGCAACGGCCTGACCCGCCTGATGAAGGCACTGCGGCACGAGGCACCTGAATTTGACATTGCCGCAGGCCGGGACGAAGCCGCCGACAACGCCCGTGCCATCGCCGGTTTTGCCGATGTGAAAAAACACATCGGCAAAATCATCGTCCTGCGTGGACTTGGGCAAGGGGTGAAGGCGCACGAAGACCTTGGCGGTGAAACCGTGGGCAATCTCACAACGCTTGACGCCAAAACTCAGATCGGCTCGCTTGAGGCCGGGCAGATTGGTCTGGCGGTGAAATCCGATCACCTCAATCCCGGCAGCCTGTATGACAGCGCTGACGCGACGCCTTTGCCGGAATGGGCCAGTTCACACCCATCCGGGTTCCGGCAGGTTGTCTCGCCCACTCATGAACGTGACGATGTGCGGTTGTCCAACGCTTTGGCCCGGCTGGACGAAATCGACCCGGGCCTGCACCTCAGCCAGGACGAGCACAGCGGACATGCGGTTATCGGCACTCAAGGGCCGCAGCACATGCGTCGCATCACCGCCAAACTGGCCGAGGACTTTGGTATCGAGATCGAGGCCGAACCAGTCGAAACCGCCTACAGAGAGACAATCCAGTCCCCGGTCGAGCATCGGCATCGCCATCGCAAGCAATCGGGGGGCGCGGGGCAATTTGCCGATGTGGTGATCTCGATCACGCCCATGCCGCGCGGATCGGGGTTTGAGTTTGACGATGTGGTCAAGGGCGGTGCCGTTCCAAAGAACTATATCCCGTCGGTTCAGCACGGTGCCGAGGATGCGCTTGCGCAAGGCCCCCAAGGGTTTCCCGTGGTCGACCTGAAAGTCACACTGAAGGACGGCAAGCACCACAGCGTCGACAGTTCGGACTATGCCTTCCGCACGGCGGGCAAAAATGCCGTGCGCGAAGCACTGCCGGAGGCAAAACCAGTGGTTCTGCAGCCGATTTTGCATGCTGAAATTCATCTGCCGTCACTGTATGTTGGCGATCTGGTTCCGACGATCAGCTCGTTGCAGGGGCAGGTTCTGGGCTTTGAAGGCAACCCGAACGCACCCGGCTGGGAGATCTTCAACGCAATGCTTCCGGCGGTTGCCGAAGACGAGTTGCATCGCACCCTGGCAAGCGCGACGCGCGGAACCGGCTGGGTGAAGCTTCGCTTTGATCACTATGAAGAGCTTCGCGGTCAGGCACCAAAGGTATCCCGCGAAAAAGCCAACGCCCACTAACGGGTTCGCCAAGGAGCCTCTGCCCGTCTTTCGGGCGGAGGCAGGTAACGGTCGATACGCAAAGGCGCCAGTTCAGAAATTGAAAAAAGGACCGGCGATTTTGGCGCAGGCGGGCGGGCACAAAGCCCGCCCTATCCCGCCGCCGCGATCAGTTCGCGGGTATATGCGGTTTGGGCGTTTTCAAACAGCGCATCGGCAGTGCCCATCTCAACAATGTCGCCCTGTTTCATCACCAGCACGTTGTGGGACATCGCCCGCACAACCTTCAGGTCGTGCGATATGAACAGATAGGCCAGACCGTATTTACGCTGCAGGTTCCGAAGCAAATCGACGATCTGCACCTGCACCGTCATGTCCAGTGCGCTGGTCGGCTCGTCCAGAACCAGCAGTTTGGGCCGCAGGACCATCGCCCGCGCAATCGCGATACGCTGCCGCTGACCGCCCGAGAACTCGTGCGGATAGCGGTCCATCGCCTCCGGATCCAGACCGACTTCGTCCATCACTTCGGCAACCAGTTCGCGCGGCTCGCGATGTGGGTCCACGTTGTGAATGGCCAACCCTTCGGCGATGATCTGCTGGCACGTCATGCGCGGGCTCAGCGAACCGAACGGGTCCTGAAACACGATCTGCATATCCTTGCGCAGACGCCGCAACTGCCGCGTGGACCATCGCCGCACATCCCGATCGCGAAAGGTGATCCCGCCTTCGGACGAGATCAACCGCATGATCGCAAGCGCCAGTGTTGTTTTGCCCGAACCGCTCTCGCCAACGATGCCTAGTGTTTCACCTGCCCGAACGGAAATCGAGGCGTCGTTCACCGCCTTTACGTAGCCAACCGTGCGCTTGAAAAACCCGCGTTGGATCGGAAACCAGACCTTGAGGTGATCGGTGCGCGCAATTTCTTCCGCATCAACGGGCAGTGGATCAGGTGAGCCCGACGGCTCGGCCGCCAGCAGCTTTCTGGTATAGGGATGTTGCGGATTGTCGAAGATTTCGGTGGTTTCGCCGGTCTCGACAATCTCACCGTCTTTCATGACGCAGACGCGATCGGCAATCCGCCGCACGATGCCCAGATCGTGGGTAATGAATAACATCCCCATGTTTTCGGATCGTTGCAATTCCGCCAGAAGTTCCAGAATCTGGGCCTGAATTGTCACGTCCAACGCTGTTGTCGGCTCATCCGCGATCAGAATGTCGGGCTTGTTCGCCAATGCCATCGCAATCATCACGCGCTGGCGCTGACCGCCGGACAACTGATGCGGATAGCTGTCCAGACGCTCCTCGGGATCGCGGATACCGACCTTGTTCAACAGTTCCAGAATCCGGTCACGCGCCTGATCTCCGACAAGCCCCTGATGCAGCGCCAGAGATTCCGCCATCTGCTTTTGGATCGTGTGCAGCGGGTTGAGCGAGGTCATCGGCTCCTGAAAGATAAAGCTGATATCGTTGCCGCGCACGTCCATCAGACGCTGCTCGGATGCGCCGATCATCTCATGCCCGTCATAAAGGACAGAACCTTCGACCGTTGCACTTTCCCCAAGCAGGGAAACCGTAGACAGCGCAGTGACCGATTTACCTGATCCGGACTCGCCCACCAAAGCAACGGTTTCGCCACGATCGACGGTGAACGAGACCCCTTTGACTGCGGCCGAAACGCGCCCGTCCTGCTGAAATGAAACCCTGAGGTTGTTCACGGCAAGAAGGCTCATGAGAATGTCTTTCTCGGGTCGAACGCATCGCGGACGCCTTCGAAAATGAAGACAAGAAGCGACAGCATGATGGCAAAGGTGAAAAAGGCGGTGAAGGCCAGCCAGGGCGCCTGCAGGTTCTGTTTCGCCTGCAATGTCAGCTCACCCAAAGACGGGGCCGAGGAAGGCAGACCGAAACCCAGAAAGTCCAACGAGGCCAGACCACCAATCGTGCCGGTGACGATGAAGGGCATGAAAGTCAGCGTCGCCACCATCGCATTGGGCAGCATGTGGCGGAACATGATGGTCATGTTGCCGACGCCCAGCGCCTTGGCCGCGCGCACGTATTCCAGATTTCGCGCCCGCAGGAATTCCGCCCGGACCACGCCCACCAGACCGGTCCACGAAAACAGGATCATCAGCGCGACCAGCAGCCAGAAACTTCGTCCCAGAATGGCGAACATGATGATGATGACATAAAGCGACGGGGTGGCGGACCAGATTTCGATGATCCGCTGGAAAATCAAATCCAGCCAGCCCCCGAAAAAGCCCTGTATGGCACCGGCAAACACACCGATCAGACTGGCAACGCCTGTGACCAGCAGGGTAAACAGAATCGAAAGCCGGAAGCCATAGATCACACGGGCAAGAACGTCGCGTTTTGTATCATCCGTGCCCAACAGGTTCTGACCGTTCGGTGGCAGCGGTGCGGCCCCCGGACGATCAACCGACGTGTTGAATGAATACGGGATAGGCGGCCAAATGGCCCAGCCCCGTTCAAAGCCTTCTCCTTCGAACGTCCCCGCCTGAATTTCATCGATGATGCCTTCGGGGTCGTCAAAGCAGTCTTCCAGCCCACCACTGTCGATCAGGCACTGGACCTCGGGGTCGCGATAGATCGCCTCGGTCTTGAAGTCGCCGCCGAAATCGGTTTCCGGGTAGAACCTGAAAATCGGAGTAAAGAACTCACCCCGGTACTTCACCAGGATCGGTTTGTCATTGGCGATGAACTCGGCAAAAAGCGACACACCGAACAGCACAGAGAATATGATCAGCGACCAGAAGGCCCGGCCATTGCGCCGGAAGTTGCGCCAGCGGCGCTGGTTGAGAGGTGACATAGCCATTTACCCCTCCCGCTTTTCGAAATCGATGCGCGGATCGACCAGCACGTACATCAGGTCGCTGATGATACCGATGACAAGGCTGAGCAGGCCAAAGATGAACAGCGTCCCGAAGATCACCGGATAGTCCCGCGCGACGGCGGCCTCGAACCCCAAACGACCGAGGCCGTCGAGTGAAAAGATCGTTTCGATGATGATCGAGCCCGAGAAGAAGACCCCGATAAACACCGCCGGAAAGCCTGCAATCACAATCAGCATGGCGTTGCGGAAAACGTGACCATACAGAACCTTGCTCTCACTCAGCCCCTTGGCGCGTGCAGTCATGACATAGTGCTTTTTGATCTCGTCAAGAAACGAGTTCTTGGTCAGCAGCGTCAGTGTCGCAAAGGCGGCGATGGTCGAGGCCACAACCGGCAACGTGATGTGCCAGAAGTAATCCAGAACCTTGCCAACCAGACTGAGGCTGTCCCAATTGTCCGACGTCAGCCCGCGCAGCGGGAAGATCTGCCAGTACGACCCACCGGCAAACAGGACAAGCAGAAGGATGGCGAACAGAAACCCGGGGATGGCGTAGGCCACGATTATCGCGCCGCTGGTCCAGGTATCAAAGGTTGATCCATCCCGGACCGCCTTGCGGATACCCAGCGGAATGGAAACCAGATAGGCGATCAGGGTCGACCACAGACCAAGCGAGATCGATACCGGCATCTTTTCCAGCACAAGGTCGATCACGCTGATCGAACGGAAGTAGCTTTCACCGAAATCCAGCGTCAGATAGTTACCCATCATGGACAGGAACCGCTCAAGCGGCGGCTTGTCGAACCCGAATTCTTTTTCAAGCTGGGCAATGAATTCAGGCGGCAGACCTCGTGCGCCGACATATTTGTCATCGAACCCGCCAGCAGGTTCGGCGCTGGCCCCGGCTTCACCCGAGCCGGCAAAACCGGCAAACACATCACCCTGCCCTTCGATCTGGGCGATGATCTGCTCGACCGGGCCTCCCGGCACGAACTGCACCAGCGTGAAGTTGACGATCATGATGCCCAGAAGGGTCGGAATGACCAGCAACAGGCGGCGGAGAATATAGGCGCCCATTTTACCGCAGCGCGCCCTTTGCCTTCAGCGCGGCCTGTTTCTCGGGGTTTACCCACCACAGATCAAGATAGCCAAGACCGAACGGGGGCAGGTTTTCAGGGTATTCGTACATATCGTAATAGGCCGTCCAGTAGTCCGCTATATAGCCATCGGGGATGACGAAGAACTCATACCGCAATGCCCGGTCAAGCGCCATCAGGGCAGCATCCTGGGTTTCCTGATTTTCCGTTTCGAACGATGCTTCGATAATCGCATCGACCAGTGGGCTGGCCAGACCGGCGGGATTGAACAGGCTGAACGCGGCCTCATCCGAGCCGTACATCTGGCTCAACCCACCACCCGTCGACAGGAAAGAACCATAGCGCGTGGAATACACCATGTCGTAGTCCCGCTCGCGACTGCGCAGAGTGTACTGGGCGGGATCCACCTTTTCCGCGCTGGCGTCCACACCGATTGCCTGCAGGTTCTGCACAAATGTCTCGATCATCGTCGCGGTCGAGGTTGGGATATTGGAAGGATAGGGGATGTTGACCTTCAGGGTCTGCCCCTGCGCGTTGCGGCGCAGATTTCCGTCACTCACCTGCCAACCTGCCTCGTCCAACAGGTTCGAAGCCTGACGCAGGTTGCGTCTGTCATTCAGACGGCCGGACCGGGATTCATGCGTCACGATAGCCGGCTCGGTCAGAAATTCCGATGGCACCACATCCCCCAGAGACTGCAGGAATGTCAGCTCTGCACCTTCGGGGGTGCCTGTCGCCTCAAGATGTGTACCTTCCACGAAAGAACTGCGCGGAGAGTTAAGGCCGAACATCAGGGATTCGTTGGCCCATTCAAAGTTGAAGGCCAACGCCAGTGCCTTGCGAACGTTCTTGTCTGCAAATTGCGGCTTGCCCAGATTAAAAACGAAACCCGACGGTGTCGGGGGGCTGCCATCCGGGATTTCGTCCTGAACCACCGAGCCTTCGGTCAGCTTTGGGAAATCATAGCTGGACGCCCAGAGCTTGGGATCGCTTTCGATCCGCATCGTGTATTCACCGGCCTTGAACGCCTCGAACGCGGCGGTCTGATCGGCGAAATACTCCACCCGGATGGTGTCATAGTTGTACCGCCCACGATTGATCGGCAGGTCCTTGCCCCAGTAATCATCGCGGCGTTTGTAAAGAATGCGCCGGTTGATGTCATAGCTATCCAGCTTGTACGGGCCGGACCCAACGGCCACTTCGAGGCGTGGCTCGTCCAGGCGGCGGGACTCGTCAGCCTCAAACCATGCCTTCGAGAACACGGGCGTTGAACCAACGGTCTCGATCAGGCTACGGCGGGTGACCTCGGGATCGAAGGTGAATTTGACGGTGTGATCATCCAGCGCCTCGGCGTTTGTCACCATCCGGCCCACGGCCTGCGCATAAGATGGCAAACCCTGTTCGATAAACAGCCTGTGGCTGTACACGACATCATCGGCGGTGACCGGAGAGCCATCCCAGAATGTGGCCTCGGGGCGGAGATGGAAAATGACGTAATTGCGGCCTTCGTCGTATTCCAGACTTTCCGCCAGCACCCCGTAATATTGCCCGACACTGTCTTCCGTGCCTTCGATCAGGCGGTCATACTGAAGTGTGGTCAGCGCCCCGGCGCGCCCCTTGCGGGAATAGGGGTTAAGAGAGTCGAATGTCCCGGATGCCGACAACGCCAGTTCCCCGCCCTTGGGGGCATCGGGATTGACGTATTCAAGATGCGGATAGTCGGCCGGATAATCCAGATTGCCGAAATAAGAATACCCATGACTGCGTGTGATACCGTCATCCCCGGCGCGGACGTCCCCCGAGGCCGCAAGTGTCAGCGCAAATGAAACTCCAAGCACAGCCGCCCATGCCCGATGTTTCGGTTTCAGCGCGACGGTCGGCACTTGGGGGGATTTCATCTGGCTCTTCCTCTGGTCGATATCGTTCTTTATCTCGTTTGCGCTAGCTAAAGGTCCAGCACTGGCAGTTGCAAGTTTAGAATGCGTGAACGCTTTGTGAAGTTTGATTTATAAGCTAATTTGGGCGGATTAACGCAATTTCCTGACGTTCAAATCTGTGTCAAAGCGAAAGCATGGACAACAAACTTTCACATCACCCGATAACAGGGATAACAATGCTGCGCCAAGAAGCGCCTCTGATCGTTGGTGTTCTGACCGTCGCTCTCTTTCAGTTCGGCGGCGATCTGTGGCTGAAGGATTTGCAAAATCCCCTGTTCGCGGCGGTTCTGTTCCTTGGTCTGTTCATTGCGGTTCTCTGGGCATCGTTCGGCGTTGTTCGCCACGCGGACGCTCTGGCAGAGTTGCTGGGCGAACCCTATGGGACGTTGATCCTGACGGTTTCGGTCATCGGTATCGAAGTGTCGCTGATCGTTGCGGTAATGCTGTCAGGCGACTCGGCCCCGACGCTGGCACGGGACACGATGTTCGCGGTTCTGATGATCGTTCTGAACGGTCTGGTCGGAGCGGCCCTCTTGTTCGGTGGCCTGCGCCATTCGACGCAAAACTACAATCTGCAGGGCGCGCGGGCATTTTTTGCCGTTCTGTTCCCTCTGTCCATTCTGGCGCTGGTTCTGCCGCGGTTCACCACCTCGACACCTGATCCCAGCTATGCACCGCTGCAAGCCATGATCCTGGCCTGCGCAACGACCCTTCTTTATCTGGTATTTCTGGGTATTCAGACGGTCCGGCACCGAACCTTTTTCGAACAGCCCTACTTTCCGGATGACAACCCCAGCCGCAGTTCAGCAACCGATGACGTGCACGAGCATCATGGCCCGATCAGGTCCGGGACCTACCACGCCGTGTTCCTGATCCTGACTTTGCTGCCGATCATCCTGTTGTCCAAACGGGTTGCAAAACTAGTGGATTTCGGAATTGTCGGTGTTGGCGCACCTGCGGCATTGGGTGGTGTTCTGATCGCCCTGCTGATCCTGACCCCTGAAAGCATGGCCGCAATCAACGCAGCGCGGGCAAACCGTCTGCAGCGTTCGATCAACCTGCTGCTGGGTTCGGCCCTTGCGTCGATCGGCATGACTGTCCCGGCCGTGCTTTCGGTCGGGCTGATCATGGGCCTCTCGGTGCCTTTGGGTCTGGATGACGCGTCGATCATCATGCTGTTGCTGACGCTGCTGACCTGCAACCTGACGTTTGGCGGTACCCGCACCAGTATCCTGCAGGGCGCCGTGCATCTGGTCCTGTTTCTTGTCTACCTGATGCTGATCTTTTTTCCCTGATCGCACACAAAAAAAGCCGCTGCACGAGGCAGCGGCCTTTCAATTCAAATCCCGGTGATCGGATCAGTCGCCAATGGTTTGCAGATATGCAATCAGGTTGACCCGATCCTCGGCCTTTCTCAGACCGGCGAAGCTCATGGATGTACCCGAAATATACGAGCTCGGCTTGAGCAGGAATGCATCCAGTGCTTCCGGCGTCCAGTTGCCGCCATGCGACTGCATGCCTGCGGAATAGCCGGTGAAGCCTTCGGCCGAGGCCAGCGGGCGATCTACGATACCGTAAAGGTACGGACCGGTACCATTGGCGCCTTTTTCCAGCTTGTGACAGGCTGTGCACTTGCGGAATACCCGCGCACCTTTTTCGGGATCGGCTGCGGCCAGCAGTTCCTCGAATACCACCTCTTCGCCGTCAGCGCTTTCACCCGAGCTTTCGGTCTCGATGATATAGGCGGCTTCGGCGTCGTGCCCCCCAACACTATAGAGAACGTCGGCGCCCCATTTGGCCAGGAGCAGCGCCAAAAAGGCGCCAAACAGGCCGGCAGCGGCCTTGGTAACTGTCATCGTGTCGAACATTGATCGCGAGTCCATTTCAGCTGTCTGCGCGGGTGTCTAAGGCTTCCACTTGCAAGAGGCAAGGTATAGACACCGCGACTAAACGCCCAATCAATAACCTGTTGCAGGGAATCGTCCAATGACAAATCGCATCGCCTTTCAGGGAGAGCCCGGCGCCTATAGTCACGAGGCCTGCAGGAACGCAGCGCCCGACATGGACGCACTGCCCTGCCGTACCTTCGAAGATGTGATCGAATCGGTCCGGTCAGGCGAAGCGGAGCTGGCGATGCTGCCGGTTGAAAACTCGACCTATGGCAGGGTTGCCGACATTCACCGGCTGCTGCCCCACAGCGGACTGCACATCATCGACGAGGCTTTCGTTCGTGTTCACATCAACCTGCTGGGCGTTCCGGGAGCAACGCTGAGCGACATTACCGAAGCGCATTCCCATCTGGTCCTGTTGCCCCAGTGCGAAGGATTTCTGCGTCAGCACAACATTCGCGGACGTGTCAGCCCGGACAATGCACGCGCCGCCCGCGAAGTGGCGGAACAAGCCGAAAAGCACTCGGCAGCATTGGCAAGCGAGCTGGCAGGTGAAATTTACGGGCTGAACGTTCTGGCCCGCCATATCGAAGATCGTGGCGACAACACCACCCGATTTCTGGTCATGTCGCGGCAAGCCGACGAATCGCGCCGCGGCGCACATGGTATGCTGACCAGTTTCGTCTTTCAGGTCCGCAACATCCCGGCAGCGCTTTACAAGGCGATGGGCGGTTTCGCCACCAATGGCGTCAACATGACAAAGCTTGAAAGCTATATGGTCGACGGATCGTTCACGGCCACCCAGTTTTATGCAGACATCGTCGGGCATCCCGATGACGAGAACGTGAAACTGGCTATGGACGAATTGGAGCACTTCACCACAAATGTCGAAATTCTGGGTGTTTACCCGGCAGCACGCCCCCGAAACTGAGTTTAACAGGCAGCGGTGCCGGGACCAGTTTCAGGTCCTGTGCGCATTCCGCTCTTCGAGATTCCGCGCGAACTCGGAAAAGCGAACCTGAAACTGACGTTTTATGCGGGACCGCCCGAGTTTCAGTGATTGCAGCAACAAACGTGCCGGCAGCGTTTTTGCGGCAACGGAAGTATTGATGCTCAATCGTGTTCTTCGTTGTGACAACGCCATCAGTTCGATCACGGTTTCTCCGCTCATGCCTTTGCTCAGGGCCTCGAAACGCATCAGGGACGGTGCCTCACAATTGGTCAGGACCACATTAACATGGCGCGGTTTCCCGCGAATGGTGACCACCGTTTCCCAACTCGTACCGGCCATATCCTGATCCGGAGTACCGATACGCCGGATTTCGAGCCCGCGCCGGATGGCCATACGCTCAAAACGGTCGAAATCAGCAACCATGTCGAAAACGGCGTGGATCGGGGCTTCGATATCTTCTCTGGCTGAAAATTGCATCGTGTTTCTGACGGCTCTCTTTTGCGGTGTAGTCTTTCCTCAGTCCAGCGTATCCGCAAGCCAGTTTTGCAGCAGGTAATGCGCAATCGCACCTTTTCGGGCAGGCAATAGCTTGGGATGGTCCCCGGCAAAAGCCTGCATCATTTCGCTTTTGCTGACCCACAGCGCATCCTCGATTTCAACAGGATCGATCCTGATCTCGCGGGAAAGGGCCTCACCATGGCATCCGAACATCAGGGATGCCGGGAAAGGCCAGGGCTGACTGGCCAGATAACCGACCTGCCCGACGGGTACGCCCGCCTCTTCCATGACCTCGCGCCGCACTGCGGCCTCCAGCGTCTCACCCGGTTCAACAAATCCCGCAAGCAGTGAGTACATCCCCTCAGGCCAGCCGGGCGACCGCCCCATCAGCACCGAATCGCCATGCGTGATCAGCATGATCACAACCGGGTCTGTGCGGGGAAAGTGCTGCCCGTTGCACGCAGGACAGCTTCGCTGCCATCCGGCCTGCGTTATTTGGCTCGGCGCGCCGCATCTGGCACAGAACCGGTGCGTTTCATGCCAGCCGATCACGGCCTTTGCGGTGGCCGCCAGTTCAGCATCCCGCGTATTCAGACGGGTCATGATCCGGCGCAGTTCGGCAAATACATGACCTTCCGGCAAATCCGGGTGCTGCTGTTCGGTTCTATCGACAAAGTTTCCGACGCCCGAAAGATCAAGCCCTTCGGCTGCCCAGTTTGAAATGTCAGCGGCAAAAATGGGTGCTCCGCCACTCCCGACACCCAATAAGACCGGCTCTTCCATGGTCCCGCCCGGACCCGCCGTCACAAGCGGATGAGACATCCGCACATACGCAAGATGATCGAGGCGCTCGCCCTTCACCAAAACCTTACCGCGCCACAGCAGCAGGCATTGCGCATCCGGATGCGCAACGGCATTGGCCATCGCCTGTGGATCATTACGAATATGCGCCGCCCGATCCAGACCCGATCCGCCGAATGTTACCTGCTCTGCGCGTTTCATGCCCGCCCTCATTTGTTACGGGCAAATGGCTGCCACGGCTGGCCCGGCGGCGCAATGCCCGTTCTAATGTCAAAAGACCTCTTATACGCCTTGGCGCGGTTTCATAAGCTAATTAGGTTTGACGTCGGCGGGTTGCCATTTTCCGATCTGTTGCCTATATCGGCTGCGAGAGGTTGGCGCGGGCGAGCGCCTCGCCAACCTGGTCAGGTCCGGAAGGAAGCAGCCACAACGAGTCCCGCTTGGGTCGATGTCCAGCCTCTCACCTTTTCCCGCTACAATCGTGATCCCAGGAACGGCTCTAGTCTGACCGTTTGCGCCTGTAACAGTGGCCGATTGTTCACGCCATCAGCTTTGGCCAGACAGCTGCATTCCGGCGGGCGAATGCCCCCAGATGCCCGACGTCTTCAAGCCCGAAGTCAACAGGATTCAATTCGTGCCTTTGCGCTGCGGGGCCATAGACATCGGCCAGACGCCAGACACATTTCGGCGGAATCACCTGATCGTCGGTAAATGCAAACATCTCCACCTGAGCGTCCGAACGGCCCCAATCCGCTGCTGGCAGGCCCTGCCCCGCTTCGGGCAAATAGCTTTGCCGCGAGGTGCACCATTTCCGCCACTGCCAATAGACCAGCGGCGGCAAATCCGCGCCAAACCCGATCATCCGCCCGGGAAGATACCCCATCAAGCGAACCAGCAAGGGCGCGTGACCAAACCAGAACAGCCGCGCCAGCCCCTGATAGGGCCAGGGGTGATCACTGTGATGCACCAGACCCGAGCAGACGCAGATCATCCGGTCGATCTCTTCAATACCGGGTTGCACCGGCCCAAGCATCCCGCCAACGGAATGCCCTATGACCCACAGTTTCGCGTCCGGGAACCTGCGCCGCATCTCGTTTCGTGCAGCGGGCATATCGATCAGGGCCCAGTCTGCCATGGTCACCGTGGACGCCTTTAGTGGGCCTGTCTGCGAATGGCCGAAATCACGATAGTCATAGGTCAGGCAGGCCATTTCCTTTTCCGCTGCCAGCCATCGGGCAAAATGCTTGTAATAGTCTCTGGGTACACCCGTCGCGCCGTTTAGAACGACCACCACTGAAGGTTCAGATGCCGGTGCATACAGGCGGGCTGACAGCTCCGCGCCGCCCGATGGAAACCTGAAATCTTCGACTGCTACCGAGTTCTGGCTGTCCAACATCTCACACTCCGACGATCACTGGACCAATCGGTCCATTCAGTTCGTTCTGGACCAATCGGTCTAATCTCGTCAATATACAATTCAAATGACCGAACGTCCGCTTCCGACCAAAGATCGCCTGATCCGCACCGCTGCCGAGCTGTTCCAGCGTTCGGGTTATCACGGCGTTGGTTTGTCCGAATTGCTTATGGCTGCGAATGCGCCCAAGGGTTCGCTTTATCATCACTTTCCGAACGGAAAGTCCGATCTGGCGCTTGCTGCCGCGACATGGGCGTCGGATGGCATGCTGCGCCTGATCGCAGCCTCGTTTGAGCCCGCCGGGAACTTTCGAGAAGGTGTTGAGATCCTGTGCCACAAGATCGCGAAACTTTTCGATAAGTCAGGGCATTGGGACACCTGCCCCATCTCGGCAACGCTGTTCGAAGGGCCTGAGAACACCGAATTTCGCGAGCACGCCTATCATCTGTACGAAGGCTGGATGACCGAAGTGAAAGACCACGCAAGGCGTCTGAACGCACCAGACCCCGACCTTCAGGCAGATGCCCTGTTCATCCTGCTGCAGGGCGGATGGCAACTGGCGCGCGCCCGGCAGAATTCGGACGTACTGCGCGGACTTCCAAAGATGATGCGGTTCGACGAATTCCGTTGACCCGGGCGCTTCCGTGCGGGTAGCACTTGCGTGATGGTTTCCGTGCCGAATCTTCGGACGGGATGAAAAGGGAACACGGTGCGGTTCAATTGAACCAATGCCGCGACTGCCCCCGCAACTGTAGGCGGAGAGCAATGCCGAAATGCCACTGGCCAAATGGCCGGGAAGGTCGGCAAAGCAATGACCCGCAAGTCAGGAGACCTGCCATCGAAACTGTAACTCGAATTCGGGCGGGGTGTCCGTAATGGGTTTGACGCACAGCGCCGTCTTTCCCCTGATCAACGCCCCATCCGTCGCGCGGAGGGCGCATTATGATTTTGAAAACCGAGACACACGTGCTTTCAGCCACGGTCTGCCAACGTACCGGCGAACCCTGCCCGGCGCTGTTGCACATGGCAAACACTCTTACCAGGGCCGTCACACAGGCTCGCCGGGCGACTTCGGACGGCTTCGAGATCGAGGGTAACACTGAACTTGCACATTGCCCTGGCGGCTGTACGGCGCGGTTTCACGCATATGGGAGCCGGATTCGCGTGTACTGCGATGTGGATGAAGCAACTGAAACCGCTCAGCTGGACCGCTATGCGGATGTCCTGTTGAACCCGGCCTCAACGTCCCTGCCGTCCGGTTGGATCACCAATCCACCTTGCGCGATTCTTGAGGCGACGCCTCGAACAACAAACGCCGCCACCTGCGGTCCGACACACGCTTCGGCTTAGGTCACCGCAAGTAACTGTCAGTGCTGCGCGTGCGCCTGCGCGGGCTTTGTAGCCCAGTCCAACTGCCCTTCGGTCTCGACCGCGCAAGGGCGCACGGCGCGCAGGCGGCTCAGCGCCTTTGCCGGTGTTTCGCCGCACTCTACCATCAATCGCAGGGCAACCATGCCCGAGCGGCCGCACCCGCCTTTGCAATGCACCAGCACGCGCCCGCCACCCGACAACGCCTGCCGGGCAGAGGCGCTGACGTCACGCCACCGCGCGCGAATTTCAGCAGGCGGCGCCCCAAAATCCTCGACCGGGAGATGCACCCAGCGGCTGGCGCGGCTTTGAATGTCAGTGCCAAAATGCCGCGCGCCCTCCTGAATCATCTCAACTTCGGTGGTCATCGAGATCACAAGACCCGGCTGCCAGTCGGCAATCGTGTTCAGATCTTCGGAATATCTTCCGCCACGCCCCGGCAGCGGGGAAATGGCCAGCGTTCCGCCGCCGACCTGCAAGGCGTATATCACCAGTTCAGACATTTAACTCCCCCCAAACAGGCCCTGCCAGTCATGGCCGTCCGGTTACCCACAGCTGTAATTTACCCCGCATCGGGCATTATCCAAATTAATTTCGCAACGACCCGCTGTGGACGCGGGCGGCAGGGGGCTCTACGCTGCGGCTTCAGTACGAATCCGCCAGAGCAGACATGACCGACACCGCATCCACGGCCTATCAGGTCCTTGCCCGAAAATACCGCCCCGAAACCTTTGCCGATCTTGTCGGTCAGGACGCGATGGTGCGGACACTGAAAAACGCCTTCGAAGCCGACCGGATTGCGCAGGCTTTTATCATGACCGGTATTCGGGGCACCGGCAAAACCACCACCGCACGGATCATCGCCAAGGGGATGAACTGCATCGGCCCGGATGGTGAAGGCGGTCCTACGACAGAACCCTGTGGCAAATGTGAACACTGCACCGCCATCATGGAAGGCCGCCATGTCGATGTCATGGAGATGGACGCGGCCAGCCGCACCGGCGTCAACGATATTCGCGAGATCATCGACTCCGTCCGCTACCGCGCCGCCAGCGCGCGCTATAAAATCTACATCATCGACGAAGTGCACATGCTGTCGACCAGCGCCTTCAACGCGCTGCTCAAGACCCTTGAGGAACCACCCGAGCACGTAAAGTTCATCTTCGCCACCACCGAGATTCGCAAGGTTCCGGTGACGGTGCTGTCCCGCTGCCAGCGCTTTGATCTGCGCAGGATCGAGCCTGAGGACATGCTTGGCCTGCTGCGCAGGATCGCCAGCGCCGAAAGCGCGGAAATCGCCGAAGACGCGCTGGCCCTGATCACCCGCGCCGCGGAAGGTTCCGCCCGTGACGCGACATCGCTGCTGGATCAGGCGATTTCTCATGGGGCGGGGGAAACCTCGGCCGATCAGGTGCGCGCGATGCTGGGGCTGGCGGACAGAGGGCGCGTACTGGACCTGACAGACATGATCCTGCGCGGCGACGCGGCAGGGGCACTGACCGAACTGGGCGCGCAATATGCCGAAGGGGCCGACCCGCTGGCGGTGCTGCGCGATCTGGCCGAAATCACCCATTGGATATCAGTGGTCAAAATCACGCCGGACGCCGCCGAAGACCCGACCGTTTCACCGGACGAGCGTGCCCGCGGCCAGCAGATGGCGCAGGCCTTGCCGATGCGCGTACTGACCCGGATGTGGCAAATGCTGTTGAAGGCGCTGGAAGAGGTGGCAGCCGCACCTAACGCCATGATGGCGGCGGAAATGGCAGTTATCCGTCTGACGCATGTGGCCGATCTGCCCAGCCCTGAGGAACTGATCCGGCGTCTTCAGGACACGCCCCCTCCGCCTTCGGGCGGCCCGGGCGGCGGCGTCCCGGTAAACGGCAACAGTGCTGCCGTCACAAATGCGGGTGTCGTTGCCGCACCTGCCCATGTGTCGCCACCGCGCGGAAACGGTGGTGCGCCAACTGCTGCGCTGGCGCAGGAACTGCAGGCAGCCCTTGCCCGTTATCCGACCTTTGAGCATGTGGTCGAACTGATCCGCTCGAACCGCGATGTAAAACTGTTGGTGGAGGTTGAAAGCGGTGTGCGACTGGTATCATACCAACCGGGCCGGATCGAATTCACGCCAACCGAACAGGCCCCGACGGATCTGGCGCAACGGTTGGGTTCATCCCTGCAGCGCTGGACGGGGAACAGATGGGCGGTGTCCGTCGCCTCGAACGGCGACGCACCGACGATTGCCGAATTGCGCGACGCCGCAGAACTCGCCCTGAAGGCCGAAGCCGGAGAACATCCGATGGTTCAGGCTGTGTTGGCACAGTTCCCCAAGGCACGCATCACCAAAATCCAGACGGTTGAGCAACTGGCCGCCAAGGTCGAGACCGAAGCCCTGCCCGAGGTCGAAGATGAGTGGGATCCCTTCGAAGAAGACTGACGCGTCTTGCACACATCTGCAGCGATGTCGCAAACCGGCTTGAAACCCGGGCCTGCGCCTCTCACTCTGACCAAAACCCTGCGAGTTTGAGTGACATGAGAACAACCCCGCTGCATCAAAGGTTTGGACTGACTATCCACGACGTGGATTTGCGCGAAGTGACGGAAAGTCACCTCTATCCCGAGATCCGCGCAGCGTTCGAGGCGCATTCCCTACTACTGTTCCCCGGCCAGTCGATCTCCGATTCGGATCACACGCGCCTTGGCGCATTGTTTGGCCCACTGGAAAATCGCGAAGCCATGGCCGCGGGACGGGATCTGGAGTTTCAGGTCTCGGAACTGTCCAACCAGACCGACAAAGGAATGCGGGCCCGGGACGATCTGCGGCTTCTGGATCTGCAGGCCAACATGTTGTGGCACACCGACAGCACATTTCTGCCGATCCCTGCATTGATCAACATCCTGACGGCGCATGTCGTACCGCCAAGCGGCGGCGAAACCGAAATCGCCTCTACGCGTGCGGCATGGGCGGATATGCCGGACCATCTGAAAGATGCCTTGCGCGATGCCATAATCTGGCACAGGCTTTCACATTCCCGGTCGAAGATCTCGGCCGACCTTGCCGCTTTGCCGCGCATGACCCGCTGGCCCGACAGACCATGGCGCGCGATCTGGAAAAATCCGGTAACCAAGGATGAGGCGCTGTTTATCGCCTCGCACGCCTTTGCCATAGAAGGCATGGGTCATTCCGAAAGCCAGCAAACCCTTGAAGAGGCCATCGAATTCTGCACGCGCCCTGAATATGTTTATTCTCATGAGTGGAAGGTCGGCGACGTTCTGATCTGGGATGAACGCGCAACCCTGCATCGGGGTCGCCCATGGGATTATGATCATCCCCGCGTATTGCGCTCGATCTGCTGCTCGGTGACCGAAGCGGATGGTCTGAATTCCGTGCGCGTCATCTGAGCCACCCTGCCCCTTGTGCCGCGCACGCACCCCCCGTATCTAGGCGTCAAACCGGCATACAGGAGAAAACCAATGCTCAAAGGACTCGGCGGATTGGGCGATATGGCCAAGATGATGAAATCCGCACAGGAACTGCAGACCAAGATGACCGAGATGCAGGAAGAGCTGAACAACATCGTGGTCACAGGCGAATCCGGCGCGGGCCTCGTCAAGGCAACCGCATCTGCCAAAGGCGATCTGAAGGGCCTCGATATTGATCCGTCGATCTTCAATGGCGACGACAAGGAAGTGGTCGAGGACCTGATCCTTGCCGCCATCAAGGACGCGCAGGTCAAGGCGGCCGAGCGTTCGCAGGAAGAAATGGCGAAACTCACTGAAAGCATGGGTCTGCCGAAAGACATCAAGCTGCCGTTCTGATACACCCTCCTGACGGATCAATGGCCGGGCATCGGTGCCCGGCCCATTTGCAGGAGAACGCGTGGTGAGTTCGAACAGCGATATCGACAACCTGATCGACCTGATGGCCAAGCTGCCGGGCCTCGGCCCGCGCTCGGCCCGCCGCGCGGTATTGCACCTGATCCGCAAACGCGCCCTGTTGCTGACACCTCTGTCCGACGCGATGCAGCAGGTGGCCGCCACCGCCCGCGAATGCCTGAACTGCGGCAATGTAGGCACCACCGATATCTGCGATATCTGCGACAACGAAGTCCGCGCAACCGGAGAGTTGTGCGTGGTCGAGGATGTGGCCGACCTCTGGGCGATGGAGCGCGCAGGGGTATTCAAAGGCCGCTATCACGTTCTGGGCGGCACTCTGTCGGCGCTGGACGGGGTCGGCCCGGACGAATTGCGCATTCCGCGCCTCAAGGATCGGGTGACGGCTGAGGGGATAATCGAGGTCATTCTGGCGCTGAACGCCACTGTCGACGGCCAGACCACGGCCCACTACATCGCGGATCAGCTGGAGGGGCAGGTGCGCCTGACCTCACTGGCGCAAGGTGTGCCGATTGGCGGAGAGCTGGATTATCTGGATGACGGGACAATTACGGCGGCGCTGCGGGCGCGGAAGGAAATATAGATTAGCAGCACTTTTCAGCATCAGCTGACCGAATTTTATCGTCACACATCAAATTCTCTCAGGTATTCTCTTGAACAAATACCCCGATCTTTTTGTCCTGAGGCACGGTGAAACCGAGTGGAATAAGCTGGGTAAATTCCAAGGCCGCAAGGATTCTCCACTGACCGAAACCGGCAAGTCTCAGGCGGTGAGGCAATACGAGATCCTCAGCCGCGTTCCGAACGCGCCTTCACGTGTTTTCGTCAGTCCGCAGGAGCGGGCTCAACACACGGCGAGGCTGGCAATTGCGCCTCATTTGTTAGCAAAACCCGACACTCGGCTGATGGAGATAGCTTTTGGCCAATGGGAAGGTGCCACAAGAGATTTCATCCGAACCCAGATCGAATCCCCGTACGAAAGTCATCATTGGTTCTTTCAAAGTCCTGGCGGTGAAAGCTTTGAGGACATTGCCATAAGAGTCCGATCCTTTCTGGACGAGCAGGACGCACCGGCAATTGTAGTAACACATGGTGTTACCTCACTGGTGCTCAGGGGTATCTGGTTAGGGCTGGATTTGGACCAGCTTCTACAACTGCCAAGGACCCAAGGGTGCATTTTTCACCTCTCCCAAAACTCCGAAACAATCCTAACGTGACCCGGCTGTCAGCAATTGGGGCTGAATTTGACTGCATTAGCCGCACCTGCTTACTGACAAGCCTCTATGGCTGGCCGCCATACTGCGCTAAAGAATGGTAAAATCAGCGTTTTTTGGGAGCTTTTCGATGACCCGCCTTCTCGCCCTTGCCTTTGCCGCCTTCACCGCAACTGCCGCTATGTCTCAGGAACTGATCGACAAGGGCTTTGTCGAAGGCTGGAACATCATGATGGACCCCAGCCTTGGCAACGGGTGCTTGATCCAGACGGTTTATCAGGACCTCTCGGTGGTTCGGCTGGGTTATGACGCGCTGGGAAATCGCGGGTATTTCACCGTCTACAACAAGGCCTGGGGTGATATCGAACCGGGGCAGAGCTATCCGATCCGGTTCGAACTGGACGGCAAAAGCTTTGATGCCACCGCCATAGGGTTCAGACAAGACCGCGTACCGGGTGGAACGGTGTTTTTCACCGACCGAAATTTCGTCAATGCCATTGCGAATAACAAGACCATGACCGTCTATAACCCAGCAGGTGAGCGTGTGATGGCGATTGACCTGAAAGGGACCGCCAAGGCACTGGAATACGCACGGGATTGCCAGAACAAGAAGCTCTAGCGAATCGGATCGAACACGGCGTCCTTGGCGGTGCAGTCGCGGATCACATCCCGACCGCAGGGCACGGGATCAAGATCGCGGGACAGACACAGGCGGACCTCTTCGATATAGCCGTCCCGGCAGGTCACCGTGACCATGTCTTTTTCCAGACCCGGATTGGCTTTCAGAAACGCCTCCTCAACCACCGAGGCGGGCAGTTTGACGGATGCGTCCAGCTTGCGGAACACCTTGGGGCGCTCGACCCGGTCGTAAGCCTGCCGTGAAAGGGCGAAATAGTCGGGCGCGGAAAGACCCGAACAGGTGCCGTGTTTCTTCCACTGATGCCAGGCTAGACCGGAACTGCCCTGAATATCTTCCATTTCACGGGTCATGCTGCGCGATGGGGCTGCTTCAGCAGTCCGGCAGAATGCTGGCCAGCCCTGATGGTACTGCGGCCAGAGCCCGTGCAGAATCCACCCGTGGTCATGCCGCGCGTCGCATTGGTCCGATCCGCGCGCATCACCTTCGCGCGCGCACCAGTTGGGCGACCAGCTGAGAGACAGGACATAATAGTCGAATTCGCCCGCCTTTTCGCCATCGGCCAGCACCGTCATCGCACTGAACATCCACAAAACCGGCCCCAGAACCACCCAGCGCATTCGCCTCTTCCCTTCTTGCCCTTGCGCGACTATATACAGCCCAAGTTCCCCGACAACGGAAACCTGCCCCAACACCACGGGGCCGCCGAATTCCGGCGACGGGACAGATGTATTTATAGGAGACGGGCTGATGGCAAAACCGCTTATGGCCAAGGCAACAGCCGTATGGCTGGTGGACAACACCACGATCAGTTTCAAGCAGATCGCGGATTTCGTGGGGATGCACGAGCTTGAGGTACAGGGCATCGCAGACGGAGATGTTGCGGCTGGCGTCAAAGGTTTCGACCCGATTGCCAACAACCAACTGACTCAGGACGAGATCGACACGGCGCAGAACAACCCGCTGCACAAGCTGAAGCTCAAGTTCAACCCCGCCGCAACCGGCGAGGAAAAACGCCGTGGCCCGCGTTACACACCGCTGTCCAAGCGTCAGGACCGTCCGAACTCGATCCTGTGGCTGGTCAAGTTTCACCCGGAACTCAGCGATGGCCAAATCGCCAAACTGGTGGGCACCACCAAACCCACGATCCAATCGATCCGCGAACGCACCCACTGGAACATCGCCAACATGCAGCCGATCGATCCGGTCGCTCTGGGCCTCTGCAAACAGTCGGAACTGGATGCCGTGGTCCAAAAGGCCGCTGCCAAGAAAGCAGCCGAAGGCGGCGTGATGAGCGATGATGAGCGCCGCAAGCTGGTTTCGACCGAACAATCGCTGGAAATGGACGCCGCACCGAAAATTCCGACGGCAATCGAAGGTCTGGAAACCTTCTCGTTGTCCGATGATGGCGAAGATGAGAAAGACAGCGATCCGATCATCGACGCGGACAGCTTCTTCAACCTGCCCAAAGGCGGCGGCGAGGACGAAGACGAGGATGGCGAAACCCGTCCCTGACCCGAATTGACCCCGGCCTGATCAGGCCGGGGTTTTCTGTATCTGCAGGATGCAATGCTGAACGTTCTTTCAACTGTCTTTGGGCCCCACCGGGCCGTCTCGATCTATGTTTTTTTTCAGACCAAGGGGTTGGCCGTACTGGGCGTTGTAGCCCTGTTCGCCATTCTGGCCGGTCTGCTTCTGTTCAGCGGCGATGGCAGGCACGAACATGACTCGTTCATGACTGTGCCCGTTCTATCCGCCACACCGATAAACGGAGACCTGAACAACGGCGTCATCGCATCGGTACGTTTGCCGGACGGGTCTGCCGCATCGATCACGTCAACCGAGGCCGAGGTTTCGACAACCGTGGGCACAACTGCCTGCATTGAGAAACGGGTTTTTGTCGAAAGTGGTGACGCGCGATATCGTTTCAAACTTCCGCGATATTGCGAGGCCGGATAACGGAATACCCGTTGCCAGGTTGAATACCGCCCGCCCCTTTTTGACGGGCGGCACTCTTGTCAGATCAGCTGGAACAATGCCCCCGCCGCAATTGCCCCGCTGATGCCAAGCCCAAGATATGTCGCGAATACGCGCGGCTTGACCAGAGACCAGACTGCCGCCATCGCAGGGATCGAGCTGACAGCGCCCGCCACCATAAAGGCCATCGCGGCGCCTGCGGTCATGCCCTGTTCCATCAGCCCTGCCAGAAGTGGCGGCGCTACATAAGAATTCAGGTAAGCAGGCATCCCGACCAGAGCGGCGACAATGATGGGGAAAAGACCTTCACCCCCGACTGCTCCCGCGATCAGATCAGCCGGGACATAGCTGACCAGCAAAGCCTCCAGAACATAGGCAAAGGCCAACCATTTCAGCAGGAACAGGCCGTTATGTACGAATTCGGTGCGGAACTTGCTGCGGCGCTCGGCCTCTTCCCAGAACCGCCAATGGGGCTTTTCTTCCTTGCTGGGGCCGCAGCCGCAGCAGCCAGCGGGCTTGTATTCCCGCAGAGGTTCAGCAAATGCGCCCTGTTTCATCAGCAATTTCACGGCAAAGCCCCCAAACAGCCCCAACGCAACAGCGGCAACAGCCTTGCCAATCGCGAAAGGCCAGCCCAGTGCTCCTGCCGTAATCAAAAGGGTCGGCGGGTCGATCAGAGGGGAACTCAGCCAGAACGCCATCACCGCAGACAGCGGGGCGCCCAAGGCCAGCAAACCGGCAATGAACGGAATGACCTCGCACGAGCAGAACGGGGCAAGCCCGCCAAAGAGCGCGGCCAGAAAGATCATCCGCGTCTCACGCCCGACAAAAGCGCGCGCGACCATCACCTCGGCACCTGTCGCCTTGAGATAGGCCAGCAACAGAACCGCAAACAGAATATACTGCCCAGTATGGGCCAACGCCTTGCCTGCAAAGGTCACGACCGTGGTCCAGTTTCCGGGATCAAGCACGGCGACGGCCGCCAGAATGGCAACAATCAGCGCCCAGGGTGTCTTAACCCATTCCAGCGCGCTTTTGGCAACTGGTCTGGGATTTTGCGTCAGTTCAGCCATTGTTGGCGGCCTTTCTCTCTTCGTCGGCGCAACATTCGCTCAGAATGAATTGCGCAAGTTTTTTAAGTTCATCAAACCGTGCCCGGTTGATCGTGGTGCGTCCGGCCTTTTCCTGTTCAACCACTCCACCGGCCGCCAGAAACCTGAGGTGATGCGCCAGTGTCGACGGCGCTATGCCCGTCCGGTTCTGGATTTCACCCACGGTCAGACCCGCCTCACCGGCGCGGACCAGTGTCTTGAGCACCTGAAGCCGGGCTTCGGATCCCATTGCAGAAAAACCCGCGGCTGCTGTTTCCCACATTGCTTATCTCCATTAAACTAGATTTCTAGTTATTTGGTTTAGAATCACATGGAAGTCAACCAAATTTTTACAGCTGAGGGATCGTTTCGGATGTAAGTCCAGATTGTGCACACCTTAGGTCCACGTTAAGGTGCCTGAATGGGGATCGCAGTCGACACATTCTTTCTGAAACCTGACGGGCAAGGCACGCTGCAGGCGCAAATCCAGCAGATGATCGCCGAAGGCATCCTGTCAGGACGATTCCATGTGGGGGAAAAGCTGCCGTCATCCCGGAAACTGGCCGGTCATCTGGGGGTCAGCCGAATCACCGTCACGCTGGCCTATACCGAGCTTCTGGCCAATGATTACCTCGTCTCTCGGGGACGGTCCGGCTACTATGTCTCTGAAAACGCACCTGTTCCGCCAACCTATGCACCCATGCAGCGCGGTGAGGAAACCGTGGATTGGGGCAAGGCGCTGGCGCGGCGATTCTCGGGCGGCGACGTTCTGCCAAAGCCGATGGACTGGCGCGACTATCGCTATCCTTTCATCTACGGACAGGCCGATCGGACCCTGTTTGACCATGCCAATTGGCGCCTGTGCGCGGTACGCGCCCTGGGGCACAAGGATTTCGCCTCGCTGACCGGCGATTATGTCGATGCGGATGATCCTTTGCTGGTCGAGTTCATCGCGCGCCACACCCTGCCACGACGAGGAATCGCTGCCCGACCCGAAGAAATACTCATCACGCTCGGGGCACAGAACGCCCTCTGGCTTGCTTCGCGGGTGTTGCTGAACCGCAGCCGCAAGGCAGCAATCGAAGATCCCTGCTATTACGCCCTGCGCGAGTTGCTGCTGCGATCGGAATGCAAACTCGCACCGCTGCGTGTCGATATGGACGGTTTGCCACCGCAAGCCATTCCCGACGACACGGATGTGATCTTTACCACGCCCAGCCATCAATGCCCGACAACAGCCACCATGCCGCTTGAGCGTCGGCACGAGCTTTTGCAACGCGCCCGTGAAATCGACGCCATGATTGTCGAAGATGATTACGAATTTGAGATGGCTTTTCTTGGCGCACCCTCCCCGGCACTCAAATCTCTGGACCGCGATGGTCGGGTCATCTACGTCGGCAGTTTTTCGAAATCCCTGTTTCCCGGTCTGCGCCTTGGATACATGGTCGGATCGGAACGTTTCATCCGCGAAGCGCGGGCCTTGCGCTCTCTGGTCCTGCGCCATCCGCCTGGCCACGTGCAGCGTACGGCTGCCTATTTTCTGTCTCTTGGGCATTACGACGCACAGATCAGGCGAATGTCCAAAGCCCTGCAGGAACGCCGAAAAGCGATTGAGGGCGCGATTGAGGATGCGGGCCTGACAGCCGCTGGGCGCGGTGTTCACGGCGGGTCGTCGATCTGGATGAAAGCGCCGGATCATGTGAACACGACAACACTGTCGCGCACATTGCAGAAACAGAGCGTACATATCGAACCCGGAGAGCCGTTCTTTTACGGGGCGGACCGTCCGCGAAACTATTTCCGGTTGGGGTATTCCTCGATCACCCCGGATCGGATTCGGCCGGGGATTGACCTCATCGCTTCGGCAATCCAATCCGCATAGGTCTTTACTGGACATACCCGGCCATTCAGTCTGGCCCTAACCTACTGCCACCCCTTCCGCCTATTCCAGATTCAACGCCCGGGCATCCGCCTTGGCAATCATCATTGCTGCTTGGAGTACACCCCGATGAAGATGACGACGGAAGAGGCCTTTGTTAAGGTACTGCAGATGCATGGTATTGAGCATGCGTTTGGGATTATTGGCTCGGCGA
>NZ_JBQFSG010000015.1:0-62564 GCF_056537885.1 Ruegeria sp. BJ6 | reverse complement strand
CCCCAGTCTATCCTGAGCGTCTCCGCCGCTTCCGCCGCGTCCCAAGCGCCTCAGCAGCGCCGGTGAAGGGGGTTCTAAGGTTTACCCACAAAACCCGCAAGCACAAAATTACTGAAACCGGCAAAAAATCCCTCAAAAAGATTTTTATTAATAAAAACAGATACCTACCTAAGGCCACAACACACGAAACGCTAGATTGGCGGCGCTGTTGGGCCTTCGAGACAACTTTTGCACAGGGCTATCCACAGACTCGGCCGCGATTCAGGCGGAATCGGCAATCAGGCCCAGACCCTGACCTTGGAAATAGGCAGGCGCAGCCCCAGCAGAACCAAAACCAGCGTCAGATAGATAAGCGGCTCGATCTGAAATCCCTTGGCCAGCATGACGTAATGCAACGCCCCCAGAAAGGCTGCCGGATAAACCAGCCGATGCAGGTTTCGCCACCGGGGGCCCAAGCGGCGAACGGACCAGTTGTTTGACGTCACGGCCAACGGCAACAGCAGAAGATACCCGGCCATGCCCACGGTAATATAAGGGCGCTTCAGGATATCCGCCCAGATTTGCCCCAGTATCTGCACATCCAGAACCAGCCACACAAGCAAATGCAGGCTTACATATCCAAAGGTCAGCACCCCGATCGCCCTGCGAAATTTCATCAGGTTCAAACCCAGAAACTTTCTCAGCGGGGTGATCGCTAGACCAAAAACAAGCAACTGCAGGGAAAGTTCGCCGAGTTCATGTTCCAGGGCCTTGATCGGTTCGACCCCCAAACCACCAGTTACGCCAAGATAAAACAGCCAGGGCGCAGGAAGCGCCCCAAGCAGGTAAACCGCCCAGACGGGGATTCGGCGAAGTATCTGGTTTGTAGTCTGCATGGCGTCAGTAATACTCGGACAGATCCATGCCATCATAAAGGCTGGCAACCTCTTTTTCATAGCCGTTGAACATCAGCGTCGGTTCACGCTTGGCAAACAAGCCGCCACCGATACGCCGCTCCGAGGCTTGCGACCACCGCGGATGATTCACGTTTGGGTTAACGTTGCTGTAGAAACCGTATTCCCTTGGATTGGTCATGTTCCAGCTTGTGGGTGGTTCTTCGTCTGTCAGTGTGATGCGGACAATCGACTTGATTGACTTGAATCCATACTTCCACGGCACCACCAGCCGTAGCGGCGCACCGTTCTGGTTGGGCATCGGTTTGTTGTAGATGCCGGTGGCCATCAGGGTCAGTGGGTGCATGGCTTCGTCCAGCCGCAGACCTTCACGATAGGGCCAATCCAGCACCGGGTATTGAGTGCCAGGCATCTCTTCGGGTCGGTAGAGGGTTTCGAAGGCAACATACTTTGCACCCTCACTGACACCAGCCATGTTCAGCAGATCAGCCAGTTCGAACCCGTTCCAGGGCACAACCATTGACCAAGCCTCAACGCAGCGGAAGCGATAGATGCGCTCCTCAATGGTCATTTCGGACATGATGTCCTTGAAATCATAATCGCCCGGACGCTCGACCATCCCATCGATCTTTACGCTCCATGGATCGGTCGTCAGGGCACCTGCGTATTTAGCCGGGTCATCCTTGCCGGTGCCGAACTCGTAAAAGTTGTTGTACGACGTTATTTCTTCCCAGGTGTTGGGCGCGATAGATTCAGCCAGCGCAGGACCTGCCAGTGCCGCCAGCCCCATCCCGCCCGCGCCCGCGATGAACGACCTGCGGTTCAGGAACACCGCCTCGGGTGTCACATCTTGGCGGCTCAAGTTGTTTCGCCAGCGATTGGCCATTTCCGTCTCCGATCGATTTCGTTTTGTCCGATTTAGGGGATTTATACATGGAAGCCAAAGCAACTACGCTCACGATCGTGATATGGAATTGTAACGAAAATCCTGTCGGTTGGCGCGTTGGGCCACCAAAGCGCAGGACATGATCCACTTTCGCCCCTGCTGCGTATTCTGATTTAACAAGGCCGGAGATCACCATGAAGCACCACTCATCCCTCGCTATTTCTCTGATACTTCTCGCCACGACGGTTCACGCGGGCAACGAATCGAGGTCTCAGGCCTATCCTCTTGCCAATGGCCTGATCGAAGTCGTTGCCGACTTTTCAGAAAACTCGATATATTGGTGTGGTGCCGGAGACTATGCGCTGACACGCCTGTCGAAACCGGCAACCGACCGGCTGTATGTCTGGCAAGGTCCCGCGGCCAGCACTGCCCGCCCGGGAGAACGCGCAGTGACCTTTGGGTTCGAAAGCCCCCCTGGAGTTGGCAAGGTCACCAGCCTGACAAACGACGTCACGCTTATCGGCAACTCACTGTCCGTCGCGCAAGCCAAGAAAACCTGCGACGAGAGAACGACCAGCGGCTAGTGAAAAGAGCCACCGGGCCACGTGCAAAAGACGACTGCCGGGCATGGCATTACCGCTCACGCCACTCCCCCCCAACGTATGATAAGATCGGGATATTATGATCGTTTTGGGGGAATTGATCGCATGCCCAGATTATTCAGCTTCATCGCCGCAGCAGCTTTGTCAGTTACTGCAATTTCATCCGATTTGCACGCTGCCGGGGGTCAGACCGTGGAAGAGGGTTGGTCACCCACCGAACCGTATCCGTCACAAGAAGTCTACTTTCCCGGAACCGAGGCACTGGGGCCGGAAGAGATACGTGTCATCGCCTGCGGGTCCGGCATGCCCATGCCACGCACCAAACAAGCAGCAGCCTGTTTCCTGATCGAGCTTGGAAACGGAGAAAAGTTTGTGTTCGATCTGGGCACGGGATCTTTCACAACGCTTTACGCGCTGGGAATTCCTCTGGATTACATGACCAAGATTTTCATTTCGCACCAGCACGCCGATCATATGGGCGATCTGCCGACCTTCTGGATTTACGGAATGCAGAATGGCCGGTCCAAACCATTGGAGATCTGGGGACCCGGCGGTGGCGGAATGCCCGAAGGCTGGGGCATGCAAAGTGCCGCTGACGGTATTTTGCAGTTCTACAACTGGATGCTTGAAACCAGCAAAGGTGGGCTGGATACCCGGTCGCTTGCAATGACAGTGCACGAATTCGATTGGTCCAAAATAAACAATGTAATCTACGACGAGAACGACGTTGTCATTCGCACCATCCCAGCAATCCATCTTGAAGGATCGGTCAGTTTCATCCTTGAATGGAAAGGCATGAAGATCGCCTTTTCTGGGGACACGCTGGCAAACAGATGGTGGACGGAATATGCGCAGGGGGCTGATCTGGCCATACATGAATGCTTCCTGCCCAACAGTAACTTTGTGACTCGCTACAAGTTTCAACCCGCTGAGGCGATCTATGTCAGTACTCTGGTACACACGACCGCGCCCGTGTTCGGCAAGATCATGGCACTAACCAAGCCTCGCCGCGCTGTCGCATATCACTTTCAGAATGATCCCGACACTTTACCGGCTGTCGTGACAGAGGTGCGCAAGACATATGACGGGCCAGTGGATTTTGCTGTCGATGGGATGGTCTGGAACATCACAAAAGATGAAATTCGGACCCGTGTCGCCATGCTGAATTCACAACCTTTCCCGCCGCCTTCGGTTACGCCCCGACAGCAATCTGCACCGGGCGGAGAGAAATACGAAACGCCCCAGTGGATTTTGCAGGGCTATGAGTGGGACACGCTGGAACTGATGGACAAGGTCCACGAAGAATTCAATGAAGAGTTCGGAACCGATTTCCAGTTTCCGCTGCGACCTGAATAGCCGCAAGAAAAAGGCCCGCTGGATCAGCGGGCCTTAATCGCATTTAATGGACCACAGCATCGTCCGGACGTGGACGCTCTGACGTACCCAGCCGGTCACCGATGATCAGGCCCTCGGGCCCGGCGGTGACAGGAACGGTCTCGCCATCCTTGATCTCACCGGCCAGCAACGCCTCGGCCAGCGGGTTCTGCAAGGCGCGCTGGATCACCCGCTTCAGCGGACGGGCCCCAAAGACCGGGTCATAGCCTTCATTGGCCAGCCATTCTTTGGCCACATCGTCCAGTGCCAGCTCGATCTTGCGGGCGGCCAGACGTTTTTGCAGACGCGCCATCTGGATATCGACGATACCATCCATATCGGCCCGCTTGAGCCGGTCAAAAATGATGGTCTCGTCCAGACGGTTAAGGAACTCGGGCCGGAAATGCGCCCGGACCGCATCCATTACATCCCGCCGCGCCTGCGCGCTGTCCGCGCCTTCGGGCAACTGGCTGAGCGCCTGAGACCCAAGGTTCGACGTCAGGATGATCAGCGTTTGCTTGAAGTCGACGGTGCGGCCCTGACCATCGGTCAGAACACCATCGTCCAGAACCTGCAGCAACACGTTGAACACATCCGGGTGGGCCTTTTCGACCTCATCGAACAGCACGACCTGATAGGGCCTGCGCCGCACGGCTTCGGTCAGAACACCACCTTCGTCATAACCAACATAGCCCGGAGGGGCACCGATCAGACGGGCAACCGCGTGTTTCTCCATGAACTCGGACATGTCGATGCGCACCATCGCGTTGTCGTCGTCGAACAGAAAGTTCGCCACGGCCTTGGTCAGTTCGGTTTTACCCACGCCGGTCGGCCCGAGGAACAGGAACGAGCCCAGCGGGCGGTTCTCGTCATTCAGGCCCGCGCGCGCACGCCGCACGGCGTTGGCCACGGCGGTTACCGCCGCATCCTGGCCGATCACGCGGGAATGCAGATCATCCTCCATCCGCAGCAATTTCTCGCGCTCGCCTTCAAGCATTTTCGAGGTCGGGATACCGGTCCAGCGTTCAACAACAGCAGCGATCTGGGTCGGCCGTACCGTTTCCTCAGCCATCATGGCGTTGCTTTCGGCGTTTTCGGCCTCGGTCAGCTTTTTCTCAAGCTCTGGGATCACGCCGTAAGACAGCTCACCCGCTTTGGCGAGGTTGCCTTCGCGCTTGGCGATTTCCAGATCAGCCCGCGCCTTGTCCAGCTGTTCTTTAAGATCACGCGCACCCGCAAGCTTGTCGCGTTCGGCCTGCCACTGGGCGGTCATCTCAGCAGATTTTTCCTGCAGATCGGCCAGATCCTTTTGCAGGGATTCCAGGCGATCTTTTGATGCCGCGTCATCCTCAAGCTTCAGCGCTTCTTCCTCGATCTGCATTTGCAGGATCTGACGATCCAGCTGATCGAGTTCCTCGGGCTTGCTGTCCACCTCCATCCGCAGACGCGACGCCGCTTCATCGACAAGGTCAATGGCTTTGTCGGGCAGGAAGCGGTCAGTGATATAGCGATGAGACAGGGTCGCCGCCGACACCAGCGCCGAGTCCGAGATGCGTACGCCATGGTGCAGCTCGTACTTTTCCTTGATGCCACGCAGGATGCTGATCGTATCCTCGACCGTCGGTTCGGTGACCATCACGGGCTGGAACCGGCGCGCAAGGGCCGCGTCTTTTTCGACGTATTTGCGGTACTCATCCAACGTGGTCGCGCCGATACAATGCAGCTCACCCCGAGCCAATGCAGGCTTGATCAGGTTGGCAGCATCCATCGCGCCGTCGGATTTACCGGCGCCGACAAGCGTGTGCATCTCGTCGATGAACAGGATGATCTCACCGGCGGCCTCGGTGACCTCAGTCAGAACGGCCTTAAGGCGTTCTTCGAACTCACCGCGGTATTTTGCACCGGCGATCAGCGCGCCCATGTCGAGCGCGAGCAGCTTTTTGTCTTTCAGCGACTCCGGTACATCACCGTTGATGATGCGCAGGGCCATACCCTCGGCAATCGCGGTTTTACCAACGCCGGGCTCACCGATCAGGACCGGGTTGTTTTTGGTCCGGCGGGACAGAACCTGCATCGAGCGGCGGATTTCCTCATCCCGTCCGATGATCGGATCGATCTTGCCCTCGGCTGCCGCCTCGGTCAGGTCACGCGCGTATTTCTTGAGCGCGTCATAGCCCTCTTCCGCCGACGCGGTATCAGCGGTGCGCCCCTTGCGGATATCGTTGATCGCCTCATTCAGTTTCTGTGCGGATACGGCCCCAGCTTCCAGCGCCTCTTTTGCTTTGGATTTCACCATGCACAGCGCCATCAGGACGCGTTCGACCGGCACAAAGCTGTCGCCCGCCTTGGTGGCAATCTTTTCGGCCTCGTCCAGAACCTTGGCGGTCTGGCCGTCCATGTAGATCTGGCTTGCGTCACCGCTGACTTTTGGGATCTTCCCCATCGAAGCGTCCAATGCCTCGACCACGCGACCGGGCGCCCCACCCGCGCGTGTAATCAGGTTGCTTGCCAGCCCCTGATCGTCATCCATCAATGCTTTCAGAATATGTGTGGGCTCCAGCCTCTGGTGCCCCTCGCGCATCGCAATTGTCTGCGCAGCCTGCACGAATCCCCGTGCCCGCTCGGTGAACTTGTTCAAGTCCATGTTGTTCTCCTTTTCCAAGCGCCCTGAATGTGATGCGCCCGCTTGGCGGCACGCTTCGGTCTGGGCCTCGCATTCAATTTGGGAAATATCTTCGCCGCTTCAAGAGGCTAGACCGCAATATCCGGGACTATCCGCGAGGTATCGAATAGACGGTGTAGCCCCCGGTCTCGGCCATTTGTTGCGCTTCGTACATGTCCACCAACGATTGCGCCGCATCGCTGCCCGTCGGGCAGGAAACAAGATCGGCGGTGTGGTCCAGAAATTCGACCGTAAATGCAGTTTCGCCTGTCAGCTGGCACCAGTCATCTTCTGATCTGTATCCACCCACAAGGCGCAGATCGTCATTTGTAGGGGCGGGGGCTGCGGCGGGTTGCGCAGCCTCACTTTGTGGCACGTCATCACATGCGGCCAAATTCAGGATCACACCAAGCACAATCAGTTTTTTCATTTTCTGTCCCTGATAATTTAAATTTTCATTCTGAATTGGCGGCACCATAGCACAGAGTGGAATCTGCTGTGCGAACCATCGCGCATGGACAGAAGCACCTGAACCCGCTAGGACGCAGACGTTTGCCAAAAAGGAGCTTGCCCCATGTCCGATGATCGCCTGATCGTAGCCCTCGATGTCCCCAACGCCCTGCAGGGGCTGGCCATGGCCGAGCGACTGGGCGACAGCGTCTCGTTCTACAAGATCGGACTTGGCATGCTGACCGGCGGTGGGCTGGCGCTGGCCAATGAGTTGAAGCAGGATCATGGCAAGCGCATTTTTCTGGACATGAAACTGTTCGACATCGGCAACACGGTCGAGAACGCGGTGCGCGGACTGGCGCAGTTCGACCTGGATTTCCTGACCGTGCATGGCGACCCGCATGTTGTTCGCGCCGCCAAGGAAGGGGCTTCAGGCAAAGACCTGAAGATTCTTGCCGTGACCATCCTGACCTCGCTGAATCGCGACGACCTGGATGCCAGCCTGTTGAAAGAGGGCGACGTGCAGGACCTGGTCGTTGAACGCGCGGCCAAGGCGCTGGAAGCCGGAGCAGACGGCGTCATCGCCAGCCCGCAAGAAGCCGCGCTGATCCGTGCCCTGCCTCAGGCCGAAGGGCGCTTGATCGTAACCCCCGGCGTACGCCCCGCTGGCGCCGATCTGGGTGATCAGAAACGTGTTGCGACACCGGCAAATGCTATCGCGGACGGTGTCGACCATATCGTTGTTGGCCGCCCGGTTTATCAGGCAGCGGACCCACGATTGGCCGCTGAAGCAATCCTGGCAGAGATGGCATCGCCCCAGGCATTAGCACCAAATCGAAGTTAAACCCCGAATTCATACGAGGTAGATTTTTCGATGCGCGTTTCGAACTGTATCGAATGTAATGGCAAAAATCGGGTACAGTTCGCCCCTCAACCAGTTAACTTGCCATCACTTTCCGACCCTGCCGCGCCAAATTGCCTCTGTGCCCGAAAATACACATGAAAAAAGCGAGTTTCGCCGCTGGCCTCTTCGACCTATCGCGACGGCGATTTTTGAGAGATTCTAAAGACGAGACACTCCCCGACGGACCATTTCTTCCTGAGGTTCGTCACCTCCCCCCGCCCAATTGCGGGGGGTCTTCTTGAAAACCCTCTCAATCATCTGATGCACTGTCGGGCTTTGAATGGCCGCTGGAGTGCTGTAAATTCGCCCGGACCCGAAACCGCGCGTGAAAGAATTGGATGCCCGGTCTTTGCCGTGATTGCCTGCATCGCTTTGAAGATCAAAACCGATGCCCGAAATGCAACAGCCCACGGGTCAGGTTGCATCCGGAATTGTTCGATCTGACCATCGCACATATGGATTGCGATGCGTTTTATGCATCTGTTGAAAAGCGCGACAATCCGGAACTGGCCGATAAACCGGTCATCATTGGCGGCGGCAAACGAGGGGTCGTCTCGACGGCCTGTTATGTCGCGCGCATCCGTGGCGTGCGGTCAGCCATGCCCATGTTCAAGGCGCTGCAGCTATGCCCTGACGCGGTGGTCATCAAACCCCGCATGTCCATCTATGCTGATGTCTCCAGACAAATACGGGCAATGATGGACGAGTTGACACCGTCGGTTGAACCTTTGTCACTGGACGAGGCCTTCATGGATCTGTCGGGCACCGAACGCCTGCACGGTGCGCCACCTGCGGTCATGCTGGCGCGGCTGACCAAACGGATGAAAGATGAATTGGGACTGACCGGATCGATCGGCCTGTCCCACAACAAGTTTCTGGCCAAGGTCGCTTCGGATCTGGACAAGCCGCGCGGTTTCTCAGTGATCGGCAAGGCTGAAACGGCGGAATTTCTGCATGACAAGCCCGTGCGCCTGATCTGGGGCATAGGCCCGGCAGCGCAAGAGTCGCTGGACCGGGTGGGCATCCGGACATTCACGGATTTGCTGCGCTGGGATCAGGAGGCGCTGACCGCGCGCTTTGGCTCGATGGGCTACCGTCTGTGGCATCTGGCCCGCGGGCTGGACAAGCGCCGCGTCTCGGCGGATGAGCCGATGAAATCCATCAGCAACGAAACGACATTCTTCGAAGATACTGCCAGTCCAGATATATTGGACGGCCATTTGTGGCGCATGTCAGAGAAAGTCGCGGACCGGGCCAAGGCCAGGGATCTGGCCGGGCGGGTCGTGACGCTCAAGGTCAAGAAATCCAATCACAAGGTCCTGACACGGCGTGTATCGCTGCGTGATCCGACCCAAATCGCAGATCGGATTTACCGCACTGCGAGTGGTTTGTTCGAACAGGTCAGGGATGAGGGGCCCTTCCGATTGCTGGGATGCGGGATATCGGATCTCTGCAGCGCAGATCAGGCAGATATTTCAGGCGACCTGCTGGATCCGGGTGCCGAGCGGCGTTCCAAAGCAGAACGGGCTACGGATGAAATCCGAAAACGCTTTGGCACGGACGCTATCGTAAAAGGTCGGGCACTCAGATAGCCCGCCCAATCGATGCCCGAGAGATGTGAGTTGATCAGGTTTACTCGGCGGCCAGCCGGGTTTCGTCACGACCGATATTGACGATTTCGGCTATCACGTCCCGCACAAGCTTTTGGAAGGCTCTGAAATTGGCGTTCGGAACAATTTTTTGTTCGTCAATGTAAAGCGATCGGTCGATTTCAATCTGCACCGCATGCTGATTGCGCCCCGGACGGCCATAGGTCTGTGTGACATAGGCCCCCGCAAATGGCGCGTTTCGCACAACATTCAAACCCGCAGACGCAAAGGCCGCTTCGATCCGATCAACGATCTCTCCGGACGCCGCAGCGCCGAATCGATCACCCAGCACGATTTCCGGTCTGCCGGTTTGCCCGCGCCCCAACCCGGCGACGGCCTCGTGTGGCATCGAATGACAATCGATCAGAATCGCCCGACCAAACAATTGACGCGATTCGTCCAACAAGGTCCTCAACCGCGTATGGTAGGGATGCCAGAATGTATCCAGCCGGTAACGCGCCTCGGCCATCGACAATTTGCCACGATAGATCGCACGCCCATTCGCGACAACGCGGGGAATCACCCCCAACCCTGACGCGACCCGAGGATTATGCCCCTGGCGACGCGCACCTTCGATCAGGGCGGGGTCCAGTTCGTCAGAATTGCGATTCAGATCCAGATAGGCCCGTGGCATCGACGCCTTAAGCAGGGGCGCACCAAATTCTGACGCAACGTCGAACAGCTGATCCACATAAGCATCTTCCGAAGACCGAATCGTATGACGGCTCAGAACCGAGCGTTCCAGCAGCTCTGCGGGGTAGGCCCGGCTACTGTGAGGCGACGAAAAAACCACGCAGGACGTGCGATTTGCGGGTATATCCAGATGATACGCTGCGTTCTGCATGATCTCTCCTTGTTCGAAAGAATCATAGACTGGAAATTTGTTCTTCCAAACCCCTTGATCCCCCCAACGACTCCTTTTATAGAGCCCGCTACCGGCGCGGAGTTCCGCGCCCCATTTCATTATGGGGCTGGGCACGCAAAGGTTTCATGGGCGGTTAGCTCAGCGGTAGAGCACTTCGTTGACATCGAAGGGGTCACAAGTTCGATCCTTGTACCGCCCACCATGAATTCACGCCTCTGGACATCCAGAGGACCCGCTTAACCCAGGCGCTGGCCCGCGCCGCAGGAATTGGAGACAGGCCATGAAGGTCAAGAACTCGCTCCGCTCGCTGAAGAACCGGCACCGCGACTGCCGGGTCGTGCGTCGCAAAGGCCGCGTTTATGTGATCAACAAGACGCAGCGCAAGTTCAAAGCTCGCCAGGGCTAAGAACTGCACATACCGATTTGAAAGAACCGCGCCCGAGGCGCGGTTTTTTTTGTTTGGGTCATTGAACGAGTTGATACAGCACGGCTAGCGGCAGAGAGATCCATTGCGCCGGCGTGCCGTATCAAAATGGAAATGCCCTTTGTGATATCTGTCCGCATCGGGGCCAAGAACCGTGCCAAAAAGACCGCAGGCACCGCTGTGCAACTCACGCATGAGTTTTCCCGAGCTTTCGGCATTCCACCCTTCGCCAACGGTAATCAATGTGCCATCCTTCAGCACGAAGGTAGAAATATCGATCGCCCGCCCTCTTGCATGCTCGGACAGGCGCGCGCGGGGCTGATTGTTCTTTGTCTTGCAAGAATAATGACCAACCAGACGCATCCCTTTCAAACCGCCCCCCAGATCGGCAAAAGCCGGTTTGGCCGTAGTTTCAATCCAGGTTTTAAGTGTAATCGCCGTCTCGCAATCCATCAGCGCCAACTGGCTTAGCGCGATATCGGAAATTCTATAGACGCGAACCGGGTTTGCGATCCCGCAACCGCGATATTTACCCGCCATCGGCTTAAGCTTTTCGCCCAATATCGTCCAGTCGTGGCATACCGCACCACGCTTGCGCATTCGCTCGCGCCCTTGGGCAATTTTTCGAAATTTGCAGGGCCGCAATTCCGGCCTGGGTGAAATGACCACTCCGTTTTCGCGTGATGCAGCTGCCTCCTGCGGGCCGGTGTGGTCCCCGACGATCGGTTCATAAGCAATAAGTTCGGAAGGTTGAGCGCGCGGTCTATCCGAACAATCCTGCGCAGCGTTCGCCATACCGGCGCATAGCAAAAATATGGCGATCAGTACCCGCATCAGATCAACTTATTACCCTCAAAGTCTGGCACACCTACACCCCGGCTGACCTCGAAACCTGCACCAAGTGTGCTTCGGGTATGAGTTAAATATCAATGCGCAAGAAAGATTTTTCTTAGCGCTGCACATGAAAAACTTTGCTTCAAGCCCAAGAATCGCTGAGCATTCAATGGTGTCTGATAACCGGATAAGGGCAGCACGACCATGAAACCGAATGTCATTCTTATTCTTGCCGATGACATGGGATTCGCCGATCTCGGCTGCACGGGTTCGGAGATTCGCACCCCAAACATTGACGCTTTGGCGCGGGGCGGCGTTCTTATGACGGCGATGTACAATTGCGCGCGTTGTTGTCCGACACGCGCGTCACTGCTCACCGGGCTCTACCCTCACAACGCCGGGATCGGACATATGGGTGCGGACTTGGGAACCCCTGCCTATCAGGGTTTTTTGCGCAACGACGCAGCAACAATCGCCGAACATCTGCGCGCTGAAGGATATCGCACCTGCATGTCCGGCAAGTGGCATGTAGGCGGGGATTTCATGGCGCGAGAAGTGGACAGCTGGCGAGTCGGCGATGTCGATCATCCGACCCCGCGGCAACGCGGTTTTGACCGGTTCTACGGTATCGTCGACGGCGTCACCCACTTCTTCTCACCGCATTTCATGTTGGAGGACGACAGCCGCGTCGAAACCTTCCCGGACGATTTTTACTTTACCGATGCCATCACGGCAAAAGCGATCGGCATGATTGAGGAATCGGTCACATTGGGTCAGCCCTTTTTCCTGTACCTCGCCCACACCGCCCCACATTGGCCGCTGCACGCCCATCCCGAGGATATAGCCCGATACGAAGGCATCTATGACAAGGGATGGGACAAAACCCGGACGGCCCGACATGAAGAAATGAACGCAATGGGGCTGTTTCAGACGAATTGGGAAATCAGCCCGCGCGATCCTGACGTTAAGCCTTGGGAAGATGAGGCGAACCGGGATTGGGAATCCCGCAAGATGGCAACCTATGCCGCGATGGTTGATCACATGGATCAGTCGATCGGAACCCTGATCTCGGCCCTTAAACGTCTGGATCAGTTCGAGGACACTTTGATTCTGTTTCTCAGCGACAATGGCGGCTGCGCCGAGTTCATGGCCGAGGATGGATGGGCAAAGTTCTTTCCGAATGTCACCAACGATGGCCGTCCGATCACAATGGGAAACCGGTCCGATGTCATGCCCGGCGATGCACTGACCTACCAAAGCTATGACAAACCGTGGGCCAATGTCTCGAACGCACCGTTTCGGTTGTTCAAACACTATGTGCATGAAGGTGGAATTTCGACACCCCTGGTTGCGCACTGGCCCGGCGGATTTGGAGCGCAACCCCCACGGCACACTCCCTGCCATGTGGTCGATATTCTGCCGACCATTCTTGAGGTCACGGGCACCACGTACCTCAACGAGGTGGGCGGGCACGAAATACAACCCTGTCAGGGCGAGAGCTTTCTGGACCTCCTCTGCGGCAAAGACTGGTGTCGCGAACAACCCATCTATTTCGAACACGAAGGAAATTCTGCCATTCGCCTTGGTCAGTTCAAACTGGTTCGCCTGCATGGGCAAGATTGGGAGCTTTACGACATCGAAGCAGACCGTACCGAGTTGCGGGATTTGATAAGTGGGGATCAGATTCGCGCCGACAGTCTGATCCGACAGTATCAGGACTGGGCCGACAAAACCGGCGTTCTGGATTGGGACATCGCCCTACCCCGCCTTTTGGCCGCGTGGGAAATGGACAATGCAGAGGGGTAACCTGCGACCGCATGACCTAGTATTTCAGTCGGAATCTCTTGCATCCAGCGCTGAAACATATAATTGAGAAAATCAGTAGGGTAATTGCCGGCCCTGAATCCAAACGCTGGGACATGCTATGCTGAAATCCACCACCTGCATCGCCGCTGCGCTGACCGCAGTCATCGCCACTTCTGCGGTCGCCGAAGGCGAACTGAACCTGTATTCGTCGCGCCACTACGACACAGACGAGCGTCTGTATGGCGAGTTCGAAGAAGCGACCGGAATCAAGATCAATCGCATCGAAGGCAAGGCCGACGAACTGATCGCCCGGATGGAGGCAGAGGGGGCCAACTCACCTGCGGACATTCTGCTGACGGTTGACACATCACGTCTGGCCCGCGCCAAAAACGCCGGTATCCTGCAGCCGGTTGATAGCCCCATACTCGAAGAGCGAATCCCCTCAAACCTGCAGGATAGCGACAACAACTGGTTCGGTTTCTCGCAGCGCGGCCGCATCATCTTCTTCGACAAGGAAAACGTCCCGAACCCGCCAGCGACCTATCTGGATCTAGCCAAACCCGAATATAAGGGCCTGATCTGTATCCGGTCGTCGACTAACACCTACAACCAGACCCTGCTGGCGTCGATTGTCACGCATGAAGGCGCCGAGGCGGCCAAAACCTGGGCTGAAGGCGTGGTTGCAAACATGGCACGTGACCCACAAGGCGGTGATACGGACCAGTTGCGCGGTATCGTTTCGGGCGAATGTGATATCGCCGTTTCGAATACGTACTACTTCGCCCGTTCGATCCGGAAGGACGTCAAAGGCCTGTCGGCTGATCGAGAAATGATCGGATGGGTCTTTCCCAACCAGGACGGCACAGGTGCACATATGAACCTGTCTGGCGCCGGTGTAGCGGCGCATGCGCCCAACAAAGACAACGCCGTGAAGTTCCTTGAATATCTGGCAAGCGATCAGGCACAGGTGTACTTCTCGGCCGGTAATGACGAATACCCGGCAGTCGATGGTGTCGCACTGGCAGAGTCTGTTGCCACGCTGGGTGAGTTCAAGTCTGACGAAGTGAACCTCTCGGAAGTCGCGAAAAACATTCCCGAAGCTCAGAAGATCTTTAACGAGGTCGGCTGGAAGTAAACCGCACAAAAATCGGGCAGTCGGGGTGCAAGGGTCTCTCTTGCGCCCCTTTTTTCTTTTCAAATCTCATTTATTTCATCATAAATTCCCGCATCAGAGAAATTGTTCCGGAAATGATCGATGCTGGATGAGCTATCACTTCGCCTTGCAGACCGCCTGAAAGAGCTGCGACAGTCACGCGGCTGGTCTCTGGACCAACTGGCCGCGCAAAGCGGCCTAAGTCGCGCCACGCTCTCGCGTCTGGAAAAGGCCGAGGTCAGCCCAAGCGCCGAAAGCCTTGGGCGGTTATGTGCTGCTCACGACCTTCCGGTATCGCGCCTTCTGATGATGGTCGAAGAATCCTTCACGCCAAAAGTCCCCTTTGAGCGTCAGCCGGAATGGCAGGACCCCGAAACCGGCTACACCCGCCGATCCGTGTCTCCGCCTGCCCCTGGCCTCAGTGGTGAGGTCCTTGAATGCCATTTGCCGCCGGGGGCCGTCATTTCCTACGACATGCCGCCAAAACAGGGGCAGGAACATCATCTGGTTCTGCTGGACGGGGCGTTGACGCTGACGGTAGATGAGACACCGCATCACCTCAGCGCCGGGGACTGCCTGCGTTATCATCTGTCCGGACCTACCCGTTTTGAAACGGGGCAGGCGCGCGGCGCGCGTTACATTTTGGTGCTGATTTGATTACCCGGCTGTCAGCGTCCCAATTCCCTGATGCGATAGGCGATTTGACCGACATACTGCACGCCTGCGTCCACGACGGGGCCAGCATCGGCTTTGTGTTGCCGTTCTCAGGCGAGCAAGCCCGCGCATACTGGCAGGAACGCGTCTTTCCCGTGCTGCAATCCGGCGGGCTTGAGGTGTTCATCGCGCGGCAGGACGGTCATATCCTTGGCACCGTACAACTGGTTAGCGCACAGATGCCGAACCAGCAGCATCGCGCGGATGTTGCCAAGCTGTTGGTACACCCAAAGGCCCGGCGTCGCGGGCTGGGTGTTGCGCTGATGCGGGCATTGGAGGCACGGGCCCAATCGCTCGGCAAGACGCTGCTGGTTCTGGATACACGCAGTTCCGACCCGTCGCGGATTCTCTACCAGAACATCGGCTTTGAAACAGCGGGTGAAATCCCGGACTATTGCCGTAGCCCGGCTGAAGAACAGCTTGAACCCACAACTTACATGTACAAGGCGCTGACATGATTGCCGCACTTGTCCTCGCGGTGGTTGTGGGCGGGGCGCTTATCGCCGCGCAGGGGCCAATCTATGCTCGGATGGCGACGCAGCTTGGTGGACCGGTTCAGGCCGCCGCGCTGGCATTCACCGTGGGGGCGCTGGCGCTGTTCGGGCTTCTTTGGGCGATGGGTGGCACCCTGCCCCGCAGATCGGATGTGATCGCCCTTCCGATCTGGATGTGGTCTGCGGCATTGATCGGGGTTTTTGTCGTTCTGACTTCGGTCCTTGCGGTGCCCCGTTTGGGGGTCGCGTCCTACATGGTCTGCGTGATTGTCGGGCAACTGGCGGCCAGCTATGCCTATGACCGTTTCGGTGCTTTTGGCCTGACCCAGCGCGAGTTTTCGGCAGGAAATCTGATCGGACTTGGCCTTGTCGCGGTGGGCGCTGTTTTGACCGTCTGGCGTTAACGGGTTTTCCCGACCTGACGACAGATCAGAATGACAGGCAGCAAACCAACGGCGAGGATGACCAAAGAGGGTACCGCCGCACCTTCCAACCTCTCGTCCGATGCCAGCCGATAGGCCTGAACTGCCAATGTGTCAAAGTTGAACGGCCGCATGATCAGGGTCGCGGGCAGCTCTTTCATGACATCGACAAAAACGATCAGCAGCGCCGTCAGCAGCGAAGGTGTCAGGATCGGCAGATGCACGCGCCGCAATGTGCCCAGCGGAGACTGCCCCAGTGAACGGGCGGCTGCATCCATGTTGGCGTGAACCGTGCTCTGACCGCCCTCATATGCGCTGAGTGCAGCGGCCAGAAAGCGCACCATATAAGCGGCGACCAGCAACCAGATCGAACCCGTGACCAGCAACCCTGTCGAGACATCGAACGTTTCGCGCATCCACGCGTCCAGGGCATTGTCAAAGCTGGCAAATGGCACGATCAAACCAACCGCTATCACGCCACCGGGCACGGCATAACCCAACCGGGCGATATAGGCCGCTGTTGCCGAACCCCTGCCCGGCTTGAGACGCTGAAAGAACCCAACGCAGATTGCCGCGCATACGGTGACGACGGCAGCGGTTCCCGCAAGCATCAGCGAGTTCCTGACAAACCCGACATACCGGCTGGATAACAGGTTCTGTTCCGAGTCGAGGCCCATCTGAACAAGGATCACCACAGGCAGAATGAACCCGAAAAACACCGGGATGATACACAAGGTAAATGCCGCGACCGCCCGCCAGCCGCTGAGCTGTTCGGCGGGCAATGTCGTATGGCGTTTGCCCGACTGATAGTACTTTGCCTTGCCCCTTTGAATCCGCTCCATCACAGCCATGACAAGCGCGAAACCCAACAGGCAAAGGGCCAGCTGCGCCGCCGCCGCCCGGTCTGCCATTGAAAACCAGCTAGTATAGATGCCAGTCGCAAAGGTCTGGACGCCGAAATAGGCGACGGTCCCGAAATCGGCGATGGTCTCCATGACCGCCAGCAGGACACCTCCGGCGATTGCCGGGCGCGCCATGGGCAGCGAAACACGCCAGAACGCCGCCCAGGGGTTGCTGCCCAACGCACGCGCCGCCAAAAAAGCGGTGGCGCTTTGCTGCAAAAACGCGGCGCGGGCCAGCAGATAGACATAGGGATAAAGAACGAGGATCAGCATCACGGCCGCCCCCTCGGTCGACCTGATTTCGGGGAACCAATAGTCGCGCGGACCCCAGCCCGTCACCTGCCGCAATGTAGTCTGGACGATACCCGGATGATCCAGAATGAACGTGTAGGCATAGGCAAGGACATAGGCCGGAAAGGCCAGCGGCAGCACCAATGCAACCTCCAGCAACCGCACGCCGGGAAAACGCGTCATGGTTACCAGCCACGCGGCGCCCACGCCGAGTGCGAACGTTCCTGCCGACACCAGCACAACAAGAATGGCCGTCGTCACCGCATAACCGGGCAGGACGGTTTCCATGAGGTGCGATATTGTTTCCGTACCGCCCGTCACCGCAGCCAATACGACGGCAACCATCGGCAGCAGACAGGCGCAGGCCACAAGGGTGGCCACTGCGCCCAGCACCCGGGTTCCCAGCGCGCTGTGTCGGCGCGAGCCGTGTTGTGCGTATTCGATCTGAGCCATTGTTCCGGTCAAGGACAGGTTACGGTTTCACCACCTTTAATCGACCAAATGACTCGGAAACGCCAGAGCACAATTGTACGATTTGTACAGGCCTACCGGTGCCAATCTTCCGGTTTGTACGTCACCGTTCAGTCATAGACCCGCTGATCCTCGATCACCAGACCGTCCTTAGGCAGCGATCCCGGGGCTACAACTTCGATCGCACCTTTCAGCTTCAGTACCTCGGCCACCGATTTCGCATAGGCTGCATCATCACCGCCAGAGCTTTCGATCTGAACGGTCATGGTGTCCATTTCACCCTGCCGCGCCGCGATGACCCGGGCCTTTACGATCTCGACATGTTTGTCCACCAGCGCCGCGACCTGTTCGGGACGCACGAACATACCCTTGATCTTGGTCGTCTGGTCGGCCCGTCCCATCCAGCCCTTGATCCGCAAATTGGTGCGGCCGCAGGGCGACTGGCCGGGCATGACAGCAGACAGATCACCGGTGGCAAAGCGGATAAGCGGGTAATCGGGATTAAGGGAGGTCACCACGACTTCGCCCACCTCGCCCGGCGCCACCGGTGTGCCGGTGCCGGGGGTGACGATTTCGACGATCACATGCTCGTCGACGATCATCCCCTCCATGGCAGAGCTTTCATAGGCAATATTGCCCAGATCGGCAGTGGCATAGGATTGCAGACAGCTGATACCGCGATCCGCGTATTCCTGACGCAGACTGGGGAACAGCGCCCCACCGCCAACCGCAGCTTTGGAGAATTTCAGGGCCACGCCCATTTCGTCAGCCTTGTCGAGGATCACCTTCAGGTAATCCGGTGTTCCGGCATAGGCCGTGCAGCCAACGTCATGCGCTGCGCTGACCTGCAATTCCGTCTGGCCTGTCCCTGCTGGCAGAACCGCCGCACCGACGGCCCGCGCACCGTTTTCAAAGATCATGCCCGCAGGCGTCAGGTGATAGCCAAAACAGTTCTGCACGATATCGCCCTGACCGATCCCGGCTGCGTGCAGAAAACGGCCCATGCGCCACCAGTCACGATCCACCCCGCCGGGTTCATAGATCGGCCCCGGCGACTGAAAGATATGAGCAAACCCATGTGCAGGTTTGACCGTGAAACCGCCAAACGGCGGATGTTCGGCCTGTGCCCGGCTGAGTTCCGACTTGCGCAACACCGGCAACGCGGCCAGATCCTGTGCAGAGGTGACCGACCCGGCATCCACGTCGGCCAGCAGCTTTTCAAAGGCCGGTGCAGTTTTGGCCCGCGCAATCTGTTCCGGCAGAGCCCGCGCCTGATCAGCGGCACGTTCATCCCCCGAGCGCGTTTCCAGAGTGTCAAAATAGGTCATACTCAGATCCTCCATCCGCTTACAGCCACCTCTTGCGGCGGCGGTAGGAACGCACGTCGCGGAAGCTCTTGCGACCTTCATCGGACATTCCGAGATAGAATTCCTTTACATCCGGGTTCTCGCGCAGTTCCGCAGCAGGGCCGTCCATCACCACGCGGCCCGATTCCAGAATGTAGCCGTAATGGGCAAAGCGCAGCGCGACGTTGGTGTTCTGCTCGGCCAGCAGGAAGGATACGCCTTCCTTTTCGTTGAGGTCCTTTACGATCCCGAAGATCTCTTCCACCAACTGCGGTGCAAGACCCATCGAGGGCTCGTCCAGCAGAATGGTTTCCGGGCGCGACATCAATGCGCGGCCCATCGCGACCATTTGCTGTTCACCACCCGAGGTATAGCCGGCCTGACTGCGGCGGCGTTCCTTGAGGCGGGGGAAATAACTGTAAACAAGATCGAGATCCTGCTGGATATTCGATTTGCCGTCCTTGCGGGTATAGGCCCCGGTCAGCAGGTTTTCCTCGACCGTCAGGTGTTCGAAGCAGTGGCGGCCTTCCATCACCTGGATGACGCCCTTTTGCACCAAATCGGCGGGGTCGCTTTCGTGGACGCCCTGACCGCGATACTTGATCGAGCCCTTGGTGACTTCGCCCCGTTCCGAATGCAGCAGGTTCGACACCGCCTTGAGCGTCGTCGTCTTGCCCGCGCCGTTGCCACCCAGCAGAGCGGTGATGCCGCCCTTGGGCACGGTGAGGCTGACGCCCTTGAGAACGAGGATCACGTGATTGTAGATCACCTCGATATTGTTGACCTCAAGCAGGGTTTCGGCCTGCACTTCGGTATTTGTCGCCGCATCCAGCATCAGCGCGTGTCCTCATGCCTGTCCCGTTTTTCGGGACTTGTCCGGTTCGGAACGGCGGCAGGCCGCCGCTCCGGGTTTGATCAGCGCCCCGGTAATAGAACCGGGGCGGCTGCGTTTTAGCTGCAACCCTGTTCGATGTTGTTTTCGGACGCGTAGGCGCCCGAATCTTCGTCGATCAGCGCGCCGATCACTTCGCCATCGGTCGGCTTAAACTCGGAAATCAGCGACCAGGTCTTGTTCGCCGCATCCCACTGGGTCACACCAACCAGAGCGTCACCGCCGTGGTTTTCGCAGCTGACCGAGAAGGTCGGGCCGAAATTGGGAAGACCCAGTTCCGTCATTTTCGCTTCGGTCATTTCCAGTGCTTCCATACCGTCGCGCATCATCGCAGGCGTGATGTCAGCAGTGCCGTGGATTTCCTGTGCTTTCTTGGCGGCTTCCGCTGCCAGCATCGCTGCATAGAGGCCACGGTTGTACAGCACCGTGCCGACCTGATCGCCCGCGCCTGCCGCCTTGCCGGCGTCCAGAACGTGTGTTTTCAGATCGTCAAAGACGGGAAAGTCCGTGCCTACGTTGTGGAAGGTCAGCGCCTTATAGCCATTGGCCGCTTCGCCCGCGGGCAGCACGTCGTTTTCAGAACCGGACCACCAGATGCCGATAAAGTTTTCCATCGGGAAGCGGATGTTGGCAGCTTCCTGAACCGCAACCTGGTTCATGACGCCCCAGCCCCACATCAGGACATAATCCGGACGGTCGCGGCGGATCTGCAGCCATTGCGACTTCTGTTCCTGACCTGGGTGATCGACCGGCAGCGCGACCAGCTCGAACCCGTGCTTTTTGGACAGCTCCTCAAGCGTGCGGATCGGTTCCTTGCCATAGGCCGAGTTGTGATAGACCAGTGCGATCTTCTTGCCGTTCAGATCACCGCCGTTTTCGTCCAGCAGATAGTTGATCGCGCCCGAGGCGCCATCCCAGTAGTTGGCGGGATAGTTGAACGTGTGGCTGAAGATCTTGCCGTTCTTGGCCGATGTACGGCCATATCCCATCGTGTGCATCGGGATGTTGTCGGCGGTGGTCTTTGGGATCAGCTGATAGGTGATACCGGTCGACAGCGGCTGATAGACCAGTGCGCCTTCGCCCTTGGTCGATTCATAGCATTCCACACCTTTTTCGGTGTTATAGCCGGTTTCACATTCGATGACCTTGGCCGGAACGCCGCCGATGCCGCCATCCCGCTCGTTCAGCAGGGTGAAATAGTCGGCGTATCCATCCGCAAATGGAATACCACCGGCAGCATAAGGTCCGGTCCGGTAGCTGAGCGATGGGAACACGAGGTCGGCCATTGCCGGGCCTGCGGCCATCAGGGCGCTCAGCGCCACGGTTGCCAGTTTAATTTTCATCGGGTTTCTCCTCCCTTGATTAGTCCGATGCAGTGGTGGGCTTTTCGCCCGTCTTGATTTCGGTCCGCCCCCGATCAGTGGGGGAAGGGCCACAGACGCAGTTTCTCTTTGGCCAGACGCCACAGCTGCGCCAGCCCGTGCGGTTCGAGGATCAGGAACATGATGATCAGCGCGCCCACGATCACCAGCTGCAGATGCGCCACGATATCGGTGGGCCATCCCAGCATGTCGGCGCCCACAACCTTCAGCACCACCGGCAGCAGCACCAGGAATGCAGCCCCCGCGAACGACCCGAAGATCGATCCCAGACCGCCGATGATTACCATGAACAACACCAGGAACGATTTCTGGATACCAAAGACCTCTCCGACTTCAACCGCGCCCAGATAGATGGCAAAGAACAGCGCACCCGAGATGCCGACAAAGAAGGAACTGACAGCAAAGGCGGTCAGCTTGGCCTTGAGCGGGTTTACCCCGATGATCTCGGCCGCGATGTCCATGTCGCGGATCGCCATCCATGTCCGGCCCGTCGTGCCGCGCGTCAGGTTGCGCGCGATGATAGCGCTGATGGTCAGGAAAATCAGGCAGAACAGATAGGTCGCCCAGGCCGGAGCATTCGGGCCGGTGATGATGATGCCGAACACGTCGCGTTCCGGCGCGTTGATCTGACCAGAGGCGGAATAGTTGTAGAACCACGGCACCCGGTTGAACAGCCAGACAAGGAAGAACTGCGCGGCCAACGTTGCCACCGCCAGATAGAACCCCTTGATCCGCAAGGACGGCAACCCGAAAAGCACCCCGACAAGGGCGGTAATGCCACCTGCCAGAATGACGTGAATGAACATGCTGACGTCTGGAAAGGCGGTCATCAGCTTGTAGCAGGCATAGGCGCCCACAGCCATGAACCCGCCGGTGCCCAGCGAAACCTGCCCGCAATAGCCCACAAGGATGTTCAGACCAATTGCCGCGATGGCATAGATCAGAAACGGCAGCAGCAGCGCATTTGCCCAATAGTCGTTGATGATGAAGGGGATGATGCCGAACGCCACCGCCAGCACGACATAATACCGGTACCGGTCGAACCTGATCGGAAAGGTCTGGCTGTCATCCCTGTAGGAGACTTTGAAATCTCCGGCCTCACGATAGAACATGACTTACTTTCCCCATTCTTCCTGTGCCCGGTTCCGGGCTGCGGCATCCAGTTGTCCGGACGATTTTGCGTAACCGCTGGCTTCGGTTGCGCGTACCAGTTTCATGTAGGCCACGATGCCGGTCACAAGCCCGGCAAAGGCCAGTATTGCGGCAACCACCAGCTGACGATCAGTCAGACCCTCGGCGGTCACGGCGATGTAGCCGAAGGCCCAGAACCCTGCCCATGCAATCACGTTTATGATGGCAATCAGCTTGGGCACGCCCTACACCCTCTCGATGATTTTTTCGCCGAACAGACCCTGCGGCCGGAACACCAGAAAGATCAGCGCCAGCACATAGGCAAACCAGTTCTCGGTCGCGCCGCCCACCAGCGGGCCGATGGCGAATTCAAACAGTTTCTCACCCACACCGATGATCAGACCGCCGACGATGGCGCCCGGGATCGAGGTGAACCCGCCTAGCATCAGCACCGGCAGCGCCTTGAGCGCGATCAGCGACAGCGAAAACTGCACGCCCGACTTGGTGCCCCACATGATGCCCGCAACCAGCGCTACGAAACCGGCGACCGACCAGACCATGATCCAGATGAAGTTCAGCGAAATACCCACCGACAGTGCCGCCTGATGGTCATCGGCAACCGCGCGCATGGCCCGGCCCTGCTTGGTGTACTGGCTGAACGCCACCAATGCCGCCACCAGCAGTGCCGCAATGATGGTTGCCACAAGATCCAGATTGTCGATGAAGAAGCCGTAGCCGAAGATATTGAAGGTCTTTTCGTCAATCCACAGGTTGATCCCCTGCGGCAGACCCACATCCAGCGTCTTGATTTCGGACCCCCACATCAGGTCGGCCACGCCTTCAAGGAAATAGGCCAGACCGATGGTGGCCATGAACAGGATGATCGGCTCTTGCCCGACAAGGTGGCGCATGACAAAGCGCTGCACCGCCCAGGCCAGCAGAACCATCACGCCCATCGTCAGCAGGATCGCCACCAGCGCCGGGATATGCCAGCCGAAGTGGGTGACGTGCCCGCCAAAGATCGCGTTGATCAGATGGGAGAACGGCACCTGACCGTTCATGATCCCCACCAGCGTCATCGCCGCGAACAGGGCCATGACCCCCTGGGCATAGTTGAAAATACCGGACGCCTTGTAGATCAGCACAAAGCCAAGGGCCACCAGCGCATAGAGAACCCCGGCCATCAGGCCGTTCAGGATGACCTCCATCCCAAAAATCAACTGATCAGGCATGTTTGCCTCTCCTCATGTCTGTCAGGTGGTCAGTCATGCGACACACCCAGATAGGCGTCGATGACTTCCTGATTGTTGCGCACCTCGTCCGGGGTGCCGTCGCCGATCTTGCGCCCGTAATCCATCACGACCACGCGGTCGGACAGGTCCATCACCACGCCCATGTCGTGTTCGATCAGCGCGATGGTGGTGCCGAATTCGTCGTTCACGTCGAGGACAAATCGGGACATGTCCTCTTTCTCTTCCACGTTCATGCCGGCCATCGGCTCGTCCAGCAGCAGCAGCTTGGGTTCCGCTGCCAGCGCACGCGCCAGTTCCACGCGCTTTTTCAACCCGTAAGGCAAGCGCGATACCGGCGTCTTGCGGATGTGCTGGATTTCCAGAAAGTCGATGATCTTTTCGACGGCTTCGCGGTTTTCGGTCTCTTCCGCCTCGGCCTTGCCCATCCACAACGCCTGTTGCAGCACGTTGGTCTTCATATAGTTCAGGCGACCGGTCATGACGTTGTCCAGAACGCTCATGCCTTCGAAGAGGGCGATGTTCTGGAACGTCCGGGCGATGCCCTGCCGCGCCACCTCGAAGGGGCGCATCGGCGGGCGTTTGGCGCCGTGGAACCAGACCTCACCCTCCTGCGGGACATAGAACCCCGAGATCACGTTCAGCATCGAGGACTTGCCCGCGCCGTTCGGGCCGATGATGGCGCGAATTTCGCCTTCGCGAATGTCGAACGAGATATCCTTGATCGCCACCACGCCACCAAAGCGCAGGGTGATGTTTTTCATTTCCATCACCACGCCGCCGATCTTGCGGCCGTCTTCGGTGACATATCCTTCGGATGCATCCAGCATCGGTTACTCCCTAAACTGCGCGAAACGGGACGGTGGGCGGGGCGACGACCAGGGGTCGAGCGCCGTATCGCCGACCCTCATTCCGCCGCCACCTTGTGCTGTTCCACCGGAACAACCGGCGCATCGACGATATCCAGCGTGGCGCTGATCGAGCCCTTGCGGCCATCCTCATAAGTGACCTCGGTTGTGGTCGAGATGGTGTTCGATCCGTCGTAAAGCGCCGCAATGATGTCCGCGTATTTATCCTCGACAAATCCCCGGCGCACCTTGCGGGTGCGGGTGATTTCCCCGTCATCGGCATCCAGTTCCTTGTGCAGCACCACAAACCGATGGACCTGACAGCCAGACAGCATCGTGTCTGCCGCAACCGAGCGGTTCACCTCCTCGACATGGCTTTTGATGGTTTCGAGCACACGCGGATGCCCGGCCAGTTCTTGATACGAGGCATAGGCAATGTTGTTGCGCTCGGCCCAGTTGCCGACCGCCGTCAGGTCGATGTTGATGAAGGCGACGCAACGATCCTTGCCATTGCCGAACAGCACAACTTCGAGGACGTCGGGATAGAACTTCAGCTTGTTCTCGACATATTTCGGCGCGAACATCGACCCGTCGGCCATTTTGCCCACGTCCTTGGCGCGGTCGATGATCCGCAGATGTCCGCTGCTTTCCTCGATAAAGCCCGCATCGCCGGTCGCGACCCAACCTTCGGGGTCTTTGGTCGATGCCGTCGATTCAGGGTTGTTATAATATTCGACGAACACGCCGGGCGAGCGATAGTGGATTTCGCCCTTGTCATCGATCTTGATTTCCACATCCGGCGACGGAACGCCCACCGTGTCGGCGCGTACCTCGCCATCGGGCTGAGCGGTGATAAAGACCGTCGCTTCGGTCTGGCCGTAGAGTTGCTTCAGGTTGATCCCCAACGACCGGTAGAAATCGAAAATCTCCGGCCCGATCGCCTCACCTGCGGTATAACCCACGCGAAATCGGCTGTACCCCAGCGTGTCCTTCAGCGGTCCATAGACCAGCAGGTTGCCCAGCGCGTATTTCAGGCGGTCGCCAAAACCCACGTTCTTGCCGTCCAAAATCTGGCCGCCGACCTTCTTGGCATGGGCCATGAAGTGATGGAACATGTTGCGCTTTAGCTTGCCCGCATCTTCCATGCGGATCATCACGTTTGTCAGCTGCGTTTCAAATACGCGCGGCGGGGCGAAGAAATAGGTCGGCCCGATCTCGCGCAGGTCGGTCATCATCGTGTCGGCGCTTTCGGGGCAGTTCACGCAGAACCCGCACCAATAGGCCTGACCGATGGAAAAGATGAAATCGCCCACCCATGCCATCGGCAGGTAGGACAAGATATCCTCGTTCCGGGTCAGATGATCGAATTTGGCCGAATTCTTTGCGCTTTCGATGACGTTGCGGTTCGACAGAACCACGCCCTTGGGCTTGCCCGTTGTTCCGCTGGTATAGAGCATCACGCAGGTGTCGTCATAGGTGATGTCGGCGATGCGCTTGTCCAGTTCCGCATCGAACCGCTGATGACCGGCGTTGCCTTCGGCCATGATGTCATCAAGCGCGTTCATCTGGCTGTGGTCGTATTTCCGCATCCCCCGCTTGTCGGTATAGAGGATGTGCTTGACCTGATGCGCGTTCTCCTGAATCTCGATGACCTTGTCGACCTGTTCCTGATCGCCGCAGACGACGTATTTCGCCCCGCAGTGTTCCAGAACATAGGCCATTTCTTCGGCGACCGAGTCCTGATAGAGCGGCACCGGAACCGCGCCCACCATTTGCGCCGCGACCATCGACCAGTAATGCGCCGGGCGGTTGCGCCCGATAACTGCTACATGGTCGCCCTTTTCAACGCCCAGTTCCAGAAACCCCAGTGCAAGCGCGCGGACTTCGCTGGCGGTTTCAGCCCAGCTCCAGCATTGCCAGATGCCGAATTCCTTTTCCCGATAGGCCGGGGCATCCCCGAACTGAGCCGCGTTGCGATGAAGCAGCGCCGGAAGGGACTGCATCCCTTCGGCGCCCGACTGCGTCTGAGCCAATGTCTTTCTCCTCCCCATCCCGGCCGGTTACTGGCCGGAAACGATCGCGTATGCGATTCCGTCCCGATTAGGGACAGGCCAAACGTTGAGCGTCAACTTTTTCCTGATGTTTTCCCAAATGTTACGAATTGTAACAGCGTCGATGAATCACCGGTTTAAATGGTGAAAGCCACACGAACCGGACCCAACCGTCATAGTTGGGATAGGATCAACGTAAACGTTCGGCATCAGACAGTGTCCCAAGCCGAACATTCCTTTTGCGATGAAAATTGAACCAGAGCTGACGACGGTACGACGACATTAGCCGCTTTCAACGCGGCCCAAAGCGCTTAATCGCCCTCGGCAACACCTTCCGCCCGGGCCTTCGCGCGCCTTGAGCGATAACTCGGCAGCACGACCAGAATTGCAGCGATCACCAGAAGCGCCAGCGTCATCGGCCGCTCCCAAATGAACGCAACGCCATCATAGAGTTGCATGGAACGCGCAAAATTGTCCTCCATCATGCCGCCCAGGATGAAGCCGATCAACAGCGGAGCAAGCGGGTAGTCAGCGAACTTCAACGCAGTGGCACAGATTCCGAAGCCAACCAACAACAACAGTTCGGTCGCGTTGTTCTGCCCGATATACGCCCCCATCAAAGTGAAAAACAGAATGAACGGGATCAGGTAATTGCGCGGTACCGCAAGAACCTTGGCGATGTAGGGGATCAACGGAAGATTAAGGATCAGAAGTATGAGGTTGCCGATGAACATCGACATGATGACGGCCCAGAAAATCTGCGGCTCGTCGACCATCAAACGCGGCCCCGGCGTAACGTTCAGGGCGATGAGCGCACCAAGCAGGATGGCCGTGGTACCCGAACCGGGAATGCCGAGCGTCAGAAGCGGGACGAAGGAACCGGTACAGGCAGCGTTGTTGGCGGTTTCGGGTGCCGCAAGACCCTTGATCGAGCCTTTGCCGAATTCATCCTGTTCGTGTTTCGGCGCGATATTGCGTTCCACAGCATAGCCAAGGAAGCTGGCGATCGTGGCACCGGCACCAGGCAGTACCCCAATAAAGAAACCCTGCAGAGATTGCCGTCCGATCACAGGCGCGATGGCCTTCGCTTCCGGACCTGTGATGCGGAGGTCTTTGATCTCACCATCGTCACCTTGAAGGTCTTTCGGTTTCAGAACCAGAAACAGGGCTTCCGGTAAAGCAAACATTGCCATAGCGAGCGTGATAAAACCAAATCCGGACTGCAAATCCATGATGCCCATGGTGAAACGGGGAAGGTTGAACAGCGCGCCTTCACCTACGGTCGCCATGATCAGTCCAAGGATGGTCATGATCATCGCCTTGGCGACCTGACCGGTGCCCGCAAAGGCTGCAATGGCGGAAAGCCCCACCACCATCAGGGCGAAGTACTCGGCTGAGTGAAACAGAAGCGCAACAGAAGAAAGCGCGGGTGCAAATATCATGAGGAGCAATGCGCCAATCGTGCCACCTGCAAAGCTTGCTATGGCAGCGATCGTCAGTGCCTTACCCGCCTTGCCTTGTCGCGCCATCGGGTAGCCGTCAAAACTGGAGGCGACGGTGCCAGCGACGCCCGGCGCGTTCAACAGGATCGACGAAGTCGATCCACCAAAAATCGCGCCATAGTAGACACCTGCCAACAGAATGAGAGCCGCCGAGGGATCGCCCATAGAAATGGCAACGGGGATCATGATGGCGATGATCGACATTGGCCCCAAGCCCGGAAGCATTCCGATAAAGGTGCCGATGAGGCAGCCTGCGATAACCATCAGCAGATTTTGCAGGGACATGGCCGTTGTGAGGCCGATCCACAATCCTTCAAGCATGTCAGCCTCCGAAAAAGCCCGGCAGAGGGCGCATGTAGATTCCAAGGACTTCCTGAACCAGATACCAAACACAAAGCGCAGCAATCAGGGCGACAGGCAGCATGATATGCCATTTACGCTCGCCCAGAATGAATGAGCCAAGGATCAGAAACGCCGATGTCGCGGTGAGGAACCCCAATGGGCGCAGGCACAGCGCATAGACAACCATCAGACCCAGAAGCAAAAGTGCCTGCCCGAGATGGTATTCCGTCAGGCGGCGGTAATCGATGTCCGCCTCTTTCGGTTCGCCTTTCTCAAATCCCAGAAGGATGACAAGGGTGGCGAGTATTCCGAGAACCGACAGCACTTTTGGAAATGTGCTGGGCCAGATGGGATTGCGTTTCATGAAGGGGGCAAGGCTACCATCCATCGTGAACCAAGCCGTATAGCCATAGGTGAGGCAAACGCCGAGCAATACCAAAGCAATCCAACGGTCCAAAGCCATTTTGTACCCCTTCCTGAAGTAGATGGGTCAGAACGGAAGCCCGCTCTGACCGGAGCGCTTATCAGAGGAAGCCGAGCTTCTTCATCAAGTCGCCGATGGCCTTTTCCTGCGCTTCGAGGAAGATCAGGAAATCATCACCTGAATTGTGAATGTTGACCCAGCCGTTGCGGGCACGTACCGCTTCCCACTCGGGAGTGTCATACATTTTGGCGATGGCATCCTGGTACATGACCAGCTTGTCATCCGGCAGTCCGGGCGCCGCAAAGAACCCGCGCCAATTGACAAATGTGGTGTCGATACCTTGCTCTTTCATCGTCATCGCGTCAGGAGCGGCATCGACGCGCGCGTCGGAGGTTACGCCGATGATTTTCACTTCACCCGCTTCGGCCAGATCGACAGCTTCCGAGAAACCGGTCGACAGGGCAGCGATTTCACCCGACAGCAAGGCGGCCATTGCCTTGCCGCCCGCATCATAGGGGATGTATTTCAATGCCAGCGCATCCTTGCCAGCCGCTTCCATCACCATGGCAGCAACCAGATGGTCCATGCCTCCCGGCACCGAGCCGCCGCCGATGGCGGTCGTGCGTGGGTCCGCGTCATATGCAGCAATCAGATCAGCCATCGAGTTAATCGGGCTGTCCTTGCCTACGACTATTGCCGCGTAGTCGCCTATTGTGCCCGAGACCAACGTCAGGTCGCGGAAGTTATGCGGGAATACACCCGTCAGTGACCGGATCACGATGGGGGTCGAGTTGACCATCAACGTGCCATGGTTGCTGTCAGCATTTTCGATTAGGTAACCGATGGCCTTACCGCCGCCGCCACCTGACATGTTCTCGTAAGACGCCGTTCCGACGAGCCCGGATTCGGTCAGAGCCTCGCCCGTGCCCCGGGCGGTGCCATCCCAGCCACCACCCGCGCCACCGGGGATCAAGAAGTGGATGCTGTCAAGAACCTGGCTGTCATCAGCCACAACGGGCCCTGACATACCAAAGGCGGCAGCAGCCGCAATAAAAGCCCGACGGCCCAGTTTGAATTTCAACATTTCGTCCTCCCATTTGACAATTGTCCGCGTGGCGGTTCAGTTGATGAGGAAGAAATCACAACAACCTGACACTAACCTGTCACACAGAGAAATTCGTCCGGAGAGGCGATGAAGTTCCTTCTGATTGAAGACAACCAGGATCTCGCCAATGCTATCGCGTCGCGGATGCGACTGGATGGTCATGTCATTGATCACGCAGATAAATTGGAAGACGCTTCGGCTTTTGTTGCGACCGGAGAATACGATCTTATCCTGTTGGATATCATGCTTCCGGATGGCGACGGTCGCACGTTTCTGCAAAAGCATCGTGCCAGTGATTTCGATACGCCAGTGATTGTTCTGACCGCCCGCAGTCAGATTTCAGATCGAATCGGTTCGCTCGATCTTGGCGCAGATGACTATGTCACCAAGCCCTTCGACCACGCCGAACTGGAGGCACGCTGCCGGGCCGTATTGCGCCGAAGATCCGGCAATGCGAAGACAACAATAGAGGTCGGTGGCATTGTGTTCGACCCGGTTGCAGGCCACCTGACTGTCGGGGGTGAGGCCGTCACCTTACGCAACCGCGAACTGCGTCTTCTGGAATTGTTCCTTAATGCTCCGGGGCGAATCTTTTCGAAGCACAAACTGGCCGACCGATTGTTTTCCTTTGACGAAGATGTTTCGGAGAACGCGATAGAGGTTTACATCGGGCGTCTGCGCAAACATCTGAAACCCTCGGATCTGAGGATCACCACATTACGCGGGCTGGGCTATCGGTTGGATCAAGATGAATAGCCCTATTGTTTCCGGATCGCTCAGAAACCGGTTGATGCTGACGCTGATCGGGGGGGCGGCAGTTCTTGCGTTGCTTTTGTTCTTCGCCGTTCGAAACTTTGCCGTACAGGTCGCCCAACAGGGACAGGACAACATCCTCGACGCATCGCTAACATCGATGCTTGATGCAGCCGCCATCCGCGATGGCGTGGTTGAACTTGATCTACCTTATTCCGCGTTTTCGATGCTGAGCACGCCAGCGGATGACCGCGTTTTCTATGCCATCCTGCAGGACGGAAAATTCCTGTCGGGCTACGAGGATTTGACGTTTTCCGAAAGCTCCTCGGATAAAAGTCCGACCTTCCAGTCCAGCCAGATACGCGGGGCGGATGTTCGAAAAATCAGCGCAAGTCGCACCTTGATCGGTGCGGACAAGCGGACGGAAATCCAGATCATTCTCGCTCAAACGCAGGACGCCCTGTCTGATACACTTAACCAGATATCGCGCAACGCTGCTCTGTTGGGCGTGGGATTTTTTGCCCTCGCCGCAGCGCTTTCGTACTGGGCCACCTCGGCAACTATTGGTCAATTGGGCAGGCTTACAAACTCAGTTACACGTCGAGGGCCACAGGACCTGAGCCCTTTCGGGCAACCGGTCCCCCAGGAAATGGCGCCATTGGTAACGTCTCTAAACTCTCTGATGGGACGTCTTGATCATTCCTTGCGCCAATCGGAAGACTTCATTGCCGAGGCGGCGCATCGCGTTCGCACACCGCTTGCGACCGTTCGGTCTTATGCTGAAGCGACGTTACAGCGCGTCGACAAGGAGGAAAACCGCGAAGCCATGCGGTCCATGGTAAAAGCCATCGATGAAAGCTCTCGCGCCGCGGGTCAGCTTCTGGATCATGCGATGATCACGTTCCGGGCAGATCATCTGGTGCGGGAAAATATCGACCTTCTTGAGTTGGTACGCGATCTGGTTGTGCGAATGATGCCGATCGCAGAAATGAAAGATCTTTCGATCTCGTTGCAGGGAGACCCGGACGTTCCTTATTCAGGGGATCCCATCCTGATCCAGAATGCCGTACGGAACCTGATCGACAACGCGATGAAATACGGACCCGCTGAAAGCTCCATCGAGATCATGGTTTCCGCAAAGCCAAGGCCTCAGATAGCTGTCTGCGATAATGGTCCCGGCTTTCCATCGCACGAGATCGAAACCTTGACCACGCGGTTCCAACGTGGGGAAAATTCGAAGGACACAATTGGATCCGGCCTGGGATTGACCATCGCGCAGGATGTTGCCACGGCCCATGGTGGCAGGCTTGATCTTTCGAACCGACCGGAGGGTGGCGCATGCGTAACCTTGTTGCTTTAGTCCTGATTTTCTTGTGCCATGCAGGTTGGGCGCAGGAGTGGGAAGATCGGCAAGTTTTCAACGAAGCTGGGGCAACGACCTCGCTGCGCATAATCTCGAGTACGGACACAGAACTGTTTGCACCGCTGATCGAGACATTTGTTGCCGCAAATCAGGATGTCGCCATCAAGTATCTGGTGACCGGAACAGCGGATATCGACAGACGCATCAGAAAGACACCCGAGGCGTTCGACATCGCGATCTCCAGCGCCATGGATTTGCAGTTGAAACTCGCAAATGACGGGTTTGCCCTGGCATTGGAAGGCGTCTCTCATCCGTCATGGGCGGAATGGCGGCAAAGCCTGTTCGCCTTCACCTCCGAGCCCGCTGGCATTGTCATCAACCGAGCCGCTTTCGTCGGGATGCCGATCCCGCAGTCTCGGCAAGAGCTGATCGAGGCGCTGCGCGCCCGACCGGAGGTGTTTCGAAACCGGGTCGGTACCTACGACGTGCGCGAATCGGGGCTAGGCTATCTTTTTGCGACACAGGACGCGCGGGCTTCTGAGACTTTCTGGAGACTCATGGAAGTGATGGGCAGCCTTAATGTGCGCCTTTATTGCTGCTCGGGCGAGATGATCGACGATCTCACCGATGGGACAATTGCCGTCGCGTACAATGTTCTAGGCAGTTATGCCGAAGCTCGCGCCGAACACCAGAATACACTTGAGATCGTGTTACCTTCCGATTTTCCAACGACGATGATGCGGACAGCATTTGTCGTAAGGACCACCCGGGAACCGGAAGCCGCCGAAAGTTTCATCCGACATCTGGTCGCGTATCAATCTAATCCAAGCGATAGCAGACCATCGTTGCCGCCGCTCCAGGGAAGGGGGCAAGGTAGTGAACGTGCAACCATTGCATTGGAACCAGCTCTGATGACGTTTCTTGATACGCTGAAGCGAAACAAATTCCTTACCGAATGGGAAAACGCGCTTATCCAGAATTAGGGCGGCATTGCGCGTTGGGAATTTCGATTTCAGTCATTGTGTGATCCTGCAGCGTCACACAAGATCGGCTCTGAGCGGAAATCGGATGCTTTGCGGCATCAGAAGGCAAGTGGGTCTGAAAAAACTCAGAGCGACCCAAAGCTGCCGCTCGCAATACCTATGCAATGCTGCACCGCAGGTCGCCAAAGTGGACGACAATAGGCGGGTCTACATCTGCTTAATACAGTGGTTGTTAAACCGATTTTTATTGTTCACATTTTTGCAGTGACTGCAGCGGCGATAGTCCTCATCTTCTCTTTTGCCGCCCGCCTATTTTCATCATCCGAAAAGCTCTGTTCAATGACAGTTTCGATCTGATTCATTGCTTCGTCTCGGTTGAGCCCTCCAATTTGCAAACCGCAGCGCATCCATAGCCCGTCAATCAACAGACTAACCGTATGTGCGCTGATTTGAGCCTTTGCCACATCGGCTCCTGTCTCCTTTAGCGCCGAAAAGAGGTTGCTGTGCAGGCGGTGATAAATCGCGTTTTGCAGGCGTTGGAATTGAGGGTTGTGCGGAACCTCAGCGCACATGGCGATCCATCCATGGGCAACTTCAGGTCTGAATGTGGTCGGAGAGAAGTTCGCCTCGACAATGGCATAGAAGCGTTCCCAGGGCGTTGAGGCCAAAGACAGGAAGGCAACCGCCTCTTTGCGCAGCGTGGCATTGGCACGGCGCATGGCGGTTTCGATCAGGGCCTGTTTGTTCGAAAAATAGTGCAGCACGCTGGCCTTGGAGGCGCCGGTATGCTCGGCGACACGCTGCAATGTCGTCCCTTGCATACCGTGTAAGGACAGCACCTCGAACGCGGCGGCGGCAAATTCTTCGCGGCGAATTTCCGCAATGCTCTTTCGTCCCATCAGGCCCTCTTTTTGACCGCAGGATAGATTTTGTTGACTCTACGGTCAATTTAAACATACGGTCCGTTTATTGACCCTAGGGTCAGTATTTAGACCATCGGGAGGATTTACGAATGAAAACGGCACTCCGCAGCGCAACCATGGCCTCCGTACTGGCCGTTTGCGCCCATCAAGCCGCCGCCAATTGTGACACCGTGCGTATGGCCGAGCCGGGCTGGACCGATCTGGCCCTGACAACCGGTGTCGCGAGTACTGTTCTGGAGGGGTTGGGATATACCCCGGAAAGCGATGTTCTGGGCATTCCGGTCATCTATGAATCGATGGTCGGCAACGATCTGGATATATTCCTGGGCTACTGGGACCCGGCGATGGAAACCTATTATCAGGCCTATCGCAATACCGGCGACATCGAGACGGTGCACCAGAATCTGGAAGGCGCGAAATTCACCTTTGCGGTGCCGAAATATGTCTACGAAGCGGGCGTGACCGATTTTTCGCATCTGGTGGAAAACGCCGACAAGTTCGACAGCCAGATGTATGGGATCGAGCCGGGGTCGAACGACATCATGCTGGACATCATCGCCAAGGACGCCTTTGGTCTTGGTGGCTGGAAAGTCGTGGAAAGTTCCGAGCAGGGAATGCTGTCGCAGGTAAAGAAGAACCAGCGCAAAGAAGACTGGATCGTCTTCCTGGCCTGGGCGCCGCACCCGATGAATACTCAATTCGATCTCGAATACCTGACCGGCGGTGACGATTTCTATGGCCCAAACTTTGGTGGCGCGACGGTGCACACACAGGTGCGCAAGGGCTATTTGGACGAATGCCCGAATATCGGCAGGCTGATTACCCAGATGACCTTTGACATTCCGATGGAAAGCGAAGGCATGGGTTACATCCTCGAAGAAGGTCTGGATCCCAACGAGGCAGGGGCCAAGCTGTTAAAAGCTCATCCGGAGTATCTGGACACTTGGCTTGATGGCGTAACCACCAAGGACGGTGGGAACGGTCTGGACGCCGTGCGTGCGCATCTGGGTCTGTGATGACGATGGGGCGAAAGATGCCGGTGACAAAAACCATCGCCGGAAAGTGCCCCATCCATATTGAGATACACGGCCACATGTTCGCGCCGTGCATCGTCATGATCTTGGGGCTTGGAATGCGTGTCGCGGAATGGCCCCGAGAGCTTCTGGACCGGCTGTCGCGTGATTTCCATCTCATCTGTATCGAGAACCGCGACATGGGCCAATCGGGCCGATGTGGGCCGGATGTCGATGAAGCAGCTGTCGAGGCATTGTTTGATCCGGACACAAAAACTGTTCCTTACACGCTCTTCGATATGCGCGATGATGTTCTGCGCTGTATCGACGATTTGGGAATCGACCGGTTTGCCGTGGTTGGCTTCTCCATGGGCGGTATGATCGCTCAAGTGGTTGCTGCAAAAACTGGCGACCGGGTAAGTGGGCTAGTGCAGATTTGCTGCAGCGCGGGTGAGGCAAGAATTCCGACCCAAGACAAATCCTGGGATCGGTTTCTGCGTACCGTGAAACCCTTTGACACCGAACAGGAACTCGCAGACTGGCTGGCCGAGGACCTGATCTGGTGGTCAGCTCCGACACCCTTGTCTCAATCCGATGCCCGCACGGCGGCATTGGGCATGGTCACCGGTGGGTTCTCTTCTGGCGGCTACGCCCGGCAACTTCTGGCGTTGAATGGCTCTGGCAACCGGCAAGAAGAACTGAGCAAAATCAAAGCCCCGGCGCTGGTGATCGGAGCCGCGCAGGATCGTTGTATCGATCCGGACAGCTCGCGGCGTGCACATGCATTGATCACCGGGTCCGAGCTTTTCTTGTGCGAAGGGATGGGTCACGCGCTGGACCCAAAGGCGATGCAGAAGCTGGAAGGTTGGTTGAGGGCAACGCTCCTCCCGCAACTTGAGGTCACCGTGAAACATGCAGAAGGGAGGACCTGATATGGAATGGCTTGAATCCTACAAAATTCCGATCGGCCAGTGGGCAAAGGTGTTTGTCGACTGGCTGACCGACAACTTTTTCTGGCTCTTTGATGGTCTTTCGGCAGTGCTGGAGGCTATCATTCTGGCCCTTCTGTGGCTGCTTCAGGCGCCGAATGCCTTTGTCGTCATAGCGGTCATCACAGTGCTGTCCTGGGTTGTGCGCAAATCGGTCGGATTTACAGTATTCACTGCGCTTGGCCTGCTGTTGATCGTCAATCAGGGCTATTGGGTAGAAACCACCGAGACGCTGGCGCTGGTCCTTGCCGCGGCCGTTGTCTGCATGGGTGTTGGTGTACCGCTAGGCATAGCCGCTGCACGCAAGCCGTGGCTGTATCGGGTGATGGAGCCCATTCTGGACTTGATGCAGACAATCCCGACGTTCGTCTATTTGATCCCTGCTCTCATTCTGTTTGGCCTCGGTATGGTGCCTGGCTTGATCGCCACGGTGATCTTCGCAATCCCGGCACCAATCAGGTTGACCCATCTCGGCATCACCTCAACCCCCACCGCGCTGATTGAGGCGGGCAAAGCCTTTGGCTCGACCCCGCTGCAACTGATGTGGAAGATTGAACTGCCCTATGCGCTGCCGCAGATTATGGCCGGTTTGACCCAGACCATCATGCTGTCGCTGTCCATGGTGGTGATCGCGGCCCTTGTCGGCGCGGACGGCTTAGGTGTTCCGACGCTTCGGGCGCTGAACTCGGTGAACATTGCCAAAGGCTTTGAAGTCGGCATCGCCATCGTTCTGGTCGCTATCATCTTCGACCGGATGTTCAAAAGAAGGAGCGCGTAACTGATGACAGACACAATGGTACGTTTTGACAATGTGAACATCGTCTTCGGCAACGATCCCAAGACAGCACTACCGATGATGGATCGGGGGATGTCCCGCGCCGAGATTCAGGAAAAGACTGGGCAGGTTCTGGGCGTTCATGACTGCTCGATTGACATCAAGAACGGCGAGATATTGGTGCTGATGGGCTTGTCCGGGTCCGGCAAGTCCACCCTGCTGCGCGCCGTAAACGGGCTGAACCCAGTTGTGCGCGGCAAAGTCGAAGTTAATACCGGCAATGGACTGGTTGACGTGGTTCAGGCCAATGCGCGTGACCTGCGCGCCATCCGCCGAGACCGTATCGCCATGGTGTTCCAACAATTCGGCCTTTTGCCCTGGCGCACCGTAATCGACAATGTGGCCTATGGGCTGGAGGTGGCCGGAGTCGACAAGGAAGAACGCTATCGGCGTGCCCGCGAGCAGCTGGACCTGGTGCATCTTGACGACTGGGCCGACCGCAAGGTTCAGGAACTCTCAGGTGGCATGCAACAAAGGGTAGGTTTGGCCCGCGCCTTCGCGACCGAGGCCCCGATCCTGCTGATGGATGAGCCGTTCTCAGCTCTGGATCCATTGATCCGCAACAAGCTGCAGGATGAGCTGCTGGAGTTCCAGCAAAAGCTGGGCCGGACCATCGTCTTCGTCAGCCACGATCTGGATGAAGCGCTCAAGATCGGATCGCGCATCGCCATCATGGAAGGTGGTCGGATCGTGCAATGCGCCGAACCGCAGGATATCGTTCTGAACCCGGCGACGTCCTACGTGGCCGAATTCGTGGCGCATATGAACCCGCTAAACGTACTACGCGCTATGGAAATCATGGTCGAGAACACCGGTTCCATCCCCGCCGACGCTCGCACGATCACGGACAAGACACCGCTGAAGGATATCATCTCGATGCTGATCGAAGAACAGAGCGATATTGTTGTAACAGATGCAGATGGTGTGGTCGGCAAAATCGATATCAAGGCGGCGCTGACTTGCCTGCTGCGCACTCAACAAATCGATGTGGCCGCTTAACTGGATTGCGACTGATATCTGACTGGCGTGTTTTTCTCTGGTCCTGAGATTTCGGCAATGATCGCTCTTGCCCACTGCGACCAGTTATCAATGGCATCTTCGCACCGGAAGGCCGCAGCCAGCTTCAAACGGACATTCAAAACTGGGCTTTGCAGCTTCCAAGGATCGCAAAAAACAGCCACTAAACAACGAGAATGTATGTTGGCTTTTAGAAGCCCCGGCTATTTCCAGAACGAACTTTGCACCTCGGCCACCCGATTACCGGTTGGAGTCCGCACTTCAAGTTTCGTACCAGCGTCCCAGTGACCAGTATCGACCATGCCAATAGCAACATTGGTTTCAAAATCCGGTGACCAGGCAGCGGAAGTGACTTGGCCTACCTGCTTTCCACCGTCGAACAGAGGCCAAGCCGAACGAGCCGGGGGAACGGGATCTCCTGGAATGGAAATCGCGCGAATCTGACGGGTCGGGCCAGTTTCAACTTCGCGAGCAAGTGCTTGCTTGCCTATGTGGTCACTGTCCTCGCCCGGTTTGCAGAATTTGCCCAAACCACACTCCAGTGGTGAGTTTTCCATTGTCATGTCGTTGCCATAGCTCAACAGCCCGCCTTCGATCCTTTCGATCAGGTTTGGACATCCCGGGCGCACATTCAGATCAGCTCCGGCTTCGAAAAGGGCATTCCACAGTGGCATACCGTAGGCACCGTTCTCGACATAGATCTCATAGCCGCCCTGTTTCGAGTAGCCAGAGCGTGCCACCACAAAGGACGTATCCTGAAATGCCAGCCGCTTGTAACGGAAGAAGCGGATATCCAGAACCTCTTTGCCAAAGATCCGCGCCATCAGGTCATCCGACTTTGGTCCCTGAACAGCCAATGGCGAGACGTCTGGTTCGAACACCCGCACATCCATGCCTGCACCGACGGCCAAACCCTTAATCCACAACAGCAGATCGCTATCGGCGATTGAGATCCACCAGCGATCTTCACTATGTTTAATCGCGACCGGATCGTTCAGCATGCCGCCGTTTTCATCGACGATTGGTACGTAATAGCACTGGTCGTCCTGCATTTTCTCCAAATTGCGAGGGGTCAACCGCCGCATCAGGCGACCAGCATCCGGGCCATTCAGTTCGATCTGGCGTTCACAAGACACATCCCAAACCTGAACATGAGATTTGAGATGCCGGTAGTCGGCCTCGACACTCTCGAAAACCGTCGGCAGCAGCATCCGGTTGTAAACGGTGTAGGCGATAACGCCTTTGTCTTCGACGCCCTCGGAAAAAGGTGTCTGGCGCAGGCGGCGGGATTGGGACAGCAGGCGCATTTCAAAGGTCCATTGCTTTGGCGCGATCCCGAAGCTGGAACTTCTGAATCTTACCGGTGGAGGTTTTGGGAAGAGTTTCGAAGACGACGGCTTTGGGTGCCTTGAACCCGGCCAGATGCTCGCGGCAGAAGGCTATGATCTCGTCAGATGCTGTTTCGGCACCTTCGCGCAATTCGACAAAGGCGCAGGGGACTTCGCCCCATTTTTCGTGCGGCATCGCAACCACGGCGGCGGCCTGTACGGCCTCATGCCGGTAGAGTACTGCTTCGACCTCGACCGAAGAGATGTTTTCTCCGCCGGAAATGATTACGTCTTTCAGGCGGTCACGTATCTGGATGTAGCCGTTTTCATGTAAGACAGCGCCGTCGCCGGACCAGAACCAACCGTCCTCAAAAGCTTTCGACGTGGCCTCAGCGTCCTTGTAATACCCCGCCATCACCGTGTTGCCCCGAATGGCGATTTCGCCCTGTGTAACACCATCGCGTGTTACGGGTGTGTCGCTGTTACGGTCGATCACCGTGACCTCTTCGACCATCGGAAAGGCGATGCCTTGCTGCGCTTGCAATTCAGCTTGCTCCGCTGGACTGAGTTGGTCCCAGTCATCCTGCCAAAGACACTGTGAGATATGGCCGTAGGTCTCTGTCAGGCCGTAGACCTGCATGACATCCAGCCCCATCGAGCGGGTTTTTTCCAGTACCGAAGGTGGCGGCGGGGCACCCGCCGTCAAAACGCGGATTGCAGGATCGAATGGGGCCGCGTCACTCTCGGCTTCGGCCAGCATTTGCAACACGATGGGCGCCGCGCCAAAATGAGTTACGCCATGGGCGCGGATCGCGCCTAGAATACGGTCTGCCGCTGGATTACGGGTAAAGACGACCGTTGCGCCAAGCATGGCCATCAACCACGGGTGCCCCCAGCCGTTGCAGTGGAACATCGGCACCACTGACAGATAGACCGGGTAAGGCGGCATCTGCCAAGCCGTCCCTGTGCCGAGCGCCATCAGATAGGCCCCACGATGGTGATAGACAACGCCTTTCGGGCGACCGGACGTACCGGACGTATAGTTCAACGCAATGGCATCCCATTCATCATCGGGCAGTTCTATTGGTAACGGTGTGGCTTCGGTCAACGCATCGTAGGTTTGACCGCCAAGGCTCACACCCTTAACCGCAGGATCGACGATCTCGACCACTGGCAAGGATCGACCGAGCAGATCAAAAGCTTTGGACAGAAGCGGTACAAGCTCCTGATCCACGATCACCAATTTCGTGTCCGCGTGATTCAGAATGTAGGCGATAGTTTCCGGTTCCAGCCGTGTGTTCAGCGTGTTTAGAACCCCACCCGTCAGTGGTAGGGCAAAGTGCAACTCAAAGAGTTCCGGGACATTCGGGCTCAGCACCGAAACAGTATCGCCCTTCTGCACTCCAAGTTCGACCAGACCACCGGCCACAGCACGAATGCGGGTTGCAGTTTCGGCCCAGGTTCTTTGAATGTCGCCATAGATCACCGCCGTACGCGCGCCGTGCAGGTTTTCGGCGCGGCGCAGGAAGGATATCGGCGACAAGGGCACATGGTTGGCCCGCGTCTTCTGAAGAGCTTCGAATTGCTGACGCATCCCGGTTCCGCCTGATTTAGCTGTTGGGCCGCACGCGAGCGGCGGTTTTGTTTGCAAAGGCTTCCAGGCGCTCACGGGCTGCAGGTTGGGTGTTGACCACTCCGCCCACCACAGCTTCGGCATAGGCTGCATCCATGCCGGACATGTTGTTCAGGTGGCTGATCGCAGAGCAGATGGCAAAGTTGGTCAGCGGCAGGTTCTGTGCAATTTGTTCTGCCAGCTCCATCGCCTTGGCCATGCTGCCGCCATCTTCCGTGATGTATTGCGCCAATCCCAGATCAACGGCCTCTTGCCCCTGATAGACGCGGCCAGTCAGGATCATGTCGATCATGCGGTACTTGCCGATCATGTCTGAAACACGGATTGTCGCTCCGCCACCGGTGAAAATCCCGCGCTGGCCTTCGGGCAGCGCGAAATAGGTGCCCGGGTCGATAACCCGGATATGAGCCGCGCTGGCCAGTTCCAGACCCCCGCCCACAACCGCACCGTTGAGTGCAGCGATGATCGGCACACCGCCGTACTCCATCTTGTTGAACGCCTCATGCCAGCGCAGGCAGACATGCATGAAGTCATCAGGGCTGCGGTCAGCTTTCCAATGCTCAACCAGATCAAGACCCGCGCAGAAATGGTTGCCTTCACCGGCAAGAACCACAGCTTTGACACCGGCCATACGGGCACCGCTGAAAAAGCGGATCAGTTCCTCGATTGTGGCCACATCCAGCGCGTTGCGCTTTGAAGGGCGGTTCAAAGTTACGACGTACAGGCCGTTCTCACGCTCTGAAATCGCGAGGCTTTCGTAAGTGTCAGGGTTCACGACATCATTCATGGGTCAGGTCCTTTCGAGGGATTATTCGGCAAAAGCCGCATCAAGCAGGCTGCGCGAGCCGTACAAAATGCGAGTGTGTTCGGTCATGCATTCAGGCAAAATGTGCTGCGCAAAGAAAAGGGCGGTGGCAATTTTCTGGGACATGAATTGCGTATTCTGTCCAGCATCCAGCGCAGCCTGCGCGGCTAACGCACCCTTCGCCAGCTTCCATCCCGCCGCCAGCGTACCCGCCAACATCAGGAACGGGACCGAGCCCGCAAAGGCTGCATCGATGTCCTTTCGGCTGTTTTCCAACAACCAATCCAATGCGGTTTCAAACGCGCCGCGCGCCTGTGCAAGACTAGTGCTGATAGCTTGCGCTGTTGCGTCACCTTCGGCCAGTTCCGCTTCGGTTGCCTTTATCCGCGCTGCAAAGCGGCGGGCAGTTTCGCCGCCGTCGCGCATTACCTTGCGTCCCAGAAGGTCGTTGGCCTGAATGGCGGTGGTGCCTTCGTAAATCGGCAGAATGCGTGCGTCGCGGTAATGCTGCGCGGCACCGGTTTCCTCGATAAAGCCCATGCCGCCATGGATTTGTACGCCCAGCGAGGCGACCTCAACTGCACGTTCCGAGCAGAAACCTTTGACCAACGGAACCATGAATTCGGCCAGAGCGGCCATCTCCGGATTGTCTTGATGATGTGCGATGTCCAGCAACCCTGCGGTCGCCGCCGCCATGGCCCGACCGCCTTCTGTCAGGCTGCGCATCCGCATGAGCATACGGCGGACATCCGGGTGTTCGATGATGGCGACTGCATCTTTGGCCTGACCATTCACCGGACGGCTTTGTACCCGCTCGCGTGCATAGGCCAGAGCACGTTGGTAGGCCCGCTCAGACGTTGCAATACCTTGCACTCCAACGGAGAACCGCGCTGCGTTCATCATGATGAACATGTATTCCAACCCGCGATTTTCATCGCCGATCAAGAATCCCGTGGCATCTGTGTATTCCAGCACTGCCGTCGGGCTGGCGCGAACACCCAGCTTGTGTTCGATGCTCACGCAGTTGACCGTATTTTCGGATCCTACCGTCCCATCCGCTTCCACAAGCTTCTGGGGCACGATGAACAGGCTAAGCCCCTTGGGCCCGGCAGGTGCGTCGGGTGTACGGGCCAATACCAAATGGATGATGTTCTCGGTCAGATCATGAGCGCCATATGTGATGAAAATCTTCGTACCTGAGATGCCATAGCTGCCATCCGCACGTTGCACCGCCTTGGTCGCCACGCGCCCCAGATCGCTGCCCGCTTGTGGCTCCGTCAGGTTCATCGTGCCGGACCAGCGCCCGGCAATAAGCGGTTCAAGGTACATGGCTTTCTGATCGTCCGAACCCGTCAGCAGTAGTGCCTCGATGGCCCCATCGGTCAGAAGTGGGCAGAGACCAAAGCTCATGTCGGCAGCATTCAGCATCTCTACTGCCGCAGCACCGACAGTTCGCGGCAATCCCATGCCACCGTATTCCACCGGGTGGGTCAGGGCCTGCCAACCCATCTCGACGAACTGTTCATAGGCGTGCGCGTCACCCTCGGGCATCGTCACGCGCCCGTTGTCAAACCGAGCCCCCAACGTGTCTCCTATATGGGACAAAGGCGCGATCTGCTCACCGCAGAACCTGGCATAGCCTTCCAGCACGGCGCCAATATCCGCCAGGTCGTAGTCTGAATACACTGGCAACGATGACACCTGCTCCCAATGAGACAGGTGTTCGACACAAAACATCAAATCTTGAACGGGCGGCTGATAGGACATCCGGGGCTCCCTCGCGGAAACTATGGTTTTGCGTCATCTATCTGCCGATTGGATTGCCGTTAAGCTCATCTTTTGCCAAAATACTATCCGATTACGCCAAACAGAGGCCTTAATGACCAGCCAAGATCCTATCTCTCTGACGACCGTATCAGCCGCATTCATTCAGGATTGGCTGGGTGCGCTTAGGTCTCGCTGCACCCCGGAAGAGATGGCTTCGCTGCTGGAACGCTCTGGTCTTCAAACCACTCCGATGACACCAACCCAACGTGTCACGCTCAATGAAATTACACGGCTTTATCAGCTTGCCGCGCCTGAGACCGGGGACGAAATGATGGGGCTCTGGAGCCGCCCGATCCGACCCCGCGCCTTGCAGCATCTCGTGACGGTGCAGCGCGGGGCAAGCAGCCTGACCTCGGCTCTCTATCGGTTCTCGACGTTCTGGAACCTTATTCTGGATGACTTCTATTTTGACTTGCGGAACGATCCGGAAGAGGTGGAGCTGGCCTTGGTGCCTTATTCTGGTGACACCCAACCACAGCGTTTCGGTCACATGCTGATCCTGAAACTGGCGCACGGGCTACTATCGTGGCTCAGTGGTTCAGAGACACCGGTGCAAACGGTTTGCTTTTCCTTTTCCCGTCCGGAATTTGCTGCGGACTATTCGGTCGTCTTCCCGTGCCCAGTCGAGTTTGGCGCCCGACAAACCAGTATTCGCTTTGCCCCACGCCAATTCACCCGCCCGATCACCCGCAGCCCCGCCGAGGCATCCGTATTCCTTGAACGCGCACCGCTCGATTGGATATTTACCGGCTCGCGCGCCCATACAAACAGTCTTCGCGTCCGGGCCTTTCTTTACGGAGCGACGTGGCAGACTTGCCAGCTTCCAGATGCTGCCCGGGCTCTAAAAATGACGCCTCGGACCCTGAACAGGCGCTTGAAAGACGAAGGAACATCCTTTCAGGACATTAAAGATGCCCTACGCCGTGACATTGCGATCCGGTCACTTCAGCAAAGCACGGACAGTATAGATCAAATCGCGTTTGACACAGGCTTCTCGGCCCCAGCGAACTTTCACAGAGCCTTTCGAAAATGGACAAACCGGACGCCGGGATCATACCGGATGTGAGCTCGAGTTACGGACACACAGTGTACGTTAACAGGCTACCTACGAAAGACGCCACAAACTGATGCTTTGCATTCTGCGTCGCAGTGTCTGCAGCCAGCGCTTTTCATCACCACGCCCCGGTAAGGCCAAATGCGCAAGTTCTGGGTCGAATTCAGGTTTTTCAGATGCGAGCATGCTCTTGCCACTGAAAGTTGAGAGTATGGAAACGAACATCAGACAAAAACTGGCTGAGAACAAGTGGAAGGGCGAAATCGGCTTTACCATCGAAAGCCGCGAGCCGGAACGCGTGGTTGCCAGAATGCCGGTAACCGAAGCCGCAAAGAATCCGTTTGGGACGATGCACGCTGGCGCCCTGATCTGGTTTGCCGATATCGCAGCAACCTTGTGTGCCATCGGCGACCTGGACAGCATTGGTGAAGACGGGTCGGGTTTCCCGCTCGCCGTTGATCTTCATACGGTCTTGTCGGGTAACGAAAAGGCGGGCGATCTGATTGCAACCTCCACAACGGTCAAACGCGGCGGCACGCTCATTGTCATTCGCACCGATGTTCGCGGCGACACGGGGCGGCTGTTGATCGACATGACAACTACGCATCTGCGCGCCGGTTGACCAATTGGATAGGCGCCCGCGGTACTTGCGGCGGGCCCGCATTTCCTTGCCTCAAAGTGTCGTCAGGAAAGCCGTCAACTGATCAATGGTCGCTTCATCCGTGCGTCCATTGGTAACGCAGGCCCGCAAAACCGGTTTTCCCTCGAACATCGCCTTGGAAATCCAGAACCGGCCATCTTCATGAACTGCATCGACATAACGTTGTACAGCGTTGTCCCCTTCCGGCGGAACCATGCAACTCACCCCCATGAGAGACCGGTTTGCCTCCGTCCAACCTGCCTTTCTAAGGTTTTCCGTGAACCGGTTGGTCAGGCGAATTGAGCGTTCAACATGGTCTCCGTAGCCGTCCCATCCGGCAGCACCAAGGGCGAGGAACAGGCGCAACCCCACGAAGCGGCGCGACCACTGGTTGGAATTCACATAGAAATCCTTGGCCGCCTCGCTTTCCGGCATGTAGCTGGCCGAAATCCGGAAAACTTGGGCCGGTATGTCGGGGCGTGAGGTCAGGAACATGCCAGCCCCCATCGTGGTGGCGAACCATTTATGGGCGTCAATCGTGATTGAATCCGCCTGTTCAATGCCATTCAACGCCGACCGTCCTGCCGTGCTGGCAATCATCGCGCCACCCCAGGCCGCATCGACGTGAAACCACATGTCATGCTCTTGCGCCAGAGTGCTGCAATCCTTGAGTGGGTCGATCATCCCGGCATTCGTAGTGCCAGCCGTGGCCACGATCAGGACCGGGACGCATCCGCTTTTCAGATCCTCATCAATGGCGGCCGCCAGACAACCCGCGTCCATCTGCCCTTGACCGTCGGTCGCGATCAATCGAACGGCGTTGCGTCCAATGCCCGCTGAATGCGCCATCTTCAACCATGCAAGGTGGCTTTCCTTCGAGACGTAAATCGTCGGCTGACCACCGAACACATAGATGCCCTTGTCGCTGTACTCCGGGCATTTGGCCTGCAAGGCACATAAAACAGCCGTTGAATTGGCCTCGGCCCCACCACTGGTGAAATGCCCCCCGGCCCCCTTGGTAAGCCCGGCGCGCCGGGCCAGTTCATTGATGACATGTTGTTCGATTTCGACAGCAGCAGGCGCATGAGAATACACACAGATTTGCGGATTGAAGGCTGATGCAATCCGATCCGCACATTCTGCGGCAAACGTAGGTGCCGGATTGAACAGGCCGAGATACCCCGGATGCGTCATCTGCACGCTGCCAGTGTCGAGCGCATCAATCACCCAGTCCATCAGCGGTTCAAGGTCTTCTGCTTGGTCAAACCGTTTGGACTGCAGCTCTTCCAACCAGTCAGGCGTCAACTCAGCCGAGGTGGCCTTGCGACTGGTATAGTTGCGGCGTGCCTGGCTCAAACGTTCAGTCAACGCGTTTTCCGCATCCGTTAACTGATCAAAATCCGGGAAGAGTGCGTCGCGTCCGTGCATCGGGAAATCCTGTGATTGTTCAGTGTGAAACTACCCACACTGAATTGGCACTTCGACCCGAAACATGCGGTATTCACGGGGCTATCATTCCAAGGTTTCTATCCAGATGTGAAGCAAAGACGGCTTTCGGCTCATTGCTGCCATTCGGGCAACGCGGCGAAGCGGGAGGCACAGCCGGGGCGATTCACACTCTTATACCTGTCACTGAGTTCCGCTTCGAAAAACTCTCACCAAAATTTCGTGGACCGCTCCAAGTAGTTGTCCATAGAGCAACGTGGTTCAATTTCATCCCGATCTTGTCCGCATCCATTCAGTATTGACGGACGTCGCATAACCGCCTATGCGGTTTTTTGCAACATTCTGAAAGTTTCTGCATGAATCTGAATGTCCCAGACACACGACAACTCGAACTGGCTCGGCGCTTGCAGGAAGGTCAGCAAGTCGTTGCGGTTGAAGCTGCTCAAGAATTTGACGTGTCAGTTGATACGATCCGACGGGACATTCTCGCCCTCGAAGCAGAGGGTAAGGCCCAACGCGTTCGCGGTGGTGCAGTGCCTTTGTCCACTCCGGCACCGCCGTTGCATAAAAGACTGTCGGGAGATGTCGCGCCTGACGTGAAGCTGGTATCGGCCGCTATCCGAGAGATCGGGAGTGCGGCGACCCTCCTGATCGATGGAGGCACGACAACACTTGCCATAGTCGAAAACCTGCCCCACGAAGAGGGGCGCCTTGTGATCACACCGTCGCCCTGGATTGCGATTGCCTGCCAGCAAAAGAACGTTCCGGTTTATGTTTTGGGTGGTAGCCTAAGGCCGCAAGGCGGCATTGCGACAGGAGACACCGCAATCGAACGGGTCGCGGATGTCGCGGTAGATGTTGCCATTCTGGGAGCGTGCGGATTGGAAGCGGAGTTTGGTCTCAGCTCGGACGACGCAGAAGAAGCCATGATGAAGAAGGCAATGCACCGCGCCGCAAGCCGAACCATTGTTGTGGCTGGTCACGCAAAGATCGGCCTTAGAGCCCGTCATCGAACAGTAGCACTTTCAGAGATCGATGCTGTTGTCACAGATTCACAGAACGCGACAACAGAATTGATCGCGTCACATACGCGTGTGGTGACTGAATGAGCGATAGTTCTCGTGTAAGTGAACTGCCCCCGAGAATTGGCCAGCCGACTGATTATTCGGCTACAAGCTCAGCACGCTTGGCCACACGTTTGGCCTTTTTTACGGCGGGTTTTTCCCTAGCCTGTTGTGCGCCCCTATTCCCCTTTTTCAAAGAATCCGTTGGCGTTGATAAAACGCAATTTGGGTTTCTCCTTCTTTGTCTTGGTTTTGGATCCATCGTCGCCATGCCGGTTACCGGTGTTTTGGCAGCGCGTCGTGGCACTCGTCCGCTTATTTTGCTTGGAGGCTATGGTTTGATCGCGATGCTTCCCCTTCTGTCTCTATCGCAAACGCCATTGGTTTTGGGTGCAGCTTTATTCGTTTTCGGAGCATCACTTGGAACCATCGACGTCGCAGTGAATGTTCATGGCGCGGAAATTGAAGCCATCGAAAATCGCCCCCTTATGTCGAACTTTCACGCCCAGTTCAGTATTGGTGGTTTTTTCGGAGCTGGTTTGGTCACACTGTTGCTGTCGCTGTCCATCTCAGTGCTGGCTTGTGCCATCGTGGGGGCTACTGTGGCGTTGGCTTCGATGCTGGTGGCCCGAACTCGATTTTTGGAGGTCAGTGGTAAGGATCCGGAACCCATTGTCGTTCCGCGTGGGATTGTTCTGGTTTTAGCCATTTTGGCCGCAATCACGTTTTTAGTCGAAGGTGCCCTGCTGGATTGGGGCGCACTTCTGATCATTGATCTTGAGCTCGCTGAACCTGAAAGCGCTGGCGTCGGTTATATCCTGTTCTCAATCGCAATGGTTCTGGCCCGCCTGACTGGTGACCATATTGTTGAGCGGTGCGGCGAATATCTCGTACTGATGGTTGGCGGATTACTCGCAATCATTGGGATCGCAAGCATTCTGCTGTCGACCAATTCGGTTGTAGCCCTGCTTGGGTTTGTCTTGATTGGGCTCGGAGCCGCGAATTTGGTGCCGATCCTGTTCAGCGCTGCTGGACGACAAAACTTGATGCCACCCGGGATTGCTATCGCATCGGTTACTACAACGGGATATGCAGGCATCCTTATGGGGCCAGCGTTGATTGGTTTCATATCTGGGGCATCGACACTGGCGACGGCATTCTGGATTCTTGCGCTGCTAATGGTGTTAGTTCCGATTTTCGCAAGACCGGTGGCAAAAATCTGAACCCAACATATGCAGTAGCCGCGATGCGTTTCGTCAGTATCTACTCAGTGTTTCCAGTATCACATTCCGCGTATTGCGGTCATTGTGGAAGATCCTGTCGGCGAGAAACTCGGACGGAAACTCGGGCCATGTCTTTTTCATTTCAGTGACAAGAAGTTGTGCTTCTTCTGAATTTCCCAACTGATCATGCGCTACGGCTTGGAATAGTAGCGAAGGAGCACTGACAGGTGCCCCGGCGGCTGGTGCGCCCTGAAAGGCTTTAACAACGTTTTCGTAGTTCCCGAGCATAAGTTGCGAAACACCCCAGATGTTTCTTGCACCAAACCTACCAGATCCTGATCTGGCTCTCTCCGGATCACTAACCTCGGCTGCGAGTTCCGGGGCGTTAGCCATGATGGCAGCGATACCTGCAAGGTCGAGAATATGGCCATCATTCGGTGCCAGTTCGACTGACATTCTTGCGTATTTCAATGCCTCGTTTGGCTGGTTTTTGACAGCCAGAACCCAACCATTTGCGCCGTTTGCCCATGCATCGGCTGGGGACAATTCAAGCGCTTTTCCAGACATTTTTGAGGCTCGACTGAAGAGATCGTCCCTTTGCGCTTCGTCCGGGGACAGCAATGCCAGAGTCGCCAAAACCTGTGCTGTCCCGGCAAAACCGTCAGAAAGAGCCGGGTCGAGTTCCACGGCGTGCTGGAACATTCCCAGTGCTATTTGCTGACGTTTGACATCAAAAACGGGAAAAAACATGCCTCGGGCTTGATCCGCAAGGTTGGCCGCCTGAAGTCTTGTCAAAGATTGCTCACCAAGTGCTGCACGTTCAGCTTGTTCGATGGATTGCGTCGTTGGCACAACATTTCTGTTTTCCTGACTCAACCAGATGCCAAACATTGCAATTACTGCAAGGACACCCAATCCAGCTGGCAGCAGTTGCAGCGACCGCCGACGCCCACCAGGTTCATCGCTGTTCCAAGCATTGGATGTGTGGTCTTCAATCGTAGGCTCGTACGAAAATCGCGGCTTGTATCCGCCGGGATCAACAAAAATTCGAACACCTTGGCCGTCCCATTGATCTTCGTAAAACTCGCGTAGCAGTCGACGCAGCCGCCTGGCTTCGACGCGGACGAGATTTTGACCGCCAGAGCCATCAATGCGTCGCCCATAGACCTCCACAGCGATGGCTTTGCCCCGAATCTGGGGACCGCGACCCGCGATAGCTTCCTCGACTATGTATGTAAGAAACTGCTGGAGACGGGGCGAAGCCTGAAACTCACCGCTTGATACAACGCGCTCGAGTGCTTCCCGGACAAGATCCGGTGACGGCTGCCCAACATGTTGATCTATCGGCAAATCATTGGCTTTGTTCAAGGCAAACTCACCCCCAACTCACGGTGACTCACTTGGCTGGTGCGGTCAACCACACTCATCTCGATGTGAGAATAGATAGTGGGAGCCGGGATTTATCCAGTGGCGGTGGACCTGATTGAAGAGATTCCAGAACTTTCCGAGGCGCTGTCAGGGCGTATCGAAACGGATGCGTTACTCAAAGAGGTTATCGAAGACCTAAAGAAAGTTTCCGAGCGGATGGATGACGTATCGATCACAGCCTCGGAACGCGCGGAATGGGCCCACATCCGATCTGAACTCGTGAACGAGCTTCGCCGGATGGTGAAGCGCAATCCTCGCAGCATTTCCAATTGAGGGCATAGCCATGACAAAAGAAGACAACGGCAAAGATCTTAAGAACGAACCGAACCAGCAATCTGACGAGATCGAAAACCCTTCCCGGCGCCACGTTATGCAAGGACTTGCAGCGGGCGCGGTCGCAACAGGCGCCGTTAGTTACGGCACAGGCGCAGCGCAAGCGCACCAGGGCGATGGACCATTGGGCGAAAGCCTAAAGAACCCTTACGGCGGCAGGCCCGCGGGCGGTATCACGCTACCGGAGTATTTCCGGCCCACAAAATACATGACAGGTTCGAATGCGAACTACTTCCCGCTGTCCGAGGATCTCGGACCCGACGAAATGCGGATTTCATTCTGTGGTTCCACCCCATTTCCTCCCCGTGAAGATCAGGCTGGCACTTGTATTATGGTCGAACTGGGTAACGGAAAGAGGTTCTTCTTCGACTTCGGGTCAGGCTGTGTCCGCAACATTATCGGGATGCAGGTCCCGGGTCAGTTAATCAACGACATCTTCATCACGCACCTACATGTCGATCACTACGCCGACATCCCTTACATCTATCCATTCCGGGCTTGGTCCGGAGGATACACACCGCTGCGCATTCACGGCCCCTCTGGTCGGACCCCCGAGCTTGGCACAGCCGGAATGGTCAAAGGGATGCAACAGATGCTCAAGTGGCATCTCGAAGCTTTCGACGTCTTCCCAATCGGGGACGGGTACGAGATCGAAGTCAATGAATTCGATTTCCGTCAGGAAGGCGGCATTGTTTATGACGAAGATGGCGTCACAGTGCGCTCCTGGCCGCGCAGCCATGCCAAGGACGGTGCCGTCGGGTATCGGCTGGACTGGAACGGCCTGAGCTTTGTTTGGACCGGCGACGGCCGTCCCGATGAATTGAGTCTTGAATACGGAAAAGGCGTCGATGTGTTTGTGACCGAAATGTCCGGACAGGATATCGGGCAATTGATGACCTACAAATACGGTCTGCCGCAAGAGCTGTTCAACTACACAATCGATACGCACCATACATCGCACTACGCGGTTGGTAAGATGATGGCTGAAGCACGCCCACGGCTTGCAATGGTGACCCACTATACGCAAGACGAGGATATCGATGCCGAGATGTTGGCAGGAATTCGAGCCCATTATGATGGGCTGTTCGCCTGGGGTTTGGACGTCGCGGTCGTCAACGTAACCAAGGATGCAATCTGGTATCGGAAGGCGACGCTTCCCGGAAAATCTGGTTCGGTTGCCCCCTTCCGCGAATTGGGCAAGATGGAAGCAGAAGGCAAGATCACGTTGCCAGATGAAATCAAGCCTCCCGCGCCGCGGTCGTCACGTGCCGAACAGCAGGACCAGAAGTACCGCGATATGGAGATCGACCCCAAGGAATACTATCCAGCTGACGTATTCCGAGCCCCCGACCCTGAGTGGCCCAGTGATTTCGTAATCAAGGTCGATGACGTCATCCCGAACCGCAAGAAGAAAGCGGAGTAACAACATGATCGAGTTCGGTTCGACATCCGCAATCCCCGTCACGATCCTTACCGGCTTTCTCGGAACCGGTAAGACAACACTTCTGAACCGCATCCTGGCAGGCAATCACGGGTTGCGGGTTGCGGTTCTTGTTAATGACTTTGGATCCATCAACGTCGATGCCGACTTGGTGGTCGGCCTCGAAGATGATGTGATGAGTTTGGCGAATGGCTGCGTTTGCTGCTCGATCCGAGATGACTTGATCGAAACAGTGGAAGCCGTTCTCGCCCGGCCTGAGAAACCGGAATACATCGTCCTTGAAGCAAGTGGCGTGTCGGACCCGTCCTCGATCGCAATGACATTTACCGATCAGAAGTTTCGGGACATGATCCGCTTGGACAGCCTTATGTGTCTGGTCGATGCGGAACAGCTTTTTGCTGCGCCGGAACAAATGGAACTGAAGCTCCGTCAAATCGCGTTCTCAGATATGGTTATTTTGAACAAGGTCGATCTTGTCGACAGGGCCGCTGTTCAGAGGGTGCACGATTGGCTCGGGTCTCGCTTCCGTCGATATCGTCTGGTCGAAGCTGTCAACGCCGACGTTCCACTGGACATACTTCTTTCCGTTGGTCGCTTTGCTGCCGAACAGCTCGAAACAGAAATACCCGATCATCATGAACATGGGCCCGGCTGTGGTTGCCATCACTCTGATCATTCGGACAGCTTTTCAACAACTATGATAAAAGCTGAACGCCCAATAAGCCTATCTTCTCTTAAAAGTGCAATTCGGCAGCTTCCTGGCGACGTCTATCGCCTAAAGGGCTTTGTCTTCAGCAAGGAGGATCCGGATCATCGCATTCTTGTACAGGTCGTCGGAAAACGCATGGACATCGCGCGGGATGAAGCCTGGGGTGAACGCAAACCAGAGACAAGGATTGTCGCAATTGGTGCGCCGGGAGCCCTTTCAGAACATGGGCTTGCCGAAGCTTTGATGGAGACAGCATAGCGGCCATCGGGTCAGAATAGCCTGAAGTTTGGGCCAACAATGCGTGACCAGGCGTACGGATTGCTTCAGTAAGTTTCGTATCGTGGGTCAGGAATTCGCGACGATTCACACATCCTGCCACTTTGCGACCATTCGGGTCTGCAAGGCCCCTACCCTATGGTCACATAGGGTGTTAGGCATATGTCCGGCGGAGGGTGGAATTGGATTTATCAGAGCAACGTATCAAGGCGATGACCACGGCGGGCCTGAATCTGATCGGGCAGGCCCTGTCGATCTATGACAGCGAACTGCGGCTGGTCCTCAGCAATCGCCGGTTTCAGGAGATGTTCAACCTGCCGGATCATCTAGTGCAGCCAAATGCGGCCTTTGCCGACACCATCCGGTTTCTGGCCGAGAGTGGTGAATACGCGCCCGAAGAAGATATTGACGAGATCGTTGCCCACCGGGTCGAACAGGCGCTTGCATTCGAGCCGCATTATATCGAGCGCATTCGCCCCAACGGTCAGGTCATCTCGGTCGAGGGCGCGCCCTTGCCGCAAGGCGGATGGGTTGCGGTTTATACCGACATAACCCGCACCAAGCGCGTCGAAGAACTTTTGCGGTCGCATTCCGAGGAGTTGTCCGATCAGCTTCTGACCCATGCCGAAGAACTGTCGGCCACCAACCGCGAACTGGCCGCGACGAACTCGGCCCTGGCAGAGGCCAAAAGGCAACTTACGGAAATTGAAGCGCGCACGCGCATGACGACCGAAATGATGCCCGCCCATATCGCGCATGTGGATGCCGAGGGTCATTATACCTATTCCAACCGCCGGTTAAGCTCGGTCATGCCCGGGCGTCCCTCGGACATTCTGGGGCTGCATATCTCGGACGCGTTGGGAACAACGGCTTTTGCCAAGGTCGCCCCCCATCTTCAGAAGGCCTATGGCGGGAGAACCTCGATCTTTGAGTTTACCGAAGATCACGATCAGCGGCGGATCAGGGCGTCGTTCACACCGGACAATCTGGGCGGCGTCTACATCCTGTCGATGGATGTGACCGAGGAAACGCAGGCGCGCGTCGCGCTGCAGCAGACGCGCCGCAGGGCGATGGCCGCACAGATGACAAGCGGTCTGGCGCATGACTTTTCAAACCTTCTGACGATCATTCTTGGGATGCAGGGCAAGCTAAAAAAGATGCCGCTGCCGGAGGAAGCGCGCGAGCTGGTCACCGCCACCCAGCAAACCGCCCGGCGCGGCGGGCAGTTGCTGAACCGGATTTCGGATATGACCGGCAACAGGACGCTTCACCCACGGGCGGCAGATCTGCGCGGCCTGCTGGAAGACATGAAGATTCTGGCCTCGCCTTCTCTGCCCCGAGGAATGGGACTGTCGGTGGTCAACAACCTGCCGGACAAGCCGATGATGCTGGACCCCGGTATGTTGCAGGATGCCCTGCTTAATCTGGTGCTGAATGCCCGGGACGCCTGCGGAGCCACGGGGCAGATCACCATCAGTGCGCATACGATCGGGTCGATCTGGATCGAAATCACCGTCACCGATACCGGCCCCGGATTTTCCGCCGAAGCGCTGGACAAGGCGTTGAACCCGTTCTTCACTACCAAAGGTAACGAAGGATCGGGGCTGGGCCTGCCCATGGTTTACGACATGGTAAAGCTTGCGGGCGGCGATCTGCAGCTGCGCAATACCGCATCCGGCGCCGCCGTCATCCTGCGCCTACCCTATCGTCCGGCACCGGATTCGCGGGGCGGGCTGGCCCTGCTTGTCGAAGACAATGACGAGCTTCGCAGCCAGTTCAGGGACCTTCTGATGGATCTGGGCCTGTCGGTAATCGAAGCAACATCGGTTGACGAAGCCTGCGCCCTGACCGCCGATGTCGAGGATATCAGTTTCGTGCTGTCGGACATCAAACTGGAAGGATCCGGCACCGGCATCGACCTGATCGGCAGACTGAGGCCCGGCTTACCCTGCATCCTTATGACTTCGCTTCCGGTTTCGGACCCGCTGCATCGAAAGGCCCTTGAACTGGGGCCGGTTCTGCGCAAACCGTTCTCTCGCCAGCAGCTTGCCGCACTCATTCAGACCAAGGCCGCGTGATGACCAAACCTCTGGTAACCATTCTCGACGATGAACCGGAAATCCGCCAGATTCTGACGGATGTTCTGGAGGATGCGGGCTTTCAGACCCAGAGTTTTTCGCGCGCCCGTGAATTCGAAGCCTCGTTGAAAAGGGTCACGCCGGATGTCTGTCTGGTGGACCTGTCATTGCCGGATACGGACGGGCTGGCGCTGGTGCACCGTCTGGCGCTGGAGCAGGGTGCGGCGGTCATCATCATTTCCGGCCGCGCGCAGGTGCAGGACCGGGTGACTGGGCTGGAACTGGGGGCTGACGACTATATCACCAAACCTTTCGATCCGGCCGAGGTGGTGGCCCGCATCCGGGCACGGCTGAGAACGCAGCGCACATCGGCACCCGCAGGCAACACGGCGCATTTCAGCGGCTGGACGGCGCATTTCGACCGCTACATTCTGGAAGATGAAAACGGGCAGGAGACCACCTTCAGCCATGCCGAAGGCGAAGTGCTGCGTCTATTTCTGGAAAGCCCCAAACGCCTAATCAGCCGCGCCCAGATGCAGGAGACACTGGGCGGGGCTGCGGGTGCAAGTTTCGACCGTGCGATGGATGTGCGGATATCGCGCCTGCGCACCAAACTTGGTGAAGACCCCAAGAATCCGCGCTTAATCAAGACGATCTACGGCGCAGGCTATATTTTCGTGGGCGACGTGAACTGGCATTGAGAGGGTTGGCCTGTCCCCTGCCATTGGGGTCAGGTGACCCTGATACCGGATGATCAGGCGCTTTGTGATCGGTGCGTAAATCGCTACGTCAAAGTTGAATCGCCCCTCGGCCTCAAATTCGCGTGCCACGGATTTCGGCAGCAACCACCCCGGCAGCCTGACCGGCCCCATCCGTCCGGCAACCACGGGATAGATCAGCGCACCGTCCTGTACCTCAAGCCCCAACAGGAAGGTGAACGGGCCGAACCGTTCGGTCATGCCCCGATCCGTTGCGGCCAGATACGATCGGAACCTGCGTCCGCCGATCATGCGATCCCATGTCTCGCCTGCAGGAGTTGCGGTTTTGGTGACTTCTACCGTCACATCCCCGCCCGCCGCAGGAAAGCCGAACAACGCACAAAGAAAACCGGACCAGACGCCCCGCTCACGCTGGACCTCGCATCTTCCCTGCCAGTGGCTTTTGTCGACGGTCAGGTGCGTCTCTCGGACCGAGTCCGGCAGCCTGTCGAAGCTGTCTTTGAGGACGCGCGGGAATATCCGGCTGAGCGGTTCAGAGCAGCGCTCGGTAACGACGCTCAGGTCCGACATTGCGGCCTCTGCCTCGGTCAATGTGATGGCCTCAAGCGCGGGACCGGCACCAATCGGCAGGTCCGGGCGGCGCAGCAGGGCGCGTGCAGGCACCGCCGGAATGAAGGGGCCATCGCCGTCCTCTGCCAACAGCCGCCATGTTTGCCGCCCGGCCTGTGTGGTGACGGTTACCGACATACCGCCACGCCCGGTGCCGAAAGGTGCCAACATATCCGCCATCGCTTTGAACGCCCGCACAACCGGCCGTGTCACCGGCAATGGCAGCACCCGGCGCAGGGTCGCAAAACCTGCCAGCCCATAGCGCATCACCGCCAGTTCCAGACCGGCCCGGAAACGGACCGTCCCGGCACCGAAATGCGCGGGAAACAACTGCAGGTCCGGAACCTCAATCTGCCAGCCCTGCCGGATCACGCCGTCTGGCAGGTCATAGTTTGCCGGGTCGGACCAGCCAAACCCGCGCTCCCACCGGTTGCCGCGCCAGACGGGTATCGGCCGCCCCGCCTGTGCCAGAATCGAATGCATGACCGACAACCCGCGCGGCGCCCGGTTTCCGGGCAGAATCGCGGTGTCGATCACAAGGGGCCTGTTCTTTCCGGCAAGGGCTCGGACCGCGGCGGAAGACAGGGCCGGAACCGAGGAAAGGCCGGACAGCACGCATACGCCCGCTTTGGTTGCCTGAGCATCCAGCGCCGAAATTCCGGCACAGAATGCTGCATTGTCAGACAGATCCAGGTAATGCACACCTGCCGCAATCGCAGCTTTTGCCAGCCGGTACGGATCGTTTCCGTAATCGTGAAACGGACCGGCGGCGTCGATTACCACATCATAATCGCGCAACCCGCCGAGGCTGCCATTGCGATCCATCGTCAATGACCGGCAGCTCAGTTCGTCAGCCAGAGCCTGCGCCGAGCCTGCGTTACGCCCGGCGATACAGACATCGTTACCGTCCCGGACCAGAAGCCTGGCAAGCCGTTCGCCAAAGACGCCGTATCCGCCAAGCAGAAGGATTTTCATCGCATCAGACGTCTCTGGAACGATGCGTCAGGTAATGCGCACATGTCGGATTGGCCGAAAAGCGCATAGCGGTTGCGCGCAACGCGGCGATAACACCAGTTCCTTGCGGGTTTGGGCAGGATCAGCAACACCGCGGTCAGCCGACCCCATCCGCCAAACCGCCGACCGGCATGTACGACCGCGTCGAAATCAATATGGGCAATACCAGCATCTAGGAACAACCAGGTCGAAGGATCGTCCGGCTGCACCCCATAGTGACGCATCAGCGCTGCCCCCAGCGGGGTCTGTACGGGACAGATGCGCACGGTCTCCGATCGGTCCAATCGATGGATCATGCGCGCGCCCCAACTGCACAGCGCGCAGTTCGCGTCCATGACCGCCAAAGGGCTACTGTCGTCAAACGCGGGCACTTCGGGATCATGGCGGAAAGAATATGGTTCATGCATGTCGCAGGCACTATCCGCCAATCACCGGGCCGGTTCAAGCTGCCGTGCCCAACGTCACAGGGCGGGGCGTTCGACAATGTGCAAAACGAATTCTGCGCCCTGGTTTCCTCGCCGGATCGGGAGCTGGTCGGTAGGGGCCACCTGATAAATCAGGAATAGGGATCGATCTTTTCGGCCACCAGCATATAGCCGACTTCGGCAAGTTGCGTGCTGGCTGCGGCAGTTCCGAATGTCCCGACCACCCAAACCGGTTCAAACAGGGACTGATACTCATATGGGGTTTCCGTGGTGATGTATATCAACTGGTTCGGCGGTGGAGGCGGCACGTGAATACATGCCCCGACATATGGCACCAACAGCGCGGATGTGACGTAGTGATCCTGAAATTCCAATGGAACAAGGTAGCCGGGGATGCGGACAAGCTTGCCGTTGTATTCCGTGGTCACTTCGGCGGCCGTGTCCTGATCGAAGGGGGTGCTCAGTTCACCATGCTGAATGATGCCCTGTTTTCGAAGCCTTTCCATGGTGGTTCCATCAGCAGTTGGTACAAGGTCATCCCACCCCAACTCGATCGGTGCGGTGTCGGCCCGTAGCGGCGCGGACAAGGCCGTCAGAACCCCTGCGGCTGCGGTCGCCCGGCTCAGGAAATGCCTTCGTGTCTGCATCAGTCAAAACCTCGGCTCTGGGAATTGCCGCTTTCGGCTGGGCGTGACGGGTCCGCGAGACCATCTGCCATAGCGACATATTGGCTTACTGCGAGAACATCCAGCGGTGACGCCAACGCCCCATCCCGGACAAGGTCCGAAAGGGCATCACGTTGCGACCAAACCCGACGGGCGCCGAACTGTCGTGCAACGGCAGGCGCAAGCGTAGCAGATCCGCGCAATGCCTGCGTTACGGCCTCGGCAACGGAGTTCTGCATCCGCTGATCGCCATACTGGCCATGCAGGGCCAATGCTTCGACCAGCGCTTCTCTGGATGCCTCGGGCAATTCCGGGTTGGTCAGGTATGTCTGGGCCAGTGTGTTTGCAGCGGCCGGGCCATCCAATTCGATCAGCGCGGTTGCGTAGGCGCCTGTCAGGCTGCTTGCGAATTGTGCGGCACGGTCCAGTCCCAGCGCCAGCTGCCCGCGAACATCGTCTCTGCCACCCAGACCCAACAGAAGAATACGGATGGCACGAAGATCCCGCTGTGCGGGATTGTTGTATCCGGCCAGTACCCGGGCCATGTCGATCCGAAGGTCATGGGACACCAGAAACCCGTAGTCCGCCCGGTCAAGCTCTCGCAACGCGAGCAGCCGGATATCTTCGTCCGGATGGTCGAGATAGGCCGCAAAGGTTCGGAACCGGCTCAGGTCCTCGCCCAGTCGCCAATCGGGCAACTGCGACATGACGGTGTTGAGAACGGGGCGCATATCCTCATCGACAAAAGCGACCCGCTGCCACGGGCCATAGGCGCTCTGGCGGGCAAACAGGACCTGCGCGGCCGGATCGGTTCCCAGCCTTTGTCGGGTTACGCTGTCCACCAGATGCGGTAACTCAACATCTTCGGCGCCACCTTCCAAGGCCGACGTGACCTGATATCGAAAGGGATTGTCCGGATTCTGGCGCGCAAGCACGACATGCTCGCTGTCGATCAGCCGGTCAACCAATGTGGGTTGCGGGGTGTAGTTGTGAAATCCACAGGCACCCGCATTCGAGGCGGCCCCGGCCACTATCGCCACGATCATTCCGGCCAAGCGAGACATGCATGCAGTCTAACTGTTTTGAGTTCCGAACAAAATCACATTTTGATGGTCATGCCATCCGCCAGAGACATCTGATACGCGCGTATTGCTGGCAGCAGGCTTACCAGCGCAGAGGCCACGACAACCGCGCACAGGATCAGCATCTCGCGAGGGGACAGAAAGGTAATTGGTATGTAAAGGCCAAACGCGCTGTCCAGCCAGGGCTGCAAGGCGAAAAGCCCAAGATAAAGCAGCAGCACACCCAGCAGGGTTCCCAGAACGGTCATCAGTACGGCCTCGATCATCAGCAGGCCCATCACCGTCGCAGGACCCGCACCCATTGCCCGCAGGATTGCCATTTCCCGGCGGCGGGCATTCAGCCCCGACAGGATCATTGCCGACAGTCCCAGCAACGCGGTGACGACAACCATCGCCGACACGCCGATCAACGCGCGTTCGGCTATTCCAACGATGCCCCAAAGTTCCTGAAGGGCCACTCCGGGCAGGATGGCCAGCAGGGGTTCTTCGGGGTACTCGTTGATGGCGCGCTGAATGGTGAAAATCTGAAGCTTCGAGTTCACCCCCAGCATCGCCGCCGTGATGGCCTTTGGCTGCAGGTCCATTGCCCGAATTTCTTCGACCGGAGTGGGCTCGCCGGGTTTTTGCCCGCCACCCTGCCAGTCGACATGGATTGCTTCGATGGCTTCCAGGCTTACGATCACGGTACGATCTACCGGTGTACCGGTCTTTGCCAGAACACCCGATATCCGAAACGGTGTATCGTCGTGTTCGCTGAATGACGCGAGGCCATGGGCCAAGATGATCGGATCCCCGACCTCATAGTTCAGCTGCGCTGCCACATCCGCACCAACGACCGCGTCGAACAGATCGTGCATCTGTTCGCCCTGCTCAAATGTCAGGGCACGATCACCGCGATACCTGTAGCGCTGGAAATATTCGGGCGTCGTTCCCATGACGCGAAACTGCCGGTGACTGTCACCCAACGAGATCGGCACCGCCCACGCGATTTCAGGCCGCGAAGCAATGTCCTGATAGCTTTCCCACGTAACATTGTTGGTCGCGTTGCCAATGCGAAAAACCGAATAGAGAAGCAATTGAACGCCACCCGAACGCGCGCCCATGATCAGGTCGGTACCCGAAATCGTATCCGCAAAACTAGACCGCGCACCGGTGCGCAGCTTTTCCACCCCTAGAAACAGCACGACGGACAGGGCGATGGCAAAGCTGGTCAACCCCACAGTCAGGGCCCGGCTTTTCAGAGACAGACAAGCCAACCTGATCAATGTCATGAAGCAACCAGTCCAGCGGTCATCGCCACATCTTCCAGCCGAACCACCCGATCAAACCGCTTGGCCAGCCGCTCGTCGTGACTGACCATGATCAGGGTGCTGCCGGACTCCGACACCTGATCGAAAAGCAAATTCATAAACTCGTCCTGCGACCCCGCGTCCAATGCCGAAGTTGGCTCATCCGCGACGATGATCTCGGGATGGCCGATCATCGCCCGCGCCACGGCGACACGCTGCTGCTGGCCCACCGACAATGTGGATGCCGACCCATGAGTCACCAGTGCATCCGGAAGCCCCAGAGAGGCGCACAATCCCAGAGCATCCTCGCGCGGATGCAAACAGCGTTTCCGTCGCTCGGGGGAGAACCGGAGCGGGACTAGAATGTTGTCCACGGCGCTTGCATAGGGCAGCAGGTTGAACATCTGAAAGATGACGCCCATCTTGTCTGCCCGTACGCGGTCGCGTTGAGACGAGGTCATCGACGTCAACTCATGACCGGCAATCCGAATGAGCCCCCTTTGCGGCAGCGCTACCCCGCAGATCAGGTTGAGTAAAGTGGATTTCCCCGCCCCGCTTTTCCCAAGCAGCAGGACCTTTTCAGCCGTCCCGACGCGAAATTCCCCAACCACCATGGAAAAATCTGTCTGCGGCCAATTGAACTCCACATCCTTCAGATAAACGGCACAGTTGTCAGGCTGTTCGGCAACCCTGCCATTGTCGGGGATCAAAACACGCCCTTCAGATCGAGAACGGGGGCATCCCGTTCAACCTCATGGCCGGTTGCGCCGCTGTCGGTGACGATCTGAACATCCATTTCACGGGCGTTCGGAAACCGTTCAAAATAGGCAAATTCGATACGGTCAATATTTTGCGGATTCTCGCATTGCAGAATGTACTCCGCCCTGAACTCGGTGTGTTCCGTGCCATGCTCGTCGGTCTGTTCCTCGGCATGGTCGTCTTCGTCGGCATGCTCGTCGTCGTGCGCATGCTCCGGATCGTCACCTTCCAGAAAAACCTTGGCCCCTTTCACCAAGCAGCCTGCACTTTCAGGCAGAACGAACAAATCCATGGGACGCGCCAAATCCGAAACAGCGGTTTCCACCGACGCACGATCTTCGGCGCTGGTGGCGCTGTGTTCAAATCCGACGATATCCATCCCCGGCGCTTCCAGAGACATGGCAACCTCGGATGCCGAAATCGCGATTCCCAAAGTACCGGCACCGTGTTCATGGGCGTCCAGAGAACGCGATTGTTCAGCGGCTGCAGATAGAGGCAAGCAAACAGTTACAAAAAGCAGGTATTTCATCGACTGAACTCCAACATGTAAACGTTTTGGAAGCAACGGTTCCAGACAAGCCGCCTGTCTGCTGCGAGTCAATGACAAAGGGCCATGCTTGCTATCGCGCGGGCATCTGAGCGGATCGCCATCGCCCCGCAACAATTTTGCCGCCAGAAAGAGCCCATAAAAAAAGGGCGCCCCTGGAGACGCCCTTTCTGTCTGATCATTCGCTGGCGCGAATTATTCGACGATTTTCGACACAACGCCGGC
>NZ_JBQFSG010000014.1:0-80319 GCF_056537885.1 Ruegeria sp. BJ6 | reverse complement strand
CCCTTCCGCCGCGACGCCATGAAAAAACCCGTCGCAGTCGCAGGCGTCAGCGCCAACGACATGAACGCCCAGTAAACAATAGGGTAAGGACCGGGACGCATGACCAAAACACCGATCGAGCTGTTGCGCGAACGCGCCCCGGACACCCGCCCTGTCGTTGCAATGAGTGAAGGCAGCGATCCCCGCATTGTCGCGGGGGCGCTGGCCGCAAAAAAGGCCGGATTGGCCGACATTATTCTGGTTGGAGCGCAGGCCGAAATCGAGACCGCGCTGTCTGCCGAAGGTACAGAGGCCGGTGACGGCATTGAAATCCACGATCCCGCATCGTCACCTTTGACCGGGGCATTCGCCACCGAGTATCACGCCTTGCGCAAGCACAAGGGCGTGGATGAAACCGCCGCGCGCAAGGCCGCTGAAACACCGCTGGTCTATGCCGCAATGCTTGTACGGCTGGGCCATGCCATCGGGACGGTCGGCGGCGCAGTCCACACCACGGGCGACGTAGTGCGCACTGCCATTCAGGTCATTGGAATGGCACCCGATGCCGGCATGGTGTCGTCGTTCTTTCTTATGTACCCGCCTGCGGGCGCACCCGAAGGTGCCCGGGCGATGCTCTATTCGGATTGCGGGTTGGTCATCGACCCAAACGCCGGTGAACTGGCGGCCATCTCGGCCACCTCGGCGCAATCCGCCCGGGCCTTGCTGCAGGTTGAGCCGAAAATCGCAATGTTGAGCTTTTCCACCAAAGGAAGCGCCAGACATCCCGCGGTGGACAAGGTGATCGAGGCAACCGGCCTTGTGAAGGCAAACAACCCCGATCTGGAGGTTGATGGCGAGTTGCAGTTCGACGCGGCCTTCGTCCCTTCGGTCGGCGACCGCAAATCCCCGGGATCGCCAGTGGCGGGCCAGGCCAACGTCATGATCTTCCCCAATCTGGACGCCGGCAACATTGGCTACAAGATCACCCAGCGTCTGGGGGGATATTCCGCAATCGGTCCAGTGCTGCAGGGATTGGCGAAACCAGCCAACGACCTGTCGCGCGGCTGCAGTGCCGAGGATGTGACACAGATGATCGCCGTCACCATCCTGCAGGCATCAAACACGTAATTCGATTTGTCCCGGCACGCGAAACAGCCGGGCAGAAAAGGAAAGTCTAACCGCAATGGCTGCTGCGACCACCCAATCGGGACACCTGGCCAATCTGACAAAAGAGCGTATCCGCGTTCTGTTCCCCGGCATCATCGTCTCGGTGATTGTCGCCATAACCGCCAAGTTCCTGTCCGAACACTATGCGACGCCCGCCATGCTGCTGGCCCTGCTGCTGGGCATCGCTGTCAGCTTTCTGAGCGAGGATGGCAAGGCCGTCGAAGGAATCGGATTTTCGGCCCGTACGCTGCTGAGGCTGGGCGTTGCCCTGCTTGGCGTGCGTGTATCGATGAACCTGATGATGGGGCTGGGTTGGGATCTGATCGCGCTGGTAGTCGGTGGGGTGCTTGCAACCATCGGATTTGGATTGCTGGTTGCCCGGTTCTTTGGGCACAAGTGGCGATTTGCCTTTCTCACCGCCGGGTCCGTCGCCATCTGCGGCGCATCGGCCGCCATGGCAATCAGCGCCATTCTGCCAAAGGACGAACGATCGGAAGAGCGTCTGATATTCACCGTCCTTGGCGTGACGGTTCTTTCGACGATTGCAATGATCGCTTATCCCATTCTTGTTCGGTCGCTGGGCATGAATGACATCGCAGGCGGAGTGTTCCTTGGTGGCACGATCCACGATGTAGCACAGGTGGTTGGCGCAGGCTTTTCAATCTCGGAACAGACTGGCGACACCGCGACACTGGTCAAGCTGTTCCGGGTTGCAATGCTGGCCCCGGTGGTTCTTGTGGCATCACTGATCATCCGCAACTTTGCCGATATGGATGAAACGGGCCAAAGACCACCGATCCTGCCAGGATTCGTTATCGGCTTTCTGGTGCTGGCCACCATCAGTTCGTTTGGGCTGATCCCGCCATTTGTCACCGAAATGCTCAGTCAGGCCTCGCGATGGCTGCTGCTGATCGCAATTGCCGCCGTCGGTATGAAAACCAATCTCAAACAGGTACTGTCGGTCGGAGGCGCGGCCATCGCCCTGATCATTGTTGAAACACTTTTCATTGCCGGAGTGATACTTGCGGGAATTACCTTCCTGACCTGAGACCCCGCCCCGACAGAAGGACGCCAGATGACCATCCAGCAACCGAAGATCGACACATCGCCCAAAGTTTCGGACGAAATCCAGCGCACCACCTGCTACATGTGCGCCTGCCGATGCGGTATCAACGTGCATATGAAGGATGGCAAGGTCGCCTATATCGAGGGCAATCGCGACCATCCGGTAAACAAGGGCGTTCTGTGCGCCAAGGGCAGCGCAGGCATCATGCAGGTCAACGCCCCGTCGCGCCTGAAAGCGCCGCTGAAACGGGTGGGGCCGCGGGGGTCGGGCGAATTCCGGGAAATATCGTGGGACGAAGCGCTGAGCACCGCGGTTGGCTGGCTCAATGAGTTGCACGAAACCGCGCCTGAAAAACTGGCCTTTTTCACAGGGCGCGATCAGTCGCAGAGCTTTACATCGTTCTGGGCTCAGAATTTCGGCACGCCCAACTATGCGGCCCATGGCGGGTTCTGTTCCGTCAACATGGCGGCTGCAGGCATTTACACGATGGGCGGCGCATTCTGGGAGTTCGGCCAACCCGATTGGGAACACACAAAGTTGTTCATGTTGTTCGGCGTTGCCGAAGACCACGATTCCAACCCGATCAAAATGGGCATCGGGAAAATCAAAAAGCGTGGCGCCAAGGTAATCGGGGTGAACCCGATCCGGTCCGGCTATAACGCTGTCGCGGATGACTGGGTTGGGATCACGCCCGGAACCGATGGGTTGTTCATTCTGTCCCTGATCCATGTTCTGATGAAAGCGGGCAGGATCGATCTGGAATACCTTAGCCGCTACACCAATGCTCCGGTGCTTGTGAACGCCGGGGACGGACCGGAAAAGGGCCTGTTCCTGCGTGATGAGGACGGCAAGCCGCTGGTGATCGACCGCGCGACCAAACAGCTGACTGCCTTTGACAAGCCCGGCGTGCGCCCCGATTTGTCGGCCACCTACGAGAAAGACGGAATAACGCACAGGCCGGTTTTTCATATGATGGCCGAACGCTATCTCAGCGACGAATACGCTCCGGAAGCGATTGCGGAAAAGTGCGGGATACCAGCAAGCAAAATTCGCGCCATCGCTGCGGAATTGTCCCGCGTCGCCTTCGATGAAGCGTTTGAGCTGGATCAGGAATGGACTGACTTTCGCGGCGAAAAGCACGACAAGATGACGGGCCGCCCCGTCAGCTTCCACGCTATGCGCGGTATTTCGGCCCACGCCAACGGGTTTCAGACCTGCCGTGCACTGCACGTGCTTCAGATACTGCTGGGGACGGTCGAGGTTCCCGGCGGCTTCCGCTTCAAACCGCCCTATCCCAAACCGGTCGAGGCGCACCCCACCCCTCACAGCAACGGCCGACCGGGCCGCCCGCTGGAAGGACCGCATCTGGGCTTTGTCCGTGGGCCCGAGCATCTGGCTCTGAAAGAGGACGGAAGCCCCTCGCGCATCGACAAGGCTTTTACCTGGGAAAATCCGATGTCGGCCCACGGGTTGATGCATATGGTGATTTCCAACGCCTATGCCGGTGACCCCTACAAGATCGACACGCTGTTCATGTACATGGCCAACATGTCGTGGAACTCGTCGATGAACACCAAAGGTGTGACCGAGATGCTGACGGCCCGCGATGACGATGGCGGCTATGTGATACCGCGCATCATCTACTCCGATGCCTACAGCTCGGAAATGGTGGCCTATGCCGACCTGATCCTGCCCGACACCACGTATCTCGAACGCCATGACTGCATTTCCCTGCTGGATCGGCCGATCTGCGAGGCCGACGCAGCCGCTGACGCGATCCGCTGGCCGGTGATCGAACCGGATCGCGATGTGCGGGGTTTTCAGTCGGTTCTGATCGAACTGGCCAACCGGATGCAACTGCCCGGTTTCACCCATCAGGACGGCAGCCCGAAATGGAAGGACTACGCCGACTACATCGTCAATCACGAGCGCAAACCGGGCATCGGCCCGCTTGCGGGTTTCCGGGGTGAAGACGGCGACAAGGAAGGCCGGGGCGAAGTGAATCCTGACCAGCTGAACCGCTATATCGAAAACGGCGGTTTCTATGTGGCGCACATTCCCGAAGGGGCGGATTACTATAAACCCTGGAATACAGCTTATCAGGACTGGGCCGTGGGTATGGGCATCTACGACAGCCCGCAACCCTACCTGTTCCAGCTTTACGTGGAACCGATGCGCAAATTTCAGTTGGCAGCCGAAGGCCACGGTGAACGGCAACCCCCCGATCACCTGCGCGCGCGCATCAGCGAAACAATGGACCCACTGCCAATCTGGTACGAAACCGACCAGACCGGGAACGAAGGCTTCACCGTCAACGCGCTCACCCAGCGCCCGATGGCCATGTACCATTCCTGGGGCACACAGAACGCCTGGCTTCGGCAGTTGCATGGGCGCAATCCGCTATATGTGCCAACCAAACTGATGCGCGAACACGGGCTAAAGGACGGAGACTGGGCCAAGGTGACCTCGCCACACGGGGAAATCACCGTGCCCGTGATGGAAATGGCAGCGCTCAACGACAACACCGTCTGGACATGGAATGCCATTGGCAAACGCAAAGGTGCATGGGCCCTGCAGGAGGACGCGCCCGAAGCAACCAAAGGCTTCCTGTTGAACCACCTGATCCACGAATTGCTGCCCCCCAAAGGAGACGGGCTGCGTTGGGCCAATTCAGACCCGATCACCGGTCAGGCCGCATGGTTCGATCTGAAGGTCAAAATCGAAAAAGCCGCCAATCCGGATGAGATGACGGAAAGCCAACCTGAATTCCCCCCCATCAACTCTCCAGTTGGCCATGGCCCCGAAAACCTCGCGTGGAAGGTGGGCAAATGACATTGAACCATTCTTCATCTGGCCAGAAATACTCCGTGGGTGAATTGAGCAGCAGGCTCAAGAGGGGGCTGGCCCCTTCCCTGCCCCAAAAAGCAGAGGTTCACTGACATGACCCAGCTACCGAATTCCACCGAACGTAAAATGGGCCTGGTCATCGACCTGGATACCTGTGTCGGATGCCACGCCTGCGTGATCTCCTGCAAAGGCTGGAACACCGAAAACTACGGCGCGCCTCTGTCGGATCAGGATGCCTATGGCGCGAACCCCTCAGGCACTTTCCTCAACCGGGTTCATTCCTACGAGGTGCAACCCCCTGATGGCCCCGCACAACTTATTCACTTCCCCAAATCCTGCCTTCATTGCGAGGACGCACCCTGCGTCACCGTCTGCCCGACCGGTGCAAGCTACAAGCGGGTCGAGGACGGGATCGTACTGGTCAACGAAAGCGACTGCATCGGCTGCGGCCTTTGCGCCTGGTCCTGCCCTTATGGTGCGCGTGAACTCGATCTGGCCGAAGGGGTGATGAAGAAATGCACGCTCTGCGTCGACCGGATCTATAACGAGAACCTTCCCGAAGTGGATCGTATCCCCTCCTGCGTCCGCACCTGCCCGGCGGGTGCACGCCATTTCGGCGATCTGGGCGACCCCGACAGCGATGTGTCGAAACTGGTCGCAGAACGCGGCGGCATGGACTTGATGCCTGAAATGGGCACAAAGCCGGTCAACAAGTACCTGCCGCCCCGTCCCAAGGACAGGATCGAAGATCAAACTGACGTTCTTGCACCTCTGCTCGCCCCGGTGGCGGACGAGCCTAAAGGGTTCCTGAACTGGCTGGACAAGGCACTCGACAAACTGCCCGGAGGTAACGCCTGATGCATCCCGCACCTTCCGTCATCCTCTTCACCACATTTTCAGGATTAGGGTTTGGCCTGCTGTTCTTTCTGGGCCTTGGCTTTCCGGCAGTGTCGGGCTGGGTCGCCTTTGTCTTCTTCGCCATCGCCTACGCGCTGGCGGTGGGCGGGCTTCTGGCCTCGACCTTTCATCTGGGTCACCCTGAAAGAGCGATGAAGGCCTTTACCCAATGGCGTTCCAGCTGGCTTTCGCGCGAGGGGTGGTGTGCAGTCCTCGCACTGATCGTCATGGGGCTTTACGCCATCGGCACCATTTTTCTGGACGCGCGTTGGGGTGTTCTGGGCGTGGTCGGATCGCTGCTGTCCATCGCGACCGTTTTCACCACCTCGATGATCTACACACAGCTGAAGACCATTCCGCGCTGGAACATGAAGCTGACGCCGGCCATGTTTCTGTCTTTCAGCCTCGCCGGTGGCGCTTTGCTGGCGGGGCAGATTCGGGTCGCACTGGTTTTGCTGGTGATCGCGGCGCTGGTCCAGCTGGCCTACTGGAAACTGGGGGATCAGGCATTCTCGGGCTCCGGAACCGATCTGGGGACAGCTACGGGCTTGGGCGCGCGCGGCAAGGTTCGGGCATTTGAGCCGCCGCATACTGGCACCAATTACCTGCTGCGCGAATTCGTTCATGTGGTCGGCAGGAAACATGCCGCAAAACTGCGGATCATATCGTTTGTCCTTGCATTCGTGGTCCCCGTCATCCTGCTGTTGCTGCCTTTCCATCATGTCACCGCACTGTTGGCAGTGGCGTCGCACCTTGCAGGGGTCGCCGTTTCGCGCTGGCTGTTCTTTGCACAGGCCGAACATGCCGTAAGGTTGTACTACGGGAAATGAAGGACGTTCCGGCACTTTTCTGCGCGTTCAAATCAGAACGGATGGAGACCCGGGTCAACAGCTGCCCTGCATCGCTGCTCTGAACTAGTCGTCAAACAGAACTGATAGCCGGTCTTGGGTCGCGACACTCTGGCAAGTGAGGATCTGACCCCGGGAAATTTCATCGTCTTCCAAGGCCATCCGGTTGCGCATATGGACCTTGCCATCCGACAAACGGGCCACGCAGGCACCGCACACACCGGACTGGCAACTGAACGGTGGTGTCAGCCCCGCGGAACGCGCCGCTTCCAGAACGGTTTGCCCGGCAGCAACGGGTATTTCATGAGACTGTCCGTTCAGAACAACACGCGCGCTGGCGGCCACGCCTGCGACGCTGGTATCGCTTTCGGTAGAACCACCAAAGCTCTCCATGTGAATCCGGTTTGCCGGCACATCAAGGTTCATGAGTGCCAGCTTTACATCTTGGTTCATCCCGTTCGGGCCGCAGATCCAGTATTGAACATCCTGCGCAACCGGGCGGGCCTCAGACATAGCCTGCTGAATCGCCTCGGCGTCAATCCGGCCCGTTTTCCACGGTGAAAACCAGCTCCACATTGACGGTGCGGACAAGACATGACGAACCGAAAAACGCTCGGGATGCATTTCCTGCAGTTGGTCCAGCTCAGACTGAAAGATGATGCTGTCCGCATTCGCGTTGCCATAGATCAGATGCGCTGCAGAATGCGGTTCTTTGGCCAGTACTGCGTTGATCATGGAAAATAGCGGGGTGATGCCACTGCCAGCCCCGATGAAGTAATGAGATCGCCGGGCAAGCGTTCCCGGCTGCAACATGAATGTGCCAAATGGCGGCATCACGTCAATCGCATCACCAGGGGAAAGCTTGTCAGCAATATGGTTCGACACCAGACCATCGCGGACCCGCTTTGCCGTAATGCGCAGCGGTGCGCCAGGCGGGTTTGAAATCGTATAACTGCGCCGATGTTCCTGCCCCCGGATATTGAACCGCAAGGTCAGGTGCTGGCCTGCATGCCATTCGAACTGCCCGGAAACCTCAGGCGGGACGTCAAATGTGACATTCGTGGCGGCGCCGCCAATTTCCGGATGAATGTCGCATATTGTCAGGGCGTGAAAATCGCGGCTCATCAGACCCTCTTACCGATAATCAAAAGTTGTGTTCAGCGAGCGGATCACCGAAGCGCCGAAATAGGACAGGATGAAAAACTCATCGGTCTGAACCATGGTTCCTTCGAAGTCCTGCCAAGAATAGCTGACTTGCGTTGTGGCGGTGACACGGGTCCCATCGTCATGTGCGGCCGTTGTGATTTGCGGCGCGGAACGCTCGATCTCCTGATATCCCTGCATAGCCTCAGCCAGCACCGGATCCGTCGCAGGATCGGGCAGCGTCGCATAGTCTGCGATCACATAAGAAAAGCGGTCATCGGGCTGTCCCAACCCATATTTGATCGTGATTGTATGGGTGGCTTCCGGGTGCCAATCCCGCCAAGTTGCGTCAGCGGCACCGGACTCCTGTGCAGCCAGGTAACGTTGGACAAGGTCTTGCGGTGTCTTCGCGACTGCAGTCAGTGCCAGCCCCGCAGACAGGACAATCCCAAGGCAGGTTGCCTGAAATGGCTTCATAGTCGTTCCTCCGAAACTTGCGTCAGCCCTCGCCACGCTGCATGAAATCCAGCACGGCTTGCTGATGGCTGGTTATGGGGCTTTCACCTTTTGCAGCCGGACCAACCTCGAAATAAGGACTTCCGAGTGATTTCTGTTGCTGCTCGCAGGCATAGATATCCTCGGTCGTGAAGTCGCCTGAACTCATTGGGTCCTGGTCTCCGGTGGAGTCGCCTTCCTGATACTTGGCCCCGCCGAAGCTTTTCCAGAAGCCCTGGCTTTTCCACTGCTGTTTCTGAAACTCCCATCCTGATACGTTCGCGACCTTGGTGCGGTTTTCGACCCGCGTCAGATCAGGGGCCAGCGGGGTTATCAGAAACAGGTTCCAACTGTCTTCGCTGGCACCAAAGCCAATGCCGGGGAACAACATCGGCACCCACGCCCCGACATGAGGTTCAGGAATGACACGCGGGGTTGGCAGATTATTCTCGAGGTTTTCGCCATACTCGGACGAAGGGGGTTCCCAGAAATGATAGTGGGGTCCCTTCCATCCGTATTCGGCCTTGGCATGGTCATACATGTAAAGGGTGTTCGAATGCAGATGGCTCAGGTGGTAAACGTCTATGTAATTCTCGACGACGATCTTCCAGTTGGCCTTGATTTCATAAGCGTTCCGCGTTTCCGGGTATTCGACCAGCTCTTCGGGTCTGTGTGGCCCCAAAAGCGGGTCAACCTCTCCAAACCATTCGGCCAGCGTGGGCGCATCCGCGTCGGGATGCACGAACAGCATGCCGCGCCAGACATCGACACTTGCGGGCTTGAGGCCAAGGCAGGACTTGTCGACGCCCCCCGGATACTCGGTCGCCTCGTCGGGAACGGAAATCAGGTTGCCTTCAAGATCGTAAGTCCAGTCATGATAAGGGCAGGTCAGCGCCTTTTGAGTTTTTCCCACCGCCCGGATCAACTGCGTCCCCCGGTGGCGACAGATATTGTGAAAAGCGCGCAACCGGTGATCGCGGCCCATGACGATAAACAGATTGTTCAATCCAGCCTGCACGGACAGGTAATGTCCCGGCTCCGGAATGTCTTCGGCAAAGCCGGCGAAACGCCAGGTTCGGGAAAAGATCAGGCGTTGCTCCTGTTCGAACCAATCTTGCGACGTATAGGCGTCGACCGGAAGTCGGTGATACATTTTGGTCATCATTTCACCTCAGATGAGCAGATATGCGTATTGGGGAAACAAGCTGGCCAGGACCATCATCAGACCCAGAACAGCCCAGAGGGCAACGATGGCCCAAAACAGGAACGGGTCTTCGTCCCGGTTGATTTCCATGACCAGAAAGGCCTGCCCGTTCAGGATCGTCGGAACCACCCACCATACAAACAGCAGGCCCCAGATCCAGTAGATGCCCAGAAAGGTTGCCGTCAGCAGAACCGGCAAGGCAACGTAGTTGATCGCGCGGGAGCGGCTCATTGATCTGCCTCCAGACTGGACGCCAGCAATGAAGCAGCCAGCTTCAAGTCACTGCGCCATGACATCGGCGGGTCCAGAGGAGACAACGAGTCCAAGTTTACAAAAACTGCGGAAATCCCCTGAGCGACAGCTCGTATTTTATCTTCGGGCGCTGTTGGCGCCGCGCGTCTCAGCACCGCTTCGATCACGTCAAAAAAATCCTGCAAGCTATCCAGCAGCCGCTGACGCAAATCAGGCCGATCGGGAACGGACGTCACCAAGGCCTGATATGACAGCATCAGCCGTGGATCGGTTGTAGTGTCTTCGGCAAACAGAAGATCGACCAGATCGGCCGGTGCGGCATCTGACCCCAGCGTATCGTTCAGCCGGGTTACCGAATGCTCGAACCCGGCAAGAACATGGTCGGTCAACGCCGCGAACATTTCATCCCGGTTGCCCAGATAATGACGCAACAAAGGGCGCTTGACCCCGGCCTCGATCGCAATGCGCTCCTGCGTGGCGCCTTCCAGTCCAAACCGTGCGACGCACGTCAGATAGGCATCAAGAATCTCGGCGGATCGCTGATCTTTTAAAGAAGGTCTGGGCATCTCTGCTCCGTTTATTGTCACATCTGACAAATAACTATCGGAGATTTATTGTCAACAGTGACAATTTATATTTTCGAACTGAGCACCCAGCTTTCCCGATGCTGTTTCGTTTCAATCAAAGCCCCCAACGGCTTTTAGAATTCGGACAAAAAAAACGGCAGCACGCCGAACCGGAACGCCGCTTAACAAAAGTGTTGTAAGGTCAAACGCAGCGCGCAGTGCAGCTACGTCCCCCCAATGCGGGCGCCCTCGCAGATCTCTGCGAGGGGGGCATTTCACAGGGTGGGTGAGCGCAGCAAAGCTGCCCTTCTTAGTATCAGGCACTAGGATGTCTATCGACGACATCCGGTTACCATACGGTGTGGTCAGAATTTAATTTGGATCGCCCGTGCGGATCAGACAACTGTTTAAGGTTCTGCAAACAGCATCATCGGATCGCTGGAAGTGACCAGCGGTCCGGTTCACGGTTTTCTTTCAATAAGCCAATACGTTACGCCCAATGCCAGACCGATGGCTGCGTAGCCGAGAAAGTACTGAGGTTCCAAGCTTTTGTCGTCGAGCGTGATGATTTTCCGGGCGACCGCCATCAGTGCTGTCGCTACAACAAGCTTGATGTGGATGACGTCGGCGGTCAGATAGAGAGTGATATTTGTATAGATCTCGATCGCGATAAGAACGACCAATACAGCACTGAAAACCGCGAGAAGGTCACTGACCTCCAAGATATAAAGAGGTGGTTCCATAAACTTCTGATATGTAGTGAAACCGGCGTCAATAATAGCCAGAAGAATGATCCCGAGCATCAGCACTGACAATGCTCTGACACCGTGGCGGATCATGCGGTTACACCACCGAACGATTGCATCTTCGTGATGGGGATCTAGTTCCACATGCGCGGGGATGGGTTTGCTATCTTCGCCACTCACTGTCATCTCCAATTCCGTATCCGTTCGTTAGCGTGATAGTTTTCACGTAAATGCATCGCCCTCGTCGGCTTTGACGGAACTCTCTCATGAAATGGATGTATTTTTCTAGGCCGGTTTTTTATTCGTAAAAACGGCTTGATGGCCTCAAACCGGTCATTGAGGTGTTACTGATCGCGTGCCTGCAAGCACGTGATCAGCAACATTTCCGGTAAGCGGCTTGCCCGAACAGAAAGCCGCCAATTTTCAGTTGGGGTCTGTGTAGGTTCAGATCAGCCCGGCATGTGCCATTGCGGCGTCGATTACAGTCTTGGTGCTGTCTTCCAAACCAACAAGCGGCGAGCGGACTTCTTCGCTGCAACGTCCCAGCTTGCTGAGCGCGTATTTCGCGCCAACAAGACCCGGTTCGATAAAGATCGCCTCGTGCAGCGGCATCAGGAGGTCCTGAAGTTCAAGCGCCTTGGCATAGTCACCTGCCAGCGTCGCCTGCTGGAATTCCGCACACAGTTTCGGCGCAACGTTTGCCGTCACCGAGATACAGCCGACACCGCCATGTGCGTTAAAGCCCAGCGCCGTCGCGTCCTCGCCCGAAAGCTGGCAGAAATCCTTGCCACAGGTTGCGCGCTGCTGGCTGACGCGGGCCAGATCCCCGGTTGCGTCTTTCACACCGACGATACGCGGCAGCTTGGCTAGCTCGCCCATGGTTGCAGGCGTCATGTCGACAACCGACCGGCCGGGAATGTTGTAGATGATGATTGGAATGTCGGCACAATCGTGAAGCGTGCTGAAATGGGCGATCATGCCCCCCTGCGTCGGCTTGTTGTAATAAGGCGTCACAACCAAAGCCGCATCGGCACCGATCTTTTTGGCGAACTGAACGAACCGGACCGCCTCGACCGTATTGTTGGACCCGGCGCCCGCGATAACCGGAACGCGGCCTGCGGCGGCTTTTACCACCTCTTCGACCACAGTCTCGTGCTCTTCATGGCTCAGCGTCGGGCTTTCGCCGGTGGTACCGACGGGAACCAGACCGGTCGATCCTTCTTCGATCTGCCACTCCACCAGGTGTTTGAGCGTATCCAGGTCCAGCTCGCCGTTGCGGAACGGGGTGACGAGGGCTGGCATAGAGCCTGTGAACATGGAAGTCGCTCCTTAAAGCAAATGTGAACAGTCATGGTACGCAATAAATCCCTGCGATCGGGTTTCCCGGTTGATCCCCGCGACGCAAAGTTTATCCTGAGTGGCTGTATCCTTGGTTTGTTGGGAAATGCAAGGGATGACACGCATTCTGTCGCTTCTGATCACAGTGATTCTCTGCTCCGCGCTGAACGCGCCGGATGCCAAAGCCGACTCTGCCGACGACCTTCGGGCGGCCATGGCGCAAATGCGCAAGGGCGACTGGAACGAGGCATTGAGGGTGGCGGGCAGTCGCGGTTCCGTCTCGCGCGACATAATCGTCTGGCACTGGCTACGCGAGGGGTTCGGCAGTTCCGGCGATGTTCTGGTGTTTCTGGAGCGCAGGCCGGACTGGCCGGGTCTGGCCTGGCTGCGCCGCAAAAGCGAGCCCGCCTTTACCAATGCCGACCCGGACCGGGTGATCAAATTCTACGCGGACAACCCGCCGCAGACAGCCGAAGGGGCATTGAACCACGCGGTCGCCCTGATGGCCAAAGGCAATCGCGGTGATGCAGAGGCCGATATAGTCATGGCCTGGCGCACCATGGCGATGGGCAGCGGATTGCAGCAGGATTATCTGGAGAACTTCGGCAAGCTGTTGAAACCGCATCACGAAGCGCGGTTGGACAGAATGCTCTGGGACGGCCATCGGGTCAGCGCCAGACGAATGTTGCCTCTGGTCAGTGCCGATCAGCGCAAACTGGCCGAGGCGCGGCTTGCGTTGCAGGAACGCGAACCCGGCGTGGATACAAGGATTGCCGCGGTTCCCAAATCACTGATGAATGCGCCGGGGCTTGCCTTTGACCGCTTTGTCTGGCGTGACCGAAAAGAGCTGGACGACAGCGCCATCGACCTGATGCTGGAACGGTCAACCGGGCCCGATTCTCTGGGCGAGCCGGAAAAGTGGGCCGAGGGGCGTCGGCGTCTGGCGCGGCTTGAAATGCGCAACGGCGCGCCCGCACGCGCCTACAAGGTCGCGTCCTCCCACCACATGACCCCCGAAATGGGCTATGGTTACGCCGATCTGGAATGGCTGTCGGGGTTTCTGGCACTGCGACGTCTGAACGACCCGGCCACGGCTGTCCGTCACTTTCAGAATTTCTCGGATGCGGTGCAGTCTCCGATTTCGAAAGGGCGGGGTGGATACTGGCTGGGCCGGGCCTATGCCGCGCTTGGCGATTCGGATAAAGCCTATGATGCCTACGCCTTGGGTGCTGACCATCAGACGTCGTTCTATGGCCTGCTTGCCGCCGAACAGATTGGCCGCCCCTTCGATCCGGAACTGGCCAACCCGCGCCGCGCCGCGCACTGGAAACAGGCGGGCTTTGCCGATTCCAGCGTGTTGGAGGCCGGATTGTTGCTGCTCAGCGCAGGCGAGCGTGATCAGGCGGAACGTTTCCTGACGCATCTGGTGGAAGATCTCGATCAGGATCAGGCGGCGCAGTTGGGAGACCTTGTTCTTGAACTAAACCAACCGCATCTGGCGGTCATGATCGCCAAGCGCGCGGCGCGAACGGGAACAGTGCTGCCCGCCGCCTACTATCCTGTGCATCCGGTTGCCGATCTGGGCCTGCCGATGGCCAAGGAAATGACACTGGCCATTGCCCGCCGCGAAAGTGAATTCGACCCGGTCGTCATCAGCGGCGCTGGCGCACGCGGCCTGATGCAGGTGATGCCTGCGACGGCCAAGGTTGTTGCGCAGGATCTGGGCATTCTCAGCGGCCATCAAACCGGGCGCCTGACGTCGGACTGGCGCTACAACGCGAAACTGGGAGCCAATTACCTGTCTGGCCTTGCCGCCGATTTCAACGGCAACGTCATCATGATGGCGGCTGGTTACAACGCCGGGCCCCGGCGGCCGATTTCGTGGATGGACCGCTTTGGCGACCCTCGGGCGGGTCAAGTCGATATGATCGACTGGATCGAATACATCCCTTTTTCCGAAACCCGGAACTACGTGATGCGCGTGGCAGAAAGCCTGCCGGTTTATCGTGCCCGCCTTGGCAAGCCGGCGCTTCCTGTACCGTTTTCGCAGGAGCTGACCGGCTCAACGCTTCAGGCGTTCGCGCCATAGGGTAAACAGCCCAGCGGACACGATCAGGGCCGTCCCGGCGACCACCGCCGGGCGCAGTGTTTCGTCGAATATCGTGATGCCCAGAATGGCGCTCCACATCAGATGGAAATAGGCAAAGGGCTGAACCGCGCTTGCCTCGGCCATTTCGTAACACTTGATAAGCAGCCAGTGCCCCAAAACACCTGTAACGCACAGCAGCGCCATCCAGTACCAGTCGCGGCCTTCCATCGGTTCCCAGAACCAAAGCCCGACGGCGGTCATGGCCACCGCCCCGGAAACACCCGTCCAGAAGAAACTGGTCGCCGTACTGTCACGCCGTGCGGCATAGCGGGTCAACAGGCCGTAAAGCGCGAACATCAGGGCCGAAATCAGCGGCACGATAGCCCACGGGTTGAACACCCCCATACCGGGCTGAAGAATGATGAGGACACCGACGCATCCGACACCGATCGCCAGCCAGCGCCGCCAGCCGACCGTTTCGCCCAGTACCGGGCCGCTTAGCGCCGCAACCAGCAACGGATAACAGATGAACACTGCCTGACTTTCGATCAGGCCAAGAATGGTGAAGCTGAAAACCGCGACGCAGATTTCACCCGCCAGCAGCACGCCCCTAAACACTTGAAGCGGCAATTGGCTGGTATGCGCCGCGGCACGCAGCCCACCCGGCGCCCGCGCGGCCAGTGCAATGACGAAGGCCGCAAAGAACCAATAGCGGATCATCACAACCATGTAGGTGTTGTAGGTGCCCGCCAGATGGCGCGAGATACCGTCCTGCAACGCAAAGACGATGGTGGCCGCGATCATCAGCGCGATGCCCGCCGGGATGTTGTTCTTTTGCGTCACGCTTTGACCGCCCGCGTCATGTGGCGTTTGCGGCCATAGCCGGGACTGCGCGAGACGGAGAATCCCGCATCTTCCAGCCCGCGGCGAACAAAACCGGCTGCCGTATATGTGGCAGCAGTGCCAGTGGGGGCAGTGTGGTCAGCCACTTCGCGCAACAGATCCGCTTGCCAAAGCTCGGGGTTCTTCGCAGGTGAGAACCCGTCCAGAAACCACGCATCCGCTTTACCCTGCCAATGCGCTAGGGTTTCGCGTGCATCGCCTTCGATGACAGTCAGGTGCAAAGTTCCCAGATCGCAGCTGCCGCCCTGCCAACCGGCGAGAAACCGGTCGATCCACGGGGCGAGCTCTGGAAAAGCCGCCAGCGCTCGGGCCATATCTGCGGGCTCCATCGGAAAGGCTTCGAAACTGGTGAAAGACAGCGCGCCCTGCTGGCCGGACTTTTCCCACTCGGACCAAACGGTCAGCATGTTAAGGCCGGTACCGAAACCCAGCTCGGCAATCCGGAATCCCGGCGCAAAACGGTTTGGCAGGTCATTGCCCGCAAGAAAGACATGCCGCGTTTCCTCCAATCCGTTCTGGAGCGAGAAATACGGATCGTCAAAACGCTCGGACACAGGCACTTTGTCATCAGTCCATGTCAATCTGGCACGCTGGTCTGCCATGGGTAATTCCTGTAGCTAGGCGGCGCGACACTGAACAAGGAAAAGGGGATTGGCAATGGTCGATGTAACGGTGCGCGGTGCGGGGATTTTCGGCCTGTCCATCGCCTGGACCTGCGCACGACGCGGCGCAAAGGTTCAGGTTGTCGATCCGTTTGGCCCCGGGTCGGGTTCCAGCAACGGTTTGGTCGGGGCGCTGGCACCGCATGTGCCCGAAAACTGGAATGCCAAGAAAGCGTTCCAGTTCGACAGTCTGCTTATGGCCGAACCCTTCTGGAAACAGGTCGAGGTCACCGGCGGCGTTTCGCCCGGATATGCCCGGTCGGGACGCCTGCAACCGATCCCGGATGTGCGCACTCTGGATCTGGCGCGGACGCGTCAGGATACGGCGCGCTATCTGTGGCAGGGACAGGCCGAATGGCGGGTGGTTCCCACCGAGGAGATGGGCGCATGGTGCCCCCCCAGCCCGACCGGATACGTCATACACGATACCCTGACCGCGCGGATGCACCCCCGACGTGCTTGCGCCGCTTTGGTTGCCGCGCTGGCCGTCATGGGGATCGATGTCGTGCAGGACGCACCCGATCAGGGCCGGGTTGTTCACGCAACCGGGCTTGCCGGGCTGCAGGAGCTCAGCCGGGCCTTTGGGAAAACAGTCGGCAACGGGGTTAAGGGACAGGCGGCACTATTGCGATTTGACGCCGGTGAGGTGCCGCAGCTTTTCGCGGACGCGATCCACATCGTGCCGCATGCCGATGGTACATTGGCCATCGGCTCCACGTCGGAGCGCGAATATGACGATCCCTCTGCCACCGACGCGGCGCTGGATGACGTGATCGATCGCGCAATGCGAGCGGTGCCGGTACTGCACGGGTCCGAAGTGATTGAGCGATGGGCTGGCGTCCGCCCCCGAACAAAAAGTCGCGCGCCGATGTTGGGAGAGCATCCACTGCATCCCGGGCAATTCATTGCAAATGGCGGTTTCAAGATCGGGTTTGGCATGGCTCCGAAAATTGCTGAGGTCATGGCTGACCTGATGCTGGAAAACCGCGACGCAATCCCCGAAGATTTCCGCCCCGAGGCGTCACTCTGATATCGGAACCGCCACTGCCTCCATACATTGCCGCCCGTCCGGTCCACGCACCCAGAGAGCCTGACCGTTGCGACAAAAACTGGCCGTTTCAAAATGCATCAGCGGTGAAGACGCGCGGAACGAAAATCCGGACAACGGGCCCAGCACATCCTCGGCCAGCAGCATAAGGTGTTGCGCAAGCAGGGGGCCGTGAACCACCAGACCGCCATATCCTTCGACATCCCGCGCGTAATCCAGATCGTAATGTATCCGGTGCCCGTTGAAAGTCAGCGCCGAATACCGGAACAGAAGCGTGGAATCGAACTCTACATCCCGCCGGTCTGTTTCGTCGGTGCGCGCCATCGGAGCTTTCGGTCGTGGCATTTCAGCCGAAGGGTCTTCGCGATAGACAAGATCCTGCCATTCGCTCAGCCTGAGGGTATTTTCCTGCCAGATGTCGTGCCGAAGTCTGACAAAGGCCAACGGTCCGGTGCGGCCGGTTTTCGACTGTGCGCTTTCCAGTACCGACCGCCGTTCCGCATGTATCCCGGCGCGCAAGGGCTCATGAAACTCCAGCTTGCCTCCCGCCCACATCCGGCGCGGCAATCCCATATCGGGGATCAGCCCGCCGCCTACCCGGGGATGTCCGTCACGGCCCAGACCTGCAGGCGGGCGCGGTGTCCAGAAATAAAGCTGATGAAAGAACGGCGGCAGTGCCGACCCGGTCGCAATCGTCGCCTGCTGACCCATCGCCACCTGAAGTGCGGCGGCGCGGGCCGGGTCCATCACGTCGCCCTGCTTTTCAACCGTTTCTGTCATGTCCGTACCTTAGGTTGCGCCCAACTGGCGAACAAGCGGCGGCCGATCAGAACCCGGCCTCGGCCCTGAGTTTTTGCATCAGTGCCCGCAGCGCTTCTTCATAGCGATCGCTTGCCAGGCGCCCCTCTGCGTCGAACTCGTTGGAGCTGTTTGCAAGGTGGATTTCCGGGCCTTGCAGAATTCTGGGCTGAAACGGAACCATGTAGGCGCGCAGGATCATCTGCGCCCGCTCACCGCCCGCGCGGCCCGCTGCAGCGGACATGACGGCCACGGGCTTGTCGGCCCATGGGCGACCCTTGGTCCGGCTGACCCAGTCCAGCGCGTTTTTCAGGACCCCGGACGGGCCTTTGTTATATTCAGGGGTCGAAATGATTACGGCGTGGGCACCTGCGATCTGATCGGCCAGGGTCTGAACCGGGGCCGGGATCCCTTCGGCTTCTTCCACATCGCCGTCGAAAAGCGGCAGGTTCAGATCGGCCTCGATGAACTGGCCGGGTTCGAACAGCCGCGCCGCTTCGCGCAGAAGTTTGCGATTGGTGGCGGTTTGGCGCAGCGAGCCGGACAGGCCCAGAAGGATCGGTTCGGACATTTGGGGAAAGCTCCGTCTTGTGTTGCACCTGTTTACCCCGGCGCGCCGCGCGACCAAACCCCGGTTGACGCGCAGTCAATGTGCACAACGAATAAGGGCCGCACATAGCGGCCCTTTTTTTGAATATCCGGTAGGGATCAGGTGTTGCTGCTAGGCACAACCACAATCTCAACCCGTCGGTTCTGGGCCTTGCCCTCTGGGGTCAGGTTGGACGCGATCGGATTGTTCTCGCCCTGACCAATCGTCGCGATACGGGAATAGCTGACACCATTTGCCTGCAGAATATCGGCCACGGCATTGGCACGGCGTTCCGACAGACCCAGATTGTAGGATGCTTCGCCATCGCTGTCCGTATGCCCGATGATCTGAACGTTCGAATTCGGATAGTTCACGAGGTTCTGGCCGACTTTCACCAGATCGGACCGCAACGCAGGGCGCACCGTGGCGCTGTCGGTGTCGAAGGTGATGTCGTTGGGAACGGTGACGATCAGGCGGTCACCCGCATTGACGATTGTGATCCCGTCATTGGCCAGTTGCTGGCGCAGTTCGGCGGCCTGCCGGTCCAGCTGATTGCCGATGGCACCCCCACCAGCCGCACCAATGGCCGCACCGGCCAATGCGCCCAGTCCCGGGTTGGAATTATTCGCAATGGCACCGACACCAGCCCCAATGAGCCCGCCAATCAATGCGCCTTGTTTGGTGTTCTGGTTCGGGTCGTTCTGGGCGGTCAGCGTACCGGGGTCGGTACAGGCCCCCAGAACCATGGCCGAGCACAGCCCGGCCGCCAGCACAAACTTGGAAATCGTCATGGAATCACCTTCTGCTCCAAATGCCCGTTCATCGGGCTTGCTTCGTTGGCCGCATTATAACACCTGTGCCGAGTCCAGGCTCAAGCAACAATCGGGTGATATCGGCAAATACCCGCCCAAGTATACAGGCTCAGGCCCGTTCAGCGGGCTCATCCCACCTGTTCTGCTCTTGCCAGACCGCGCGCAATGGTTCGCCAAGGCCCGAAAAATAGGCATCCAGCGGGTCACACTGCCAGATGCGGTCCACGCGGAAATGACGAAAGGCACTGCGCATCTCGCACCAGCCGGCAAGCATCGTGCATTCCAGATGATAAATCAGCGCCACCGGGCGCACCACGCGCTCGGTCCGTTCGCCCTCTGCGTTGCCATAGCTCAGCCGCAATTTCCGCTCTTCCCGGATCGCGCTGCGCAGCATGGCGATGGACACGCAGCCCTGAACCGGATCGTCAGCGGGCGCGCCCCAAGGTGCGACCTGAAGCCAGTTGGCAGGAACGTGCAGCGCCTCGATCTTCTGGCACACACGGTCAGCCGCCTGTTGCAGGGCGCTGTCCCCTGTTCGTGCCAGCATCGACAGGCCGACCCAAAGCGCCTCGACCTCTTCTGCGTCAAAATTCAGAGGCGGCAGATCATACCCCCGGCGCATCACATAGCCCAGCCCCGCCTCGCCCTCGATCGGCGTGCGTTGCGCCTGAAGCGCGGTGATGTCGCGATAGATCGTGCGCACGGACACCTCAAGCTGTTCGGCCAGCCTTTCGGCTGTCACCGGCCCGTCTGCGGCGCGCAGGATCTGGATGATTTCGAACAAACGTGTGGACCGGCGCATGTGACTCTCCAAAGGACCTGCTGACACATTAGCACATGCTACTGACACCGTGGTGTCAGGGGCGTTGTCCGAATGTGGGTTATCCCGAATCTTGTGAAGGAGACCCGAGATGCCCAGTCGAGATCACCAAATCCTGATGGCCCTGCAACTGGATCGCTGGTCGCAGGGCCGCCCCCTGCGTGCCTATGAGATCGAGCGGGAACTGGCGGCAAAGAAATCGCCAAGAATCGTTCGACGCAGGCGGAAATTCCTGCTGTCGCCTTTCTGGCGGCGCACGCAGGCCTAGCCTTCGGCCCGCGCAGCCTCATAAGCCAGCATGGCGCGTTTGACGGGCAGGCCCCAGTGATAGCCGCCCAATCCTCCGGACTTGCGCAAGGCGCGGTGGCAGGGGATCAGCCAACTGATCGGGTTGCGCCCAACAGCCGTTCCCACAGCGCGAACGGCCTGCGGCGCACCCACGACCTGAGCGATTTCGGAATAGGTTGTTACATTGCCGGATGGAATATGCAGCAATGCCTCCCAAACCTTGATCTGCAGCGGCGCTCCGATGAGGTAGAGGGGCGTGGGCTCCAGCCGGTCGCTGGCAGCACCGAAGGCGCTGAGGACCCATGGGCGCAGACGCATCGGATCTTCGACAAACTCTGCCTTGGGCCAGCGGGACAGCATATCCTCCATCGCGGGTTCCTCGCCTGTTTCGGCACTGAACGCGATGCCACAAATCCCTTTGTCCGTGCCCATGACCAAAGCCGGCCCAAAGGGACTTTCGAACCAGCCCCAGTAGATTATCAGCTCGGCCCCTTTGCGGGCGTATTCTCCGGGGCTCATCGCTTCCCAGCGGATGAAAAGGTCATGCAGGCGACCGCTGCCGGACAGGCCGACATTGTGTGCGGTTTCCAGCGTCGTGAACCGTTCACGCAGCAACGCCTTGGCATGACCCAGTGTCAGATATTGCTGATAGCGCTTTGGGGAAACCCCGGTCCAGCGAGAGAACAGACGCTGGAAATGCGCGGGGCTCATGTCCATCTGGCGCGCCAGCTCATCCAGCGACAGGGTTTCGCCGCCCTGGTCGATCAGGTCGATCGCCCGGCGCATGACGTTGTAGTGATAACCGTTTTCCGAGTTCTGGACGTTCATGACTAACCTCATCTGCTTCCCTCCAACCTACAGCGTCCAAACCCCTGCGGCGACCCGAAACCTGCTGTTTTGTACGTCCATCAAACCCCCAACCTTCCGAATCGTACCGGCGTGTACAAATTCGTTTCTTTTGGCTTGTAAGCGATAAATTCGGGCGGCATACCGATCAGGATGGCAAAGCAACTCGATTATCATACGATCCGCGAAATCTTTACACGGTTTCAGGCAGCCGAGCCCGAACCCAAAGGCGAGCTGGAGCATGTCAACGTCTATACGCTGGTCGTGGCCGTGGCGCTGTCGGCGCAGGCGACGGATGCGGGCGTGAACAAGGCCACGCGTGAGCTGTTCAAGATCGCCGACACGCCGCAAAAGATGCTGGATCTGGGCGAAGAAAAGCTGATCGACCACATCAAGACGATCGGCCTTTACCGCAACAAGGCCAAGAACGTCATCAAGCTGAGCCGCATTCTGGTCGATGAGTATGGCGGCGAAGTTCCCAATTCCCGTGCTGCGCTGCAATCGCTGCCGGGTGTCGGACGCAAAACCGCCAATGTGGTGCTGAACATGTGGTGGCGGCAGCCGGCACAGGCGGTGGACACCCATATCTTTCGCGTCGGCAACCGGAGCGGTATCTGCCCCGGCAAGGACGTGGACGCGGTCGAACGCGCCATCGAAGACAATATTCCGGCCGATTTCCAGCTGCATGCGCATCACTGGCTGATCCTGCATGGCCGCTATCATTGCAAGGCACGCAAGCCGATGTGCCCAACCTGTATAATCCGCGATCTTTGCGAATTTGAGGACAAGAACCTATGAAAACCTACCAGCTTGTCGGCATCGGAAATGCCGTCGTGGACGTGATTTCCCAGGCCGATGACAGCTTTCTTGAGCTGATGGGCATCGAAAAAGGCATCATGCAGCTGATCGAGCGGGAACGCGGTGAAGTTCTGTATGCCGCCATGGAAAGCCGGGTTCAGACACCGGGCGGATCGGTTGCCAACACGATCGCAGGTGCCGGTGCGCTGGGTCTGGATGCAGCCTTTATCGGGCGGGTGCATGACGACGCGCTGGGACGGTTCTATGCGGATGCAATGAACGAGGACGGGGTCGATTTCGTCAACCCGCCAGTGCCCGGAGGGGAGCTGCCGACCTCACGCTCGATGATCTTTGTCTCGCCCGATGGTGAACGGTCGATGAATACCTATCTGGGGATTTCCTCGGAACTGTCGTCCGAAGACGTATCGTCAGAGGTGGCGGGCAACAGCCAGATCATGTTCCTTGAGGGCTATCTGTTCGACAAGGAAAAGGGCAAGGCCGCGTTTCTTGAGGCCGCTCGCAACTGCCACAAGGGCGGCGGCAAGGCGGGAATCGCCATTTCCGATCCCTTCTGTGTGGAACGGCACCGGGTCGATTTCCTGTTGCTGATCGAGAACGAACTGGATTTCGTGATCGGCAACGAGGCCGAGATCAAGTCGCTGTTCGAGACCGACGATCTGGAAGAGGCACTGGCCAAAACCGCCGCCATCTGTCCGCTGGTTGTCTGCACCCGGTCGGGTGACGGTGTGACCGTTCTGAACGGCGGCGACCGCATCGACGTGCCGGTGGAAAAGGTGGTGCCGGTGGACGCAACCGGCGCAGGCGACCAGTTCGCCGCCGGGTTCCTGTTCGGCATGGCCACGGGCCGCGATTTCGAGACCTGCGCCCGCATCGGCAACATCTGCGCCCGCGAAGTGATCAGCCATATCGGGCCACGGCCCGAGGCAAATATGCTGGAGTTGTTGCGGAGTGAGGGATTGCTCTGACCGGTCGGATGAAAGCGTCAATCTGAACCAATGGACGGATGAATTGCAAAAACTCACAAATCTTCTCTCCGGGCAACTCGGCGAAACACTGGCGTTGGCCAAGTTTATCTCGGTGGGTCTGCACGCCTATGTCAGCCCGCCGGGTGCGCCCGGGCACGATATCATGGTGCATACACCGGACGGTCTGAAAACCGTCGAGGTCAAAACCAGGCAGTACATCGATAGGCCATCCGAGATCAGTCGCTGGCCTGTTAACATGAACACAAAGGCAGACGCAGATTTCATCTTATTCGTCGCCTTGAGCCTGCGGACCTTTGAGCCGACGTTCTATTTGCTCAACAACGCTCAGGCCAAGGACGCGTACAGGGAAAACAAACACGGCGGGAACTGCCTGCCCAGCAAGGTACGCGCGAGCGTGAACGCAAACGACTTCAGCGCAATTACGGGCGAGCCGGCGGAACTGCCCCCAACAAACGCCGTTGAACAGCCGAAAACCAAAGCCCAGAAATCCGCTTTGCGGCACACGATTGCGCAAGAGGTTGAGTTCGCCGGTCGTCGAATCGTGCAATACACCTGTCAAAGCATTGATGTTTTCGAAAACGGCAAACTGCAGAAAAACGCCATCGAGAACCTGCGCGATCTGGCAAAGAAACTCGACGTTTCAGAGTTCAACGGCTCAGGTGGCGTTCACAATACCCGGCAACTTGGCAAAGCAGTAATTGACGCGATCAAATTGACAGACAGCGTTGACCGCGTAGGAGCGGGTTAACCTTTCCGGCAGCGGAAAGAGAGTAATCAGGGCTGGCAGTTCATGTTCGGCATGGCCGTGGGCCACGATTTCGAGACCTGCGCCCGCATCGGCAACATCTGCACCCGCGAAGTGATCAGCCATATCGGGCCACGGCCTGAGGCAAATATGCTGGGGTTGTTGCGGGGTGAGGGGTTGCTTTAATCCCCAATGGGAAGACCACCTGTCTAGACATACCGGCACTTTCGCTAGATCGAGGGGGTATCGGTGAACTAGCGGCGGTTCTCTGGAACTCCTACTGCGATACAGTTTTTCATCATAGGCCCTAATGGAGGTATTATCGTGCCGTCACAATGGTTTATTGGCGGAACGCAGCAAAACGCGGTTGAACCCTTAGCCGATTGCTGACACATCTATGATCTGAGTATCGAAGCTCAAGAACTATCATAAGCTGTATCTTCCAGACGAACAGCTTAGCTGATCGCCCGGTTTTACAACGAGGAGACAATCTTGGAAATCACATCCAAGTCCATTCGCCACAACAATCAGGTTTTTCCCACCAAAAACATATCAAGTGCTCGCCTGGTCGAACGCAAAGTTAGAGGCGAGGAGACAAACAAAGCAACAGCACAGGGGCGCAATTTTGCCTGGAGCTTCATCGGCATTTGCTTCTTGATCGGCATTGTTCTCGTGTCAACCGCCGCAGGAGCCTCTTGGCCTTTTTGGCTGGCGGGATTCCTAGGTTTTTTCTTCATCGGCTATCGGGCCGCCCCGGTGGACATGGAATATGCAATCGAATTGACAACAAATTCCGGTAAAACCGAATTGTTCTGGAACACGAACTTAGAGTTCGTTGAAAAAATCGGGCAGGCGGTGTTCAAAGCATTGGAAGGCAGTGAGGAACTGCGTTACGTGGTAAACCTAGATAATCGGACCATTATCGACAACAGTCAAAATACGAACGTCACCAACAACAACTTCAACTTCGACTACAGCATTCGTGTAAAAAAGTACGAGGGCATGTCGGCAGAACAGATGACATTCTTTCAAAATTCACTGTCAGATGCATTGAAGGAATTGGGTACTACTGTTGAAAACCTTAAGGTTCCTGAACTTCAAAAACAGCTACAGGATGTCGTGGAATCCTTCAACGCGGAGAAACCCGAAGCCTCGAAGATCTCTTCAGCTTGGGAAAAGTTCAAAACCCTATGCGAAGGCTACGACACACTCGATACCGCAATGAAAGCCGGTGGCATGGTCACGGCTGGCATTTCAATGCTGGCGGCAATTTGACCGAGCACTCGATTGCGGTGAGCCCAACCAGTGCCGAACAGAAGATTCTAGGAGGGAGTTACCCACTCCCCCCATAAAAGGGCTCCGGAGTATGTAGGGAAAATTTCCGTGCCTTTCGTTGAGCAGGATAGAGATTTCCGACCCAATGGTGGACGGGTGAAGCGTTTACCTCCACCACTTTTTTAATGCGCAGGTGGGGTCATCTCCTCCGGTTGGGTCAGACAGCGCGGGTTCCCCTCGCGCTGGGATTGCGCTTCATTTCAGAACCTCCCCGAATTCTTCAACCACCCGCTCATAAACCTCGCGCTTGAAGGGCACGATCTCTTCGATCAGGCGGTCCGGTTCCTGCCATTTCCAGCGGGTGAATTCGGGATGATCGGTTTGAATGTTGATCTGATCGTCGCGGCCCAGAAAGCGCAGCAGGTACCATTTCTGTTCCTGACCGCGATAGCGGCCCTTCCAGATTTTCGGCACGATGTCATGTGGCAGGTCATAGGGCAGCCAGCCGTTGGTTTCGGCGATGATCTCGACCAGATCAGAGGTGACGCCGGTTTCTTCCCACAGCTCGCGCAGGGCCGCGTCGCGGGGGTCTTCGCCCTTGTCCACACCGCCCTGTGGCATTTGCCAGGCGTCGGCATGGCGGTCGTTGCGCTGGCCGACGAATATTTTGCCCTGCCCGTTCATCAGCATCAGCCCGACGCAGGGGCGATAGGGCAGTTTGGCGATTTCTTCGGGTGTCATGCGCGGCCTCATGGGTTGTTCGGCCAACCTCTAGCAAGCGCCGCCGCGTCAGCAAAGGGGATGACGTCGGGTTTTGCGTGACACCGGGCGGTCCTGCGGTGATCTTCGGGCGTAAATCTCAGGGAGAGTTTCATGACTGCGTACCCGAACATGCTGGCCCCGCTGGATCTGGGCTTTACCACACTGAAGAACCGCGTGCTGATGGGCTCGATGCATACGGGTCTGGAGGAAACCGGCGACTGGAACCGGGTGGCCGAGTTCTATGCCGACCGGGCGCGCGGCGGCGTCGGGCTGATGGTGACCGGGGGTATCGGGCCGAACCTTGAAGGATCGGTGCTGCCGGGGGCATCGATGATGACGAATGACACCGAAGTTGCGAACCATTCGATCGTCACCCGCCGCGTACATGAGGCAGGCGGCAAGATCGCGATGCAGATCTTGCATGCGGGTCGTTATGCCTATGGGCCGAAATGTGTGGCACCCAGCCCGGTGAAATCGCCGATCTCTCCGTTTCCGCCGACTGAGCTGGACGAAGAGGGGATCGAGAAACAGATCGCCGATATCGTCAATGCCGCCGTGCTGGCGCAAGAGGCGGGCTATGACGGGGTCGAGATCATGGGCTCTGAAGGGTATTTCCTGAACCAGTTCCTTGTTACCCATACCAACAAGCGCACCGACCGTTGGGGCGGGTCGTATGATAACCGGATGCGCCTGCCGATCGAGGTGGTGCGGCGCACGCGCGAGGCTGTGGGAACCGATTTCATCATCATCTACCGGCTGTCGATGATTGACCTGATCCCCGATGGTTCAACCCATGACGAGGTGGTGCAACTGGCGCAGGAGATCGAGAAGGCCGGGGCGACAATCATCAATACCGGAATAGGCTGGCACGAGGCGCGCATCCCGACCATCGCCACCAGTGTGCCACGCGCTGCATTTGCGTGGGTGACGAAAAAGCTGATGGGCAAGGTGTCGATCCCGGTGATCACCTCGAACCGGATCAACACGCCCGAGGTGGCCGAGCAGGTGCTGGCGGATGGCTGTGCCGACATGGTGTCGCTGGCCCGGCCGATGCTGGCGGATGCGGATTTCGTGAACAAGGCGATGGCGGGCGAGGGTGAAAAGATCGCGCCCTGTATTGCCTGCAACCAGGCCTGTCTGGATCACACGTTCAGCGGCAAGCTGACCTCGTGCCTCGTCAATCCGCGCGCCTGTCATGAGACTGAGCTGGTGATCGAAAAGGCCGAGAGCGCCAAGACAGTTGCGATTGTCGGCGCCGGGCCTGCCGGATTGTCCACCGCGATGACCGCCGCCCAGCGCGGCCACAACGTGACCCTGTTCGACAAGGCGGATGAGGTCGGCGGGCAACTGAACATGGCCAAACAAGTGCCCGGCAAGGAGGAGTTCTGGGGGCTGGTCGACTGGTACCGCGCGATGATCGCCGATCTTGGCGTCAGGCTGGAACTGGGGCGTGAGGTCACCGCGGACGATCTGTCAGGATATGACGAAGTGATCATCGCCACCGGCGTCACCCCGCGTGATCCGCAGATTCCGGGACAGGACCGGGACAATGTCCTGAGCTATGTCGATGTACTGCGCGGCAAGGCCAAGGTTGGCAAGACGGCAGCTGTGATCGGGGCTGGCGGTATCGGGTTCGATGTGTCGGAGTTTCTGCTGGAAGAGGGGCACAGCCCCACAACCGACCTGCCCCTGTGGATGAAGGAATGGGGTGTAACCGACCCGGCCGAGCATCGTTCGGGCCTGGCCCCCGAAGGCCCGCAGCCCGAAGCGGCAGCGCGCGAGGTCACTCTGCTGCAACGCAAGAAACAGGCGCATGGCAAGGGGCTGGGCAAGACCACCGGCTGGATTCATCGCACGACACTGAAGAAAAAGGGCGTCAACTTTGTGGGCGGCGTGAATTACGAGCGTATCGACGATGACGGGCTGCATGTCAGCTTTGGCGAGGAGCGCGCCGATCCCACAGTGATCGCGGCCGAGACGATTGTGCTGTGCTCGGGTCAGGTCTCGGACCGGACGCTTGCAGACGCCCTGATCGAAAAGGGGATCACTCCCTATGTCATCGGCGGGGCGGACGTGGCTGCGGAACTGGATGCGAAGCGGGCGATCAATCAGGGCACGCGGCTGGCGGCAGAACTTTGATGCGCTTCACGATTTCGACGCTACGTGTCGTTAGTGACCAAGCTCTTCGGTTCAGGTGCAATAGACAAACACAGGTTGACTGAAGGGACGACCTGCCATGGTCTTTGCCACCATCCTGTCAGGGCTTGCGCCGAGTTTTCTTATGGTCGCGCTTGGAGGTCTTATCCGGGCGCGCCTGTCTGAAAATGCATGGCAGGGCCTCGACAAACTGAACTTTGAGATCCTGTTTCCGGCCTTGCTGTTTGTCGCCGCAAGCAGACGCCCGATCGAGATTTCCGAGGTTTTGCAGATTGGCCCCGCTGTGTGGGGCATTCTGGTCTTTGCGATGCTGCTTGGATGGCTGGCGCGTCCCATTGGACCGGACAAGTTTCTGGATTTTGCTGGCGGCTGGCAAACCGTCTGGCGCTTTAACTCGGCAATTGCGCTGGTCGCGTCACAGATTATCGGACCCGATGCGATTGGCCATATGGCCGTCGCCATCGGCATGGCAGTACCTGTCGCCAACATGCTTGCCGTTATTGTGTTGTCCCGCGGCGGGAGCCTGAGCATTGTTCAGACAATTTCCAAAGTCGTGCTGAACCCGTTTCTGCTGGCGAGTGTGCTGGGGGTTGCCGTGGGATTGTCAGGTATCTCGATCCCCTCTCCAATAATGGCACCGCTGGACATGGTCGCCGCAGCAGCCATTCCAATTGCGCTGATTTCCATCGGCGCAACGATGAATTGGAGCGCCTTGGCAAAAATGGATCGTTTCAGCGGATATGTAAGCTTGTCGCGGCTGGTTCTGGTGCCGGGCGGTACGTTTCTTGTCTGCCTTGTCGTAGGCAACACCAGTGGTCTGGCACCCGTACTGGTTCTTTTTGCTGCACTTCCAACCGCGTCGGCAGCACATGTGCTGGCATCCGGTTTCGGCGCCGACCGCAAGCTAGTTGCCACGCTCATCGCGCAGTCGACCTTGCTCAGCGCCGTAACACTGCCCTTGTGGATACTTGCGACAAGAGCAGCCTTTTAGCGCGACGGTTTTACTGCCCGATTGTTATTCCACCTTGATCGTTATCACATCGGAAACGATGGGGGTGGAATGGGGGACGTGGCCGTAATCTCCCAGCACCAGCTGCAGCGTATGCTCGCCCGGCGCGAGGTCGATCGTGACCTCTGTCTGGCCGCCGCCGAAATGCAGATGGTTGTCGTCTGCCGGCAGGCCATAGGACAACTCGTCAGCGCCGTCCTCACCCTCGCCAAGAGGCGGGCGGTCGATCAGAAGATGATGATGGCCGGTATTTTCCGCCTCGGTCCCGGAGGGTGCGACGCCCATGCCGCTGAGCCCGAATACTATGGTAACCGGTGCGCTCACGGTATCACCGTCAGCCAGATTGACGAAATAGACCTTGGCATCGGGGTTGGACGGCGTTTCCCCCCCGGCATGCGCAAAGCTTGCTAACAAACAGACGGAAACAGTCGCGATAAAGGCCTTCATGATATCCTCCCTGGTCACAAAAATGCCATTCTCAGGATAGCACGTAAGGGAAAATGTCCAGTTCACGCAGACTTAAAAGGCCCGTGAGGGGCCGCTTAATCATTGTTTCCGCGTTTCCGACACGCAAACGATCCCAACTAAATCCCTGATATTATCCCATGTCTGCCCCGTTCTCGCCCAGATTTGCAGCGAATGTACGGTACGACAAACAACACCTTGGGGACGCGAGTATGGACCGACTCACCGAAATGGAAGCCTTTGCCAACGTGGTGGATCAGGGTGGCTTCACCGATGCGGCCAAAAAGATGGGTATTTCCAAATCGGCCGTTTCCAAACACGTCTCAAGCCTTGAGGCGCGATTGGGTGCCCGCCTGCTAAACCGCACGACGCGACGCGTGTCGCCGACCGAAATCGGGCTGGCCTATTATGACCGCGCACGGCGGGTTCTGAACGACGCGGGCGAAGCGGATGCGCTGGTCACGTCGATGCAATCGGCACCTTCGGGGCTGCTGCGGATCAGTGTCGCCACCGATTTCGGCGTCAATCACCTGTCGCCGGTTCTGTCACAGTTCCTGTCCGACTTTCCCGACATCACGGTCAACATGGTCCTGAACAACCGTTTTGTCGAACTGATCTCGGAAGGATTTGACGTCGCCATACGCATTGGCGAGTTGGAAGACAGCACTCTGCGCGCGCGCAAACTCACGGAAACCGTCAAGCGGATGGTCGCGGCGCCCAGCTATATCGAACGGTATGGCCGCCCCCAGCGCATCGACGAACTGAACGAACACAAGCTTTTGCATTATTCCAGCCAGTCTTCGGGCAATGTCTGGAAGCTGACCGCACCTTCAGGGGAAAAAAGGCAAGTTCGCACTGCCGGGTGGCTGAGTGTGAATGACGGTCAGTCGCTTCTCAACGCCGCAATATCGGGGTTGGGAATCGCCTATCTGCCCAGTTATCTCTATGCCGACGCGCTGAAAAGCGGCGAGGTTGTCGACGCAATGCCGTCGCTGCCGGACGAGATACAGGGCATCTATGCGGTCTATCCGCCGGGGCGCTTCACGCAGCCCAAGGTACGGGCCTTTATTGATTTTCTCGTCGATTCCTATGCGGAAAAGGGACCGATGGACTGGTAATTTCTCCCAGACCACCTTAGACACCCACGCCTCTGGCGTGGGTTTTTTTTGTCGCAATCAGAAGTTTTCGACCCAGGGTCTGAGCGTCAGTTCGTTCGACCATGTCGTGCGATCCTGATTGATCAGGTGCATGTATTCCCGCGCTATTGCATCCGGGTCTAGCATGCTGTCGGGGTTGTCGGCGCTGTCGATGCGGCCAGCGCGGTTGGGGTTGCGAATGCCACCGTCGATGTTGATCCAGGCGACATGTATCCCCTTGGGATGCAGTTCGCGGGCCATGGACTGCGCCAGTCCCCGTTGGGCGAATTTACCCATCGCAAAGGGGGCCGACAGAGGAAACCCCTTAACGCCAGCCGAAGCGCCTGTGAACAGGATCGTGCCCCGCCGGTCAGGCGAAAGATCCTGCGCCAGCATGCGCCGCGCAGCGGCCTGCCCCATCACAAATGCGCCGTAGGCCGTGACTTCGACCGATTTGCGCACGGTTTCCGGGTCAAGCTCGATGACCGGGCCGCGTTGGCGCGCCGACGGATTGTAACAGGCAACGCGAAGTTCGCCGGGCAATCCTGCAATCAGGGCGGCCATGCCCGCGGCATCTGTGGCATCCAGTTGGTGCAACTGCGCACCGGTTTCATCCGCAAGAGCCTGCAGGTCCGACGTATCACGAGCAGTCAGATGCAAGGCGTAGTCCGCCTGCGCAAGCTCACGCGCAAGCGAGGCTGACAGGCCCGCCCCCGCACCAACGATCAGGGCAGCTGATTTTTTCGAAGAGTCCGGCATGGCATTTCCTCCTGCCGCAACATGACAGGATTCCAAAGTCCGCGCAAAACACAGCCGGTTGAGCGCGGTTCAGTTTGCCAGCAACACGGCCTCGACCCGGCGGTTGCGGTCACGGCCTTCGGGGGTCAGGTTCGACGTCAAAGGCGCAAGATACCCGACGCCCTGTGCCTCGATCCGGTCGCCCGCCACGCTGTAGCCCGAGATCAGACGATCACGCACCGCCTCAGCCCGTTTTTTGCTGAGGGCGATGTTGCTCTGAAGTGCGCCTGTGTCGTCCGTATGCCCGACCAGCGCCAGACGCATCTCCGGATTGTCGGTAAGGAAATCGGCAAGGGATTTCAGCGAGGCAAACGGCCCTGCTCCCAGCGCGGCCGAGCCGGTCTGAAATTCGAGATCGTTCAGAATGACATGGCCGTCGCGTTCCAGATCGTCCAGCACGGGTTCCGGACCCGAGGCCGCTTCGACAACCACCAGTGGTGGTTCGGCTTTGACATCTGCTGGTGTGACACGGATCAACTGAATGAACCCGTCCGGCGGGTTGCGGCTGATCAACAGGCTAAAGACGGTGTCGTCGCGTTCGGCTGTCAGAAAGCGATAGTCGTGAATGGCCACGTACATGTCCGGAGTCGGCACCACCTCGGTTCCGAAGCGGAAATCGAAACCGCCACATTTCTGCGCCTCGCACTCCATCGTGATTTTGTATCCCTGCGCCTCGATCTGGTCACGCAGCGGGGCCAGTATCTGCAATGTCGTAGCTGAGCCGGACTGGATGCCCCAGGTTCGACGCTCGACCCGGCCCTCGACCGTTTTTGACGGCACGGCACCATTGGCGAACACGCCCGTCGGCAGATCATAGCTGTCCAGTTCACTGACACGTTCCGACAGCTGTCTGGCGCTGGCGGGCAAGGTCAGTTCCTGGGACAGGGCCGGTCCCGCCGCAAAAGCGGCGCAGAGGATGAGGCGAAGGATCATCTGAACAGGGCGTGATATTCTTCGTTCGGTTCCATCGCGACGGCGCTGGCCACGCGGTTGGACATGTTGAAGAACCCGACAACATTGGCGATGTCCCAGATGTCGCGGTCAGAGAAACCCGCGTCGCGCAGGCGCTGCCGATCAGGTTCCTCGATCTCGGCGCTGGCAGTGGTCATCTTGGCCGCAAAATCCAGCATCGCACGCTGACGCTGATCCAGAGGCGCCACGCGGTAGTTCATCACCAGCATCTCGCCCAGTTGCGGATTGCCGGACAGCTGCCGGATGGCGGCCCCATGCGCCACAAGGCAGTAAAAGCACTTGTTGATCGAGGACACGACGACGGCGATCATCTCGCGTTCCAGCTTGGACAGCCCGCTATCGGCCAGCATCAGGTCGTTATACATCCCGGTGAATGCGTTCAGCTTGTTGATATCAAACGCGTTTGCCTTAAGCACGTTCGGTACCATGCCCAGTTTTTCGACACAGATATCAAAGTATTTCTGCGTCTCGGGCGGCAGCGGGTCCACCATCGGCAGGTTCAGCGCCGTGGGCTGTTTCTGATCGGTCACGTCTGTCTCTCTCCCCTCAGGCAAGCTGGCGGTAATGATATTCTCCCACGACTGGCATTCCGAGAGAGAGGTAGAGGCGGTTCGCCCCTTCATTCGCCTTTGTACAGATCACGCTAAGGGTATGAGCGCCGTTGTCCAGCGCCCAAAAGGCCGCGGCGCGCATGGCCCACTGGCCAAGGCCCTGACGACGCTGATGCGGAAGGATTTCCAGTGCGTGCATCATGGCGATGCCGTCATGGATGGCGACAAACCCGGTGCCGCCGGGCTGATCGCGGTGGCGCATCAGCAGCCCGGTTTTCGGGCCGGGTGCGCGGTCCATCACCGCCAGCCGCGCAGAGCCTATGCCGCCCTGCTGCCAGATCTCGCGCATGATCGCCAGCGGTTCCCACAACGGGAAAACGGTGACGCGGGGAATGGCGATATCGGTCAGATGTTCGACCGGGCAGGCGTAGATGTTGACTGGATCGAGGATGTCATAGCCGCGGTCGGCCAGTTGCGTGTCCAGGTCCTCATTTCCCGGGCGCAGGCAGAAAATCCGCTTCTGGCCCATTGCCTGCATCCTCGCTTCGGCGGCGGCGATATCGGAGGCTGTAAAGGTGCCTGTCGGGCTGGCCGCCGACACGCGCGACCCGCCGCCCTGCCCCTGACGCAGCAAAAACGGACCTAGCGTTTCATAATGCGCTGCAGGCCATGTTCCGTCGACCACGTCGGCCCAGTTGACGCTCAAAGCTCAAGCTCCTTCGCCAGCCGGGTCACAGCAGCATCGATGCGCCCGCCATCAGTGCCGCGGATGACCACATTCGCCCCGAATACGCCGTTAACCTGAAAGGGATAGCAGCCGATGGATAAATCATCGAAATCCTCGGCCAGGGATGACAGCGTCGGCGCGATATCCCCCTCGCCACGATCCACCCTGAGGGATTGCGACAACAGCGGCACGCCACCGGTCAGGGTTGACAGCACGCTGGCCACCATCGCCTGAAAAACCGTTGGAACCCCGGCCATCACATGGACGTTTTCGATGGTAAAGCCCGGCGCGGTCGAGACCGGGTTTTCGATCAGCACCGCCCCGTCCGGGATACGTGCCATGCGCAGGCGTGCCTCGTTCAGTTCCAGCCCGGACTTTTCATAATGCGCCTCAAGCAGCGCGCGGGCATCGTCGCGGACATCCAGCCGAGCGCCGAATGCGCGGGCGATACAGTCGGCGGTGATGTCGTCATGGGTGGGGCCGATACCGCCGCTGGTAAAGACGTGATCGAAGCCTTCGGACAGGTCCCGGACCGATCTTTCGATGGCGTCCGCCTCGTCGCTGACGATCCGCACTTCCCTGAGGTCGACGCCGTGTTTGGTCAGTTCGCCTGCCAGAAAATGCATATTAGCATCACGGGTGCGGCCCGACAGAATCTCATCTCCGATCACCAGCATTGCGGCGGTTGGATTGGCCATGGCACCCTCTCCTCTTGAACGAACTTGTGTGCAGGTATAGGCGCTTGGACATGCGCTTTGAAACCCCTCTTGTTCCCGCCCGCCTGATCCGCCGTTATAAACGCTTTCTGGCCGACTGCCGCCTTGAGGACGGCCGCGAGGTGACGGCCCATTGCGCCAATCCCGGTTCCATGATGGGGCTGGCCGAGCCGGGGATGAAAATCTGGCTGGAGCCCAATGACGACCCGAAGAAAAAGCTGAAATACGGGTGGCGGCTGGTCGATCATGAAAACGGACATTTCACCGGGGTCGATACCTCGGTACCGAACAGGGCGCTGCGGGCGGCGCTGGAGGCCGGAGAGATTGCCGAACTGGCCGCATATGAAACCGTGCGACCCGAGGTGAAATACGGCGAGAAAAGCCGCATCGACTTTCTGCTGAGCGGGCCGGGATTGCCCGACGCCTATGTCGAGGTCAAAAGCGTGACCCTGTCGCGCCAGACGGGTCTTGCCGAATTTCCCGACAGCGTCACAGCACGCGGCACCAAACATCTGGGAGAGCTGGCAGCCATGGTGGCGCAGGGGCACCGGGCCATCATGCTGTATCTGGTGCAGCGCACCGATTGCGGCAGGTTCGCGCTGGCTGCGGATATCGACCCGGCTTATGCGACAGCGTTCGACGTCGCGCAGGCGCAGGGGGTCGAGCGGCTGGTATACGGGACGCGGATCTCGCCCGAAGGGGTCTGGCTTGCGGACGCGCTGCGGCCCGTGTGACCCTGACCGATCTGTGATTGCCCGTGGCGGGCGTTTCGCTAAGGTCGCATCATTGGCTGTTTGGCTATCGAGGAGAAACTCTTGGCACCTGATCAATCCGAACTCATCGCACTCAGGCATGAGTTTCACCGCTTTCCCGAACTCGGGTTTCAGGAAAACCGCACAAGGGCCAGAGTGGCGGAAATTCTGCGCGATCTGGGGCTGGAGGTTCACGAAGGCGTCGGTGTCATCGGTGTTCTGCGGGCGGGAACGGGCAACCGGGCAATCGGATTGCGCGCGGATATGGACGCCCTGCCGATCCATGAGACCAGCCAGCACGATTACCCGTCAGAGACGCCGGGCGTCATGCATGCCTGCGGGCATGACGGCCACATGACCATGCTATTGGGCGCCGCCAAAGCACTGGCCGCCGATCCGGACTTTGACGGCACGGTGATTTTCCTGTTCCAGCCCAACGAGGAGCACGGTCTGGGCGCACGCGCGATGATCGACGAGGGGGTACTGGAGCGCTTTCCGGTGGATGAGGTCTATGCCATCCACAACCTTCCCGGTGCACCTGTCGGTCAGGTCTCGACGCGGACCGGGCTGATCTGTTCATCGGAAAGCCTGTTCGAGATTACGGTCAGGGGTCAGGGCGGCCATGCTTCGATGCCGCAGGCCGGGCGCGACGCCATCACCATCGGCGCGGAACTGGTTCAGGCGCTGCAGACCATCGTGTCGCGCAAGCTGGCTCCCGGGGCCGGGGCGGTGGTTTCTGTCACCGAATTTCTGACCGACGGACAGCGCAACGTGCTGCCGGGCACCGCAACGCTAAAAGGTGACGTCCGCGCCCGCAGCCCCGAAGACCGGGAAAACATCGAAGGCTTCATGCGCCAGATCGCGTCAGGAGTGGCGGCAGCGCATGGTGTGACCGTTGACGTTTCCTACAACACTGAGTTCATCGAAACGATCAACGCCGAAGGCCCGGTGCAGGCCGTGACCCGCGCCGCCCGTGCCGAGGGGCTGGAGACGATCCCGGACCGGCAACCGATGAGCTTTTCCGAAGACTTCGCCCATTTCAGCGCCGCAGTGCCGGGATGTTTTCTGTTGCTGGGCAATGGGGAAACCGGGCCGCACGGCCAGCCACTGCATGCCAGTGATTACGATTTTAATGATGAGATCCTGCCCATCGGCGCCGGGTTCTGGAAAGCGTTGGTGCGCGACCGGTTGCCAGTGCGGGGGTAGGTGAGCGGGCTGAAGAGAAGACGGTCATGATCGACGCGACCTAACTCAAGGCACAACGCATCGCGTTCAACTTGAGCGCCCCAAAAGGGGTGGCCGTCTGATCGACTGAACCAGAGGCTTCCTGTCAGCCAGGGCACTCGCAACAACTGTCATCTACTGGATATGAGTCCTGACCCTGAACCCGCAGCTACGGCGCGTACTCTTCATTCAACCAAGACTTCGAAAAGAGCACCACGGATTTCGAGAACAAAACCCGTTGGTGGAAATCCGGGCAGCCATGGTTCAGCTGCCCGGAATAGAGCCTATTCAGCCGGGGCTGTCAGTTTCTGACGTAGGCTGTCGCGGTATAGGGCCTTGGCGAGTGCCACGCACATCAAACCCATGACCATCGTGAAGGGCAATGCGCCGATGATCATCGCGTTCCGCAAGGCATCCATTGGATTGTTCTCGCCTGCAGCCAGAATCAGAGCGCCAATCACCGCTGTCAGGATCAGACCCCAGATGATCTTGTGCTTGTTGCCGATGTTCTGATCGCCACCCGACATAATGGTGTTCATCACCAGAATGCCCGAGTCAGCCGATGTGACCAGGAAGGTCATGATCAGGACAACACACATCACTGTAACACCCGACAGCAGACCGCCGGCGATCATTTCCTGCAGGGTGACAAACAGCTTGGCAGTGTTCGACGCACCGATGATGGCGCCCTCGGCGGTGCCGTTCAGTTCAAGATCGATGGCGGTGCCACCCAGAATGGTCATCCACGCAAAGCAGACCAGTGCCGGAGCAAACACGCAGCCAATGATGAACTCACGTACCGAGCGGCCTTTGGAGATGCGCGCCAGGAACAGCCCCACAAAGGGCGAAAACGCGATCCACCAGGCCCAGTAGAACGTGGTCCAACCTGCTTGCCAACCGAACTGACGACCCGGATCGCCTGCGGCGTATACCGACGCAAGAACCGATTCCGGTAGCGCTGCAGCATCGCCTTCCAGGCCCGACACGAACCCGTCAAACGATCCCCAGGGATTGGTCGCACCGGCATAAAGCGCGTCGGCAAACGGCGCGGCTTCGCTGGGCAGAGCCGCATCAAACGCTGCAGCCGATTGCGGATTGAAGGCACCAAAGCTGAGAGAGATGAAGTGCAGGATGTAATCCACGAATGCCGTTGCATAGGTTGTCATGGCAAACAGGAATGACCCGAAAACCACGAAGACCAGCAGCAGGATGAGCGAAAGTACCAGATTCAGGTTTGACAGGTATTTGACACCCCGACCAACACCCGAAACCGCTGAAACGATGGACAGCCCCATGATCACCATCAGACCTGCCAGCAAGCCAACGGTGCTGGGAGCCGGAGTGTCACCAGTCATGTCCATCATCCATTCCATTCCCGAAATGGCATAAAGGCCATCAATGAACTGCGAGACACCAAACCCAATGGTGACCGACACGCCCAAAATGGTAGCAACCACACCAAGTACATCCACTACGTGGCCAAGAAAGCCGTTCATCAGCTTGCCAAACAGTGGTGTCAGCGCAGTGCGGATGGTCAGCGGCATGTTACGCGTATAGGCGTAGTATGCCAGCGAAAGTCCAGTCACCACATAGATCGACCAGGCATGAAACCCGTAGTGCAGGAAGGTATAACGATACCCGGACTGCAACGCCTCTTCTGTGTTGCCGGTGACGTCTCCGGCAATAACGACCGGGTTCGATCCCCACAGGCCCAGAGGTTCGGCGGTCGCAAAGACCATCAGGCCAACACCCAGACCGGCACCGAACATCATCGAGAACCATGAAAAGTCCGAGAATTCCGGCTTTTCACCCTCGGGGCCCATAAGCCGTTTACCGGTTTGCGGCAGCGCGGCTACGACAAACAGGAAAAAGGCAAACAGGCCTACGATAATGATGTAGAACGCATTGAAGTCTTCCAATAGGCGCGAGTTCAGGCTTCCCAGAACGCCATTTGCGTTTGCAGGCCAGACCAGTGCCCAGATGACCAGCGCAACCATGATCGACTTGCTGAGCAAAGCAATTTCGACGCTGTGACCTTCATAGAAGCCGCCCGAAGATCGCTTGATCTCCAGATCGGTAAATGGATCCTTCATTGACATGTGTTTCCTCCCTGTTCGCACGTGTCCTGATGTCCAGAAAAGATTTGGCAGGTGTCCCGGAACTTCACCATCTGGGCCCTAGGAGAGCAGGGCCTCAATTTTTTCCAGCGTTGCCACGTTGACGGCTACACCTTCAGAATTTGCCGCTAAACGCTTTGCCCGGCGGCCATCACCGGGCAAATGTGCGCCGTCCTGAAATCGGATCGCTTCAACAAGATCGGCAATTCTGGTCGAAAAAACGTCACCTGCAGTCGCTGATGCGTCAATCGCGATAAAGAACTGACCCGTCTTAGGAGGGCCTCCAGCCGTTCCCGAAAAGGGTGAGGCGTGAATTCCAAGCGTGGCGCCGGTTAGCGCCGCGGCCAAAACCTCGGTCAGCAAAGCCACGCCGACACCTTTGTAGCCCCCCGAAGGAGCCATCGATCCCTTGAGCCCGACATTCGGGTCGGTGGTGGGGTTACCATCGGGGTCCAGCGCCCAGCCAACCGGGATCGACTTGCCTTCCCGGGCATGTTTCATGACTTCGCTTTTTGCGATGGTGCTGGCGCTCTGGTCGATCAGCAGCGCGGGTTGCCCATCGGTGCCCGGAGCGGCGATCGAGAACGGGTTGGTCCCAACCACCGGCTTAGAGCCTCCCGAAGGTGCAATTGATGCCGGAGCGTTGGTGAAGCCCAGACCGACCAACCCGGCCTGCGCCAGCCGGTGAGTGTGGTACCCCAAAACTCCGCAATTATAACTGTTGCGGATCGCCAGCGTCGCAATCCCCTGCGTGCGGGCAGTCGGGATCAGGGCTTTGAACCCGGCCTCAATGGCTGCATGCGCAAACCCGGTGGCAGCATCGACAGTGATAACGCCGGGGCGTGGCTTTGCCAGAACCGGCTGGGCCTGCCCATCGACCTTGCCGCATTGAACATGCTCACAGTAGATCGGGATATAGGCCAGGCCATGGCTGGCAACCCCGTCTGCCTCGGTCGCGGCGGTTGCAACCGCCAGAGGCCGCGCGTTTTCCTCACTTGTGCCCGCAGCGACCAGTGCCCGGAAAGACAGCTCTTCGATTTCAGCAAGTGACAGGGTGCGGGTTTGGATCATGGCGGTCTCTTTTCAGTCGTTGTCGGAAAGCCCGGCACCAGCGCCGAGCAGACGGGATTCTTCCGTTGCCGGGGCGTAGGTGCGGTGTGCAAAGCGGTTAAGGATGTTCCATGCCGCCGGATCGGGCACCGCGCGGGTCTTTTGCGCGCGCGGGTTGGTCAGGGTATCACCCAGTGCAACCTCGATTACGCTCGCGTGGGCGGGGCACTCGTTTTTCAGTACAAGTTGCGTCCCGTCAGTCGCTGCGAAGAAATCGCCCGCCATGACAGTAACAATTGCGGATTGGCGACTTGCGGCTTGGGCCGCAAATGGCAGCAAGACAGCAGGCGTGGCCAAATTTCTGATCCGGTTCGGTCCGGATTGCAGCAAATGCGAGCAATCCGACAGCAATGCCCCAGTCATCAGCGGACACAAGTCCATACCCACGGCCCAGTCGGGTTCCATATGTTTAGGGACGTGTTCACCCAAGTTACTGGCAAACCCGCGCTCCAAAACGCGTGCCAATTCGGCCACCCCGTCAAGACCCTGTGCACAGAGCCAGCGCGTCGCCTTCCCGGCCTCTTCCGCCACACCCCAGTCATAGCCTGCACCGCGCGTTGCGCGTTTGGCGGTGGCTTCGACTTCATTAAGGGAAAAGCTCATTGCGCAAGCTCCGGATAGACCCACAAATCGGCATTGTCCGGGCCCAGCTCTTCAGGATACGGCGCGCCTGCGTACATACAGATGCGAACCCAGCGGTCTGAACGCGGATCGAAATGGGTGGCGCCGAAAAACGAAAGTTTGGCGCGCAGCATGTCGATGGGCATCACCTCTGCGCCAATCGTATTGTCCCGGATTTCACCATATGGGGCGACGCGGCTCATCTGCGCGCGGCGCACCGTGTGACGATGTTCCGGGTGGCGCAGCAGGAATTCTGCGACCGGGGCTTCGCCCGACCATTTGTCCAGCGCGTCAAACGCATGCGCCGCATCGCGCGCCGGAGCAAGAGGTTGTTCATAGTCCGCGATTGGTTCGTCGAACCGTTCCCCCAGTCGGGGTTCAAGCTTTTCTTCGGAAACATACCAGGCGCGCGCGCAATGTTCGGCCGCGTTCCAATCCAGGTCCAGCGCCCAGCCAAAGCTCGTGCGGATCAGCTCGCGCACCTGGTTGACCGGCATTGCACCGTCGATTGCAAAGGCTGCGCTGTTGCCATCCGCCATACAACTGCTCAACCCGTCCACTAACTCGCCATATGGTTCAAGGATCAGAGAGGCCAGCAACTCTTGCCCTTCTTCGCCAAGGGCAGTCTGAGACCATTGGATCAGGTGTTCCCAGGGCTGGATTCTCGTCAGATCTGTCTGATCGAGATGCGCGGCTATCGCGTCCAGATCGGCATTCAGGGCGACAAGCTTTTCGATCTGGATCGGGTGCTCAGACAGCCACCACGAGATCGACAATTTGCTGCGCTCGAATACCTCGCGGAACATAGTCACTTCGGCGTCCGTTGCGGTCTCAACGGACCGAACGCGCGCGATGGCCTCTTCGCGTGCCATGATCCAATTGTTGAACAGGATCGGGTGATTGACGATGAAGGGCGCCATGCCCAGCCCGGTCGAGTTGCCGATCCCCAGCCAGCGGGCGATATTCGGGTCAAGCTGCGCAGTCTGTTCACCGCCCTTGGCCTTTGCCATGTGCTGCACCAGATCACGTACGAATATCCGGGTCAGATAGACCGAGAGCATCTCGGCCTGAAACGGGCCGCTGACCTCGGGGCGGTCGGCGATTTTTTCACGGTCCGCCGCGCCGAACTTGCCCGATCCGTAAACCGCTGTGGTGCGCATCAGATACCCAACCTTGTAGATCTGCGCGAGATCCGGCTGCTGACCCGCAACCAGCCGATCTACCACATGGGCCCACAACCGAACCGAGCGGTTGGCGCGCGACAGCGACAACTCGCTTTCGCTGACCCGACCGGCCTCTTGCAGCGGTACATTCCGGGACAGACGTTGAATATCGTCCTTGGTGGGAACACCGTCGAACAAGGCGAAGGTGGCATCCCAGGCCTCGGCTATCACGCGATCCGAACGTTGCTCGGGCGGCAGGTCATGGGCGAAGGCGACCAGTGAATAGGTGCGATCGGGTCCTTGCGCGGAATACACCGCGTGGCCTACCCCGTTAGCGTCAATATCAAAAACGGGCCGGGAAAAGACCCATTTCTCAGCCGCCATGCGGCGGGTGAGCTGACGCATGAAGCTGAGCCGACATTGATGCAACGACCCAAGACGCGAAAGGCGCATCACCCGGGCAGGATCACGACGTTCAACATTTTGGGGCGTGGTGGTCATGACTGTTGCGATCCAAAGTTTTTGGCGAAGAAACGGTACCAGTTGCCACCCATGATGCCCGCCACCTCTTCGGCGTTCATGCCAACGGCGCGAAGCCCGTCTTTGATGTTGCCAAAGTCGCGATTGTCGCGGAACCAGTGCGGCATCGGAGGGAAACCGGGAGCCGAGGCCGAGCCTTCGCCATAGTCAATCTCTTTCGTCCAGCGCCCAACCCGCATCCATTCGACCACGCTGTCGGATTGATCCTGACACAGGTCCGTACCAATCCCCAGGTGCTCTACCCCATATTTATCGGCCGTACGGGCGATCATCTCGCAGAAGCTTTCCAGCGTGCAGTCAGATTTGCCCTTCAGGTGATGCGGATAGACCGAAAAGCCGAACATACCGCCGTTTTGTGTCACCGCGCGGATCACGTCTTCGCGCTTATTGCGCAGCGCGGGAGACCATTCGTGCGGGTTGGCGTGCGTGATGGCGATAGGACGTTCGGAAACATCAGCCGCCTCGATGGTCGAGCGGTCTGCCGAGTGGCTCATGTCGACCACAAGTCCGACGCGGTTCATTTCCTTGATGACCTGCTTGCCCATGCGGGTGATGCCGGTGTCTTCGGCCTCGTAACAGCCGGTCGCCAGTAGGGATTGGTTGTTGTACGTCAGCTGCATGAACCGCGCACCCAGATCGTGCAGGATTTCGACCAGACCGATATCGTCTTCTATCGGAGACGGGTTCTGGAACCCGAAGAATACAGCCGTCCGGCCCGTTTCCTTTGCTAAATCAATGTCGCTGGCCCAGCGGCCTTTCATGATCAGGTCCGGATATTGCTCGAACCAGCGATTCCATTTCTCAAAGTTCAGAACGGTTTCGCGGAAATTCTCATGATAGGCGATAGTGACGTGGATCGCGTCCACGCCCCCTTCGCGAAGTTGGCGGAAGATCTTTTCCGACCAGTTGGCATATTGCAGGCCATCGATCAGCATCAGACAGGGCCTGCACTGATATAGGCGGTTTTGACCGTGGTGTAGAACTCGGCTGCAGCCTTGCCCTGCTCGCGCGGACCATAGGAACTGTCACCACGGCCACCGAAGGGCACGTGATAGTCGGTGCCTGCAGTCGGCAGGTTCACGGTGACAACACCGGTGCGCGCGTTGCGACGAAAATGAGTGGCGCGAGCCAGCGACTTGGTTACAATGCCCGAGGTCAGACCAAAGTTGGTGTCATTGACCACGCTCAGCGCCTCGTCATAGTTGCCGACCTTGATGACGCTGGTCAGGGGCGCAAACATTTCCTCGCGGTTGATGCGCATATCGTTGGTGGTGTTCAGGAACACGCCGGGAGACATGTAGAACCCGTCATGCGGCATCTCAAGCCGCTGGCCGCCGCAAGCAAGCTCTGCACCTTCGGATTTGCCTTGATCGACATAGGCGAGGTTCTCAGACAGTTGCTGCAGGCTGACGACAGGTCCAATCTGGGTGCCGTTTTCCAACGCATGACCCACTTTCATCGCCTGCGCACCCGCGACCAGCTTCTCGACAAAGGCGTCGTGGATACCCTCATGCACCACAAGGCGCGACGAGGCCGTGCATTTCTGGCCTGTACCGCCAAAGGCTCCACCCAGTGCCAAGGTGACTGCCAGATCCAGATCGGCGTCATCCATGACGGCCAGAGCATTCTTGGAGCCCATTTCCATCTGGACCTTGGTCAGGTTCTGAATGGCGGCAGCGGCGATACCCTTGCCCACTGGTACGGAGCCGGTGAAGGAAATCGCGTTGACCTTGGGGCTTTCGACCAGTCGCTGCCCGATTGAACGACCCGAGCCCATCACAAGGCTGAACAGGCCCTTGGGAATATCCTGACGTTCGATGATTTCAGTCAGCGCCACAGCAGAGGCGGGCGTGATGTTAGCAGGTTTCCACACAACCGCGTTGCCATAGCACAGCGCGGGCGCAATCTTCCACGAGGCGGTCGCAGTAGGGAAGTTCCATGGGCTGATGATCGCGACAACGCCAACCGCCTCACGTCGCACGTCGATCTCGATGTCAGGGCGCACGGATTCAGCGTTCTCACCGATTTGGCGCAAGCATTCAGCGGCATAATAAGTAAAGAACTGACCGGCGCGGAAAACCTCACCCTTGCCTTCCGCCAGCGGTTTGCCCTCTTCGCGGCTGAGCAATGTGCCCAGTTCCTCGGCGCGCGCCATCAGCTCATTACCGATGTTCAGGAGCACGGCTTGTTTACGCTCCAGCCCATAGGATGCCCATTCGGCCTGTGCGATGCGGGCCTGATCCACCGTTGCGTCCAGCTGATCGGCACTGGCCTGGGCAAACATGCCCACCAGATCGCTCAAATCCGACGGGTTGCGGTTTTCAATCTCGCTTTCGCCAGCCAGCCACTCGCCTGCAATCAAGTTCAATTTGGTCACTTTGGATCCCACCAACAGAAATTCGGATTACAGAAGGATGGATTTTTTTGATCGCATCAGTCAAATTCAAATAAGTTGACCGAACTTCAGGGGAATTGAAATATGGCGATCAAGATCGAAATGCTGCGCTGCTTCTGCATCGTCGCGCAAACCGGAAACCTTGCCGAAGCGGCAGAACGGCTTGGCCGCACACAATCCGCTGTTTCAATGTCACTGAAGCAGTTGGAACAGCACATCGGTAAGCCGCTGTTCGAAGGCGAGCGTAAGAACCGGCTAACGGTGCTGGGAGAGGAAGTGTTTAAATTGGCACTGAAACAGGTGCGCCAGTTCGAACACACCATAAACAGCATCGGAGAAGCCGCAAAGACCGAGCACGGCCTGGTTCGAATTGTATCGGTCCCATCAGTCGGGGCGCTGATCTTTCCGGCCGTTCTTGACATCTTGGCAGCCCGGTATCCCAATCTAAAAGTCGAGATACGCGATACCGACACGCAACGCGTTCTGGATGCGCTTGCGGAAGGAGAGGCCGATATCGGGATCGCGTCCGGTCACCACCCGATCAACGGCGTCGAAGCGATCCCCCTGTTTGAGGATCGGTTCGGACTAGTGTGTGCTGCGGATCATCCTCTGATCACGCAAACTGCCCCTCCGACAATTGAGGATGTGGTTGCCGCGCAGTTCGTGCGGAACGCTTTGAGTGACAATATCCAAACCCCAGCCTTCGTGAGCGCAATGGAGGGCGCGGCGATAACTCTGCACAACACATACTCGTTGATTGCTTTGGTCAAAACCGGGAAATGGGTCACGATACTGCCCCAAACCGTTTCACGGTTTATGCCGGAAACCATAGCGTTTCGTTCCGTTTCCGACCTGCCGGACAAAAGGCAGGTCTATTTGTATGTCCACAACAGAACACGATTTCGGGAACAGACCGATGCGTGCAAGTCGTTCATTTTGGAATGTATTGATGATTGGCGAACGGAGTAACTTTTTTGGGGATTCTGTCGCAATCTCCAAAGTCTGGTGGTTTGATATGAAGCCCTCGTGTCAGGGTCAGAATTCATGACCGGTAGTAGACAATGGTCATCCCTAAATTTTCGGCAATATCTGCGGATTTTCCCAAGCGTAGCGAGGTACTCTGGCATCGTGAATAGCAGCTCACCTATCTGGGTATGGAACGCGTTTTGACGTCATTCCACATCAAATCCACAGATCGTACGGTTGATATTTCTGCCCTTTGATCTCTCTTATTCAAAAAACCATTCATGTCTAACAGATAGGACCCACAAACCCGCACCCTCTGGTACTTTCTGCGCAAGCAGCGTAAAAAGGATGCTGCGCAACATTTTGGAGCCCCGCGTCGATGAAAGAACATCGTGGACGTCTGACCAAGGACGGTATCCGCATCTATGAACAGGGTGACTTTGCCGGGATGCACGCGGCAGGGGCCTTGGCGGCGCGGATACTCGACGACATTGCCGAACATGTCTTTCCCGGCCAGAGCACGGCCGAGATCGACCGCGTCATCACGCAGATGGTCGAAGATGCGGGCGCGAAATCGGCAACGATTGGCTACAAGGGCTATCAGCACGCCAGCTGCATCTCGGTCAACCATGTGGTTTGTCACGGAATTCCGGGCGACAAAAGGCTCAAGGACGGCGATATCCTGAACGTCGACGTGACCGTGATCGTCGATGGCTGGTTTGGTGATACATCCCGGATGTATGTGGCAGGTAAGCTGCCGCGCAAGGCCGAGCGGTTGATTCAGGTGACCCATGACGCCCTGTTCAAGGGCATCGAGATGGTCAAGCCGGGCAACACCTTCGGCGATATCGGCCACGCCATTCAGTCTTACGTCGAATCACACCGGATGAGCGTTGTGCGCGATTTCTGCGGGCATGGTCTGGGACGTGTATTCCACGCGCCGCCGAATGTGCTGCACTATGGCCGCCCGGGTACCGGCGCCAAGTTGGAAGAGGGCATGTTCTTTACCATCGAACCGATGGTGAACCTTGGCCGCCCCGAAACCAAGACGCTGGCTGATGACTGGACCGCCGTGACCCGCGACAAGTCGTTGTCGGCGCAGTTCGAACATTCGGTGGGCGTCACCGCAGATGGGGTCGAAATCTTTACCCTGTCGCCCGGCGGTAAGTTCCACCCGACCTATTCATCCTGATCGCTGCTCTGTTCCCGCAGGAGCTTCAGAAGCATCGTATCCCTGCCCCATGGCGTCACCGCGTCATGAATGAAAACGGGCGCGCGGAGCGGCGTTGGCTCGGGCCCCGTTTTGATGTCGGCATCCTGATTGAGTGCCCACATCCGGGGCGTCCATGTCTGATCCATGGGCGCTAATCTAGCACGTTCGGATCAAAGTCCCAAAAGCGCGGGTACCTCGGCCATGTCATGAAAGACCTCGGCCCCCAATGCGCCGAGCTTTGCGCCATCGTCATGCTCGGCGTAACCGAGGCAGCGCATCCCCGCCGCCATTGCGGCCCGAACGCCACTGGCACTGTCTTCGATGACAACCGATGAAGCGGCCCCGAATTGCTGCGCAGCTGTCAGGAACAGGGTTGGATCGGGTTTTCCAACGCCCAGAACATGGGCAGAGAACATCCGGTTCTGGAACCGGTCCCAAAGATTGTTTTGCCCCAGTGTGATCTGCATCTTGTCCGGACTGCCGTTCGAGGCGACGCAATACGGAACGCCGTGATCGTCCAGATGCGCCAACACCTCGGGGATACCTTTGATCAGGGGCACGCCGTCGCGCAGGCGGGCGTAGGTTTCATCATAAACCTCTTCGATCCAGTTTCCCGGAAGATCAGCCCCCATGGCCTGCGCCGTGTCCTGCACTCTGGTCATTGTCGAGCCCACAAACAATGACATGCACTCTGCCAGAGACAGGTTCAGACCATAGCGGGCAAGGCTTTCGGTCATGACCCGATTTGAAAGAACCTCGCTATCAACCAGAACGCCGTCGCAGTCGAAGATTACCAGATCGTGCATATACGCCTCCTGTCCGCCATACGCGGTTTGGCAGAAGGCCCGACGGCTTGCAATGTTCCGGTCGGCGCAATGGCGCTTGGATCGTTTCAGTCTGAAACATCCCGCCACATCAATGAGATATGCGTGTCGCCGTATTTCCGGCTGTCGTGCAGATCGAATCCTTCGGGCGCTGGCATAGGGGCGTTTTCTTCCCAGACCACTAGGGCATTCACCGCCACCCATCCCCCTTCGACCGCAGCGGCCAGCGCCTTTTGGCCCAGCCCCTTGCCATAGGGCGGATCCAGAAAGATGAGATCGCAGGGCGCCCCCGGATTGGCGCCAAGGCGAGTTGCATCACGCCGGATCAGGTCGGTTTGGGTGGCGCTGCGGGTCAGGTCGATATTCTTGCGGATCAGGCCCTGCGCGGCGCGCCCGTCATCAACGAAGGTCACATGAGTTGCACCGCGCGACAGTGCCTCAAGCCCCAGTGCACCGGTCCCGGCGAACAGGTCCAGCACGCGCAGCCCTTCAAAGTCGATCTGATGGGTCAGAACATTGAACAGGCTTTCGCGCACCCTGTCAGTGGTGGGACGCAGGTGTGCACCCGCATCCCCCTTGCCGACCGAGGCCAGAGCGCGACCCCGGAATGCTCCGGCGATGATCCTCACGCCTTGAGCAGCGGCTTCAGATCGGCAGCAGGGTCGGCCACCACCGCAGGATCGGCGGTTTTGCCCAGTTCGATCAGGCGCTTGCCCACCATGTAGGCACGCGGATCGTTCATCGCATCAACCGCAATCAGCTGGTCGCCCTTGTAGTACCAGAAGGAAACCGTCTGCCCTTCGCCCTCGCGGGTCACGACGCGGTCATAGCCGGTGTTCAGGCCCGCGATCTGCAGTTTGACGTCGTATTGATCCGACCAGAACCATGGCTTCGCGGTGTAATCCTTGTCCGCGCCCAGAATGTTCTGGGCCACGATCTCGGCCTGATCGATGGCGTTGGGCACGCTTTCCAGACGAATACGCTCGCCCCGGTGCGGGAATGAGGCGCAATCGCCCGCGGCCCAGATCGACGGGTCCGAGGTGCGGCCCTGTGCGTCGGTCCTGATGCCGTTGTCCAATTCAAGCCCTGCCATCTCGGCCAGTTGTGTCGATGGTGCAATGCCCACACCGACAACGGCAAAATCCACGTCCAGTTCAGTTCCGTCGCTGAGGATCGCGCCCGTCACCTTGCCGTTCTCGCCGACAAGCCGGTCCAGGCCCACGCCCTCGCGGATATCAGCGCCATAGCCGGTGTGCAGTGCGCGGAAGTAATCGCTGGTTTCAGGCGCCGCGACACGTTGCAGAATACGGTCTGCCATTTCCACCAGCGTCACCTTGACCCCACGCTTGGCACAGACCGCCGCAGCCTCGAGCCCGATATAGCCGCCGCCGACGATCAGCGCTTTTGCGCCTTCGGTCACCCAGGGGCCCATGCTATCCACATGGGCCAGATCACGCACCACATGCACGCCTTCGAGGTCACCGCCGATTGCAGCGGGCAGGCGACGCGGGTCGGATCCAGTGGTCAGGGCCAGATGGTCATAGGACACGACTTCGTCCCCGATCGAAACAGTTTTGGCCTGCGGGTCGATGGCGCTCACACGTTCGCCCAGACGCAGGGTTATGTTCTGCTCGTCATAAAAGCTTTCGGGACGCAGAAAGAGGCGTTCAAGCTCCATCTCGCCCAGCAGATAAGCCTTGGACAGCGGCGGGCGCTGATAGGGCGGATGCGGCTCGGCCCCGATCAGAGTGATATCCCCGTCAAATCCGTCTTTGCGCAGCCTTGCAACCAGAGACGCCCCCGCCTGCCCTGCACCGATCACGACAATATGGCTCATAATCCTCCTGCCCAGTCGAAAAACCGTGGTCACATCCACCCCGACACCTATATGCCGGAGAGGACTGACTCGCAAATCCAACATTGAGGGAGAGGAAAATGATTTCAGCCGGAGACACATTGCCTGATGCAACGCTGACACAGATTGGCGCGGAAGGACCGGAACAGGTGCAGATGTCGGCCAAGACCGCCGGTCGCAAGGTGGTGATTTTTGCCGTACCCGGTGCATTCACACCAACCTGCCATTCGGCGCATGTTCCCAGCTTTATCCGCACAAAGGCGCAATTCGACGCAAAAGGCGTGGACGAGATCATCTGCGTTTCGGTCAACGACCCCTTCGTGATGAACGCCTGGGGCGAGGCCACGGGTGCGGCCGCGGCGGGCCTGACCATGCTGGCCGATGCCGGGTCCGAGTTTACCAAGGCGATCGGCATGGATTTCGATGCCCCGCCCGCCGGTCTGATCGCAAGGTCGAAACGCTATGCCATGCTGGTTGAGGACGGGAAAATCGTGGCGCTGAACCTGGAAGAAAACCCCGGCGCCTGCGAAATTTCGGCGGGTGAAGGTTTGCTGGACAAAATGTGACAGCGCTGGCCCCGGCATTAACCGGGGCCATATCCTGCCGGTTTAATTCAGATTTAATATGAACCACTTGCTGCAATCCCCATATACAGGAATAATCACGGTGCAATCAGGGGAGAATGCTGATGAAATTGAGGATTTTGGGAGTGGCGCTGATCGCTGCGGGTGCGCTGTCCGCCTGTGGCCCCGCGCCGACGCCGCAGGCTCAGGCCGCACGGCAGCATGAAATCGCCTGCCTCAGCGGCAGTCTGGGCGGCGCATTGATTGGTGGGGCCATCGGGAATCAGTTTGGTGGCGGGTCCGGTCAGGCAATTCTGACTGCCGCGGGTGCCGGTGCCGGTGCCGTGTCCGGCCAGCGTTACGCGTGTTAAGGGAGGCAGCGAAATGAAATTCGGTTTGGTTTTTGCGGCTGTTTCAGCCATGACCGCATCCGTCGCGCTGGCGGATGTAGCGGAACTCAATCAGGCGCATCTGGACGCCATCGACAAGAACAATGACGGCTTTTTGTCCAAGGAAGAGTTCGACGCCTTTTCCGACTATGCCTTTCAGGCGATGGACGAGGACAAGAACGGCACGCTTGTAGCCGACGAAACGCGTCCTCATTTCGCCATCGATCATTTCAGCAAGATGGATAAGAACGGCGACAATCAGGTCACGCGGGATGAATTCGGCGCGCAGATGGCCGACGATTTTTCGGCGGCAGATCAGGACGGCAACGGACAGCTGGACTAAAGCGTTTCGGGTTTTACCTGAAGCATTCTGCGACACGAATGCCCTTAGAACGCCGTAGGCGTAGCAGGGTATTCGTGTCTCAAGTTAAAGCCTAAACGTTTAAACAGAACTGGGCCTGCGCCTTTGCGCTGGCTCATCTTAGGCGCACAGGCACCTGAACTACGTCAGGGCATCCATCTTGCGCGCAAGCTTGGCATCCAGTGCCGACAGCCCGCCGACATCATGGGTGGACAGGGTAACCTCGACCGTGCGGTACACGTTCGACCATTCCGGGTGATGGTCCCATTTTTCCGCCCATATCGCCACACGTGTCATCCATCCGAACGCTTCGACGAAGTTTTCGAAGATGAAGGTCTTGGTGATTGCGTCGCGGCCGTCGGCCATGGTCCAGCCATTCTTGAACAGCGGGTCCAGCAGAGGTCCGCGGGTCTCGTTGGACAGTAGTTCGGTCATTGCTGTTCCTCCGGGTTCGATTTCCTGAACGGGCCGTATTCCGTCAGGATTTCGATCTCTTCTCCCACTGCACGGGCCTCGGCATCCAGATACTTGGCGACCGCATCAGAAAACCCCGGATTTCCGATCCAGTGAAGACTGTGCGTCGGCGTCGGCAGATAACCGCGCGCCAGTTTGTGTTCACCCTGCGCGCCGGCTTCTACCCGGGCGAGGCCATGGGCAATGGCAAAATCGATTGCCCTATAATAGCACAGTTCGAAATGAAGACAGGGGTGATGTTCGACACAGCCCCAATAACGGCCAAAGAGCGTCTGACGCCCGATGAAATTCAGCGCCCCGGCGATCGGATATCCATTGCGTTCGGCCAGAACCAAAGCCATGTCATCGGCCATGGTTTCCTGTGCGATATCAAAGAATTGGCGCGTCAGATAGGGTGAGCCCCACTTGCGCGATCCGGTATCCTGATAAAAGCGCCAGAACGCATCCCAATGCTCGGGTCGCAGGTTGTTGCCGGTCAGGGTGCGGATATTGCCACCAAATTCACGGGCCTGCGCCCGTTCCTTGCGAATGTTCTTTCGCTTGCGCGAAGACAGAGCGGCAAGAAACCCGTCAAAATCAGCGTATTCGTCGTTCAGCCAGTGAAATTGCTGCGTGGTTCTGAGCAGCAGCCCCATCTGCTCACCGGCTTCAGCCTCGGATTGTGTGCAGAAGGTGGCGTGCAGCGACGATACCTCGTTATCTGCGGCCAATTGCACCGCGCCTTGCACCAGCGCCGACATCCCGATCCCCTCATATCCGGGGCGCACCAGAAACCGCCGTCCGGTTGCGGGGGTGAAGGGGACCGCGATCTGAAGCTTCGGATAATACCGACCCCCTGCGCCTTCATAGGCATGCGCCCAGTTGTGATCGAAGATATATTCGCCCTGACTGTGCGACTTGGCATACATCGGCGCGGCGCCGATCAGCATCCCGTCCAGATAAGCGGTCAGATATTGTGGTTGCCAGCCGGTTCCCGGCCCGACCGATCCACTGTCTTCCAGCGCCGACAGGAACCGGTGCGTCGTGAACGGGTCCAGCGGGCGACCGCCCTGTTCCGCCTCGGGGCAGGCGCAACTGTCCCATTCCGCCTCTGCAATCTGCGAGAGCGAACCCAGAACGCGAACTTCGATTTGTGCCTGATCCATCTGCCCTCCGCACCCGACCACTATCTGTGACAGTGCAGGCCGGGATCAAGTCGAATGCGTCGCCAGATAATTCTCGAAGGTCACATTGTCGGCAACTTTGCGGGCCTGAACCTCCTCTCCGGATGAGCGGACGGTCCAGCACAGGACCGGTACCCCCCGCGCCTTGAGTTCGGCCACACGGGGGCGGTTGAGGTCAGGAACTTCGTGGCTGATGAAGCTGGCACCGACCCTGTCGAAATCGGGGATGACGCGCAGATGATCGCAGGTTTCCTGCGACAGTGGCCATTCGCGTTGGTCATAGGAACTGGTGACAATGCCGCGCGGCAGGTGCGGTGCCAGTCGCGCCAGTTCGGCCACGCTGTGGGGGTTGAACGACATCAGGGCGACCGGCCCATCATAGCCCGCCAGCACCCGGATCGTATCCCGTTCGAGCGGACCAGTATCGGTGCCCATCGCGCCGTCCTGATCCTTGAGTTCGATCAGAAGCGGCGTTTTTCCGGCAACCAGAGCCAGGATTTCATCCAGCGTCGGGATGCCTTCGGCGTCGGAATGCAAAAGCCGGATTTCGGCGGCCTCGGCGGCCGATCTTTGCCGCACTGGTCCGGATTTTTCCGTCAGGCGGCCAAGGTCATAGTCGTGGAACACCAGCGCCCGCCCGTCCGCCGACATTTGCAGGTCGATTTCAATGCCATACCCTGCATCAATGGCAGCCTGAATGGCCGCCCGGCTGTTTTCCGGGCGGGTTTTGGCGGTGTCATGCAACCCCCGATGCGCGATCGGGCGCTGCAAGAAAGACGCTGGCAGGGCCGGAGTCATCGAATCTCGAAGATGCCTTCGATCTCGACCGCGACACCCAGCGGCAACGACGCAGCACTGACCGCCGAACGCGAGTGACGACCTGCATCGCCCAGCGCCTCGACCAGAAAGTCCGATGCACCGTTGATGACCTGCGGCTGTTGCGTGAAATCAGCGGTCGAATTGACGAAACCGGTCAGCTTGACCACCCGCACCAGACGGTCGATATCGCCGTCACAGGCCGCCTTGACCTGAGCCAGCAGATTGATGGCGCACACTCTGGCCGCTGCTGCGCCCGCTTCGGTGTCCATATCGTCGCCCAGCTTGCCGGTGATCAGGTCGTCATCCTTGGAAATCTGACCGGACACGTAGACGATGTTGCCCATCTTCACAAAGGGCACATAGTTGGCGGCAGGTGCCGGTGCGTCGGGCAGGTTGACGCCCAGTTTTTCGAGATTTGCTGCAAAGCTCATGATTTTTCCTCACCCTGTTCGAATCCCGCGGACGCTAATCGGGATCGAAGATTTCGGAAAGCGCAAATCCGGCACCTTGGCCCGCTTTTTCCGACCGAACGCACATTTGCGCGCAACTCCTCTCATTTACGGCTGTTGAACTGCGGTCACTTTACGCCGAACGTGAATGCGGGTTACACGCTTGGCGGTTCCAAATCCGCCGCGAAACGATTATGTCACCCCAAAAGCCGTAAATCGTTTTGATTCCGAGGCCAATTTGAAATGAACCGTCCGGCCCGTTATCACCGGATGTCGTGGAGTAGCGAAGAACCGTGTTGAGCAGAGCCCGTTTGAAACATCTATTCGTTCTGGCCGCGGTTACGGCGCTGTCGGCCTGCGCCAAAGCACCCGCCGACGAAGTGGCACGCGGCGAGATTTTCGACCCCTACGAAAAAACCAACCGGTCCATCCACAAATTCAATCTTGGCGTCGACAGGTTCTTTTTCCGCCCTGCCTCGAAGGGGTATGTCCGGATCATCCCCGAACCGATGGTGACCAGTTTCAACCATTTCGCCGAGAATATCTCGTTGCCAGGTCAGGCGGTCGACTATCTGCTGCAGGGTAAACCCAAAGAGATGGGCATCGCGTTGTTGCGGTTCACGATCAATTCGACCGTCGGCTTTGCCGGGCTCGCCGATCCGGCAAGCGATTTTGAAATCCCGCAGGTCGATACCGATTTTGGCGAAACGCTGCACGCCTGGGGCTTTGGTGAAGGTGCATATGTCGAGCTGCCCCTGTACGGGCCATCGACAACCCGTGACGCGGTTGGCGTTGTGGTCAACCTGTTCACCAACCCCATTGATTTCGCGCCGACGCGCCCGGTGGACAATCTGGGACTTTATGCCGAGGTGGTGCGCCGCATGGGCGACCGGGGTCGATTCTCGGATACGGTCGATTCAATTCTGTATGGCAGCGCAGACAGTTACGCGCAGGCGCGCCTGATCTATCTGCAAAACCGCCGGTTCGAACTGGCAAGAGACGACGAAGACGCCTATCTAGGGCTTTACACCGATCCCTATGCCGATACCGGCACCGACCCTGTCAGGGACCCCTACCTAGACCCCTACGAGGACCCTTATGCTGAATAACCCGATTGACCGCCGCACATTTGTCGCCACCGCAGTCGCGGGCCTGAGCCTTGCCGCACTTCCTCTGCCTGCCTTGGCCCTGACCGAGGACGGTGCCAAGCAACTGGTCAACAGCGTGGTTGCCGACATCAACCGGGTAATCGACTCGGGCAAATCGGAAAAGGCCATGCTGCGGGATTTCGAAAAGATCTTCTCGCAATACGCCGATGTGCCGATCATGGCCCGCTATGCGCTGGGGCCTGATGCACGTACCGCAAGTTCGGCGCAAATCCGCCAGTTCACCAAAGCGTTTCAGGGTTACATCGCGCGCAAATACGGTCGCCGGTTCCGCGAATTCATCGGCGGTGAAGTAACCGTCAAGAACGCCCGCAAGATCAAGGCCGGATACGAAGTACGCAGCAGCGTCAAGCTGCGGGGCGAGGCACCGTTCGAGGTGACGTTCCTGGTGTCGGACAAATCGGGCAAGGACAAGTTCTACAACATGTTCATCGAAGGCGTGAACATGCTGTTGACCGAACGGACCGAGATCGGTGCCCTGCTGGATGCGCGCAAGGGCAATCTGAACCAGCTGATCAAAGACCTAAACAATATCGGTTGAGTTCACTCAGATATGAACTGCCGCGCATCCCCGCAGTGCGGCGGTGTCGTCCACAATCAGGTATGCGGGCGCTTCCAGATTGTCTGACAGGTCAAACGGGCTGTTGAACACCTGCGCAAATCTTGCCCGTGCAGGGGATTGCAGAACCTCGCGGGCAACGCCTCCAGCGAAGTAGATGCCGGACATGGGCATGAACCCCAGCAACAGATTGCGGCAGAGCAGACCCATCAGTTCCGCGTAGTAGTTGAGGAATGAGGGGTAATCCGACCGTTCCTCCCACTTCCCGCGCAACAGGGCAAAGCCGCGGCCCGAAAAACAATGCTCGACCGTCGGCATTTGCGGCAGGTCCGGGAAATCCGCTTTCAGGCGATCCGCGATATCGGCGGGCATCACTGTGTGGCCGGCCTCGGACACCGGGCAAAAGATCGATGTGCCGGTATTCAGAACCGGGCTGACATTGAAGCCGGTGCCGATACCTGCGACCAGCGCCTGCCTGACGTCTGTCTCGGCCGGGCATTCCGGTGTCAGCAATTCCACATCTTCGCCAGTGAGGTGCGGCACCGCGTAACCCAGCGCGTTGAGGTCATTCAGAAGCCTGATCCGAGGACCGCCCAATTCGTCGCTGATCCGGTGCGCGTCGATGGTCCAGTCGCGGTTGGTCAGCCGCGCCCTGTCTCCGATGACCGGGCCAGCGATGGCAATCGCAACCTCATCCAGATGGGGCAGCCCCGTCCCGGCCCAATACCGGGACAGCGCATCCGAAAAACTGTCAAAGTCATCATTGCGCAGCCGTTCCACGTGGTCAGGCCGGGACCCGCCCGAAACCAGACCAAACCGAACATTGGTGCCGCCCAGATCCGCAACCAGACGCATGGAGTCAGTTCAACCTTTCGCCGCTTTCCTTTGCGAAATAGGACACCTTGCTCATGTCGAATGCAAGGTTCAGCATCTGACCGGCCTGCGCACTGGTTTCGGCGTGAAGCCGTGCCGTCACCTGTTTGCCGCCCAGCTCTGAGACCACATAGGTGTCGGCCCCGGCGGGTTCGACCATGTCGACAAGGCATTCAGCCTCCTGCACGCCTGCGCCTGCGCGAAAACCTGCCTCGGCAATGTCTTCCGGACGCAGTCCCAAAATGACGTCCTGCGGCAGGTCCGGATTGCGCGCGTCTGTCAGAACGATCGGCGCACCTGATCCGCGCGCGATGGAGATATGCGTGCCGGTGCCATTGCGCTCGGCCTTGGCCGGGATCAGGTTCATTGCTGGCGAGCCCATGAAGTCAGCAACAAACAGGTTGGCCGGATTGTTGTAGATTTCAGCCGGGCTGCCGATCTGTTGCACGACGCCACCTTTCAGCACCACGATCTTGGTAGCCAGCGTCATCGCCTCGATCTGGTCGTGAGTGACATAAACGATTGAAGCATCCAGCGTCTGGTGCAGCTTCTTGATTTCGGTCCGCATCTCAACCCGCAGCTTGGCGTCAAGGTTGGACAGCGGCTCATCGAACAGGAACAGCTTGGGGTCGCGGACCAGCGCCCGGCCCATCGCAACCCGCTGCCGCTGTCCGCCCGACAGTTGGCTAGGGCGGCGGTTCAGCAACGGTTCGATCTGCAGCAGCGAGGCCACGTCTTTCAGTTTGGCCTCTTGCGTGGCCTGATCGACGCCACGCACCTTCATGCCGAAAGTAATGTTCTTGGCAACGGTCATCGTCGGGTAAAGCGCGTAAGACTGAAACACCATGGCGATGTCGCGATCCTTGGGGCTGACATGGGTCATGTCGTTGCCGCCGATGGACAGGGTGCCGCCGGTGATCTCCTCCAGCCCTGCGATGCAGTTCAGCAGGGTGGATTTACCGCAGCCCGAAGGCCCGACCAGCACCAGAAAATCGCCCGGATCGATCGAGATGTTGATGTCCTTGAGAATTTCGACAGGGCCGTAGTTCTTGTAGAGTTTGTTGATATCAAGGATGGGAGCCATGGGTCTTATCCCTTCACTGAGCCAGCGGTCAGGCCGCGGATGAAATACTTACCGGCAACGACATAGACGAGCAGCGTTGGCAGCCCCGCGATGATCGCGGCAGCCATGTCGACGTTGTATTCTTTGACGCCGGTGGTGGAGTTTACGATGTTGTTGAGTGCAACGGTCACGGGCTGCGTTCCCGCCTGGCTGAACGACACGCCGAACAGGAAGTCGTTCCAGATCTGCGTGAACTGCCAGATCACGGTCACCACGATGATGGGCAGTGACAGCGGCAGGAAGATCGACCAGAAAATCCGCAGGAAGCCTGCCCCATCGACACGGGCCGCCTTGGTCAGCTCGGACGGAATGGTGACATAGTAATTGCGGAAAAACAGCGTGGTGAAGCCCAGTCCATAGATCACGTGCACGAAGATCAGGCCCGGAATGGTCCCCGCGATCCCCATCATGCCCAACAGGCGCGCCATCGGCAGCAGCACGACCTGAAACGGGATGAAGCAACCAAACAGCATCAGCGAGAAGATGATGTTGGCCCCTTTGAACCGCCACTGCGCCACGACATAACCATTCAGCGCTCCCAACAGGGTCGACAGAACAACCGCAGGCACCGCGATCAGGACCGAGTTCCAGAAATAGGGCCGCAGACCTTCGCACTGGATACCGGTACAAGCACCGGACCACGCAGTTTTCCAGGCGTCGAAGCTCACTTCGCGCGGCAGCGAGATCAGGGACCCGGTGCGAATCTCCTCAAGGCTTTTCAGCGATGTGGTCAACATCACGAAAAGCGGCATCAGATAATACAGCGCGAACAGGCCCAGCAGGATATAGAGCAGCCAGCGCAGGGCAATCTTGCCGGTTGCGCTTTGGCTGCGGGTGCGGGTTTGGGGCATCGACAGATCAGTCATTTTTCGCCCTCAGCTCTGAATAAAGATAGGGAACCACGATGGCAAAGACGACCAGCATCATGATCATCGCGGATGACGCCGCCTGACCGATGTCACCGCGCGAAAACGCCATGGCGTACATGTACGTGGCCGGCAGATCGGTCGCATAACCCGGACCGCCGCCGGTCAGGGCGATGACAAGGTCAAAGCTTTTGATCGCGAGGTGCGCCAGCACGATGAAGGCGGACAGAAAGATCGGCGCCATCGAGGGGATGATGATCGCCGTATAGATGCGCCATGTGGGGATGCCATCGACCTGCGCGGCCTTGATGATCTCACCATCCACCGACCGCAGACCGGCCAGAAACAGCGCCATCACAAAGCCCGAGCTTTGCCAGATCGCAGCGATTACGATGGTGTAGATGGCGTAGTCGGGGTTCACCAGCCAGTCGAATTCGAAATTGGGAAAGCCCCAGCCCTGCACCATGGATTCGATGCCCAGACCCGGATTCAGAATCCATTTCCAAGCCGTGCCGGTCACGATCATCGAAAGTGCCATCGGGTACAGATAGATCGTGCGAATGGCCCCTTCGACGCGAATCTTTTGGTCCAGCAGGATCGCCAGCAACAGACCCAGCACCATCGCGATCACAATGAACAGCGCGCCAAAGATGTACAGGTTGTTGATCGCCGTATCCCAGCGGGGCGAGTCGAACAGGCGTTCATATTGGATGAAGCCCTTGATCTCGTATTTCGGCAGCAGTTTCGATCGGGTCAGCGACACCCACGCAGTCCATCCGATAAATCCGTAGACAAAGATCAATACGGCGATGAACGACGGTGCCAGCACCACCTTGGGCAGGTGGTTTTCCAGCCATTCGGACATTTTAGCCTCCGGGGAAAAATGCTCTGCCCCACACTATAGGGGGCAGAGCGTATTGGATCAGTAGCTGTTTGCCACCGCGTCCGCCAGTTGCTGAACTGCGTCAGCCGAGGACATGTCCGAGTTGAAATGCGCGGTCACAACATCGGTGATCGCACCGGCCTGCGACCCGCGCAGCGCCATACCATGGGCATAGGACGGCAGCAGCGAACCGCCAGCCGAGGTCGAGCCCATGTCTTCTGCCGACAGGGTGGCGCAGACGTCAAAGTCATCCAGCGCCACGTCGGTCCGCGCGGGGATCGAACCTTTGTTCAGGTTGAACACCTTCTGGAAGTTCGGAGCCACGATCAGTTTGGCCAGAAGCTCCTGACCCGAGCGTTTGTCGTCGCCTTCAACCTCGAACATGGCAAAGCTGTCGACGTTGTACAGATAGCCGTCGCCGGGGGTCGAGGCGCACAAGAAATCTTCACCGGGCTTCTTGCCAGCCGCCAGAAATTCACCCTTGGCCCAGTCGCCCATGATCTGGAATGCGGCCTCACCGTTCATCACCATGGCGGTGGCAAGGTTCCAGTCACGGCCCGAGAAGTTCTCATCGACATACCCACGCAGGGTGCGCATCTGATCGAATGCCTGAACCATGGTGTCCGAAGTCAGCGCCTCGGGGTCCAGATCAACCAGCGCTTTCTGGAAGAACTCCGGCCCGCCAATGCCCAGCACAACGGTTTCGAACACGGTGGCGTCCTGCCATGCCTGACCGCCATGGGCCAACGGGATCACACCTGCGGCCTGCAGCTTTTCAGCTGCGGCGTTGAACTCTTCCCATGTGGTCGGCATTTCGATGTCGTTGGCGGCCAGTACGTCCGCATTGGCCCAGATCCAATCCACGCGGTGCACATTCACCGGTGCCGCGCACCACGTGCCTTCGCATTTCATATGACCCGCGATCGAAGCGGGCAGAACATCGGCCCAGCCTTCGGCCTCGGCCACATTCGAGATGTCGGCCAGAACGCCCTCTTCGTACCATTCCTGAATGGCCGGGCCTTTCAACTGAACTGCGGTCGGTGCGTTTCCGGCAAGGACGCGGGCGCGCAAGGCGGTCATGGCCGCATCGCCGCCACCACCGGCAACCGGCATGTCTGTCCAGGTACCGCCGTTCGACGCGAATTCTTCCTGCAGCACGGCGACCGACTTGGCCTCGCCGCCCGAGGTCCACCAGTGCAGAACCTCTGCCTGCGGCTCGGCAAAGGCGGCTGACGCAACGGCCATCGTGGAAACGGTGGCAAACGCAAGGCGTTTCATTTTTGGTATCCTCCCAAATACAACAAAGGCTGCTATGGCGCAGCGATGCCCGCCATTCTGGGCCAAGAAACCAGTCTGACAACGCAGAAAATCCGGTCTGTGCGGACTGGGATGGAAATTTTCACCGCTTTTGTTACAGCGTGTTACGTTGACCTTGAATTTGTTGCCGTTCGTTACAAAGCATCGGCGGCAGAATGGAATTGGGGAGGCAAGGTAAGTGTCCATTCCACGGCTGCTGGTTGTCGATGACGATCCCGACATGCGTTCGATGCTGACCCAGTTCTTTCAGCAGAACGGGTTCGCTGCCCTGCCCGCCGCGTCTGAAGCGGATGTGCAGACACATCTGAAGTCCGGACGCATAGATCTGATCCTGCTGGACGTCATGCTGGGCGATGAGAACGGCGTCGAGATCTGCGCACGGTTGCGGCGCGAACAGGATGTGCCGATCATCTTTGTCTCGGCCCTGTCCGCGGATCATCAGCGCATGGCCGGATACGAGGTTGGGGCCGACGACTATATCGCCAAGCCGTTCAATCCCCAGTTGTTGCTGGCGCGGGTACGGGCGGTCCTGCAACGTGCGCGCCGCTCGTCATCGCTGGCCTATCGCCGCCGGACCCGGACCTTCCGGTTTGCCGGATGGATGTATGATGGCAAGCGGGATGAGGTGCATTCACCCGACGGATATCTGGTCGCCCTGTCACAGCGCGAAACCGCGTTGTTGAAAGTTCTGCTGGCCAACCCCCACATTCCCCTGACGCGCGACGAGATTGCCGCTGCTCTGGACGTGACGGGTGAAGGCGACAAGGGCGATGCGCAGGGTCGGGCGATCGACATGCTGGTGGGGCGGTTGCGATCAAAGATCGAGGCCAACCCGAAGGAACCGCAACTGCTGCGCACCGAACGTGGTGTCGGTTATATCTTTGCCGCGGATGTTTCCGTGGAACAGGACGAATGATCGCGCGCGGTTTACGGTTGCGCAGCCTTGGGTGGCTCTGGACCCTGGCCGGCTTTGCTATCGGCCTAGCCTCGGCTTGGCTGTGGTTCGCCTCGGCGCGTGCGTGGGAAAGCTATCTGACGCGATCCTATGTGGCGGGATTTGCCGTGTATGAAGCGTTGCGCACCGGCAATACACCACCTGCCCCGCTACGGATATCACCGCTTTCCACCGAGGCCGCCACGCTGGCCGAGGCGGGCGAGTTCGAGCAACTTCCCGACCTGACAAACCTTAGCTTTGTGACGCACCTGTCCATTTTGACGGACAGTTCCGCGCCGCTCAGCAGCCGGGTGCTGCATCTGGCGGTTATGTCGGATCAGCTGGTTTACCCGGTTTCGGGTATCACCTCGGGGACGGATCAGACGGCGCCGGAAAAGATGGGAAACCTGACCCGATTGCTGGCCACCTATTGCAGCGAGCCGATCCTGATTGCACGGTTCGGACGCGGAACATGGCAGCAGATCGACGGACGGGGGATCTGGGGGTGCCAGGCCGCGCCCACCGACATGCGTGTTCCGGCAATTTTGCTTGCCGCTGTTGGGCTGGCGGTCATCCTGTCATCGGTGGTGAACGTGACGGACACGTTTTCGCAGTTTGCCCGGACGTTGCGGGGCCGCCGACGCAGTGGCGGGCCGGAAAGCTATGACGCGGACGGCCCGTTCGAACTGCGTGATATCGTCGAAGCGGTGAACGCCCATCTCGAAGCCGAGCGCGAGCAATTGGAGAAACGCGCTATCGTGCTGTCGGGGGTCAGTCACGATCTGGGCACCCCGGCAACACGGGTCCGTCTGCGCGCGGCACTGATTTCCGATGACGAGCTGCGCGAAAAGCTTGAGGCGGATGTGGACCAGATGACCGGCATGATCGAAAGCGTCTTGACATACACCCGTTCGGAGCTGAGCGTCGAAGAGCCGCGTCAGATTTCGTTGGCCTCTCTGGTCGAGTCGCTGGTCGCGGATTATCAGGATACCGGGCGACCGGTGACACTGAAACAGGCCGCACCCGTGGCTATCGAAGGCGCGCCCTCGGTCTTCATGTCCCGGCGGGGGCACGGGGCTTTGCCTGAAACGCGGCGGGTCCTTGTGACGGCGCGACCGATCTCTCTGAAGCGTGCGCTGACAAACCTGATCGACAACGCGCTGAAATACGGGCGGCATGCCGAGGTCGAGCTTGAGACAGACGCCCGCACCGCCACGATCATCATCGAGGACAAGGGCGCCGATCTGTCCGTTGCGGATATCGAGTCGCTGATGGCCCCGTTTCGCCGGGGATCGAACACCGGATCGTCCAACGGGTTCGGGCTGGGCCTGACCATCGCTGCCACCGTGGCTGAACAGCATGGCGGGTCACTGACATTCGAGGCAGGCCAGCAGGGCCTGCGCGCCTGCCTTCACATCACGCGGCAATGATGCCTTCGGCCCGCCAGCGGTCAAAGATTTCCAGCGCCTTGTCCGCGAACTCCGCATCGTTGATATGGGCGTCAAGTTCGACAAGCGTGGCATTGCCCGGGCAGTTTGCCGTGATTTCATCCATGAAGGCCGACAGCCCCTGTTGGTCGTGCAGGTCCGCGCCGGGGCGGTCCCACTCACCGCAGCCGCCTTTGGGCAACAGCAGAGCCGTTGGACCGGTGGCCTGCGCCAGCTGTTCGCAATGAGCGCGGGCTACGGCCTTGCGTTCCTCCTGATCCAAAACGATCGAGGTCAGCAGGCGATTGTGCGCGTGCTGAAGATGGTTGTCCCATTTCTGCGGCACCGCCTGCCAGCCAACGATATCCACAAGATCATAGCACCCCGGCGCAACCAGCTGCGGCGTGCCTTGTCGCCCCGCATTTGTCAGGCGATCGGGTCCGGCAGAGATGTTCGAGCCATGAATGTGGTTGCCCAGTTCCTGCGTGCAGAAATCGAACACGCAGGCAAAGGCCCCTTGCGACGCCAGACTTTCAAAGGCCCGCCCGCCCATGCCTGTCGCGTGAAAGACAGCAACTTCGAACCCGCGCTCTTCAAGCGCAGGCTTGAGCGTGACCATGTATTTCAACGCTGATTTGCCCAGCGATGTCATCCCGATCAGCGGTCTGGTCCGGTCCGGCGGCTGTACGGCGCGCGCGGCGCCCAGAACGGCCCCGGCAGCTTGGCTGAGCGATGCCTTGCAGACCGAATTCAGACCATAAAGCCCACCGGCCCAGAGGATCATCTGCACATCCGCCGCCAGCCGATCCGACGGGATGAGGGGCGAGAATGACACGGTTGAGACGATGTATTTCGGAACGCCAATGGGCAGCGCCGAACAGACATCCAACGCCAGATCGGTGCCCATGGTGCCACCCAGAACGATCATGCCGTCAAAACGGCCTTCGCCATAGAGGCGCGCGGTCAGCTGGGCGGCCCCCTGCGCCATGATCTGCATGGCATGGTTTTCGTCGCCGCTGTCGATGGCCGCCTGAATCGAGCTGCCGCCCGCCTCGGCCACGTCATGTTTGGAATAATCTGTCGGTGCGGTCGGATCACCCAGCACGCTGACATCCATGGTCAAAACATTGCCGCCCTGCCCCCGGATCGCATCAGTCAGAAAGTTCAGCTCGTCATCCTTGGTGTCATAGGTGCCGATCACCAGAATTGTCTTGTCCATGTCATGCTCCGACTTAGGGATTGGCTGTTACAGTTTGATCCAGGCGGTTTTCAGGTCGAGGTATTTATCCAGCGCGTGCAGGGATTTGTCATGTCCGTTGCCGGACTGACCGACCCCGCCCAGAGGCACAGTGCCGTCCGCGCCGCCATAGGTGTTGACGTGAACCACCCCGGTTTTTACCGCGCGGATCATCCGGTGCGTGCGCGACAGGCTGGATGTCCAGACACCCCCCGCCAGCCCGTAGTCGGTGCTGTTGGCAATCCGGATGGCCTCGTCTTCATCCGCAAAGGAGGTGACGGCCAGAACCGGCCCGAACACCTCTTTCTGCGCCAGCGTTGCGTTGACCTCGACATTGGTGACGACCGTCGGGGACATATAATAACCACCGGTTTCCGACAGAATGCGGGTGCCACCGGTGGTGAGAATGCCGCCCTCGGCAATGGCGGTTTCGACGAATTGCAGGTTCTGGGCAAGCTGGCGGTCAGAATTGACCGCGCCGATGTCGCTGCTCAGATGCAGCGGGTCACCGACGCGCAGGGCCTCGGCATGTTTGCTTACGGCCGCAACAAAATCGTCGTGAAGGGAACGTTCGACCAGCAGGCGCGAACCCGCCACGCAGACCTGACCGGAATTGCGAAAGATGCCCATTGCGGCAACTTTTGCTGCCTCATTCAGATCTGGCGCATCGGCAAAGACGATGTTGGGCGACTTGCCCCCCAGTTCCAGATAGACCCGTTTCAGATTGGATCGCGCCGAATATTCAAGCAGCTTGCGCCCCACGGGACCGGAGCCGGTAAAAACAAGTACGTCAATTCCCATGGAAAGGCCCATCGCCTCGCCCACCACCGCGCCTTCGCCGGTTACGACGTTCAGGACACCGGGCGGTAAGCCGGCCTCAAGCGCCAGTTCGGCCATGCGGATCAGGGAAAGCGAGGCGGTTTCAGCGGGCTTCAGCACCACCGAATTACCCGCCGCCAGCGCAGGACCCAGCTTCCACGCCCCGATCATCAGCGGGAAATTCCATGGCAGGATGGCACCAACCACGCCGACGGGTTCCTTGTGCACAAGGCCCAGAACATCCGAGGCGGTCGGGGCGATTTCGCCATACACCTTGTCGATGGCTTCGGCATAATAGCGCAAGGTACCCGCCGCCGAGAGGGGCTCTGCCTTCAAGGCCATGTTGATCTCGGTCCCGTTGTCGCGAACACCAAGCACGGCGAGGGACAGCGCCTCGGCTTCGATCAGTTCGGCCCATTTCAGAAGGACCTTTTTGCGGGCGGCAGGCGGCTGACCCGCCCAGCGCCGGTCCGCGAATGCGGCGCGCGCTGCCGCAACGGCACGGTCCACATCAGCGGCGGTGCCGCGCGCGATCGTAGTCAGAGGCTGACCGTCGATCGGCGACAGAACCTTCAGCACGCCGCCATCCGATGCGGGCGCGCTTGCCCCGTCAATCAGATGCTGCTGCGCCGCGACAGGTTCGGAGCGGAGGAGATCAATGCGTTGCTGATCCATCGGGTTTACCTTTGTTGAGTGTCGTGCAGGTCGTGATCGGCCTCGGGCTCGCGCGCGCGATGTTCCTTGATCAGGGTGCGAATGTGCAGGGCGATGACCAGCAGGATGGTGAGAAAGATGATGAATGCCAGCGGGCGGTCGATCATGTCGAACGGGGTCTTCACGCGCGCCATGGCCGAACGCAGCTTGACCTCCATGATGCCACCCAGAACCATGCCAAGAATGATCGGCACGATGGGCAGGTTCAAACGTTTGAGGATCAGTCCCAGTACCCCGAACCCGGCGGCCATCATGCAATCGGTCAACGAGTTCCGCAGAGAGTAGACCCCGACAAAAGACAGGATCAGGATCAGCACGCCCAGAAAACGCGTCGGGATCTGGATGATCCGGGTCAGCAGGTTGGTCGACACCATCAGGAATGCAATGACGATGACGTTCAGAACGATCAGCGCAACGTAGAGCGCATAGACCAGATCAATGTTGTTCTGGAACAGTTGCGGACCGGGAATGACGTTGTGAACGTAGAAAACCGACAACATCATCGCGGTCAGAGCCTCGCCCGGAATGCCCAGCGCCAGCAGAGGAACCATGGCGGCGGCTGGTACCGCGTTGTTCGCGGCCTCAGAGGCGATCAGACCCTCGGGCGAGCCTTTGCCGAACTGATCAGGGTTTTTCGAGGTGCGCTGCGCATAGGTATAGCTCATGAATTGCGCGGTGAACTCACCGACGCCGGGGATCATGCCCATCATCACGCCAAACCCGGACGCGGCGGTGGCGACGCGTTTGTGACGGAACAACTCCCTAAGCCCGAGAATGGGACGGCCCGTGACCGGCTGCGGATGCGGCCTTTCATCCGGGCTGGTCAGCAGCATGAACGCCTGGCTGAGCGCAAAGAGGCCCAGAACAACCACGATCAGGTTCACCCCCGAACTGAGCCAGGTCATGTCGAAGGTAAAGCGTTTGGTATAGGTGACGGCATCCAGCCCGATGGTCTGCAGGAAGATGCCGAACATCGCCAGCATTCCGGCGGCAAATATCTGGCCCCGGTGGGCAAGGATGACGAGGATGATCCCAAGCAGGGCGGCCAGAAAAATCTCTCGACTGCCGAACATCGGCGCGATGATGGCCAGAACCGGTGACAGCAGGATCAGGCATATAATGCCGAACAATCCGCCCCAGAAGGACGCGAAATAGGCAAGCGAAACCGCCCTGAGCGCCTGACCCTTTTTGGTCATGGGATAGCCGTCATACGAGGTCAGCGCGTTGACCGCAGTGCCGGGCGTGTTGATCAGAACCGCCGGTAGCGCTCCGCCATACATGGACGAGCCATAGATGCCCAACAGCATGGTCAGGCCCACAATAGGTTCCAGCGAAAAAGTGGCGGGCAGCAGGATGGCGATGGCGACAGCAGGGCCGACGCCGGGAATGGCACCGATGATCACACCACCAACAGAGCCGATCAGCAGGGCCAGACCCACATCCCAACGGGCAAGCAGTTCGACACCGGCAAGAAGGTTTTCCATGACAGGTCCCCGTCAGAAATAGGTCAGCATGATCTGCCGCAAACCATCGGGCAGGTATTCATAGACCTGCCCGGCGGGCAGCTTGACCTGCAGAAAGCTTTTGAACAGCACGACAATGGCGATGGCCGACACGAATGCCGCGGTGAGTATCATACGATTGCCGTAACCGGCCCGGACCGTCAGCAGCAGTGCAGCCAGAACCGTGGCAGGCAGATAGCCGATGATCGGAACCACAGCGGCATAGGCGATGAACCAACCTGCGTATTCCACCGACCTGATCCATAACCAGACCTCTTGCCAGCGCCCCTCGATCCGTTCCGACAAGGCAGAACCGATCAGGTGCAGCGCCGCAAAGACGGCCATGCCGAACAAGGCAACCGCTGGCCAGAATCGCGGCTGGGCAAAGAACTTGCCGCCCGGCTTGAATTGGGTCTGCGAGGTCAGGTGGAACAGCAGGAACAGGGCAAAGGCCAGAAAGACCCAGGCGAACACGATGTCGCCCGGACGCCTGTATCGCTTGAACAGAGCCTGTAATGTCTTGACGCGTGACATGTCAGATGGCCTTTCGGCAAATGGAAAGGGGCGCCCGTACCGGGCGCCCGGGCAGGTATCGCGGATCAGTTACCCAGCATCTCGCCGATATGACCCAGAGTTTCGATATCGTTGCTGATCTGGGTTTTGACCGCATCGGCATCCTGCCAATAGATCAGCGCCCCGGTCTCTGCCGCGATCTGCTGTGCGCGATCCGACAGAACCGTTTCTTTCGCCACTTCGATGATCTTGTCGCGCGCCTCCTGCGGGGTGTCCTTGTGCACGAACAGACCATTCCATAGCGAGACATTCAGGTCCGGGGCCAGTTCGGCCACAGTGGGCGCATCCGGCGTCAGAGAGATTCGCTCGGCCCCGATCGAGGCCAGCACTTTGACGTCGTCCAGACAGGGCAGGATCAGCTGTAGCGTGGTGTTGATCACGTCCACATCGCCCGATGCCAGCGTATTACAGTCCAGCGCGTCAAACGGCGCGTCAGAGGCATAGTTGAACCCCATTTCCTCGGCCAGCGCGAGCGTGACACGGGTAGGCACAAGCGGCGCACCAAAGTGACCCAGAGCCACATCATTTTCCTTGGCGTATTCTGCCAAACCGGCCATGTCGTCATAGGGTGCGTCGCCTGATGTAGCGATGACAAACGGATAGGTCAGGAAGTTCCCCAAAGGCTCGAACGGGTCCGGGTTCAGCTCGGGAATACCGATCTGAGGGCCGACTGTCGGAACAGCGATGATGAACGACCCGACGGTGTAACCATCAGCCGGGGCATTCGCGACTTCGACCGCGCCCGGGAAGGGGCCACCACCGCCGCCGGGTTTGTTCACTACGGCTGCGGCCACACCATATTTGGCCTGAAAATCCTCGGCGATCATCCGGGTCAGGACATCCTCAAGATCGCCCGGTGGCCACGGAACCACGAACTCGACCGGTTTTTCCGGATATTCAGCGGCCGCCCCCGTGGCCATTGCCATTGCCGCCAGCGCGGCGGAACCCAATGCGAATCCCAGTTTCTTCATGCCTTCCTCCCTAAGTGGTTCATTATTTAAACCGATGGTTCGAAAAATATATTGCGTTGTGAAGTTTCTTCTGTCAATCTTTTTTGAAAGGACCACATGGAGGGCGACAGAAGGCGATGTCGGTAATCGAAAAGGCAATCGGGCTGCTGGGCCATTTTTCCCCTCTGCGTCCCGAGATCGGACTGTCCGAATTCCGCCGCCTGTCGCGTCATGACAAGGCCACGACCTATCGTTACCTGACAGCTCTTGAATCCGTTGGATTGGTTGAGAAAAATCCCACCAACAAGGCCTATCGGATCGGCCCGGCAGTTCTGCGTCTGGCAGAGCTGCGCGAGGCCACCGTGCCGCGAAAAGATGGCGTGCTGCAACCGCTGGCAGAGCTGGCAGAGCGTACCGGCGAAAGCGCCCATGCCTCGGTTCTGTCCGGCACAACACTGCATTCTCTGGCCGTGCACGAATCGGCAAAGCACAGCACCCGCGTAGTGATCGACGTAACCATCCTGCCGCTTCATGCCACCGCATCGGGGATCACGGCACTTGCCTACGGTGGGGCCGAACTGCGCAAGGCGGCACTTGCCGATATGAGCCGGTTCACCGACTTCACGCCCACGACCGCTGAGGATCTGGACCGTTCTGTCGCCGAAGCGCGGGAAACAGGGATCAGCGTTTCCAGCAGCGGATACGAAGCCGGGGTTCACGGCATGGCCGTTCCGGTTTTCGATCAGTCCGGTCTGCTGGCCGGAGCAGTTGCGGTGGCCAGCGTCTCGACCCGCATGACGCCGGAACAGGAAGCCATCAATCGCGCCAGCCTGATCAAAGCTGGCCGCCAAATCACCAGAAACTGGGGCGGCATCGTTCCTGCGGCAGTGGATGCCCTGTGGACGGAAACCCTCGCCTCATTACCCATCAAGGAACCTGCGCCATGAAGGATTCAAACTTTTTAAGGGAAAACAACGCGCGCCACCTGTGGCATCCGATGACGTCTCCGGAAGACAGCCGGGTGAACCCGCCCAAGATCATCACCGGCGGTCAGGGCGTTCGCATCCGCGACATTGACGGGCACGAGGCCATCGATGCCGTTGGCGGGCTGTGGAACGTCAATCTGGGCTATTCCTGCGACCCGGTGAAACAGGCGATTTCCGGGCAACTGGACCAATTGCCCTACTACTCGACCTTCCGGGGCACGTCGAATGACGCGGTGATCGAGCTTTCCTATGAACTGGCGCGGTTTTTTGCACCTGACGGGCTGAGCCGGGCCTTTTTCACCTCGGGCGGGTCGGACAGCGTGGAAACCTCGCTGCGGCTTGCGCGGCAGTATCACAAACTGAGGGGCGAGCCCGGGCGCGTCAAGTTCATGAGCCTGAAGAAAGGGTATCACGGCACCCATTTCGGCGGGGCCAGTGTGAACGGAAACGCAAATTTCCGAACAGCCTATGAACCGCTGATGCCGGGCTGCTATCACATTCCAGCGCCTTACACCTATCGCAATCCGTTCAACGAAACCGATCCGGCAAAGCTGGCACAGTTGTGCGCCGCCGCGCTTGAGGACGAAATTGCGTTTCAGGGGGCGTCCACCATCGCCGCATTCATCATGGAGCCGATTCTGGGTGCAGGCGGCGTCATTCCTCCGCATGAAAGCTTTATGCCGATGGTGCGCGAGATCTGTGACCGGCACGGCATTCTGCTGATCTCGGATGAGGTCATCACCGCCTATGGCCGCACCGGCGCATGGTCGGGCGCGCGTCTTTGGGGGGTGCAGCCGGATATGATGTGCACGGCCAAGGCCATCACCAACGGCTATTTCCCATTCGGTGCGGTAATGATCGGCGACCGGATGATCGAGGCCTTCGAAGGCAATGCCGGTGCCGCCATCGGCCATGGCTATACCTATTCAGGTCACCCGGTCGGTGCCGCGGCGGCATTGGCCTGCCTGGCCGAAACGGAACGACTGAACGTGGTCGAAAATGCGGCTGCGCGCGGGGCGCAGTTGTTTGAGGGGTGCAAGGCACTGATGGACAAGCACAACATCATCGGTGACGTGCGCGGCGGGCATGGATTGATGACCGCCATCGAAATGGTCAGCGACCGGGCCACCAAGGCCCCGATCGACAAACCAACCCCCGTCAAAGTGCAGGATGTGGCCTATCAGAATGGCGTGATGGTTCGTGTATCCGGGCCAAACCTGATCATGTCGCCTCCGCTGGTTCTGACGGAAACCGATGTGCAGGACATTCTGGCGGCGCTGGATGCGGGTTTTTCCGCGCTTTAATTCCTCGACCCCGCTGCGCCGCGATAAGAGTTGCGGCGCATCACGGCACATAGCTGCGCACCAGCGCCCCGGCAATCAGCGCCCATCCGTCCGCGATGACGAAAAAGGCCAGCTTGAACGGTAATGAAACCGTGGCCGGTGGCACCATCATCATCCCCATCGACATCAGAACGGCGGCCACCACAAGGTCGATGATCAGAAACGGCAGAAAGATTAGAAAACCGATCTGAAAGGCGCGCGCGATTTCCGACAGCATGAAAGACGGCACCAGAACCGAAAACGGAGCGTCCGGAGACAGTTCCATGGCGTCGCCTCCGGGACGCAGGGCCGCCATCGAATAAAAGGTATCGGGATCAAGACGCGCCGCCATGAAGGCCCGGAACGGGACCATGGCGCGTTCCAGCGCCGGCTCAATCTCCAGCGTTTCATCCATCAGGGGCCTGATGCCCGTCGTCCAGGCCTCGGAAAATACGGGTTCCATGATGAAATAGGTCAGAAACAGCGCCAGGCTGACGATCAGCATGTTTGGTGGCGACTGCTGCAACCCGATCCCCTGCCGCAAAATAGCAAGAACAGTCACTAAAAAGGGAAAACAGGTAATCATGATCGCCAAGCCGGGCGCGAGACTCAGAACGGTGATCAGCAGGATCAGCTGAATCGTTCTGGCCGACAGAGACCCGCCCTCGCCCAGTGAAAGCGTCATATCCTGCGCGAAGGCAACGGAGGGCAGAAACAGCAGCACCGCCACCCAGAAAAGGGTTCGCATCACCCGATTCCGTTTTGCAGATCCGAGATTTCGGTCAACCGCACGGCAAGCTGTCCGGGCTGGTCGCCCCCAAGCTCCTCCAGAAGGCCGCGCGCGACGAGCTGGTCACCGACATAGAGGTCCACCGGGTCTTCGATCCGCTTGTCCAGAGGCAGAACCGCGTTTTCCCCCAGATTCAGAAGATCGCGGATCAGCGGTCGAGCGCGGCCCACGGACACCGTGACCTCGATCGGGACCGCGTCGAAGGGGCCGGGTTTTTCCATCTTCCGGTTCACTGCATCATTCATTTGCCAACGCCTTTTTTGCTTCGAAAATATATGCGTCAAACGCTTGCCCGATTGACCCCAGAAGGGCCGAGCAGTCCACCTCGCGTTCGGCTATGCCAACCTGCAATCGCGCCTGCCCCCACGACAGCGCCTCACTTTCGGTCACTGTGACCGGCATGGGCAAATCGTGCGTCAGTAGCGGCCGGATCTCGTCCGCAAAACCGATGGGCACACAAAGGGAAACCGGCTGCGCCACCTGTTCGCGGGCCATTTCAGACAATTGATCCGATATGCGCTGAACAAGACCACGCTCCAGCGTTTCGGGCAAAACTGCCTGAATTAGACTCAGAAACATCGGCTCCAAAGATCGGGACATTCGCGCCAGGGCTTCGTGATAAGTGAAAGAGGCATCCGCGATGGATTTCGACAGTTCCTCGGTAAAGACGGCACGGTTTTTTTCCTGTGTGGCAGTGGCATCTTCCCATCCGGCGCCGTATCCACGCTCGAATGCCTCCAGCCGCAATTCCTCAAGCGCCTCATCCGCCAGCAAATGCACGGCATCGGTATTGGCCTGTGCCGAAAAGTCCTCGAGCAAGTGGGAAATGGGCATCAGGCTCTCTCTTCGCTTTCTTCAAGCCAGCTGCGCAGAATTTCGACGGTCTCTTCCTGCTTGTCGCCAATCATGCTCCTCAACCGGTCAACAGCATCGTCACTCCGGTTTCCGGCAAGCGCGGGCACAGCGGGCCGGTCGTCGGTAGCGGATGGCAGGGAAGCAACCTCGGCAGAGGTATCGTCAGAGATTTCCCCGGTCAGTGCCAGCCTGTCGGCATCCCGGCCTTTGTCCTCCGTACCGGATGCAAGTAGGGGCGGCGATCCGGGTACCCCGGTCAGGATCGGGCGGATGACGAACAGCCCCAAAAGCAACGAGACAAAAGCCAACACTGCCATCTGGATCAGAGACATCGCGTCAAGATGCACCTTTTGCCAGATCGAAGCGGCAGCCAGAGTTCCCTGCGGCTCGAAAGCGGGGAGATCAAGTGACTTCAGGGTTATCTTGTCCCCCCGTTCGGCATCGAATCCGACGGCAGACGCGACCAGTTCGCCCAATGCGTCAAGCTCCTGCTGCGGCATAGGCTCGAATACCTCGGTCCCGGAAGGGTCAATGACCCGCGTCCCCCCCACCAGAACGGCCACGGTCAGCCGCTTAATGGCGCCAGGCGCGCGGTGGACCTCCAGCTCGGTCTCCGACACCTCATAGTTCACACGCTCGCGTGTTTGACTGGTGGTCGAGTTGGATTCACCGCCACCCGCCCCGTCGCCGTCCGGCAGGTTCGACGCCACGGTGACTTCCTGCGAGCGGTTTCTGGAATTGTCCGAACTTTCCTCAACATCGGTACTGATCGCGACCCGACCGTTTGGGTCGATGCGCCGCTCGCGAATCGACTCGGTTTCTGTCACCGTATCCACGCTCACCTCAACCACCGCGTTGCCGGGGCCAACGCGCGCCTCAATCAGGCGCATCACCCGTTCGCGGATCTGCTGCGCCCGATCATTGGCGGCATCTGCCGAGGATGCGATTTCCTGCAATCCGATTACATTGCCACCGGAATCGATCACCGCAACGTTTTCCGGGGTCAGCCCGCTGACGGCAGAGGCGACCAGAAACCGGACGGCTTTGGCTTGCGCCGGCGTAACCTGTGCGCCGGACGCCACGAGATAGACCGACGCCGTCGGTTCAACCTCGCGCCGGAACGGGTTGTTCGACCCGGTCGCGATGTGAACCCGCGCCTGATTGACATGGGGACTGCCGACAATCGTGCGTGCCAGTTCGCCTTCTTTCGCACGCCAATAGGCGGCATCGAACATCTGCGAAGTAGTGCCGAAACCATTGAGCGATTCGAGCAGTTCGTAGCCACCGCTGCCATTTGCGGGCAATCCTTCGCTGGCCAGCGTTAGTCGCAATTCATCCCGTTGCGAATCTGGAACGTAGATAGCCCCCCCGCGCACTTCATACCGTATGCCGCGCTGGTCGAGCGCACCCACGACGTCACCGGCCGCACCGCTGTCCAAACCGGAATAGAGCAGGGTCATCGAGGGCCTGACCGCAAGCCGCGACATGGCCAGAACACTCAGAAAGACAACAATCACTGCTGCAACAACAATTATCTGTTTGCGTCTGTTCAAGCCGGTCCAGACCGTTCCGATCTGCTGCACGTTCACCTCCGTCCCGCCGACTTTCTGTGCGGCGCGTCCTCTGTTTGAACGATTGCCCTTAACAATCGGTTAGTCCCTGCGGGGTTATGACTGACCCGAACAGACAGATGAGGGTGCCATGACCGACGCGACAGCTGATGAGGCTGCTCCCACCGGAAAACCGGGAAAAAAAGGGCTGATCATAGGCGTGGTACTGGCCGTGGCCGGGGCTGCCGGCGGATTCGCCCTGACCAATGCAGGCTTTTTACCCATCGGCGGGGACGTCGGGGCGCAGGAGGCCAAGGGTGGCGAGAATATGGGAAAATCCGGGGCGAAGGGTCTGCCTGATGTGGTGTTCGTGGATCTGCCTCCGGTGATCGTGTCCCTGAACGCGGGCAATTCAAGGCATCTCAAGTTTCACGCCCAGCTGGAGGCAAACCCCGAATACGCCGCCGATGTCGAAAAGATGCGGCCCCGAATCATGGATGTGCTCAACGGATACCTGAGGGCCATCGAGGTTACGGACCTGCAAGACCCGCTGGCACTGGCGCGGATGCGCGGCCACCTGCTGCGGCGCATCAACATCGTCATGGGCGAAGGCCGCGTGCGCGATGTGCTGGTGATGGAATTTGTACTGAACTAGGAGGCGAAGGTGGAGCTGATCGCGGATATTCTTCTTGCTGCGGGCGCGTTTGGGGCGGGCCTTTACTGCTTTGTTCTGGCGCGGCGCCTGAAACGGTTCACCAATCTGGAACAGGGTGTCGGCGGTGCGGTGGCCGTTTTGTCGTCTCAGGTCGAAGAACTCAGGAAATCTCTGGAGTCGGCCCGAACAGCAGCGGACCGGTCGGGGGTGGCGCTGGAGGAGCTGACGAAAAGAGGAGAATCAGTCGCGCAACGGCTGGAGCTGATGATGGCGTCGATGCATGACGTGATTCCCGATGATCCGCTGGAAACACCCTCCGTAGACCCTGAAACGGCGAAACCGGGACCAGACAACAACGGCGAATCGGGCGCAGACTCTCATCCTCGGGCCACACCGGGCGGGTTGATGTTTTTCCGGCATGAGCGCGAGCAGGTCGAGGCAAATCAATGATCCGGAAACGCCCGACCGGGGATGGATCAAGACCGCGAGGCGGCGTTTTGTTCCTGATATCCGTTCTGATGATCGGCTCTGCCGTAATTCGTCTGGGATTAGAGGCTGGCCCGGCGCTGGCCCGCGAGTTGGAGGCGCAGCCGGAAAACAGGCCCGACCCCGCCCGGATGAAAACACCCGCCGAGGATATGCAGGTTCTGTTGCAGGAGCTGTTGCGTCGTGAAGATGCGCTGAAACGGCGCGAAGCGGATTTTCAGGACCGTGAAAAAGCACTGCAAATCGCGGACAAGGCCATTGAAACCCGGCTCGCTGCCCTGAAACACGCCGAAGAGTCGCTGCGCGCGACACTCGCACTGGCAGACGAGGCGGCCGAAGACGACCTGGCCCGTCTGACGGATGTCTATCAGAACATGAAGCCCAAGGACGCCGCCGCCCTTTTCGAGGAAATGGATCCGGTTTTCGCCGCCGGGTTTCTTGCCCGCATGCCGCCCGACGCGGCGGCTGGCGTCATGGCCGGGCTCAGCCCGCAGGCAGCTTACACCATCAGTGTCGTGCTTGCCGGGCGCAATGCCTCGGCCCCCAGAAACTAGCATGACCGGGAACACGAACATACACTTCGCTGGAGAGAGAACATGATCGGTATTGTCGGGATTGTCGTCATCTTCGCCATGGTTTTCGGCGGATATCTGGCTGCCGGTGGCAAGATGACCATCATTATGAAATCTTTGCCGTACGAGATTATGATGATCGGCGGCGCTGCTGTCGGTGCCTTTCTGATCAGCAACGACATAGGCGGTATCAAACATACGCTCAAAGACGTTGGAAAAGTTTTCAAAGGCCCGAAATGGAAGCCTGACGACTATCGGGATCTGCTGTGTCTGCTGTTTTCCCTGATCCGGATCGCCCGCGCCAACCCGGTCGAGGTAGAGCAGCATATCGAAGACCCTGACAACTCCAGCCTGTTTTCCGACTATCCCAGAATTCAGTCTGACCGTGAGGTGGTTGATCTGATTTGTGACACGATGCGATCAGCCTCGATGAACTATGATGACCCGCATCAGGTCGAGGAAGTGCTTGAAAAGCGCATGGAGGCCAATTTCCATCACGCCATGCATTCCAGTCATGCGCTGCAAACAATGGCGGACGGTTTGCCTGCGCTGGGGATTGTTGCGGCGGTTTTGGGGGTCATCAAAACGATGGGCTCCATTGATCAGCCGCCCGAGATTCTGGGAAAGCTGATCGGTGGCGCGTTGGTTGGAACATTTCTGGGTGTCTTTCTGGCCTACGGGCTGGTGGGGCCATTTGCGGGCAAGCTGAAGGCCGTCGTTGAAGAGGACAGCCACTTCTATCAACTGATCAAAGAGGTCTTGGTTGCCAACCTTCACAATCACAACCCTGCCATGTGCATCGAGGTTGGTCGTCAGAACACCCCGTCGCACAATCGGCCCAAATTCTCCGAACTTGAGGATGCGCTCAAGGGGTTGAAGCAGGCGGCAGCATGATCCGGGTATTGCTTGCGTTTGTCGTGTGGGTTTCGGTTGTTGGGCCATTGGCGGCCAAGGAACTCACCGTCCGGTCGGGTGAGCACGGGTCTTTTACTCGCCTTGTAATAAGGGTGCCCGGTGGAACCGGTTGGTCGCTTGCTACCCATGCACAGGGTGCGACCTTGTCCGTGAACATAACGGACGTAACATTTGCGACCCAGGGCGTTTTCCAGCGTCTGTCAGATGGGCGCCTGTTGTCGCTCGGCCAAAAACGGCCCGGTGGTGGTCTGGAAATGGAATTTGGCTGTGCGTGCGTAGCCCGGGCTTTTCTTCATGATGACACGATGATCGTGGTCGACATATCCACCGGCGAACCCGAGATCACCGAATTACCCGAGCATGCCCAGTCCGACCTGGGACAAACCCCGACCCCTAACTTAGATACGAACCAGATCGAATGGATACCCGGACAGGATATCCTGCCTCCCCTGCATGAGCTTTCGGGACAACGTATTGAACATCGATTGATGTCCCGGTTTCTGCAGGGGGCCGACAGGCAGGCCATCGACCTCAAGCTTGCCGCAGTCGGGCCAAGACGTACGTCAACGCTCGAACCAGCCCCGAACCTTTTAACCGATCCCGTGCCTTTCAATATGTCGATCAGCTCAGTCTATGATGAAAGATTTGGGCGCCCAGATATAGAAATTCCCTTATTAGGGTCTGAGCAGAACTGCATTACCAATCACGAACTCAACTTCGAAAGCTGGGGAGGCGAGGGGTCTTTTTCCGATCAGGTGGCGAATTTGCGCAGCGGTTTATATCAGGAATTCGATCGGCTGAACGAAGACAACGCCATCAGGCTTGCAAAGCTCTACGCCTATTTCGGCTTTGGCTTCGAGGCGGGTCAGCTTGTTGCGCTGATTGATGATCCGACCAGTGACGTCGCGCGTATTCAGGCAATCGCACGGGCAGCGGAAAATGGCCCTCAACAGCGCGACAATCCTTTCTCTGGCTTGCAGGGATGCGTTGGGGATGCCGCGCTTTGGGCCGTATTGACCGACCGGAGCCTTAAAAAAGGCATCGACAGCGGCGAAATCGAAAGAGCGTTCGCGCGGCTGCCGAATCATCTGCGACGCCAATACGGAAGTGTCTTGTCGGATATTCTGCTTGATGCAAACAAGCCTGAAGCGGCGAGGCGGGTTTTGCGCTCTGTCGATCGGATCGAGGACGACAATGAACCGGAATACCGGTTGGCCAAGGCAGGGATTGCCGCCATCGAAGGCAACCCGGCACAAGAAGAATCGATCCTGCTAGAAGTCATTGCAGAACCTGCAGCAGAGATCGAGGCTCCGCTTGCAATGGTCAGGTTGATCAAAAAACGGCTGACAGAACGCGGTGCGGTTTCCGCGACCGAGCTTGATCTGATCTCAGCATATGCCCTGCAATTCCGACGCTCGGAAATCGGCCCTGCGGTAAGAATGAGCCATGTACTGGCACTGGCGCTACATCAAGAATTTGATGAGGCCGTATTGCAGCTTGGCAAAATCCGCCCGGATATGCCTGAACCGGATTGGAACAGGACGCATGATCAAACCATGATGCTACTGGTGGAACGGTCGGATGACATCGCTTTTCTGCGCTACGGAGTCAACATGACCAGCGGTGATCTGAATACGTTGTCAGTTGAAACCGCCACGGCAATTTCAGATCGCCTTGTCTCTCTGGGGTTCGCCGCAAGGGCGATTGCGTTTTCAGACCGACCGCAGGACAGGGCCATGCGCGCGGCCCGGGCAGAGATTCGGGCCAAGGCGGCATTGTTGTCACGCAGGCCCCATCAGGCTTTGCTTGAAATTGCCGAAAACGAGTCCGTTTCTTCCCTGCGCCTCCGCGCGAGAGCCTTAGCGCAAGCAGGAGACTTTGCTGCGGCGGCTGAATTGCTGGACGTTCTGGACGCATCGGAAGATGCAGAGCGTTACTGGTGGCTTGCGGGGGCAGTACCCGATACAGATCGGAAGAATGTCGGGAAATTCGGATCAATCGCTGCAATGACCGACGATCTGTCCAATACCGTAGAGTGGCAACCCGAAACCCCGTTGTCGAGTTCCACAGACATCCTCCGGGACAGCAGCCAGGCCAGAGAGGTCATTGCAAACATGCTTGACGCCCTTTCCTGATGTGACCAGATCAAGGCGCTCAATCGCGTCGCTGTCTGTTGTCTGACGATTGGCCATGCGGCATGAATGCAGCAATTCCAAGGGTGCTATACGTCCCCTATTCGGGGTTTGTGTAACACTTCAGGCACTGGGCGCGTCATAAAACAGATCGGCCAGATCGGAAAACGCGCTGTCCGGCCTTGTAAGGCCGAATACGGCGTCGCGAATGGCGGATGCACGCCGTTCTCCGATGGCGGGGGCTGCGAACTCCATGTATTTTTCTACGACTTCGCTCTGGCTTAGGGGCGCCTCGGGACCGCCGCGGGCGTGGGTGTCACCAGACTCTAATACGCGGCCATCCGTTGTTGAGATCTGAACATCCGCCCATCGTCCCTGTGGGAACCGCGCATTGTGTTTGTCACTTTCACCCACCTCGATCCGCTTGATCACTTGCGAAACAATAGGATCGGTCAACCCAGCGCCGGAGATATTTTCAACGCCAATACGGCCATAAACCATCTGGACGGCAACGGCGAAGGGCAACGAATATTGCGCCTGCGAGGTCGTTCCAGGCATGCCCGGGTACAGGCACGCGGCCTGATGAAAACTACTGACCCGGACGTTTTGCACCTGATCATGGCTTAGGTTGTTATCCAGCATGATCGCGCGGGTCCCATCGATCGCGGCATGGGCCCAACGGCAGATGGGATAGGGTTTTACGTATTGATGCTCCATCTGCCAGAACTGTCCCAGATCTTGCCAGAACGGCGCGGCTCGGTCCTCTTCGATGGTGATTGCCGGTGCTCCGGTAAAGCCACGTTCGGCGAGAATGGCGGCGGACATACCCACCATCGCGCCCCAGCCAGACCCGTCATGCAGCATGGTGGGGTTGGCAATTTCACGCATCATCTGGCTGCGGGGGCCGTGGTATTCCGCGATCCCCATGGCCTGCCGCATCTGTTCCTGTGAATGGCCGCGCAAACGCGAGGCCATTGCAACAACGCCAAGCGCATTCCAGGCACCGGATGTGTGGTAATCGCTTACGGTGGCGTGCAGGGCCAAACCGGCCCGTCCCGCGATTTCGTATCCAGTGATCACTGCGGCCAGCGCATCAGGACCGGACAAAACGGGGTAATGTTCTGCCAGTGCGGCAAGGGCCGGTATCACAACCACCCCTATATGCCCCTTGGTCGGGTTGTACCCATCATGCCCGTCCAGATTGTCGGTCTGGGTTGCGGCGGCATAAGCCGCGCCCGCCATGCTGACCTGGCGGCCGTCAAACATCATCCGCGCGCTATAGGCGGGGTCGGTGCTGGCATAGAGCAGTGCGGCGGTATCACGGGCAATCACCCCGGCCTCCATCGGGCCGGAAGCGATCAGAATGCCGAGGGTGTCCAGCATCATAAGCGCAGCCGCCTCGCGCGCGCTTTCCGGCATTTCATCCGCCCTGCGCTTAAGGGCAAAGTCAGCCACGCGCTCGAAAGTTCCGGTCATTTTGCACCTTCCAGAACTGATGTCTTAACGTCGCGCAATCTTTGGCCTTTTGGGTCGAACGGCGGTTTTTCGAGGATTTTGGCCTTGTGAGGTTTGCCGAGAATAAAGATCTCTACCT
>NZ_JBQFSG010000013.1:0-85453 GCF_056537885.1 Ruegeria sp. BJ6 | reverse complement strand
AGCAGCAGCCCGACACCGGCGAAGAGCAGCAGCCCGACACCGGCGAAGAGCAGCAGCCCGATACCGGCGAAGAGCAGCAGCCCGACACCGGCGAAGAGCAGCAGCCCGACACCGGCGAAGAGCAGCAGCCCGACACCGGCGAAGAGCAGCAGCCCGATACCGGCGAAGAGCAGCAGCCCGATACCGGCGAAGAGCAGCAGCCCGATACCGGCGAAGAAGAACAGGCGCCAGTTGCGGCCCTTCCCGGTAATCTGATCGACATAAGCGAACAGGATGGTCGCGGACGCATTGGCTTGCTGGAGGAATATCAGAATTCCGGGCAGATTTGCTTCTCGGTCGCGGTTGCTCGGGACGAAGGTGATACCGGTGCTGAGCGGCTTGCCTGGAATCCCTCGAACTTCGGTCTCAAGGTGAACAAAAAAGGCGATCTGGTCGCTAAGGTCGACAACAACGATGGCGGGTTCCGCGATGGGTTCAAGATCAAGGATATTGGCCTGAACGACGGCGAAACTCATCAGGTGACCCTGATGGTTGATCAGGAATCTGATCGCCTTCAGGTATCGGTCGACGGCGTTCTGGTGCTTGATGAAACCGAAACGGATTTCGACTTCGTTGGTGGCCGGGAAAAGGGTTGGTTCCTTGGTGACAGTGTCGACGCTTTTGCAATCGAAGATGCAGTGCAGTTCGTTGATGGGTCGCTGGATCAGTACTACGATTTGTTCGCATAACGGCGAAAATAGTCAAAAAAACAGGTGATTGATCACCGCGACATGGGCGGGTTCCGGGCTTCGGAACCCGCCCATGCTTTTTCTGGCCAAGCGCGTTGTCAGCTTGCAAACCTTGGTGCAAGCGTTCTTAATGTGCTGTTCTCATTTACCTGAAAAGCCGATCACACAGGCGCGCCCGCTCTTAATAACAGGGTGCAAACTGAAACTTGATGGCGACCGGAAACTTTTCAAACCTGACATATTGAGGCAATCTCTCCGGTGTACGGGCGACCAATTTCAGGCCCGTGCAACAGCGGCGCGCCACCAACGTGTCGTGGCCTGATGATAGATTGAGAAAGATAGTTTGTATCGTAACATGATCGCGCACCAACACTCACACGAACTGAGGTATGGGAAACAGCCTCGCTTTTCGATTTCAATTACGGGATGTCTGAAATGAATTCTGAGGGAATGCCAATGCACTCAAAAAGCTATCAAGCGTATATGAACAGCCCGTATAGCAGCAGCAAACATTCAACTTACTTTGACGTTTACGATACGCTTTTTGCTCCTTACGCAGGGAAGAATATCACATTCATTGAAATCGGGGTGCTGAGTGGCGGCTCTTTGTTCATGTGGCGTGAGTTCTTCGGGCCTGAGGCGCGAATAATTGGTGTTGAACTGAACCCTGACGCGAAGCGTTGGGAGGAAGAAGGCTTTGAAATTTACATAGGCAGCCAAAGCGATCCCGCCTTTCTGGAAAAGATCGCAAAGGAAGTCGGTGACATCGATATCGTTCTGGATGATGGGGGGCATACCTACGAACAGCAAATCGTCACCACCGAATGTCTGTTGCCGCATATCAAGGACGGTGGGCTGCTTGTGGTCGAAGATACCCACACATCGTATATGGAAGGTTTCGGGCTCAAGCACCGGTCATTCATCAAATATGCCATGAATATGGTTGATCGCATCAACCATCGGTTTTCCCAGATAATATCAGATTCCTCTGAAAAGAGGGTTTGGGGAATTCGGTTTTTCGAATCCTTTGTTGTGTTCGAAGTGAACAGGAAAGCAACTGCCGTTGTATCCGTTCCGACGGGTAACGGCGGGAAGGATCTACAGGCAAAAGATTACAGACATGCGGATAATCAAGCCTACGAAAACTTGTTGAAAGCATCAAAGGGCATGGCCGCGCTCAAGGTGATTCCGGGAATGCGGTCACTGGCCAGACTGGCGAGGGCTGTCATATCGCTCCCTTCCAACATGAAGCGCGCCCGCAAGCTGAAGGGATATTTTTGACCGGAGGCCAAGTGTGTCGTCCGGTCAGCTCATGACACGTTTGTGGACCGAGTCCCGGGCTGGCCGATTCTTCGGTCGTTCCCGTTGTGCACGGCAAGAGGCCGGTGGTCGAGTTGGAGGCGGAAAAGAAAATCGCGCAGCCAGTCTCAAAGGGCTTTTAGAAACTGAACTTAGGATATCGGAGAATTAGTGCTAAGGTTTTGAGTGTGTGTAAAAGTGATACGTCGGTTGTTTAGATTTTTTTCAACTTCCTGTGTTTCAAACAATCCGCCAGGGCGGGCTCGGAAAAATATGGGTGCCGCGCTGATGGCGATTGGCGTGGCATTTTTAGGCATTGTATTCATTACTGAATTGTTCGGCGGGAACCTCAGAGAGTGGTTTCTGGCAAGTGTCGGAGTGTCTTTATTAGTTTTTGGTGTCTTGCTGATTCAGACCACAATGGCATTCGCGCTTTCGGTTTTCCTGCTGTTGTTGGGGAACTCTGCCCAACTCTATGTTTCTGTTCCACTTTGGTACAACGAGCTGATTTTTCTCCCTCAGTCCCCGGTTCAACTCGCGATGTATATTCTGATCGCGATGCAACTGCTTGGTTCCTGGGTGATTGTTTCGCGCCATTATGGTGAGGCGAAAATCGGCAGGATTCTGTCAAGCCTGGGGATAATTCGGCTAACGGTCTTTGTCTTGTTGAGCGCCGGATTCTCTGTCTCGATACTGAACTTTCTGCGGCTGGGGGAGTTACAGGAATATTTTGTGCAGATCGGACTGTACTCATTGGTACTGGTGGCGAATTTCACGACGGTATGCGCAATCGCCATTTGCCTGCCCGGCAATCGCAACCTGCGCCTTCTGGACTATTTGCTGGATGTCCGTTTGCAAGCGCTGTTCACATTTTTTGCAAGCGCTGTTTTGTGTTGGTTTTCGTTTGAGAGGATCGCGCATGTTTCCGACGAAGTATCGTATATGTTTCAGGCGCAGACCTATGCCGGCGGCGCTCTTTGGGTCGAGGCGCTGCCACCGGAAGTCAGGCCAGCCTTCGATCATTTCCAGATTTCATCACATGACGGCCGATGGTTTTCCGTGTTGGCTCCGGGTTGGCCGGCGGTGCTCTCGGTTGGTGTGTTGGCTGGGATTCCGTGGCTGATAAATCCGTTGATGGGCGCAGTCCTAGTTATGTTGACGTATGCGATAGCCAGTGAGCTGTTCGAAGACCGCTACGCCCGGTTGAGTAGTTTTCTGGTTGCAACTTCGCCGTGGGTTATCGCCATGTCGGCAAGCCTGATGACACATCCGATTGTCTGTGTTCTGGTGTTACTTGCATGGCGCTTGCTGTTAAGTGCGTATCGGCGTGCCGCTGGAATGTCCTGGCTTCTTGCGCTTTGCGCGGGGGCTTCCATGGGGTGGGTCTTTCTGACCCGGCCTCTTGATGGGCTGGCTGTGGGGATTTCCACTGGGATTGTTCTGATTGCCGGGCTCGGACGCGCGCGCTACCTGACCGTGCTTTTACCCTATTGTGCGGGGTGCGCACTCATCGGGGGGTTAGTGTTTCCATACAATTACTTGATGACAGGCGATCCGCTGGCGGCGCCAATGGCAGAGTATTTTGAACAAACCTGGGTCAGGGAAGGGTTTGCGAACCGGCTTGGGTTTGGGCCAGAGATCGGACCACCCTCTGGTTTTGGGGAAATGGAACTGATTACGCCAGGCCATTCAGTTTACGAGGCATCAATCAACACGCTGAACAACTTCAACTCTTTGCATACCGATTTGTTCGGCTGGGGTATTGGATCATTAGCCTTCTTTTGGTTTTTTTGGATATGGAGTCGGCCGGCCCGCGCGGATTATGCGATGGCCGTACTTTTGACAGCAGTTTTCACGGCCTACTTTTTCTATTGGTTTTCTGGTAGTTACTTTATTGGCCCCAGATACTGGTATGTCGGGCTCTTGCCTCTTGTGTATTTCACAGTTCGTGGGCTGCAGGAGATTTCAGAACGGTTGAAGCAATTTGAAATCGACAATGGCGGAACGGGGCTGCTTTGGTGCGTGGTCATATTGTCTCTTGTTAGCGCGACCGTCTTCCTGAGCTATCGCGGGGCAACGCGGTACCATCACCATCGCGGGTACCATGGGCACTTTCGAAATCTGCAGTTGACCTCGGCAAACAACGAACCGGCTCCGCTTGTATTTTATTCCGAAGGTGTAGGTAATCACGGTTCGGCAATATTTTTGAACGACCCGTTTCTTTCTCCCGACCGGCCAGTGTTTGCCAAAGATCTGGGAGAGGACAGCAACCAGGCAGTCATGTCCGCATTTCCCGACCGACCGGTCTTGCATGTAACTCATGAAGATCTCGGATTTCCAAGTCCCTATTAGGAGGCTTAACATGCACGGTAGTCAGACAGAGAGAATTTCTGTTCAACTGGAGGGGACGCCAGGAAAAAGAGTGTTTCCCGCCCTGCTGACAGAACCTGTGGAGAATGAAAATGACTCCTGAGTTCCACCCCCGATCGACAGCCAAAGCTTCCGATATTTTTATTGCGCAAAAAGAGAATCTGGTCTCGTTCATATTGATTTCCGAAGGAAATGCCACTGAGGATATTTCAGCTCTCAAAATGGTGTCCGATTATATCGTGCGAAAATTTGAATTCGCAGAAATCCTGCTTTTGGCTGCCGCGCCGGGCGCCGCCTGGTTGAGAAAAATCAAAGAGAATGTGAGCGGTGTGGAGAACTTGCGCTGCATAGTTTTTCAGAACAGGCACCAGTATGATGAATTGATTTACCAGGGTCTCTCTCTGTCTATAGGAGATATTATCTATTGCGACGCAACGCAGTCGGTCTCCATCCAGTCCATAGAAACGCTTCTTGACGAATGCCTAAACGGAAATTTTGAGATCGTGAAATCGGTTTCGCCGGTAACCAAAGGCTATTTCCCAAGCCGTATGATACTGAAATGCATTCAACTCTCTCTGTTTGCGTTTCTGGGCAGGCAGATAGAAACCGATGTGTTGCGGGCACTCTGCCTTAGCCGGTCGGCCGCCGCCCGTATCACTGAGGGGGGCGGACTCTTTCGATATTTCCGCCTGGTGACGCTCAGTGACCAATTCCGTGAGGCGCGCATTTCAACCTCGGAGGATCATGATCTCCGGCGTCTTGATGCGCTAAGGCGAAAGACACAAATAGTTGCCTATCTTGTTTCAACAGCAGCACCCAGATTGCTGGTCGGCGTTGCGCTGTTCACCATGGTTCTCTGCCTGTTCAGCCTGTCCTACACGATCTATGCATTGTTCGTCTGGGTGTTGCTGGATGACGTTTCCGCCGGGTGGACCTCTTTGTCATTGGTCCTGTCCGTATTGTTTGCAGCCAATTTTGGCGTTCTGGCGGCGATGTCGATTGGCATGCTGCGATTGCTTCGATCCTCCCAGTCCCGGGTGGGGGAGACACCTGCACTGGAAATAAACAATTCGGATTTATTTGCGCAGGCATCCAACCTCAATATCGAAATCGTGGATAACGGAAAATAAAGATGCGGGCACTCATTGGTTACTCCGGATTTGTGGGTTCAAATATTGACGGGAATGAAATTGACGCCCGGTACAACTCAAAAAATATTCATGAGGCACGAGGAAAGCATTTTTCCGAGGTTTTTTGCGCCGGAGTTCAGGCCGTTAAATGGTGGTCAAATAAGAATCCGAAGGAAGATTGGGAGGGGATTGAAAATCTTCTGAATGTTCTGGCGGATGTCGAGGCAGAGCGTTTCGTTTTGATTTCTACGGTGGACGTATACAAGAATGCGGAAAACGTGAATGAAAACAGCGCGATATCGACGGATGGGTTACATCCTTACGGGCTTCACAGGTACCGGGTTGAAGAGTTTGTCAAAGACAGATTTGGGGAAAAGGCGGTTATCATACGCTTGCCGGGGCTGTTTGGGAGAGGTCTTAAAAAGAACCTGATATTTGATTTGCTGGAAAACCGGGATGTTTCCGGATTGCATGCGAAGTCCACATTTCAGTTTTACGATCTGAGGCGTCTCCGTAGTGACATGGCGACTATTTTGTCGTCCGGGCACCCCTTGATAAACATCGCGACAGAGCCGGTTTCGGTGGCGGAAGTTTTTGAATGCATCACTGGTGAAAAAGTCCGGGAAATGACGTCTGGTGAACCGGTCCGGTACGACATGCAGACTGCATATGCGGCGCTGTGGGGCCGGTCCGGGGTGTATCTGGAAAATTCAATGGAAACGCTCGGCCGGATTCGGGATTTTTCCCGGGATTGGAAAGCTTAATGCAGCTTGCGTTCTCAAATATTGCCTGGAATGTGGATGAAGACGCATTAGTTTCGGATGTTCTTGCGAAAACGGGGATCACAGCCATCGAGGTCGCTCCGGCTCGCTTGCACCACGCACCTTTGGCTGCAACTCCCCGGGAAATTCAGAGTTTACGGGAACATTGGGCTGCCGCCGGATTGCCGATACGCAGTATGCAGGCCTTGCTTTACGGTCGCCATGACCTGCATTTGTTCGGCACCGATGATCAAAGGCGGGAACTGACGGACTATCTTAGGCAAATTATTGGTTTTGCCAGCGGATTGGGAGCCGGTCCGCTGGTTTTCGGATCTCCGAAGAACAGGCTTAAAGGGCAACTCAGCTTCTCCGAAGCATGCGCTTTGGCAGTCCCTGTTTTTCGCGAAGTAGGTGAAATTGCTGCGCATGCCGGCACAGTATTCTGCATTGAAGCCAATGCGTTGGACTATGGTTGCGATTTCATGGTCAATCTTGAGGAGGCTGCCGAGGTCGTGAGGCAGGTCGATCACCCCGCTGTGGGCCTCGTTGTAGACACGGGTAACATGGCAATGGCGGGAGACACCGAGAGCGAGATCGCCAAACACGCGCACCTGATCCGGCATTTGCATCTTAGCCGACCTCATCTTGCCCCTCTCGACGAGAAGGATCCGTTTCCGGGCCGCGTGCTGGCTGCTGTTCAGAGCGCAGGGTATTCCGGGATAGCGACCGTTGAAATGCGCCGACCTGAAAAAGACACTGGCGCTGTCATTTCGCGCTGTGCTGAACTTGCGCAATATTGGTTGGCTCAATCATGACCAAGCTGCATTCAGACTGGGAGATACCTGAACACCAGACAGTGCTGTTTGGTCCCAGAAAAAGCCGGTACGTCGTGATTATCCCGGTCATAAACGAAGGAGAGCGCATCCATGCGCAGCTGGGAAAGATGCAGGCATCGGGCTTGCTGGCTGAATACGACACCGTGTTGGCCGATGGCGGCTCGACGGATGGCTCAACCGACGAAAAGATGCTGGCCGAATTGGGGATGCGTGCGCTGCTGATCAAGACTGCAGCGGGGAAACTGTCGGCACAGCTACGCATGGCATACGCATGGGCCTTGCTGGAAGGGTATGAGGGCATCATTACCATTGACGGAAACGACAAAGACTCGGTCGAGAGTATTCCGGAATTTTCTGCGGCCCTCGATGGCGGGGTTGATTATGCGCAGGCGTCCAGGTTTCTCAGGCAGGGCAAGGGAATAAACACCCCCATATTGCGGTTGATGGCAATCAGGCTAATTCATGCGCCGGTTTTGTCTTTGGCGGCCCGTCACTGGCTGACGGACACAACTCAGGGGTTTCGGGCCTACAGCCGGAGATACTTGACGGACCCGCGCGTTGCCCCGTTTCGCGATGTGTTTCAAGACTATGAGCTGTTGGCATATCTTTCTGTGCGCGCCTCTCAGCTTGATATGAAGGTCAAAGAGATTCCGACCACCCGAAGCTATCCAAAAGGCCAGAAAGTTCCCACGAAGATCTCAAGCGTCAAAGGGTACCGGGATCTGTTGGTTGTTCTTTGGCGCACTTTGACGCGCCAGTACCACCCTAGGAATTGAGGTGCGCATGAGCCCGCGTTTCATAGTAATAGGTGGAGGGTTTTATGGCGCTTGCATTGCGCTTTATCTTCGAAGTCTGTCGAGGAATGTAACGCTGTTTGAACGTGAAACGGAGCTTTTCACGCAGGCTTCATTTGTGAATCAGGCTCGTGTCCACGTCGGGTTCCACTATCCTAGAAGCTTTGCCACCGCCAAGCGATCTACCATACTTTATCGCCGCTTCATGAACGATTTCAGTGATGCGATCGTCGAAGATTTTCAGATGCTATATGCAATTTCCCGGCGAAACTCCAATACCAGCGCCGCAAGATTCTTTCAGATGTTCAGTCATATGGGCACACCAATCCGCCCGGCCTCTCCGGCACAAAAGGCGCTTTTTGCAAACGACATGATCGAGGATGTGTTCCAGTGTGATGAATTTGCATTCGACGCTTTCAAGTTAAGGGACATCGTTGAGGAGCGCATGCTTAAAGCGCAAATCGACATTCGCAGAGGAGCAGAAGTTGTTTCTGCCCAGCCAGCAGAAGGTGGCGGACTGCAGATCACATTGGCAGATGGCCAGACTCATTTCGCAGATGCCGCTTTCAATGCCACTTATGCACGCCTCAATCATCTGGGGCGCCCCGCCCCGCATGACGCGATGAAGGCCAAAAATGAGCTGACCGAGGTGGTCTTGATTGAAACACCCGAAGAACTGTCTCAACTCGGTGTAACTGTAATGGATGGCCCGTTCTTTTCAGTCATGCCGTTTCCTGCCGAGGGCTGCTATTCCCTTACCCACGTTCGATACACGCCTCATTTTTCATGGCGGTACGATGATGGGGTGATTTCCAGCACGCCAGAGAAGATTCAGCCGCGCTCCAGGTGGCGCCACATGGTCAAGGATTCCGAGCGATACCTTCCTTTGATGAAGGATGCCCAACTGAAAAAATCTTTGTTCACCACCAAATCCGTGCTGGAAATGAATGAGTTTGATGATGGCCGGCCGATTTTTTTGCACGCGCACCACTCAGTGCCGGGATTATATTCAGTGCTTGGGGGCAAGATAGACAATATATATGACTTGTTTGCAGCACTGCCGAATGTCTCGCGGATGTTCCATGATGCAAACACCGACTGGGTTTTTGGGTAGGCGAAAATCTGATCGGATGGTAGTGTTTGCGGGGTAGTAATTGGCAGGGTTTCTTGAAAGTTAAATGATCAACAATATTCAAGTATTACGGGCCTTTGCTGCTATTAACGTGGTTTTTCTCCATGTCATAAAAACCTCTTCGGCATACGGGCAGGGGACTGATCTTCTGCATTTTCTGTCCGGGTGGGGTGCAAATGGTGTCGATATATTTTTTGTGATATCGGGTTTCGTCATGCTGCACACGCAAATGCAAAGGCGGCGAAGTGTAGGTGAGTTTCTTGAATCTCGTGTCTTGCGTATTGTCCCGATATACTGGCTGATTACACTATTTGTTATTGCAATATATTTTTCTGCTCCGGGGGTTTTCAGGTCGATGGAAATGTCCCCATTGACGATCCTGTCATCATTCACATTTACCTCACTGCTTTTGACCGGCGGCCCTCCGATTGTGTATGTGGGATGGACGTTGGAATGGGAGATGCTGTTTTATCTGATTTTTGGCTTGTCATTGCTGATTAAGTCATGGGGCCACATTTTCTTGCTGGTAACCTGCGTTTTGATGGCCGTTTCCACTATTTCCGGTGACTTTATTTCCATGGAATTTATTTTTGGCATGGCGATTGCGTATATTTATAACAATGGATTTAAGGTGGGGGAAAAATCAGGGTTTTCAATATTCCTGATCGGATTTGCGCTTTTGTCTCTTTCTTTGATAGGTGAAACAGAATTCAACCAATCAAATCGCGTGATTATTTGGGGTATCCCGTCTTTTTTCATTGTTTTTGGGTTGCTGTACACAAAGCAAATCAAAAACAGATTTCTGACTTATCTGGGAGATGCGTCTTACAGTGTGTACCTTGTCCAGATACTGACCATTCCCGCATTCTACAAAGTGTCGTCTGTTGTCTTGCTGCCCATCAATTCCGATATCCTCTCATTGATGTGTCTGGTTTGCAGCGTTTTAGCGGGATGCCTGATGTTCTCTTTTGTCGAAAAGCCGATGACACTTGTGATGAAGCGCTTTTTCCTTCGTGCCAGAGCTCATTGATGCCGGGACTGAACGCCTAGAGTCGCCAGGAGTGGTCGCGATAGGTGGCCGTCCAAGCGCGAGCGAACAGGATCATCACTATCATCAAAAGCAGCATCGACAGGCTGCGTGCGCCCGCAATGTACAACGGAAACCAGTCGGCGTTGGCAAAAGGCAGTTTCAGAACCTGGTTGAGGATCAGAAGGTTTTGGATTGGCGCAACAAGAACTGCCGCGACGACCAAAAGCCACGCAATCAGCGGGAATTCCCGCCGAAACGCAATGAGGTGCGCCAGAGGAATGAAGAACATCATCAGGTAATGCCCCCAGACAACCGGTGAATAGACGAGCGAAGCCAGCATGCAGATTATGAAGACATGATTTCGTGTCGCTCTGGTGTTGCCCTCGGTGCGCCGCAGCCGGATTGCACCCCATGCCAGAATTGCGATCACTGCCAATCGCAGGATGATGCCTAAAAGCCGGAGGTAAAGTGGCAAGGGTTCGCCAGAGGTGTAGTGGTGTGCTGGAAGCAGGAGGGGTTCCAGCCAGGCGAACATGTTGCTGTTGTAGGATGGATGCGGCACCTGGGCGCTTTCCGCCCGCATCAGCTCCAGAAACGCCTGATGCGGCGACCAGCCGAGGATAAGCATAGAGGCTGTAAAGGTGGCGGCGGCCAAAACCAGCGCGGTGATCCGGAACCGGGCCGGAGCGAACAGAAACAACAATGCTGCGCCAGGGCCAAAGGCGGGTTTGATGCAGACGATCAGCGCCATCAGCGCTGCGGCCGTGACGTAGTGTTCGCGCTCATAGACGATGAGGCCCAAAATAAAGAGCAGGAACAGGAACGGGGTTGTCTGGCCTCCGATCTGGAAGACGGTCCAGAATGGCTGAAAGAACATTGCAGCAATCCAGAAAAGCGCAAAATACAGTGCGCGGTCCCGGTCATTCTGCCCGACGAAGTTCAGGTAGTGCCGGTAAAGAATTCCTAACCCGGCAAAAATCGATCCCGCCGAAAATATCTTAAAGACGATCACGGCATTGACGGGGCCCATCAGCGCCAGAGGCCAGTAGAAATAGCTGGTGAGCGGCAGGCTGAAAAACGTCATGTTGCCGAAGGGTGGTTCACCCGCGATAGTTGCGAACGGATCATAAAGACCACCGAACTCTCCGGCTCGCGCCTTGCGGCCGGCGTCGTAGAAATTGGCAAAATCGAGTCCCAACCCGCGATGCACGAGAATACCGTGAATGGTCGCGGCAAGGATTGCCAGGATCGCTGCCCAGCCAGCTATGCGTATTGTCCGTGTTGACAGCGTATCCAAGGCTCAACTCGCTCTGTCGTGTTTGGAGTAGGCCTGATAGGCGGCCAGCAGTAGCTCATTGTCGGTACTGGTGGGGCGCCAGCCCAGGTCGCGTTTAACCGCCGTGGTATCAAGCGCGACTTCCAGATCGGCAATCTCGTACTGTTCGGGGTCCATCGGCGCGATCTTGAACAGATTGAGTGTCCGCAGGACGCCTTTGACAAGCCAGCCCGGCGTGCGGATCAGCCGCGAGGAGGATCCGGTTTCCTTGAGGAAGCGGTCCAGCAGGTCATAGGAACTGGGTGAATTGTCGGTGCCCAGGTTATAGACCCCGTTTGGACAGTCCTTCTCGGCGGCCAATAGCGTGGCTGTGGCGCTGTCGTGTACGGCGACAAACTGAAAGCGATTGCGCCCCGATCCAATGAGCGGGATCGGTCGCCCCGCATCCACGGCCTTGAAGAGAAGCTCGAAAATGCCCAGCCGGCCAGAGCCCAGGATCAGTCGGGGACGAAAAATCGTGGCCGTGACATCACCGGCGGCCACCGCAGTCTCAATGATTTCTTCAGCGGCTACTTTTGAGCGCCCATAAGGCCCGAAGGGAAGTTTCGGATGGGCCTCGGTCCTGGGTTGCTCCAGCACCGGGCCGTAAACCATATCGGTACTCCAGAAGACCAGATTGCGGTTGGCATTGCGTTTCATCCAGGCGAGAATTTCGGCGGTGCCGTCCACCGCACATTTGCGAAAGAATGCGTCACGCCCAAAGCGCGGCTTGTTGGGCGTGATCAGCTGCGTGGCCATATGATGAACCACATCATCGGGCCTGAGCGCGATCGGATCGAGTGATCCCGGTTCCGAAACATCTGCGGAATGCACGCTGATGCGCGGATGGTTGACCGGGGGAGTAGCGGCAAAGGAAGCAGGCAGATCGACGACGACCGCCTCATCCCGTCCGCCTTCAATGATTTGGGTGACGGTTTCACGCCCGACAAATCCGTTTCCGCCGATGATAATATGCCTCATGTCTGAAAATCCGGGTCCTGCGAAATTAGCTGCGTGCGACTATGATTGTGCCGAGGATGATCGTCGCAATTCCCACCAGCCGGGTTGCGTTCACATCCTCGCCCAAAAAGAAATAACCCCAGACTGCGACAATCACGTAGGCGAGGCTGATGAAGGGAAAGGCAAAGCTGACATCGAAGCGCGACAATGCCAGCAGATGGGTCCCCATCGAGATGGTCATGGTGACAAGGCCGAAGATGATCAGTGGATTGGTGATCGCGTCCAGCGCCATCGCGCTGATCCTTGAAGTCGAGAATTCGGCCTGACCGACCTTGTTCATACCCGCCTTCATCAAAAGCTGCGAGGTGGCATTCAAACACACCGTAACAATGATGAAGATAAAAAACTTGGACATATTGTAAACTCCGGCCTCTGATAATCGCTACTGGATGCGTACATCCCGAATGACACTGTGATCCATCAAATACTGGATAGGTGGTACTTCGACGAAAAAGAGTACACCCACCAGCAGGCAGAGAAAGATCACGTAGGCCATGAACCGGGGTTGCTGATACAGCTTTTCCGGACTCATCGTGGGGCTGTCCATGGCGTTGGCGATGCGCTGATACCACACGAAGAGAAGCGCGAAGAACGGGAAGGTAATCAGGAACTCGATCTTGTACTTGATCAGGAAAATGCCAAGGAAAAAGCTGGAGGTCAGTGCATAGAAGAAGGCCGACAGGAACAGGCTTTCTTCGGTGTAGTGGGCAAATGACCGGCGATAGCGACCCGCGCGTTCAGGATCGCCGATCATCCGATATTCCGCATAGCGTTTAATCGCCATCAGATAGGCCCCGCCCATCCAATAGGCGATGAGCATACTGGATGGCGGCAGGACGATCGTGGTGATTGCCGACCAGCCAAGCACCAGCCGGATCGGGTTGTTGAAGGATTCGGTCAGGACATCCACATAGGCCTTGTCCTTCGATCGCACCGGTTCGACATTATAGATCAGCCCCATCACCAGCAGGAGCAGCGCGGCGTAGAAGAAGACCGGGTTGAGCAGGCTTGCCAATCCCAGCCCGGCTGCCGTCAGCAATACATACTGCACTGCCACGAGTTGAGGTCGCAGCCGCCCCTGAGCCGATGGCCGGGCGGATTTGGTCGGATGAAACCGGTCGAAGCGCCCGTCGAGATATTCGTTGATCGTGTAGTTGGCCGATGCGATGAGGCAGGTTGCGATCAACCCGATCAGGAGATTTATCAAATCGGCAAGACTGGCCTGCTTGTCGATGGCAAAGGCCAGCGCCGCGCCTGGCAGCATGAATACATTCTTGCCCCAGTGGTCTGGGCGGGCGATTGAAATATAATCCCGCAATGTCCCTTTTTGTACAATCGAACTCATTAATTATTACCCTTCACAACTTGTAGGGCAGAGATCGGACCGGGCTTTAGGCGAACTGGCGCATGTGGCTCGCCGCTCCCGCGGGGTATTGGGCCTGCGTTCGGCTTCGGCTATTTTCCTTACAGCGCGTGTCGTGACGATTGAGTGGCGGACGCCTGTGCATCGCCCATCTCAAAAACTATCGTTGGAGCGCACTTGAATGAAAAAGCGGACCGTCGCAAAACGTTTTCCGGACTCTGGCTATGTTCAATGGCTACTTGTTCGGCTTCTATGTATTAGCTGTCTTTACGGCTTAACTCCTTTGAATGACCGAATGAAATTACGGGAAGGCCCTGCTTTCTGATTATACATGATACTGGGCCCTGCCTACAAAAGGATTCACAATTGGTTTCAGGCCTGAAGCGGATTGATATCGCAGCAGGGAACCTCTGTCCGGGGTTGGCGGGGGTATAGTATGAATTGCATTTTGCCACTTAGTGGGGTGGGATTGGTAAAACACCTCAGGTGGTCAGTTAGTGGTGTTCAATCGCAGGGATAGTCTGGCCGTCCGTGAATATAACCTTGATCCAGGTATGAAAATCGATTGCTGTCTTTAGTAGTGAGGGGGTTGCCCGGTTGTTCGGGCGATTGAGGTTGTTGAGGAGAACAAATTTGAGAAACCGGCGAAACTCTGACGGTCGGCTGAAAAGCAAAGGAAGACAGGGCGGTCGCGGCTGATGGCATCCTATCACCGCCTCAATCTCATTTTACGATCTTTTCGCCGCGACGGCATTGTTGGCGGGTTCAGAACAATATGGTCCCTTCTCAGGGATCGTCTTGTGGGTCAGTATCGGCTGCTTTTTGCGATGAGCGATGACAAGGCGCGGGGAATCGACATCTCGTCGGCGCCGCCGCTGGCGATCCGGTGCTTTGAAAGCTGGCCGGAACTGGATGAGGACAGCAAAGCGTTTCTGGCGGCCAATCAGGACAAGATTCACTGGGACGTTCGAAAACACATGGATGAGGGCATGGCGGTCTGGATCGGATTTGCCAACGAAAAACCTGTTACCATTGCCCAGACAAGGCCCGGGCAGAATGTAAATGTCTATTTCTTTCCGATGACAGAGCGTTGCGCTTTGGTCTCGCATTGCTTTACCACGCCCGACGCGCGGGGCCGGGGGTATTATGTGGCGATCCTCAAACATGTATGCCGGGCGCTTGCGGATGAGGGTTTTACGCGGATCTATATCGATTGCAGCGACAGCAACCTGTCGTCCGAACGTGGCATCCTTTCAACGGGTTTCTTGCCAATCGGAAAAGGGCTGCATCGACGGAATGGTACGACCCGCTGGCGTCAGGAGACACCGCCCTCGATCCGCCGACTGGAAGGGTAACCTGCCAACAGGAAGAGTAAGTGGCAGCGCTAGAAAGCCTCTGTCGCGACCCTTGTCGCATTTGCCATCAGTGTGAACGTCAGGTTCTTGGACGGAAGCGCCGGAAAGACCGAACCATCAACAACAAACAGGTTTTCAAAGTCATTTGACCGGCAATTTTGCGTAACGGTAAATTCACCGCCTGCGGGGGAAATTGGCAGTGTTCCCGAATAGTGCACGCTGGCTCCGGGGCGGCGGATCTGGGTCATTCCGGGAACCAGGGGCGCCCCGAGATCACGCATGAACCGCTTCAACCGCGACAGGGCGTCGTTGATTTCCCGATCCTGACCATCCGGGGATGTATATTTCAGTGACAACGCAGGCCATCCACCGGCATCTTGTCCCGGGTCCAGGGTCACATGGTTTCCATCCCGGCGTGTGTCATCGAAGTTGAGGTTCACGACCCCCAGAGCCGATCTGAGCGTCGTGAAAATCTTGCGCCCGGCGCTCATGCCCAGGGGAATCTGCGCAATCACAGGGTGGGCGCTGCCGGTTGTCATTGTCGTAACCTGCCCGTGCACGAATTTTGCCGCACTATCGGTTTCCATGCCGATTGCCAGCTGATGATACTGATATGATGACGGATCATAGGGACGACCGAACATGGACAGGTTCAGGAACGGGGCCAGTACCTGCTGATTGTCCATCAGGCCGGGCAGTTTCACGATTTCACCACTGGCCTTGAAGATCGTCCTGAGGAACAGGTTGGAACTGTTGATCGTGCCTGCCGCAAGCACGAAAGACTCTCCTCTGATCTCTTCAGTGGCCCCTTCGGCAGTATAGGTAACCAGACTTTCCAGGTCCTTCGAACCCGCTGTTACGAAATGACTGGCGAACCGCCCCGGAGCATAGGTGAAACGGGGATGCGTCTTCAGGGCGGTCAGTGTCAGAGAAGGCGTATAGAAGGCGCCATTGGGACAGCCCCACAGGCATCGGCCGCACTCGGTACATCCGCCGCGATCCTCAAGGCGGCCTGACAGGGCGGCCTGGCGCGACCGGCCCAGACGAATGCCCGGATGCTTGCCTGCAAGTCTGGTGCGCCGGTCCCGGTATTTCCGGATCAGGGCAGCGCTGCTTCGATCCAGCGAGACAGGTTCGAGTAGCCCGTCGTGAACGGGATACCATTGCGCCAGATCATCGGCAGCTCCACCAATGCCGACCCGTTCTGCAACCTTCGCATAGTACGGCGCCATATGATCATAGCCAAAGCCGAAACCGTTCAGATCGTCATCGTTGAAAGCGTAGGCGCCACCGGTCCAGCATTCGGCCAACCCCCCCGCCGCGAAAGAAACCAGTGACGAAATGCCATGCGTTCGCATCCTGAAAAGATCCGGGTGCTCAAAGACGTAGTCCTTGGAGGCGGGCAGACCGTAATATTCGTCGTCCTCATCGGCGGTATGCGCGGGCAGGCTGACAGCTCTGTAATGCTCACCCAGGAAATAGCGTACCGGATCGGGATGCGTGGTTTTGAGATCTGAAAACCCGGCCTGTGGAAGTGGAATTTCCCTCCCGGTTTTTCCGACATCAACAAGCGTTACGCGATGCCCGCGCTCAATCGCGGTCAGGGCGAAATGCACTCCGCTGGGGCCTGATCCGACAACGACGACGTGCATCTTATTGTGAACTGCCTGGCGAAGTCGGGCGCGTCCGGCCCAGCCAAAAGCGCAATGGAAGAAGAACGACCGTTCCGGCCAACAAGGCCGTTACGGATACGGTTCCGACCCATGCAAGACGCAGAAACGCCCGAACGGCCCCGATATCAGGCGATCCGTCAAACGACTGGTACGTACCGGGTTCATTTTCGAGAATTGCGGCGCAGAGAACCTGCCGCCGCCGCAATGTGCCGTGCCGATGAAGCAGACCGCAAAACCCGTCCGCAAGCCAAAGGCCAATCCCGCCCCGCCGTGCAAGCGATAATGTCAGCTGGTCAAACCGGCCGCCTTCGCACCCCATGCCGAGTTCATTCAGGGCGTTTGCATAATGCCTGACCGCGGCATCGCCCGGCTCTTTTCCCGTCATATGCCTGCACAGCGTCTTGGCCTCGGTCTGGGCGTCGGCAGGCGATGTCTCAGGCCCATGAGGGACAGCATTTCCGTCGTCCCCCATGTCATCGTTCTGAGAAGCCGAACCGATCTGGTCACGCAACCTTGTCATCTGCGGCTGCAACGCCGTCACCAGCCAGTTTTCCGCTATTGTGGAGTCGTTGCCAAAAACCGCGAATTGCCCCGCAGTGGCGGGCATGACTGCGCGGGCAAGTGGCTCCAGCATTGCCAGTGGCCATTGCACCAGCCGAAGCGGCAACTTCATTACGCGCGGTTCGCGACCAAAATGCAGCTGGGCAATTGTGCGCAGAAGTTCCTTCATCGACACCACGTCAGGGCCACCGAAATCCAGAATTTCCCTGTCGAAGGCGTTGCGTTTCAGAACCTCGACGATCCCGTGTGTCACGTCTTCGACGACAACCGGCTGAACACTTACGGGGCCGCCTTTCTGCGGCAGAGGGACAACAGGCAATCCGGCCAGCGTATCCAATGCATCTGAGATGGGCGATCCCCGTCCCAGGATCAGCGTAGGCCGCAGGATCGTATAGTGCAGGCCCGAGGCAACAAGATCCTGCTCGGCCCGCGCCTTGGCTTCGGCATAGGGGTAAAAGGACTTGTCGGCGTATCCCGCCGCGATAGAGCTGACAAACAGGAATTGCCTGACGCCCTGTTCTGCGCAAGAGGTGATCAGCTGCTTCGTCGCTTGCCGGTTTATCCGCTCATGTTCCTGTTTTGACGCCTTACCGGTCAGCGCCCCAAGATGCAGAACTGTTTCAACCCCGTCGAGCGCCCCATGATAGCTGGATGGGTCCGTCAGATCCCCAACGCATATTTCCACTTCGCCCGGCAAATCTTTTGCCCGGTCGGCATCGCGTACAAGGACGCGTAAATGCCATCCTTGCGCGATCAGCGCAGGCAGGACGCGCTGACCCAGAAAACCTGTTGCTCCGGTAAAAAAGATCGTGCGTGTCATGGCGAAACCATCCGGCCAGTGTCTTGCTGGTTCAGCCGCAGGACAACGTTGACCACCGCCAGCAGAAACAACAAAGCGCCGATTGTCGCCAGGCGCGAGCCCGGAAAGATTTCAACCTCCGGTGCGTGAAAAGCCCAGATCCCGGCCAGATTTTCCGAACGCCAGATCAGCAGCGATCCGCATACCGCCAGTATCGAACTTGCCCACCCTCCCCGAAAGAGCAGAGCAAGCGGAACGGCAATCAGTACGAAGTCATAAATGTGCAGCGGTGCCAGTGCGACAATGACCGCGCTTGCCAGTCCGAAAATCTGCCAGGCTCGGACATCATCGTTCGTCGCCCGTACGATGCGGGCAGGCCCGATACAAAGCAGCAGCACAATGGCAAGAGTGATCACGCTTGCCATGGGGTTTCCGACATCGATACCCGCAAGCTCCCACACAACCAGCCGGATACCCGTCATCGATTGCGGCAGGTTGGCAGCCGTAAACCCGTCATAAGCCCCAAGGTTGCTGAGGAAACCAAAGATAGAACCGGGTGCCACAACCAGTGATGGAACCATGAGAAGAACCGAGAGCACGAAAGCGATCGCAACCACCTTGCGCGAACGCGGGTCGAGCAGCAGAAGCAGTATTGCAAACGGCGCCCCGATCTGTGGCTTGAGCATAACCAGCATCAACCCCACAGCTTCCAGAAAGAGGCTTTTGTTGACCCGGCCCCAGAGCATGAGGGCAATCCCAAACCCGATGATCAGGGTCGTCTGACCCACGGAAAACAGGATTGCGGTCGCTTCCAGAATTGCCATGAGAAAGAACAGAACGCTGAAGACAGGAAGGAAAAACAGCCCTCCCAGGCGCTCTTCTATGGCTTGGCTGCGTGCAGGAAATGCGGCCGAAAAGGAGCGGACCGCCAGGCCGCAGATGGCGACGACAAGGATGATCCCGCAGATATTCCAGGCGACATTTGCTGCATGCAGGCCAAGCGCTCCAAAAGGCGTGGCAAAAGCCCACCATGTCGGCGGGTAGACCCACATGATCGGTATATGCCCTGTATTGATCTTGGCAGCACCGGTCGCTTCGTAAGCGGGGTCATACGGGTTTATGCCATCGAGCCACATATCGCCTGCCAGCCAGATGTACCGGAAATCGAATCCGGGCGTATCCGCAATCTGCACGATCTTGAACAGCAGATACGCAGTCGCCAGACCGCAAAGGAGAAATGAAAGGCACAGGATGACGGACCGCGGAAAAAGACCGCGCGCAGGTGGCTTGGATGATTTTGTGGCGGGCGTAATTTCCATCGGTTCGGTCATGCCCTCAAATTCATCCATCAGAAATCACCATCACTAAACGCCCAGGCCTTGCTCATGACATATGTAAAAGTCGGTACGATCGCGACCATCACAGCCAGAGAAGCCCAGTATGGCTGACCCAGAACATCCGAAACGGTGAAAACGATAACCTGGTTCAGGACCAGATTAATGGCTGAAATGACAAAGAATTTCGGCATGGAACGCTGAATGCGCCCGGGCGATCGGAAAGAGTAATTTCGGTGACCAAAGTAGGAAACGAAGAATGCGACCGAATAGGCCACGAGGTTGGCGGTAAAAGGCTCAAGGCCGCCGAGGTGATGTGCAAGCAGGCCGACTGCAATATGAACGCCTGTGACGACCCCGCCTGTCACAACAAATGTAACAACGCTTCTGACTGACATACCGATCTGCCTGACTTATTGTGCTGCGTGCCTGGGGGATCCAATCCCCTCTGGCGGGTTCAGGTCTTTGGGGCTGGTATCCTGGGCGGTTTCCGAGTGATCTCCTCGTCTGACGATCTCTTCCACGATGAACAGAGGGCGCTTTTTTGATTGAATATACAGTCGGCCAAGATATTCGCCGATTACGCCCAGAACCAGAAGTTGCCCGCTGCCGAGGATCAGGACGACAGACATCAGCGTTGTCCAACCCTGAATGGCGATACCTGTCAGATAGCTGTACGCAGTATAAGCGAGGAACACGATCCCCAGCAGCGCACAGACGAACCCAAGATAGATCGAAAGGCGCAATGGCAGGATGGAAAACCCGGCAATCGCGTCCATGGCAAAGCTAAACATCTTTCGGACCGGGTATTTCGTGTCACCCGCAAAGCGGGCGGCGCGGGCATATTCCAGCGGCACTTGTCTGAAACCGACCCAGCTTACCATCCCCCGAATGAATCTGTGCTGTTCGGGCATTTCGTTCAGCGCAGTCAGCGCCCGGCGGCTGAGAAGACGGAAATCCCCGGTGTCGGGGGGGATATCAATGTCTATCAACAAGTTGAGAAAACGATAAAAAAGATGGGCAGTAAAGCGTTTCACCTGGGTTTCGCCCTGCCGCTCTGTCCGCTTGCCATAAACGACATCGGCCCCATCATCCATCAATTGCATCATATCGGGAAGCAGTTCGGGCGGATCCTGAAGATCTGCGTCCAGGATCAGAATGCGCTGGCCCCGGCATATCTGCAAACCCGCGGTCAAAGCCAGTTGATGTCCAAAGTTCCGGGATAGGAAAACTCCTACTATAGCGGGGTTTTCATCACTGAATTTGCGGATCAGAGAGCGCGTCCTGTCGCGTGATCCGTCATCAACAAGAATGATTTCGAAGTTTTCCCCAGCGGCTTCAGTGCTCACGGCGATAACGCGGCGCACCAACTCGGGCAGCGACTCCTCTTCGTCGAAACAGGGAACGACAACGGATAAAAATGGTGTACTCATCGCACAATGAAACCCAAAAATTAGAGCCCTATCCTAAAGCATAACCGCAAAAATCAAAAAATTGTCAGCCTTGTGTTGCAAGAAATGAGAGTACCTCAAGGATTTCATATACGTTGCGAGACTTCCGGTAAGATTGTTGCCGTTAGTTTGATAAACCTTTCCATCATCCGGCGGCGTTCGGTGTAATTATCGATATCCGCAAAGCGTAGTCAGCCAGGGCCATACAACATTGAAGATCGGAAGGTGTCTTCCTACCCTGAACATATCCGGGTCCAAAACGTCAATTCCGTGTAACCTGCAGTTTCTGTTTTTGCCCCAGAACATGATATTCGAACAGGCACCAGACATAGATGCTGGCCGAGTAGACGTAATAGAACTGGTGATATAGCAGGCACTTGAATGCAAACCACGGCCCGCCATGCCCCGCCATTGTGCGGACCAGATCGAGATTGGCGACAAAGGCCAGAGCCAGCAACACAAACGGCACGGGCCACAGCCCGGACCAGACCGGCAACACCAGAACTGACAGCAGTAAAAGCCCCGCTATTGCGGCCCGCAACCGTTCGGCCATTGACGTGTTGAGGTCGTCTGTCAGCCCCTCGCGCGAGATCATCAGCCGGGCCCAGGGCAGCGCGCGGCAGAAGATATCCGTACTCAGGCTGTTGCGCATGGTCCACACCTTCAGGTGCTTGCCCTGCAGGCGCGGCTCGACAAGGATGCGGCGCCCGGTTTCGGCGATGCGATATCCCAGTTCGATATCCTCGATCGACGGGATTTCATAGGTCTTCACGTCAAACCCATCCACTTCGCGAAAGACATCCCGGCGAATTGCGCCGCAACCGGCCCAGAAGGTACGCGCCTCGCGATGGGCGCGCTGATGGTGATAGCGGTGCAGAAGGTTCTTGTAGCGCGAAAACCAGGCCTGCCCGTCCGGCGCATCATCATACGAGCCGAACACCGCCCCGACATTATCCTCGGACATCGCGCGGCGGATGTGTTCCGGCCCATCCGGCCAGGCAATGACATCGGAATCGACGAACCACAGAATATCCCCCGTGGCGTGCTCGGCGGCCAGATTGCGGGCCGCTCCGGGGCCGCCATTCACCGGTGTGGTCAGAACCGTCGCCCCCATCTCTCGGGCAAGTGCCGCAGTGCCGTCGGGGGACTGGTCGTCCACCACCAGAACTTCCTGCACCTGACCCGCGCTCAGCATTTCAATCAGGGGCGGCAGGACGCGCGGCAGCAGGTGCTCGGCCTTGTAGGCGGGCATCACCACGCTGATCGAAAGGGAAGGGTCCGGCATCATGAGATCTCTCTGGTTCTGGATTGAGGTGCCAATGGCCACCTGGCAAGGACAAGAAAGGTGGCGGTGAATGGCAACAGCCACATCACCCGTGCTCCGTAACGGTCTGCGGGTTGCGCCAAGCCTCCGCAAACCAAAGCGTTGACCACGATTCCAAGCAAGACAAACAGTGCGAACAGCTTTACCTCTCGTGCCACGCTGCCGGGCCAGAGCAATATGATCAGAATGAATGCGAACGAGAGTGCATAAATGACTTCGTGGAAGGTATCGACATATGTGATCCAGCCATGATCCTGTGCAAGTGGCCCACCCTGGATCAGGTCAAATCGAGATTCGTCCAACCTGGCTAGCCGACGCGCATTTTCCAACATGTCCTCTGTCGGAATGGTCATCCCGATACTATAGTTCAAAAGCTGTTGGAACGCATTTTCCGCGAGGGCGAAAGAGGTCGTGACAGGCCGCGACAGAAAGACGGCCATAGCAAAATCCCGTTGAGAAAGTGCGACGTGCTTCTGATCGTCGAATGACATGAGCCGGAAAGATCCAAGGTTTGGAGACAACTCGAAAATAATATGTGATGCCGTCAGCCGATACGGGTCATCTGACCATGAAAGTGCCTCATGCAATGCGCATGTAGGCACGCTTTCGTCTGGGCAAACCTCGTTCAGATAATCCATCCCCGGCCCGTCAACAATCAGCCGGGCGGTGATATGGGGGGCATAGACGACTTCTTTTTGGGTCGTGGTTTCCACGGCAATCTGAAATGCCTTACGTTCGGCGACTGAAAGCGCGCAGACCGCCACAAGAAAAGCCAGTGCACGCCAGCGGCCCGGTGCCTTCTGTGTCAATGCAGCCAGGAAGACAAGGGGGATCATCAACCCTTGGACCGCCATGTGGGAAGGGTGCAAAACCGTGGAGAACAACGCTATGCAGGATATCAGCAGAAGCTCCCATAATGCCATCTTCTGGCCGAATGCCGTAAGCGCGGCTATGGCAATCAGCAGAATGGGCGCAAATATGTCGGGCATCATGTATGCGATATAAAACGGCAGCGAGGCACCAGCGGCCACGAGCAGAGGAACCGTTGTCAACACAGCCGTGTGCCGGTTGCTTTCCAGGTATCGGCCAGCGGTTCTGGCCAGCAGCCAGGCGGCCAGAACCGTTGCCGCCAAATGCACTGATGGAATGGCATAAAGAGCGTTGACCCGAAAAAACGCGGCCATGATCAGCCCATAGATCACCGAGCGGGAGCCGCTTGCCGTGCTGTCATCGTCGGTATTGTAACTCGCGACTGCGCCGCCGGCTTCCTGAATATCGGGGAAGATGGTGTTCAGCGCTACGTTCCCCTGACGGATATAGCTGCCGGTATCATAGTAGTAGAGAGGGCCACCATTAATCAGCAGTACTGACAGGCCGGCGAGTATGACTGCGATCAACAGCAGGAACACTCCGATCCTCATGGACGGTTTATCAGAGAAAACCGCCATGCTCACGCCCGTTCTGCAGCGTTCCCCGCCGCCATGGCTATGCGCTGGAAATAACTGATAGTCGCTTCCAACCCCTCTTCCAGCGGCACCTGAGGCGCCCAGCCCAGCTGGTCGCGGGCGCGGGTGATGTCGGGTTGGCGCTGGATCGGATCATCCTGCGGCAATGGGTGAAACACCAGTTCCGATTTCGAACCGGTCATGCGGATCACGGCTTCGGCCAGTTCGCGGATGCTCAGCTCCACCGGATTGCCCAGATTGATCGGTCCGGTCACGTCTTCAGGGGATTCCATCAGCCGGATCAGCCCGCCAATCAGGTCGGACACAAAACAGAAGGATCGGGTCTGGCTGCCATCACCGTAGATCGTGATCGGCTCTCCGGCCAGGGCCTGCATGATGAAGTTGGACACCACGCGCCCATCGTCGGGATGCATGTTGGGGCCATAGGTATTGAAGATACGCGCCACTTTGATGGGCAAATTATGTTGCCGGTAATAGTCGAAAAACAGCGTCTCGGCACAGCGCTTGCCCTCGTCATAGCACGAACGCGGTCCGATCGGGTTGACGTGGCCGACATAATCCTCGGTCTGCGGATGGATTTGCGGATCGCCATAAACTTCGGAGGTCGAGGCCTGCAGGATCCGGGCGCCAACCCGCTTGGCCAGCCCCAGCATGTTAATCGCACCGTGCACAGCCGTCTTGGTCGTCTGCACCGGATCGTGCTGATAATGGAAAGGTGAGGCGGGACAGGCCAGATTGTAAATTTCGTCCACCTCGACATAAAGCGGGAAGGTCACATCGTGCCGCATGACCTCAAAGCGGGGATTGCTCAGCAAGTGGCGCAGATTCCCACGTCGCCCGGTAAAGAAATTGTCGACACACAGAACCTCGTGCCCCCGCTCAAGCAGGGTTGCACAAAGGTGCGAGCCCAGAAACCCGGCCCCTCCTGTCACCAGGATTCGCTTGGCGTTAAGGTCTATGTCGTTGGGATCGAAATCAGACGCGTTCATTAGCGTTCTCTTGCAGTTATATGCCGACCGGCAGGCATCCGTATCGGCTTTCAAAAAAGATCAGGCACTCCAAACGGACAAAATGCATATTCCGTCTGCAAAATGAGCGCCTGTACTCAGTATGTACAGCTTGATCGAAATTACACGAAGTTTTCGGAGCAACGAAGAATAAATGTCTGGGATGTCCGGATTTCGTGCTGTTTCATTTCCTTTGGAAAAACCAGTGGTCTCGGATGTTGTGCAAAGCTCCACAATCATCCGGAATGGTCCTGAATTGTTTACCGGAGTCATCGCTGGTGTGAAAACATCGGCTACCATGGCGAGCCGGCCGCAGTTGGGTCTTCACGGGGATCGCGAACGTAATAGTGCTATTCTGATCCACGCCAGAATCCGGTTCTGCGGTTCTGCGGTTCGCCAAGCCTGCCCGATTGCCGGCCGGACTTCAGAGATTCGGATACATCATCAAGTGCGGCAGAGCCTGTTTACAAAACCGAAACAAAGTCGGATTTGAGGCATAATTGCGTCATTCAGCGCCCTATGCTGCCCTAAAAATGCCCCAATTCTCCAAAAAAGGCTTCGCACCACACTGTAAATAAAGTACTAATTCCTAAGAGATAAGTGCCACCCCCGAAGGGGTGTGTGTAACTAGGGATAAGGGTGAGGATTAGATGCTTAGAGCTTTAAAAACGATGGCTGTTGCACTTGTTGCGGCCGTGTGGATGACCGGATCAGCCAGTGCGATTACGTCGGTAACGAGTGGCGGCAGCTATGATATTACGTCCGACAACTTCTTTACCGGTACAGTGTCAACGAATGGCGGCGGAGGTGCCTATTCGGTAAATTTCACATCGCCATACGATACTGTCGGTAACGCGAATGCGTCTGTCACGATGCGCGTGCTGAGTTCTTTCTCCAACCTGACGATGACCTGGGTTGATGCTGCAACCAATACAGCTCTGAAGTCGGTCATGCTTGTGGCTGGTGTTGCAACGCTGGATACGATTTTCACCAGCGCCAACACGCAAGGCCAGAATCTGGTGTTCAGCTGGTCCGATTCCGCATCTGCGACCGGTGGGCCGATCACCTTTGACTTTGACGTGGCTGCGGTTCCGCTGCCTGCGGGCGGCCTGTTGCTGCTGACTGCACTTGGTGGTCTTGCTTTGACACGCCGCCGCAAGTCTGCGGCCTGAGATTACATTTCTGATTGTTGTGGAAGGGGCCGTTTCGCGGCCCCTTTTCAGTTGCGTCAGGCGCTCAGATTGAGCGCCCTGCCGCTTGGCGTAACATCCAGACCATACGCGCGCACCTAAGCCGGATCAGCGTTGCAATGGCCCGCAGGGTTTCGCCCGTTGAATCCAGCTTGTCACTGGTCAGAACTTTGGGTGTATGCACCATGGCACTTGCAGGCATGGCCAACCCGCGGATTGCCCATCGCAGGCGTGCGGCGGGTCCGGTTCCGTTCAACTGATACGCCTCCTGAGTTGTCCGCCGCCACTTTGCTTTGAGCGCCGGCCAGTCCTGCCGGGACGGATGGCTGACCCGAAACCGGTCTTCGTAAATCAGGTCATAACCCCGGGACACTGCGCGCATGGTCCATTCCCGGTCTTCCGATACGCCGTTGATGAATCCGCCGATCGCGTCAAACACGTCGCGACGGGTTAGCAGATTGCCAGCACCGGAAAATCCCTGAACTTCGATATACCTGCGGAAGTTGAAGGCAAAAACCGCCTCGAATGCTTCCGCTCCACTGCGCGGTGGCGGGGTTTCGTCAAAGACATCGACCCGGCCCCCAATCAGATCGGCCCGGTCGGCGATCTCGCGTCCGACCGTCAGCCAGTCAGGCGCGGGCACGCAATCGGCATCAATGAAAAACAGCCGTTGCGCCTTTGTCTCGGCAACCCCTCTGTTACGGGCGTGTGCAGCGCCTTTTTGGGTCTCAATACTAAACCGCACCTCGGGAAAGGCATGGCGCAGCCCGTCCAGCGAAACCGGAGAGGCGTTGTCCACCACCACGATTTCGGTGTTGGCAATGTCATTCTCCATCAACGCCCGCAGGCATCGTTCCAGCCTGGGGACGTCGTTGTAGTGGGGAATGATGACCGCGTCCGCCGGAGCCGGATCAGTACGAGCCGTACTCATTTCCAAAGGCTCCGCTGATATAGCGACATTTGGTTAACACGATTCCCATGACCTGTGTAAGCTCGGCCAGCTGCCGTTCTGCCACATCTATATGGTCAATGCTGGTTTCCTCGGCCGCGGCCAGCAGCAGGGCACAGTCAACGTTTTTCAGAAACCCATGACTGTCGTCGCTCGCCATCAGCGGCGGTGTATCGAATAGCATGATATCAGGTTTGTATTCGGCTTCGATCCGTTCCAGCGCCTCGATCGCCCACCGGCTTTGCAGGATTTCCGCCGGGTTGCGTGTCGGGGTGTAGTTCAATCCGAAGATCACATTCTTGCCGTGGCGCAGGGCATGCTCCCGAAACGGTACTTTTCCGTGAATGACGTCGGCCATGCTGTGACCGCCGGTCTGCTTCAGTATCTCGGCCAGCCCCCTGCGCCGCATGTCAAAGTCGATCACGACCGTGCGCAGGTCCTCCTGCCGCCCAAGACTGAAAGCAAGATTTGCCGCGGCCGTACTTTTCCCGCATCCACTGTAGGGGGACGTCAGCGCCACACGGCGCCAGCCGTTGGACAGGATCTGCTGCAACATCTTTGTCCGCAGCATGTCATAAGGCCCGGCATCGGGCCCGCCGCGATAGGCAATCAGACGCTTGCGTGACACAAGAGACTGGTCGATTTTCAGCTCGGGCAGGGATTGCCAGGCATCATCTTCGGTTTCCGGCGGAACATAATGCTGCTCCTCGGTTAGCGCGAGCGGTTCGCTCTGGCGGCTTGCGCGTTCTTCGCGGGCCTTTCGAATTGCCACCTGAAGACGGTCCATTACACCCTCTCCGAACTTGTAGGAGCAAAAATCACCAATAAACCTCCAACTTGTCGATCACTCTCTCGGCGATCAGATCCAGGGGCAGATAATACGTGTGTACGGCCCAGACCCCTGCGGGAACACCAATCAGAATTGCCAAAATAACCAGAACCCAGATAAGCCGGTACCGTATTTTCTCACCTCGGGAGCGCACATAAGGGATGGTTGCGATTGGCCAGACCTCAAGCTTGTTGATCAGGTCTTCCGGCCGGCGCGCGGACCGGTTCAGGAGTTCCAGCAAAACGACAAGCCCCAGCCCCAGCATGATGCCAAAAGCTGTTCCTCCGCCAGCAATCATCAGGCGATTGGGTTTGGAGGGCTCGGTTGGCGCGGACGGATGTTCGATCACGGAGATGCGCTGTCCCTGGGACGTCACTTCGATCCGTTCTCCGGTCGAGGCTTCCGCCAGGCGGGCGATGGCGGCATTATACTGGGACTGGATGTTATCATGGTCGCGCTGCAGCTCTGCAAGCGTGATCGCATTGGCCGGTGTCTGGTCGATTGTCAGCGTCAGTTCTCCAAGACGCTCTTCAATCACGACCCTTTGATCCTGAAGCGATGCAATCTGTGAATCGATTTGGGCCAGTTGAATGTCGAGAGCCGAGTTACCCGTCTGCGCATCCGGTTGCGTGGGATTGGCCGCCTGCTCAGCAGCAACGATCTCTTCCAGTTTTGCGATCCGGGCGCGCAGCAATCTGATTTGCGGATTGTTCTCAGAATAGATGACACGTTGATTGTCGAGCTGCGTCTGCAACTGACTCAGCTGTTGCTGCGCCGGGGTCAGGTTTTGCTGGGCGACACCGACAACCTGCCCGGTCGAACTATAGATCTTTACAAGCTTTTCCCGTTGCCCCTGGAGCGCAAATATCTGCTGGTCCGTTTGTTCGAGATTGGTCTGCATTGCCCCCTGCTGCGCCAGCCGGAACTGAAGACTGTCAGGCAATGCGCCCGAGTTCTTGTTCTTGAACTCGAGAATCCGGGCGCTGCGCTTGTCGAGTTCGTCGTTCAGGCGATCCACTTCCTGCTCGAAGAATTCAAGCGTATCCGAGGCCCGCTCCTTACGATAAGACACGTCAAGTTTCTGGATTTCGGTCAGATATTCGTTCAATACACCGGCCGCAATCTGACCGGTCCTGGCTTCATAGCTGATCGTCATCAAATTGGCCTGGTTGAGGCCAGTGCTGATCCAGATGGATGTTTTGGCACGCAATGCATCCACGATCTGATCCGGGCTTGCCTCGGACTGATCCTGCAGCACGTCGAACTTGCGGGAAATGTCCAGAAGAACCGGTCGGGTCAGTAGGCGCTGCTCGACGATCTGAAGCTGTTCCGCTGCGGGTGTCGTCACGGTACTGGCCGCCAGATTGCCCGGAATCTGAGGGGATTCAACGATCAGCCGCATTTGCGAAACATAGGTGGGCGGCAAGGTCATTGCGACGATGATCGAAACCGCCGACACGATCATGGCCACGATGAGGAAATACGGAAAGCGCCTCAGAAAAATGGAAATGTAATAGCGAACCGGGCCCATCTCAGACTGTCAGCTCCTTCTCAAGGGAATTCCCACCAAAGAATACACCGTCGTTGATCACTTGATTGACGACCTCTTCGTCCACTTTCTCCGCCTCATTTGTCCAGGCATAGAGCAGGGCAAAATCGCAGAACTGATTCACGAGGCGCGGCACACCATGAGTCCGGTGAAAAATCAGCTTGCAGGCTTCCTCGGTGAACTCCTCGCCTGAACCACCGGCAATCTTCATCCTGTGACTAATATAGTGCTCGACCGAAACCTCATCCATCCGCTCCAGATGAAAACTTGCGGCTACCCTTTGTGTCAGCTGACGCATCTTGGGGTCCAGAACCAGATCCCGCAACTCGGGCTGACCCACCAGAACAAGCTGGATCAACTCATCCGTGTTGGAGTTGATGTTGGTCAGCATGCGGACTTCTTCCAGACCCTCGACGGTCAGGTTCTGCGCCTCATCAAAGATCAGGACCACCCGCCGCCCTTCGGCATATTCCGAAATAAGAAAATCCTGCAGCGCCTGGAACATCTGCACATAGGTTGCATCTTTTTCGATCGGCAGGCCCAGGGCATGCAGCACCCATTGCAGCAACTCTCCGCGTCCGCCCTGAGCATTCGAGATCAGTCCGACCGTGATCGAGTTTTCCATGTCACTGAGGAGGTGCTGGATCAGGGTTGTTTTCCCGGCGCCGATCTCTCCGGTCAGGACCGTGATCGGCGCGCAGCTCATGATGCCGAACTGCAGGATCGAGTAGCCGCGCTTGTGAAGGGGCGACCAATACATGAACCCCGGATCCGGCAGCAGCGTGAACGGCCGCCGGTCGAGCCCGAAGAAATCTAAATAGAATCCATCGCTGGAAGCCATGGCGCCACGGTCGCCTTCCGCTTTGTCAAAATTAATCCTGGTTTCCCGGAGATTACCCAAACTTGCACCCTGAACCACCAGCAAATCCTTACACAATGCAGAGATATCACACGAACCAACAAATACTTGGCTCTTATTCTGCCACAACATCAAGGCGGCAGGCATCACTAATTTCCTTAGGCGATACATTGGCCTCGCTGGTGCCCCAATTGAAACAGTTTTCCACAATTGTTTCCCTGAATCGCCCCAAAAAGCCGGGATACTATGATTGGAGGTGGTCGACGATTCTCAATGTCCTGCCACTCCCGATTTGCCCCTCTCACAGCATCAAAACCAAGAAAGCCGCCTTATTGCGCCGAAATGTTGCACAATCACGCTGATTTCATCCTGTTTCCGACACAGCCGCCTTGTACTGAAAGTGCTTTGTGCAACCATCATTTCATGGGCTTAAGACGCGCTGAGGGGTGATTAATGTTTTGCAAGCCAGTGGGAATTTGTTAACAATTAACAAAAGGAGGCTTGCCGAGCATGGAATACGGGCAGAGTCTGAAATAGACATAAAAATATAATAGATTTTGTATAAAATTTTGAGGCTTAGTGCTGAGTGTAAGTGGTCTCTGGGTGTGTAGGTGGTTCGTGAGTATTTGTGTGTGTTGGGGGTTTGTATAGTGACAAGTCATTCAAAAGAGGTTGCCAACGCTGGCGTTGGCTACTCTAAAATTCCTGCGATGCCGACCTCGGCGCACTATCCGGGGTTTTACAAAAGCATGGGAAAACGCATCCTCGATATTGTGTTCGTCCTTGTTTCGGCGCCGATCGCCGTGCCGCTGGTGCTGATCTTTGCCACGCTGCTTGCCTGTCAGGGTGCGACCCCGTTCTACCGGCAGCAACGGGTCGGTAAGAACGGCAAGATTTTCAACCTGCTCAAACTGCGCACCATGGTGAATGACGCCGAGGCGGTTCTTGAAAAGCATCTGGCGGACAATCCCGAGGCCCGGGAAGAGTGGAACCGCAACCAGAAGCTTCGCAATGATCCGCGCGTCATCAAACTGGGTTCGTTTCTGCGCAAGTCTTCGATGGATGAACTGCCGCAATTCTGGAACGTTCTTGTCGGTGAGATGTCCATGATTGGTCCCCGCCCGATGATGGTGAACCAGCAGAAGCTGTATCCCAGCAAGCTCTACTATGCCATGCGCCCGGGCATCTCGGGGTTGTGGCAGGTTTCCAGACGCAACAACTCTTCATTTGCCGAACGTGCGCACCACGATATCGAGTATTGGAAGAACATGTCGTTTGGCACCGATCTTTCCATTCTGACCCGGACCATCTTTGTCGTTTTGCGCGGCACCGGCTGTTGAGGCCGAGGTTCGCTCCGGGCGTATCCGGCCAGCCGCGAACCTTTCGTGACTGATTTTTGCGGGAGTGCAGCAATGAGCAGAACCGGGATTTCCATCGGTAAGCGTCTGACAGCTGCCCTTTTCGCTGCGACCCTGTTTCTGAGCGCCTGCGACTCGGCCGAGGAGCGGGCAGAGGCGCATTTCCAGGCGGGGATGGCCCATCTGGAGCAGGGGGATGTCGAGCGCGCGCTGGTCGAGTTCAGGAATGTCTTCAAGCTGAATGGCCGGCACAAAGAGGCTCGCCTGACCTTTGCTCGGCTGGAGCGTGAGCGCGGCAATATCCCGATTGCCTATGGTCAGTACCTGCGGCTGGTCGAACAATTCCCGGATAATTTCGAAAGTCAGTTCGCCCTGGCCGAAATGGCGCTGGAAGTGGGCAATTGGGAGGACGTGAGGCGCCATGGTATCGCCGCTGCCGAGCTGGAGCCCGAAAATATCGAAGTCCAGTCCATCAACAACACTTTGGCTTACACCGATGCGGTTCGGGATGGCAGCGCTGCGGGTACGGACTTTGCCGTGCATACTGCGCGCGAACTGATCAAGGAACGCCCGGATCTGATGACCGCGCGCAATATCGTGATCGACTCCCTGGTCCGCAAACAGGATTGGTACGATGTGCTGGACGAGGTCGATGCGGCTCTGGTCGTTGCCCCGAAACAGGACAATCTTTATGCGATCCGGATTCGGGCGCTGCAGGAACTGAACAAGCCTGCAGAAATCGAAAAACAACTCAGAAGTATGATGCTGATCTACCCCGACGACCGGGGTGTAGAGCAGATGCTGGTTCAGCACTATATCGATCGGGACAATCTGGATGCCGCCGAGGCGGTGCTGCGGGAGGAAGTGGTTCCTCAGGCCGAAGACTATCACCCGGCGCAGCGACTGGTTGCGTTCCTGAATGAATATCGCAGCCCGCAGGCAGCGATTTCCGAAATGGACGCGATTATCGCGCAGGGCGGACCGAACACCCCGAAGCTCAAGACGATACGGGCAACGCTGAAATTTCATTCGGGTGATGAGAAGACTGCGCTTGCCGAGATGAAAGAGCTGGTGGGAAATTCCGAACGCACCACTCAGACCCGTGAAATTGAGGTGGAATTCGCCCGGATGCTGTTTCAGGCCGGCAAGTCCGAGGAAGGCCGCGCCCTGATCGAGAAGATCCTCTCGGAGGACGCCACACAGGTGGATGCACTCAAGTTCAAGGCGGCATGGCTGATCGAAGAGGATAATACCGGTGACGCCATCGCCCTGCTACGTGAAGCACTTGGCGAGGCTCCGCGGGATCCGCAACTGATGACCCTGATGGCCGGCGCGCACGAGCGCAATGGCGACCGGGAGCTCATGGGTGAAATGCTGGCGCTTGCGGCGGAAACATCTCAGGGCGCGACAGTAGAGTCGCTGAGTTATGCCCAATATCTGATTGCGGAGGGCGATCTCAAAATCGCCGAAAGCGTTCTGATCAATGCCCTCCGTCGAAACTCGGACAACCGGGAACTTCTGCCGCTGCTGGGGCAAATCTATCTGAGAATGCAGGATTGGGGGCGCCTTGAGGCCGTGCTGAACTCGCTCAGCGATCTGGACGAAGCGGAGGCGCAGCGTGTTTCCAAGGAACTCAGGGCTCAAATGCTGTCAGCTCAGAACCGGTCGGATGACCTGACGGACTTCCTGAACGAATTGGCGGACGATCCCGAATTTGGCCTTCCAGCCGATATCGCGCTCATCCGTTCGATGCTGGCGCAGGGCGATGCACAAGGCGCCTTCGGGCGTCTCGACCAGAAGCTTGCGGAAAACCCCGGTTCACTGCCACTGCAATTCGTGAAAGCGCGTGCGCTGACCAGTGAAAGCAAGCTTGATGAAGCTAGGGGGCTTTATCGCAAAATCCTTGCGGATTATCCGGACACGGCACAGGTCTGGGTTGCGCTTCATACGCTGGAAACCCGCCACGGCAAGCCGGAAGATGCCAGGGCCGTGCTGTCTGAGGCATTGAATGAACTACCTCAGAGTCCGGAAGTGCTGATGCTTCTTGCGGCAACTCATGAACGCGACGGGGATCTGGATCAGGCAATCGCCGTTTATGAGAAGCTCTACCCGCTCAGCAACCACTCGTTGGTCGTGGCCAACAATCTGGCAAGCCTTCTGACAACCCACCGCAGTGACGATGAAAGCCTGCAGCGCGCCCAAATCCTAGCGCGGCGCCTGCGCGGTACACGTATTCCCGCGTTTCAGGATACATATGGCTGGATCGCCTATCGGGTCGGCAACTACGACGAGGCGCTCATCTATCTCGAGCCTGCAGCGCGCGCCTTCCCCGATCAGCCGCTGGTTCTGTATCATCTGGGCAAGGCCTATGCCGCCCTTGACCGAAACGAAGATGCCCTGCGCACATATCAGGCGGCCCAGGCCCTTGGGCATTTTCCGGATGTCACATCTGCGCTTGAGGATGAAATTGAACGGCTGCGCACAATAAGTGACACCGGCCAATAAGCGTGCCGGTGAATCCGCTGCATTTCTGCCGCAGCCTGCAACCGACGAGACTCCTGTGGATTGTTTCGTGAATTTGAAAAAGGCATAAGGGGGAAAAAGTGAAAGATTTGAACATGCGGACAGTTATCGGATCATTTATCGCTCTCATCATCTCTATGATGATTTCAACGGGTGTTTCTGCACAAAGCTCCTCATATCAGATACAGCCAGGTGATGCGCTTCAGATTGAGGTCCTTGAAGATCCGACTCTGAACCGGACCGTTCTGGTTCTGCCGGACGGATCAATCAGCTTTCCGCTTGTCGGCGCGGTGCGTGCCGCAGGCCAGTCGGTGAACGGGTTGAAGAACTCGCTGACGTCCGCGCTTTCGAGCAATTTCAATACACCGCCGACCGTATTTGTCTCGATTGCATCGCTGGCGCCACCGCCGCTGAACCAGGGGACTGTTCCAACGGGCCCAACGATCGACATCTTCGTGACTGGCGAAGTCGGTTTGCCAGGCAAACTCCTTTCCAGCAAGGGAACAACCATTCTTCAGGCTCTGGCCGAGGCCGGGGGACTAACAAGATTCGCGGCCCGCAAACGTATCGAACTGCGGCGGGCAGACAAAAAAACAGGCGTGATGACCAAGTTTATCTATAACTATGATGGCACGGGCAACAGTATTAGTGGTGGCACAGTACTCAAGACCGGAGACGTTATTGTAGTGCCAGCACGCCGCTTGTTCGAATAGGGGCTAACAGGTGGGGAAAATTGGGAAAAGGCTGTCCTTTGCTCTGGCAAGCGGGGCAGCCTGCGTCATGTCATTTGCGCCGGCAGCCGGACAGCAAACGTCCAATCAACAGACTACTGGCCAGCAGACTACCGGTCAACAAACGCCCAACCAACTGACATCCAATCAGCAAACACCCAGCCAGCAGCTGATCAGGCAAAGGGCATTGCAAAACCCGGCGCGAAGGCTGGCCCTGCCTGCCGGACAGCAACTTGGGACCGGCGAGGGGCTGAGCGTCACGCTCGATTACCTGTCGACGTTCAGATATGATGACAATCTCCGGCTGACCAATCCATCACTCGGTTCAACATCGCGGTGGGAGAACCTCCTCGGTATCGGGGTCGTGAATCAAACGCCAGATTCGACCCTGACATTTGACCTCTCGGGGCTCATTCGGATTTATGACGAACCGGTGCTTGGATCGGACACGGAATTCAACGACCCGCTCACACGGTTGACCTATCTGCGCGACCGGGCCAACAGCCGCTTCAGCGGATTGCTTGAATACCGCTCAACCGATCTGAACTTCAACCGCTCACTCACAGACATCAATCAGGATGGCATTATCGATGCCGGCGATGTTGTCATTTCCAGCGGTGATCGCGCCGATGGCCGGATAAACCTGGATTGGCAAACCGGCCTCAACGATCCGCTCGGCTTTCAGCTTACATACAACCGTTACGAGCGCACCTACACAAACACGACCGATCCGGACCTGTTCGACAACGAATACGACGATTTTGCTGCAACTGTTCTGCTGCGCTTCTCTCCGGTTTTGCAGGGGAATGTGAGCCTGGGCTATATCGGCTATACGGCCGAAGATCAGGAACGGACTGACAGAAAGACGACGACTCTGTCTACGGGCATTTCGTATGATGTTTCCGCGGTTACCACGATCAATGCAGATATTGGTGTAACCCAGGTCGATGAAACGCTACGGACGTTCAATACCAATACTGTGGACGAAGATTATGTCGCGCGCTTTTCCTGGTTCAGAGAGCTTCCGGATGGTTCTGTGAATGCCCTGCTTGATCATACTTTTGGCGTCAACGGAGCCAGAACGAATGCAACGGTTGGCCGTGATTTTCAACGGCCCAACGGATCGTTCGATTTCAACATCGGTCTGACGCATGGCCCATTCGGGGAAACGACCGTTATCGGCGATCTCAACTATGTGTATACGGTCAACAGATCACAGATCACCGCGACAGCACAGCGTCGGGTAGACACCAGCACGCAAAGCCGGGAAACCCGCCAGACACTGGCCTATTTCGCTTATGACTATTTCATCAATCAGGATTCCGCCCTCTCGTTGAGCATAGATTATGTGGATCAGGAAGAAGAAGGCCCCGGCCCGACCGATCCGCTTTCACGCACAAACATCACCGCCGCTTATACCCGCGCGATCACCAAGGACTGGGCGATGACCCTCGGGTATCAATACCTGATCGATGAGCAGCGTCAGTCAGCGCAGGCAACCGGGAGTTCCATCTATTTCACGCTGGGGCGACGGCTATTCCTCAAACCCTGACGCACCCAATGATTGTTTCCCGTTTGTAGACAAAGTTATCTGTACTGCAGCACCTTTCCGGTTCGAAGTCAAAAATCCCGAGGTAACTGGCCGGAAGCTTAAGAACCCGATCATTTCGTGCATGATGAACACCGAATTTTGGCCTCGATTCGAAGGAACGGACCATGCAGGCCAGCGGCAAGGCGCTTGATACTGCCCGGATTACCCAGTCGGCCATAAATGCGGCCGGGTTGTTTTGGTTTGTCCTGCTCATGGCCGGGTCAATGCCGATTTTCTGGCTCGGGCTTGTCTCTCTGGGCGCAGCCTGGAGTACGCCCGAGTACAGCCACGGACCGCTGATCCCGGTCATCTCGCTTTATCTTTTTCTGCGCGAGCTGCGTAATTACCCCCCACCCAACCCCACTATCGATGATCGCTGGCCAGGTGTGATGGTGATCGCACTGGCACTGGTCGTCGCTGTTCTGGGCAATCTGGCGCGTATTCCGGATATCGTCACTTACGCGATGATTATCTGGACAGGTGGCCTGGTGCTGACCGTATTTGGCTGGGAACGCGGCAAATACCATCAGTTGCCGGTGCTCCATCTGATCTTCATGCTGCCCCTGCCACAATTCGTCTATTGGAAGCTCACGATTTTCCTTCAGTGGGTTTCGTCGGAGCTTGGGGTCTGGTTCGTGCAGATGGCTGGCGTCTCGGTTTTCATCGAAGGCAACATCATCGATCTGGGGGTCTACAAATTGCAGGTGGCCGAGGCCTGCTCCGGGTTGCGCTACCTGTTCCCGATCCTGAGTTTCTCATATCTTTTTGCTCTGCTTTACCGCGGCCCTGTCTGGCACAAGGTGGTTCTTCTGGTCTCGGCTGCTCCGCTGACCATTCTGATGAACTCCATCCGCATCGGCGTTATCGGTGTTCTGGTTAACTATAACGGCATAGAGCAGGCCGAAGGATTCCTGCATTTCTTCGAGGGCTGGATCATCTTCCTGCTTTGCGTGTTCGTTCTGTTCCTGATGGCGATCGGATTGCAGCGACTTGCCCCCAATCCGCAGCCTTTTACTGAGGCGATCGATCTGGATGTCGAAGGGCTTGGCGCCATCGCTCTGCGCGTCCTGAGAATCCGTGCCTCGGTGGCTCTGGCGGCTGCGGCGCTTTTGACCCTCGCTGTCTCTGTCACCTGGATGCTGCGGCCTGCCTCTGAAGTGCAGCCCATCGAACGCGATCCCTTCGTTCTTTACCCACGCCAGCTTGGTGACTGGTCCGGATCGACCGCCAGCCTGGATCCCGAGGTTGCACAGACCCTTGGTGCCAGCGATTACCTTAATGCCAGCTATATCGACACCGGTTCCGGCGATTTCGTGAATATGTTCGTGGCCTTCTACGACAAACAGACCGATGGGGAGGGTATTCATTCGCCCGAGGTCTGCCTGCCAGTTGGTGGCTGGGAAATCTTCAGTCTTGAGCCCTACGAGGTCAATCCGGGCAACACCCCTTATGGCAGTTTCACCGTCAATCGCGCGGTGATCCAGAAAGAACTGTCAAAGCAGTTGGTCTATTACTGGTTCGAACAGCGCGGCAAACGCATGGTCAACGACTTCCGCGCCAAGATGAGCGTTATTCAGGACGGCTTTACCATGGGCCGTACCGATGGGGCGCTGGTGCGTTTTGTCACTCCGATCCTGGCCGGTGAGACCGAGGCGGATGCGGATGCACGGCTGCAGCGGTTCATGGAACCAAGCCTCAACCGCCTGCCGCGTTTCGTACCGTTCTGATGTAGGCGACAATGATTTAACGAAGGGAAATTTGGAGACGTTTCCCAATTCAATCACAAGGTTGTTTCCGCAACCTCCGGCAAAGTTTCAAGATATTTGGAGTAATGATTTCATGGATATTGTATCAATAAGCTGCCTGCCGATAAGCGCATGTTACACGAATACTGCAGTCAGCCCGGGAAAACGGAAATGAAAGAACAGGTTGCGAGTGTGTGTCCCGAAAAAACGGCGCCTCGCATCGCGGATCGGTCAGAGGGGCGGGACAACAACTTCAATCTGATCCGTATTTGGGCGGCTATTCTCGTTCTCGTGTCGCATGCCTATCCGCTAAGCTGGGGCGCTGAATTCGGGCAACCTTTTGAATCCGTACTGCACGGGCTTTCGCTCGGCATAATCTGTGTGTGGGCTTTCTTTGCGATCTCGGGGTTTTTCATTACGCGCAGTTTTGATCGGAAACCGTCCGCAACGGCATTTCTGACTGCCCGGGCCCTGCGGTTATTTCCCGCGCTCGCCATGGTGACCATGATCACCATTCTGATCGCCGGATTTCTTCTGACACAGGCACCCCCTTCCGTTTTCTGGGCCGAGGCGGGCGACTATTTCATCCGCAACATGCTGTTGTTCAAGCTGCAATATACCTTGCCCGGCGTATTCGAAGCCAACCCCTACGGGGCCGCGATCAACGGCTCGCTCTGGTCACTCTCATACGAAGTCACCTGTTATGTCGGCGTTTTGATATGCGGCCTTCTGGGGTTTCTCGGACACAAGAAGATCTTTGCCGTATTGGTAGTGCTGTTTCTGTGTTTCTATACACTGGTCGTCGCTTTTATCGACGTGAACCCACGGATTGAGGTACTCACACGGCTTGGACTGCCCTTTCTTTCGGGAATGGTGCTTTATATCTGGCGTCACCATATTCCCTTGTCCTGGGCATTGTTGACCGGGCTGACCGCACTGGCTTTCGCGGCTTGGTTCACACCGTTGTTCCTGCCGGTTTTTGCCGTCAGCCTATCTTATGCAGTATTCTTTTTCGGCTATGCCAGAGTTCCGCTGCTTTTGAATTACAACAAGCTGGGCGACTATTCTTACGGGGTCTATATCTACGCCTTCCCGATCCAGCAGCTGGTGGCACAATCAGGCGTGACGACGCCTGTCATAAATATGGCGATTTCACTGCCCTTTACCCTGCTCTGTGCAGTGCTTTCCTGGCATTTCATCGAGGCCCCGGCCATGAAGCTCCGGCGCCGGAAGAAAGCACCGGGGCATATTGAAACCAAACAAGCCGCCGAGTAGCGGGTCAGGGTTTTACCCCTTCCAGATCCGCTTATATGCCGCGATCAGGGCAGGCACCTGGTGGGGCCAGGCCATCTCGGACTCGACACGGGCGCGGCCATAGCGGCCCATTTCGGCACGTTGCCCCTCATCCGCCAAAAGTTTGGCGATCTTGTCGGCCATATCCACCGGATCGTTGGCCTTTGCATAAAGCGAGGCTTCCTGCGCCGAGAACCGGCCCTCTGTCACGTCGAACTGCACGATGGGCTTTTCGAACGCCATGTATTCGAGGATCTTGTTCATGGTGGACTTGTCGTTCATCTCGTTCACCCGGTCCGGGTTCACGCAGACATCTGCGGTCGACAGGATCTCGAACAGATCATGATCCGGCGCGCGACCGGTGAAGGTGACGAAATCCGAAAGCCCCATTTCTTCGGATTGCTGTTGCAGCTTGTCCAGACTGGGACCGCCGCCCACAAGGCAGAACTGGATATCCTCGCGTCCCTGGGCCTGCACCAGATGCGCCACGGATTCCAGCAGCAGGTCGATGCCTTCCTGATCGCCCATCACGCCGACATAGCCCACCATATACTTGCGACCGTTGCGCCAATCGGGGTTCGGGGGCAGATGCTGCAGGCGGCTGAGGTCCGGACCCGAGCGGACGACAAAGACATCCTCGGGCGCCATGCCGCCGCGTTCGATGGCGATCTTGCGATAGCTTTCATTGGTGGCAATCGACACCCGGGCCGAGGCGAAGGTCAACCGCTCGAACGTCTTCATCAGCTTCCAGAAGAAGCCGCGCTTGTCGAACTTGGCCTCATAAAGCTCGGGGTTGATGTCGTGGTGGTCAAACAGGTAGCGCACGCCGAACAACTTGAAGGGCAGCGCCACCAGAAAGATCAGATCGGGCGGGTTGCAGCCATGGATGACGTGAAAACCGCGCGTCATCTTGATCCGCAACGCCAGCCAGCTTTCCCAGAACAGCGCCGCGCCATATTCCAACAGATATCCCAGCGCACCACTGGCATCCAGCGGCAGAGGATGGCGATAGACCTTGATGCCTTCATCCTCCCACACGCGTTCCTCATGCCCCTTACCGGTGGGGCAGATGACCGAGACCAGCGCGCCGGCGGCGGCCAGCGTCCGCGCCTCCATCCAGACACGGCGGTCGAAGGGTACGGGCAGGTTTTCGACCACGATCAGAACCTTCAGCCCTTTCAGGGGCTGGCTCTGGCGCAACTCATCAAACGTGATCGGCTGAACGGCGGGCGGTGGGCTAGTCATATTCATAGGTTCGCACCACCTCTGTATTACCGAGGTTCAACTCGTTCACGATACGGTTTGATCCGATCACCAAATCCCAGGGTCCGGCCTCGGCCGTGGCACGATCCACCAGCAGGCTGCCCATCGTCGGCAAATGGGTAAAGGCATAGCCCAGATTCTGCCCCCGCAGGTCGGCTGGCCGGACTGCCGGATCATAGACCGACAACGCATACCCGCCTTCCAACAACCGCCGGGCGATATCAACATTCGGGCTTTCGCGCAGATCATCGGTTCCGGCCTTGAAGGCCAGCCCCGCCATCAGCACCCTGCCTCCTTCGGGCAGCCGGGCCATGATGTCCTGCGCCTGATAGGTCTTGTGCGCCTGATTGGTGTGCAACAGGCTGTCGATCAGATGCGTATGTGCCCCAACCTCGCCCGCGATATGCTGCAGCGCGCGCACATCCTTGGGCAGGCACGATCCCCCAAAAGCCCCCCCCGGGCGCGTGTAATAGGGCGAGATGTTGAGCTTGGTATCGGAAACGAAAATCTCGTGCATGGTTTTGGCCGACACCCCCATCTGGTGACAGATACGGCCGATCTCATTGGCAAAGGCCACCTTTACCGCGTGCCAGGTATTATCCACGAACTTAGTAATCTCGGCCTCTTCGTAGGCCGTATAAAAGACCGGAGCATCCAGACCTTCGTGCAGGGCATCCATCACGTCGGACCGGTTGCCGTCCCTGGTCCCCACCACGATCTTGGGCGGGTTGAAGAAATCATCAACTGCCGACACTTCGCGCAGGAATTCCGGGTTATACACGATCTCCACCGCGTGTGTGGCCCTGTCCCCCAGATAACTGTTGAAAATCGGTTCGACCAATTGACGGACGGTGCCGGGCCGGAAGGTCGACCGGTATGCCACCGTCAGCGGCCGCACCCGGTCGGGCGACACGGTTTCGGCAATTTGGCGGGTCACCTCGGCTACGAAACTCATGTTATGCGACCCGTCAGTGGAACTGGGCGTGCCCACACAGACAATGGCCAGGTCAACATCCGAAAGGTCAGGGATTTCGACCACAGCCCGGATCAGACCTTTGGCAAGCGCCGCCGTCAGCAGTTCGTCCACCTTTGGTTCCTTGATCGGCGGATGGCCGGAATTGATCTCGGCGACCTTGTCGGCATTCACATCGATGCCGATCACCTCATGTCCTTCACGGGCCAGACAACAGGCCGCCGTGAACCCCACATACCCCAATCCGAAAATCGCGATTTTCATACTCTCACACCGTCTTAAATACTGGCTACCACAGCCCGATTGTTTCCGAATTGAATACAGGACAGCACATACTTGATATCCTTACGCGTTTAGAGGTCAATTCTGTCCTGGATTGGACATCTTTCTTGAAATGTCGCGCTGCCTTCTGACACTGAGTGAAAAACATGCAATCTTGTCACAAAATGAATGTTGCTCTTTGGACTGACTACCAGCGACTTACCTTTATTGCCACAATGGCAAATCTTTAAGTGCGGGAAACTTTTTTTCAGGAGTAATCAGGAAACACTAGAGCGCTAATTTGTAGTTTGTTGCGAATGTGGAAAGTTTGAAAATTTGAAACGCTCTGTTGAATCTGGGCCGGACACTCATTCCGGCACACCCGACCGCGGCACCGCCCTCACCAAGGGGGCCGCGACCCTGTTCGCCTCAGGTGTCTTCAGTCAGATTCTGGGTCTTGTAACACTTGCCGTGACCGCGCGGCTGCTGACGCCGACGGATTTTGGCGTCATCGCCTATTTCATAATCGTTGCCGCGTTTCTGGAAATTATCCAGCGCGCTGTATCGATGATCCTGATCCGCCAGCCCAACATAACCGACGACCACCTGAACACGGTGTTCACCATGCAACTGCTGCTTGGAGTTTCCGCAGCAGTTCTGATCTGGGCCAGCGGCCCGTTGATGGAGTTCTTCGGCCTGGCAGAGCTGACCTCGCTCATTCCGGCGCTGTGCGTCATCGCCATTGTGAGCTCCGTCAAAAGCACACGTTTCCCCCTGCTGGAACGGAATCTGCGCTTTGGTTTCGTGGCGGGCGAAGAAACGATCAGCAGGATGGCATATACACTTCTGGCGGTTGGCCTTGCCTGGCTCTGGCGCGATTTCTGGGCCATCGTAGTGGCCAGCATCATCACCCAGGTGATCCGGGTGATCTGGAGCTTTTCCGTTGCCCCCATGCGGCCCAGGCTGACACTGAAATGCTGGCATGACTGCATCAATGTATCGTCATGGTCACTGGGTGTTCAGATCACGCAATTCCTGATCAACAACATGCCCCAGATCATCATCGGAGGTACGCTGGGTCTTGCGGATGCGGGTATTTTCAGAATTGGCTATCGCATCGTAACCCTGTTCACCAGCCAGATCATCGGGCCATTGGAACGGGTGATCTATCCCGGCCTTGCCAGCGCCGCCAGGACCATGGGCACCGACCGGCAGGCTTTTGAACAGGCCAATGCCATTCTGCTGGGCATCATCGTCCCGGCCAGTGTCGGCATGGCTCTGGTTGCAAACCACCTGATCGTTGTCGTTGCCGGTTTCGAATGGCTGGCAGCATCGCAAGTCATCTGGGTATTGGCCCCACTGAAAGCAATGGAAACGCTGCAGGCCAATGTCCGTTCCGCAAGCTATGTGCAGGGCGATACAAAACGCCTGTTCCTGCGCAACAGCATCCTTCTGGTTGTCACGATCCTATTCATGCTTCTGGGGTCGAACCATGGCTTCCTGGGCGCGATCCTCGGCTCTGGCGCCGGCAGCCTGTTTGGGATTGGGCTGGCGCTTGTCATGGCCAGAGATTTTGGAACCGGAGGATTTCTGACGCCTATCCTGGTGGCCTGGCGCACCTTTGTATCCACCTTTGTCATGCTGGCCGCAGTCCTGTTTGTCAGCAGCGCCTACGGCAGTGTCGACGCCGTGGGCTGGGCTTATGAAACGGTGGATGATCTGCCCCTGTTGCGTATCAGATTCTCGGTCAAGGTGCTGGTCGGCGTTTGCGCCTATGTCGGAACGCACCTTCTGCTCTGGCGCCTTTCCGGGAAGCCGAAAGGCTTTGAGAGCCTGGCACTGGAGCTTGCATCCAAAATCAGATCCAAAGCTGCGAAAGCGCTCTGATCTCAGGCCGAAAGCTCTTGGCTCAGTTCGGATACGATATAGTCGATATGCGCTTCGGACAGATGTTGGTGCAGCGGCAGAGACAGGACATCATTCTTGAGCGCCATTGCCTCGTCCTGACCTGTCCAGTCGAGATTGCGATTGAATCCTGCCCACCAGGGTGTTGCATCGATCCCCTTCTTTTGCAGCCCTTGCACAACCCGGTCGCGCCCGGCCACCAGGACCGGCACGTTCAACGGGCAGGTCGTGGGCGCAAGCTCCGGTACAAGCATGCGCGCACCGGCCACACCATCAAGAATATCCCGATAGCGCCGCCAGTTTGCCTGCCTTGATGCAATGGTTTTGGAAACGGAAAATGCCCGCAACGGACGGGCCGCGAACGCGCTCATCCCGGCATCGCGCAGGGCCGGGTCAAAATAGTAATGCCCCGGGATATCCTCCAGCGGACCATCTGAGGAAGGCGGTTCAACCGCCACCTGATCTCTGCCGCGCAGCGCCTGCAGTACCCCCCTTGCACGTTTTGGCCCCAGCACATTCGCCAACCCGGCGCGCGCCAGCGCTTTGGCAACCGTCTTGCGCGGGGCGGGCTGCGAAAACGGATGGGTGGTGTTTAAATCCGGCGCATTGATCACCAGTGCTCCGCCCCCCAACACAGGCACGAATTTGTAGAAACAGAACACCGCGACATCACCCGTATGACCTTCGGCCGGGGTGGCGCCACTCAGAAGGCTGAGAGCGCAGTCCTCGATCAGCCGTAACCCGTACCGGTCGCACAGCGTACGCAACTCTGCCAGCAAAGGCTGGATCACACCAAAATAATGCGTCACATAAATCGCCCGTGTCCGCTCTGTTATTAGCGGCGCGATCCGGTCAGGATTGGCAATCAGGTCTTCAGCAACCGGATAAAGCCGGACCGAAACACCCGCATCGATCAACGGATCAAGCTCCGATCCGCAGTTATAGGCCGGAGCAAGGACCTCGTCTCCGGATTGCAGTTCCAGCAAATCGCATGCTGCCCGGATCGCCACACGGGTATTATAGCTCCAGGAGACGGATCGCCCTCTGAACAGCGCGGTATACCCACCGGCAGCATCCCGGCGGAACAGATTGGAGAACTGCATCTGCGGATCACCGCAATAAAGCGCGTTTTGACGTGTATCGGCGGTCATGCCTGCTCTTCTGTTTCAGTGGCTCCAGCGAATCCGGCTTTCGCCTCAATGCCTGCGATCAATAAATCCGCCATCATGATAGGGGTGCAAAAGAGCATATTGTAATCTCAACCGTGCAAAAAAGCATTTCAGTCGCATTGCCTATCAGGCGTCAATCTCATTTAGTGTTCAGGAAGCTCATTAGCTACCAGTCATTCATATGAACCGAAAAATCCGCAACCGGCTATTCACATTTCACACATGGCTTGGCCTGCACCTGTCAATCTTTTTTGCCTTCATGTTTCTGACAGGCACATTGCTCGTTTTTGGCAATGAGCTGGAATCGATTGCCCGACCGGCGGTTTGGACCACCATCTCTCAAAAGGAACGTACCGCCAGCTTTGGCATGATCTATGACAGTATCAAAAAGGCGCATCCCGACAGCACAATCCTTGCCATTGAAAAGCGCCCTGCCCCCTGGTTCGTGGATCGGACCTACAGCCGCACGGAGCGGGGAAAAAATGTAAGCTATTGGACGGACCCCAAAACCGGGGATGTTGTTCAAGAGACCGCCGATACAAATTTCCGCAACATTCTGCGCGATCTCCACGATACGTTTCTGACAACGAAACGACCCGTCTATCTCCTGATTTGTGCCTCATCCGTTCTGCTTCTGTTTCAGGCCGTAAGCGGCCTCATCACTTACCGGCGCTTCTGGAAAGGCCTCTTTCGCTGGCCAAACCGCTCAGGTGGACTCAGGCCCTGGGCCGGTGGCACTCACCGGCTTTTGGCGGTCTGGGCAGTACCACTGCTGGTCATAACTGCGATAACCAGTTTCTATTTCCTGCTGTTTGACCTGGGGTTTGATGGCACGACACCAAAACCCCTCCCCCCCGCAGACCGCGAAACCGCTCTGCCGGGAGGCTTCAATTCAGCGACCATTGATGCCGCCGAAGAAAAGGCCCGTGCCGCACTTCCGGATTTCAAGCCGGCGGTCCTGATCATTCCCGGCCATAAATACGGCAGTCTCAATTTTGTCGGCCATCAGGCCGGGTTTTCGGAATTCAGTGGCGCGAGCACAGTATCCATTGATCCTGGAACCCTCGAAATTCTTGGGGCCTTCACGCCGGATGACTCTGGTGGAATGGCGCGCTGGCTGCACTTGATGGAAGTGCTGCATTTCGGCACATGGGGCGGGACATTTTCAAAAGTGATTTGGTTTCTTCTGGGTCTCACGGCCTTTGGCGTCGCCTGCAGCGGTGCACTGATATTTGCCGCCAAGCTGACCCCGAACGCCACAAATTTTGGCCCGGTCAGGCGCATCTGGCGTGGGATGGGGCTGCTTCGATGGGCATATCTGGTGTTGTTGCTGGGCATCCTGATCGTTGCCTATATGCGCTTCAGCCCCGCATCTTATGCAAATGTGGAACCCGGGCCGCCTGATGCCTTCAGCCCGGACATACAGGCCACCTAGTGAATCCCGGCAACACGAAGAGCACAATTTCCACCTGACCGGAACCTGATGCACCAGCCCGGTAATCCGATCCGTTCATGTCTGCCCGGCCAGCACTTTGAGCAGGGTAAACCTGCTTCGCATGAGCAAAAACGCAAGCGCGGTGTAGATTGCCACCCCGGCCAGCGTCCCGGCAATCAGCAACGTGATTTGCGGCCAACCGTTCAGGACCCGCACACATCCCAGAACGCCCACCACCATGATCCCTGCCGTTGCCAGCGGTAAGGCGTGAAGCGAGACGAGGCTCAGAACCGGTTGCCCCGAGATGGCAGCCAGATTGGCGAATTTGAACGGCCATACGATGAGAAACGCCGCCACAAAACCGGCTGTCACAACCGTCAGCCCATACGGCGCGGCAAGGGTGATCGCCGCAGCAGCCAGCGCCACCTCGATCCAGGAAAGCAATGCCAGCCGCCCGGCCTGTCCCGCGGCCAGGCAAAAGGTCTGCTGCACCTTCTCGACGCACAGATACATACCAAAGACCGACATCAGACTCAGGACCGGGGCCGCCGGAGCCCATTTCTGACCGAAAAGCAGCACCAGCGCCGGTTCCGACAGAACCGCAAGCCCGGCAAAGGCCGGGAAAGCCACGAACCCGGTCAGGCGCATGACATCAAAAAGCAGCTCCACTGCCTGCCCCCCGCCTCGTGCCACTGCCCCAAAGGCGGGCTGTGCAACGGTACGCAAAGGTGTGATCATGAGGAACGAAGCAATCTCGACCACTCGCCATGCGATCGAATAGTACCCGGCCTGCACCGGCCCCAGCATCGCGCCGATAACCACTGCGGGCGATTGTACCGCAGCCAGTTCAGCGGCGCGCAATCCGATGATCCGGTGACTGAAATGCAAAATGTCGCGCATATGCTCCCGCGACACACGAAGGGCTGGCCGCCAGGACACTGCGCCCCAGGCCATTATGATATTCGTGGCAGTCATCGCTAGCCGCTGACCGACCAGGCTCCAGACACCGTAACCCGCCAGTGCCATGCCAATTCCGACGACCCCGCCAATGGCCGCCCCCAGTGCTGCGCGCAGCGCCAGAACACGAAATCGCATCTCACGCCGCAGGATCGCCACCGGCACGGCCGTCAGCGAAATCATCAGCACTGTCGGCGACAAACCGATCAGCAGCTGACCCGCAAGTTCTTCTTCGTAGAACACCGAAACCGGCCCTGCACCCAGATACAGCAGTACGGTCAGAACGGCCCCCAGCAGCGCCAGCAGCCAGAACACCGAATTCAACCGCTCGGACGACAACTCCTCATGAGTCAGCAATATCTCGGAGATGGATTCACGCACCAGAAATTCGGAAAACAACACAAAGGCGGCCGCCATCGCCAGCAGGCCAAAAGCTTCGACCCCCAGAAGCCGGGCGAGAATGGCGAAAATGATGAAATTGAACGCCTGCTCGACCCAGATCCCGGCAGACATCCAGGCAACCCCGCTGGTGAAATTCTGCCGCCCTGACATCGGCCCTCTTCCTATAACCTTTTCCATCCGCATCCGGCTGTTTGCCGGGTGATAACGGTCTCAATACGTTCGCACCTGCTGTATGCAGTGTGAACAAGTACAAAACTTGACGTCGAAACGGTCGAATTTGGTCAAATTTATTGACTATGTTCAGTCTGTGCGTGTTCGAATACTATACAAGTACAGGGAATTACCCCCGTAGCGGTCCTTATGCCACACATGTCATGCGGGTGGGCACGGGACAGGATATATTGAGTGAATAAAGGGTTTCTATTTTCATGAACAAAGTCGCAGAGCGGATCGACGCGGGCAGTGCCGCGACCGATGAGCCAACTATGGCGAATACAACAGGCATGAGCCTGAGCGTGGTCATCCCCGCCTATAACGAAGAAAACGCCGTCCGCCATACTGTCGAAGATGTGCGCAGCCATCTCGAGCCGCTGGGTATTCCATACGAGATCATCGTGGTGGACGATGCCAGTCAGGACAACACCCGCGCCGAGGCCGAAGCCAGCGGCGCCACCGTCACATTCAACGATGTCAATTCCGGATATGGTGCCAGCCTCAAGCGCGGCGTGCGGATGGCGCAGTATGAATATGTGGCGATCCTTGATGCCGACAGCACCTATCCCGCGCGGTACCTGCCGGGCATGCTGGCCATGTGCCGCGATCAGGATATGGTGGTGGGTGACCGGGGCGCCGCGATGAAGAACGTGCCGCTGTTGCGGAAACCGGCCAAGAAATTCCTGTTCGCCTTTGCCTCGTTCCTGGCCGAGCGCAAGATCAACGACCTCAATTCCGGCCTGCGCGTCTTTCGCAAATCCGAGCTGATCCCGTTCCTGCCGCTGCTGCCGCAGAACTTTTCCTTCACCACCACGATCACGCTGTGCATGACCTCGAACGGCAAGCGGATGATCTATACGCCGATCGAATACGGCAAGCGGGTGGGAAAATCGAAAATCCGGCCGATCGACTTTCTGAACTTCATCATCCTGATCCTGCGCATCAGCACTTTGTTCAATCCGCTCCGGGTCTTTATCCCGCTGGGGTTGGCGTTTTTCGCTCTGGGCTTTTTCAAGACAGTTTATGACCTGACTCAGTGGAACCTCAGTGAAACCGCTGTGTTCTCGTTCCTTGCGGCGATCATGATCTGGTCGCTGGGACTGATCGCCGACATGATCTCGCGTCTGCATCTCAGACCCTGACCGGACATGACACATACATTCCGAGCCAGCAAAGGAACTGCGCACGTGACGGACGTTTCCCAATCCGATGGCAGCGGCGGCAAGCCTGACATTATCATTCTGGGCGCCGGTCCCGCCGGACTGGCCGCCGCCCATGCCCTTGCCGGTCAGGCCAAGGTGACCGTGATCGAACGCGCCCCCATTGCGGGCGGCAATTCGGCCTCATTCCCGGTTGAAGGCGTGATCTGCGACTATGGCTCGCACCGGTTTCATCCGGCAGCAGAACCCGAGGTTCTGGCCGATGTGAAAGCCCTGCTGGGTGACGATCTGCTGCTGCGTCCGCGCCATGGGCGCATCCGGCTGGGTGGCAAGTGGATTCACTTCCCGCTGAAACTGACCGATGCGCTGATGCGCCTGCCCAAGCCCTTTGCCGCGTCGCTGATCGGGGACATGGTGCTGAAACCTTTCCGCAAGAAAAATCAGGGGGCAGAGACATTCTCGACCGTGCTTTATGACGGGCTGGGACCGACGATTTCGGACAATTTCTATTTTCCCTACGTGCGCAAGCTTTGGGGGCTGGATCCGGACAAGCTGGCGGTCAAGCTGGCAGAACGCCGGGTCGGCAGCGGATCGGTCGGCAAGATCCTGATGAAGATGCTGCGCCTGTTGCCGGGGTTGCGTAGTGAGACCGCCGGGCGATTTTTCTATCCGCGCAAAGGGTTCGGGCAAATCTCGGACGCGATGCAGGAGAGTGCACGCGCATCCGGTGTTGAATTCCTGTTCAACACCGAGATCACCGGGATCGACCGGGACGGCGACCGCATCACCGGCCTGACGATCCGCGAAGGCGAAAACGAACGGCAACTGACCGGCGACCTGATCCTGTCGACCATTCCACTGACCGGGCTGACACGCCTGATCGACGCGCCTCCGCCCGAGGTGGTCGAGGCCGCCCGCGCGATCCGGTTCCGGGGCATGATCCTGCTGTATCTGGTGCTTGAGACCGACCAGTTCACCGAGTTCGACGCGCATTATTTTCCGGAACTGTCGATCCCGATCAGCCGCATGTCGGAACCCAAGAACTATAACGCCAGTGGCGAGCCAAAGGGTGTCACTGTGCTGTGCGCCGAATTGCCCTGTGATCCGGATGAAAAGTGGTGGTCCATGTCCGACGAGGAGCTGGGGCAGGAGTTCACCAAATGGCTGGGCCAGCTGGGTCTGCCGGTTACTGTGCCGGTGCGCCGCTGCGAAACCCGGCGGCTGAGCCACGCCTATCCAGTTTACGATGTGGGTTACGAGGCGCGGTTCGATACGGTGGACCAGTGGCTCTCAGATCTGGACGGATTGCTCGTATTTGGACGACAGGGCCTGTTCGCCCATGACAATACCCATCACGCCTTTGCCATGGCCTATGGGGCGGCAGATTGCATTGATGACAAGGGCCAGGTCGACCGCGCGAAATGGCACAATTATCGCGAGGTCTTCGCCACCCATGTGGTGGAAGACTGACCCATGCCCGACTGGCAGGCCGATATCCTGATGTATCACTCGATCTCGGATGCGCCGGGGCCGACCTCGATCGCGCCTGACATCTTTGCCGCACAAATGCAGGCACTGGCCGCGTCCGGTCTGCCGGTAGTGACGCCGGACGCTCTGGCCAATCCGCCCGACCGCCGCGTGGTCATCATCAGTTTCGATGACGGATTTGCCGATTTCGCCGATACCGCCTGGCCCATCCTACGCGATCACGGGTTCTGCCCGATTGTCTATCTGCCCTCGGGCCTGATGGGCGCTGCGGACAGCTGGACCGGGGGCAACACTCCGCCCCGTCCCCTGATGGATTGGGACAGAGTCGCAGCACTGGCCGGTGAAGGGGTCTGTTTTGGCGCGCACAGTATCAGCCATTCCGATCTTTCCACGCTGGATCCGGAAACGCTGGAGGAGGAAGTGACCGGATCGGGGCAGGACATTGCCGCGCGGCTTGGCCAACCGATCCGACATTTCGCGCCCCCATACGGTGCATCGAACAACAGCGTACTCAGGCAGATCGCGCAGCATTACGACACCTCAGTCGGCACAAGGCTGGGTGTGGCCGGACCGGGGGATGACATCCACGATCTGCCCCGGCTTGAGATGTTCTATTTCACCGACATCGCCCGCTGGCGGGCTCATCTTGCCGGGCGGGGCAGCCCATATCTTACGACCCGCAAAATAATGCGGAACGTCCGTGCAATGGTGCGGGGAAAATCATGGTGAGCAAATTCTTTTCTGCCCGTAGCTATGGCCGGACACATGGGCAGACGCGTAAAATCCGGCAAATTGGTTCTCAAAAAGTGACTGGTACAAACACATGCATATTCTGGTTACCGGCGGCGCCGGGTTCATCGGCTCTCATCTGACGGAACGGCTGATCAGCGAAGGTCATCGGGTCACGATCCTCGATGATCTTTCGACCGGGCTCATGTCCAATCTTGCCACTGTGGCGGATCATCCGGAGTTCACCTTTGTCAAAGGCAGCATTCTTGACCGGCAACTGGTCGCCGAGTTGGTGCGCCCCGCCGATGTCGTCTTTCATCTGGCCGCAGCCGTTGGCGTCAAGCTGATCATGGACGAACCCAGCCGATCAATCCTGACCAATGTGGCAGGAACCGAAAACGTGCTGGATGCTGCGCTGGTGAACAACACGCACACCTTCATCGCCTCAAGCTCTGAGGTCTATGGCAAGAGCACGAATTTCCCGTTTCAGGAAGAAGGCGACCTGACTATTGGCGCCACGCGCAACCTGCGCTGGTCCTATGCCTGCGCCAAGACACTGGACGAGTTTCTGGCGCTGGCGCATGCGCGGGAATCCGGCCTGCCGGTCACGGTTCTGCGGTTCTTCAACACCACAGGCCCCCGACAGACGGGGCGCTATGGCATGGTGCTGCCAAACTTTGTGAAGGCCGCGCTGGAGGGCGCCCCACTGATGGTTCATGGCACCGGAGAACAGTCGCGCTGTTTCGGCCATGTGGCCGATGTGGTCGAAGCCATGTGTCGGCTGATGATCCTGCCGGACGCGCGCGGCGACGTCTTCAATGTCGGAACGGATCAGGAGGTCACGATCCGCGCCCTGGCGGAACAGGTCATCCGGACGACCGGCTCTGCCTCGGAAATCCAATGCGTTCCCTATGACACGGTTTATCCCGAAGGGTTCGAGGATATGCAGCGCCGCCTGCCCGATGTCTCGAAACTGGAGCGTGTCACCGGGTTTCGCCCGATGCGTTCGCTGCAGCAGATCATTGATGACATTGTCGTCGAAATGAAACGTCCGGTCTCCGCATGAACGGACAGACGCCGATCCAGACAGGTAGCGCGCCGTGACCGATCTGGTGATCGGGTCCGGCCCGTCCGGGGTCTCGGTGGCCACTGCCCTTCTGGACCGTGGCCGTCAGGTTCTGATGCTGGACGGCGGCCGCAAGCTTGAAACCGCAGCGCAGGAGCGCCGCGATCATCTGGCAGCCTTGGACCCGGACGACTGGTCCGCCGCCGATCAGCAAAGCTGGCAGGCGCCACAGTTCGATACACCGCCCGGACAGGTACGCAGGTTCGGTTCGGATTTTGCCATGGTGCCGGGTGAAAAGACGCTGGTTTCGACCCAAGGGATCGGCTTGCGCGCCTCACATGCCGAAGGCGGGCTGTCCAACCTCTGGGGCTCGGCCGTATTGCCGAACCGTGCCGCCGATATCACCGACTGGCCATTTGGTATCGAGGATCTGGCACCACATTACCGGGCGGTCGCGAAATTTCTGCCCGTGAGTGGCCAGGTGGACGAACTACAGACCCTGTTCCCCGCCTTTTCGATGCAGGAAAGAGTGCCACTGGCCCCATCGCCACAGGCCGAGCGAATGCTGGATCAACTGAGCCGCCACAAAACCGGGCTTGCAGATCTGCACACCCGCGCAGGCGCGGCGCGATTGGCCGTCGATCCCGGCTGCCGGTATTGTGGCCAATGCCTGCACGGCTGCCCGTGGGGGCATATATATTCCGCCAGACAAACCCTCGGCGATCTGCGGCATCACGCTGCCTTCCGCCATCGCGCCGGTCTTGCCTGCAGGTTCGAGGAACACGGTGACCACGTGACAGTGCTGCTGGACAGCGGTGAAACCTTGCGGGCTGATCGTATCTTCATTGCCGCCGGTGTTCTGGAAACGGCGCGTCTGCTTCTGACATCATCTCCGGACCCCACGGCAAGTTTGCGGCTGCAGGACAGTCAGCATTTCTTTCTGCCCAGCCTGCACCGCTGGCGCGCACCACGCCGCGTCGACCAGAGGCCCTATCACACCTTGCCGCAGATTTTCATCGAACTGGATGATCCGGACATTTCACCAAACCTCGTGCATGCCCAAGTCTATACATGGAACGAATTCTACGCCCATGATCTGATCAGCAGTTACGGTGCCAGATTACCGGGTTCTGCCCCCTTGTGGAGGATGCTGGCCCGGCGGCTGATCGTGGCGCAGGCCTTTCTGCATTCGGCACACTCGGCCCGGATCGACCTGACACTGTCCACTGATGGGCGGCTTGCACCAACGGTGATAGACAATGACGAAACCGAAAAGGTTATCGGGTTGGCCACATCCCGGCTTTCACAGGTTTTGAAACTGGCGGGGCTTTCGCCACTCAGCTTCGCCCGCCGTCCGGGTGATGCGGGGTCTAGCTTTCACGTGGGTGGGTCGGTTCCGATGGCCAGAAAACCCGGTTCGGGACAGGCCGATATTCTGGGGCGCCCCAAGGGTTTGTCGCGGGTGCATCTTGTCGACGCCTCAAGCCTGCCCAGTATTCCGGCAACGACCATCACATTCTCGGTCATGGCCAACGCCCATCGCATCGGCACGCTGGCCCCCTGACACCGAAGCCTGCCGTCAGTCCAGTTCGCGGACGATCCGGATCGCATGTCCGTAGTCGCGGTTGTTGTAATGCGGATCAACACGATATCCTGATCGGCTTTGCCAGGCAGATGAAGCCGCTTCACCACCACGAAGGGTTCGGAATTCGCACACCTCCCGGGAATTAGGAGAGCCGTCGCGCTTTGCGGAAGTATGGTACGCCTCGTAACAATCCTCGACCCACTCGAAGCCGTTTCCGTGCATGTCATACAGGCCGAAACCATTGGGCGGGTGCATTCCAACCGGCGCCGGGCGGCGTTCGGTCCATATGGACGAGCAGTTGACGCAAACGGCATTGTTGTTTCCCACGTCATTTCCCCACGGAAAGCGCGTTACCGTCCTGGCCCGGGCGGCATATTCCCATTCAGCGTCTGCCGGCAAACGATAGGTGTGCCCCGTCTTCGCGCTGAGATAGTCGACATAGGCCTTTGCATCACGCCATTCGACAATCGTCATGGGCTGCTCATCACGATAATCCGCCTCCAGATCGGGAAAGTACGGATCCCGTCCGGTTATCGCCAGCCATTCTGGATCTGCCTGAGCCTGCCGCCATTGCCCATAAGTGATCTCGTACCGGGAAAACGCTAATGCCTGGGGTATGCGGACCAACCGCCGCGGACCTTCCTGATTGGCAAACTTGAGGTTCTGCCGAAGCGGCGGAAACTCAAACAGGTGCATATAGCGCCCTTCTTCGAAAACCGGCGTACCGAGCAGAAAATAGCCATGAGGAACCTCGACCATTTCAGGGCAGTCTGCGCAATCCTGAAAAACGCGGCCCGCTACAACCAGTTCATCACCGGGCTGGCGCAAGGGCAGAAACTGAGACGTTACAAAAAGCGCCACGCGCTTGATACGTGAAAGATCCGGCTCGGGCAGGGTTTCATGCTTTTCGGTTGCCCTCATGACGGAATCGAGATCACGCAAAGCCGCATTGGCAATCAGCGTCGTTGCGATCGCGCCAAGCACCAATATTGCGATAATCGAAAGGCCCAGAAACACTATCCAGAGCAACCGCAACGCCCGACGTGCAATGCGCCAAAACAACGAGTGCCTGATCGCTTCGCCGCCCGAAGCGCTGTGAGACACCATAGGAAGCCCCCCCAGGTTTCCATGGCACTATACCTTATTTTCTACCTAAACCCAAACTCGAACGCTCCTGCTTCCAGCGACCGGGCCAGTGACCGGTCCCCTTTTGCATGCGCTGCTCGGGCCAGCGCGGCGCCATAAGATTGAAGCACCGAGGGCTCGTGCCAGATATCGATGAATGCCTTGCGCGCGGCAGCTCCCTGCCCTGCGCGGCGATCCGGCTGGTGCTGCAGATCGCGCATCGCCGCAATCAGATCCTCTTCGGTTTCAAAAAGCGATCCGCCCCCTGCCCGCTCGACAATCTCGGGGAATGGACCCAACCGACGGGCAATCACCGGCGTTCCCAGACGGAAGCTTTCGATCAGGATAATGCCGAAGGTTTCATAACAGACCGACGGCACGATCAGCCCGATGGCGCCCCGGTAATAGGCGTTGAGTTCCTCAAGCGTCTTGCGACCCAGAAATTTGATCCGGTCATTGCCCGCAGCCTGTTTTTTCAGCTCATCCGCATAGTCGCCATCACCAAGTATAAGCAGATCGGCATCGGGATAGCGGTCAAAGGCCGGGAACACGTCCTGCAGCCCTTTGATCTTTTCCAAACGCCCGACAAACAGGAAATAGGGGCGCTCATGCGCTGCCGGTTCCGGCAATGCGTCCTGGTCGATATCGGGCAGGAAATACGGCAGCACCTGCATGTCCTGACGCAGGCCGAATTCACGGTGTTTGGCGCGGCTGAATTCGCTTTTGGCGATAATAAGATCCATATGATCCAGCGCCCGGTCCAGCGCGCCGGTGTAACGCCACAGCTGCGGTGGGCGCCTGTAGCTCAGCACACAGCGCAGGCATTGGCGCTCGTCGCACAGCTCGCGCCCGTGCCGCCACAGAACATGGGTGGGGCAGACCAGCCAGTGCTCATGCGCCTCATAGACCTTCAGCCCCTCGCCCATCGGCAACAGACCCGGTCCGCCGATCAGGGATGTGTTGTTGTGCCAGATGATATCCGGCTGCCGTTCGGCCAGTATTTCGCGGATGTGGCCGGCATGAACAACCGGGCGGCCAAGCTGCTGGGTCAGCAGGTTCGACATCATGCCATTGCGGCTGCGCAGCCCGATCCGCCGCACCCCGTCGGGGTCGCCCTCGGGCTGAGGTTTGCCGCCAAGGATCAGATAGCTGTCCTCGTCATGCACCACCGTCACATCGTGTCCCCGCGCCACCAGCGCCCGAGCCATGCGCTGAATCCCCACGGCGTCACCTCCAAAGGAATAGGGCGGGTAAAATGTGGTGAACATCAAAATGCGCAACGACTGCATGCGAAATATACCAGATTACCAATGACTTTCCGGTATGAAACACGATCCGGGCAACAATCGAAAGGCACAAGCCGTGCGATTGCCCGGATCGCACCCGGTGTTGCGGACATGCTGCAAATACATGCGGGCTGGCACAGGCCGTGACCACAGCATGTGCAAATGCGGCGCACATGCTATGATCGGGAAATAGTTCAGAAATTTGGCCCGAAACCACTTCAGATGCAGACCGATCCCCCCCGAGAACCCCTTCATGTCGTCGAAATGGGCACCCAGTTCGGCATGGGTGGCATCACCCGCCATATCCTTGGTCTGAGCGACTGGCTGCAGGCGCGAAACCATCGCGTCACACTGGCGGGAACGGCCGATATCTGGGCGGGGCCTGACCGGCAATCGGGGTTTCTGGACCTGCCGACCCGCTATGTCGCGGGCGACGGGGGCAGCATCGCCAACCGGCTGCGCCATACGGCGAGCGCAGCCTTGCGGCTGCGGCGTTGGCTGGCGGAGAACCCGGTCGACCTGATCCATTGCCATGAATCCGCGCCCGCGCTGGTCGCCAATCTGGCCCGCACCGGGCGGCGTATTCCGGTGGCTGTCACCTATCACGGGTCCGAGCCCGAGCGGATCGCCGCATTCGGCCGGATTGCCGCAAAATGCGATCTGGTGATCACCCCCAGCCACCGCTCGGCCGAGGATCTGGCCACCATCGGCAATGTGCCTCAGGACAAGCTGAAGGTCATCGGGCTGGGTGTCACTCCTCCGCCCGAAGACAGCCCAGAAGAGATCGCAAGGCTACGCACCGACCTGCTTGGAGATGGCGACAGGGTGATCGTCACGCTGGCCCGCCTGCTGCCGCAGAAAGGGATCGACATCCTGATCGACTGCGTCGCGCGGATGAAAGAGACCCATCCCGGTTACCGTTTCATCGTCGCAGGAGACGGACCGGACGAGGCGCAGCTGCATGCGCTGGCGCAGGAAAAGGGCCTCGGCAAGCACCTGCGTTTCATTGGCCGCACGGACAAACCGATCCGGCATTTGCGCGCGGCTGACCTGTTCCTGCTGACCTCGCGGTGGGAGGCGCTGCCCTTTACCATCGCCGAGGCGTTTCAGGCCGGAACCCCCGCCGTGGCCACCGCCTGCTCGGGCGTGGTCGAACTGATCGACGACAGTGTCGGCGCGGTTGTCCCCATCGGCGATATCGACGCGATCTGCGCAGCCGTTGCGGATGTCCTGTCAGACGAGGACCGCCGCCGCGCCCTTGCGGAAAATGCCCTGAAACGCAGCCAGGAAGACCGGTTCGATCCGGATTGGGTGCACCGCCAGTTCGAAAAGACCTATTACGATCTGGCTGACCGCCAAGGGTGACACCGCCTATCAGGGGCGTTTGGTGATGTAGCCCCAGACCTCGCCCAGCGTCCATGCCGTTGACAGCAGCATGACATAAGGCAACGTCTTGAGATATCGCATGCCCCGCCCCTTGCTGGCCTGCAGCTTGTAGTGACGCACCCAGAGCAGCGGCGGGATCAGCGGCCCCGCCAGGATCAGCATCAGGCGTTTTGCGTTGCTTTGATTGCGCACCCGGATCTCACCAAACAGACGGCCCCAGTCGAACCGCTCGGGCAGCAATTCCCGAAAGGTTGCCTTGGGGCGATGGTGATGTACGACCACCTCGTTCGACAGCCACAATTCCTCGCCCTGTTCGATCAGGTGCCAGTGCACGATCGGCTCGTGATAGCGGTCTTTCCACAGGTGCTGCGTCTCATCCAGCGCCTTGCGGCTGTAGGTCAGGTTCACATCCGAAACCCAGTCGGCAGGGCCGGTTTCAAACGGTCGCCCGTAACGACCGAAATCGGTGACGTAAAAGGCCCAGTTCAGCGGGCTGACCGGCTCCATGCATTCAATCGCGCCGCCGATCACGTTCTTGCCGGTTTCCGCATACAGCCGCACGATGGTGCGCGCCCAGTCCGATTGCGGTAGGCCCCGATCTTCAAGAATGCCGATGATATCACCCGTGGCCGCGGCCAGCCCGGCCGAGCGGCGGCGATCATAAAGCTCGTGCTTGCCCGCCTCGGACGTGATCGGGCGGATAGGGTTGATCACGCCAAGGTCCAGAAACCGCACCTCGGGGTAGTCATCGGCGTATTGGGCCACATCCGCGACGCTGGCGTCATAGGGAATGATCACATCCAGCGGCGGCGGGTCGTCAAAACTGCGCACCGCTTCGAGGAAATCCCGCACATAGCTGCCGCCTTGCACGATGGTCAGAACGATGGAAAGGGTTGGATCGCTGCTCATCGGATTTTCATGTCCCCTAGATTGTCCAGTTCAACCGGCTGTCCGCTGCGCGAACTTTCCGGCACGGCGGCGGCGATCTCGACCGCGCGCAGACCGGCATGACCATCGGCGCAGTTCAGGCCGGTCTCGCCCCGGGTCAGCCGGATGAAATCGGCCAATTCCTCGCCAAAGGACAGGATGGCGGTCGTCTTCCAGGATTTCAGTTTTTCGCGCACCATGATTTCCGGATAGAATTTGCGCACCCGCTTGGGTGCTCCACCCGGCTTGTCCATGGTGATGACAAGGTTCTGCATCGGCGCATAGGCCCCGCGCACCATACCGTGCGATCCGTAAACCTCGATCACACTCTGATAGCCTTTCCAGTCATTCCAGCAGGCCTGATAGATCGCCGCGATGCCGTCGGGGTTCTTGAAGATCGCCATTGCGTTGTCTTCCGACCCCGGCACATTCCAGACCGTGTTGCTGGTCACCCCATAAACGCTGGTGATTTCGCCCAGAATGAAGCGCGCCATATCGGTCATGTGGATGCCCACATCCCACAGGGCGCCACCCCCGGAAAACTCGGCCTTGTATTCCCAGTCGTGGGTGAAATGCCCCAGACCGTCATGGCCGCCATAGATGCGGACATGATCGATCTCTCCGATCTCACCGGATGTCGCGACTTCTTTCACATGGGCAAAGGAAGGGTAGTAACGCATGTTGAACCCTGCCCCCAAAGCCTTGCCCGCCTTTTCCGCCGCCGCAACGATCCGCCTTGCTCCTTCTACTGTCGGAGCCAGTGGTTTTTCGGTCAGCACATGCAGCCCTTCGTCAAAGGCACGCAGGCACAGCGGTTCACGTACATGCGCGGGGGTCGAGATCACCACCGCATCCATCGGCGTGGCAAAAAACCGGTCGAGATCGGTAAAGGCCGGCGCGCCGTCCGCCACAGCCACGGCGCGATGAAACTCCAGATCCAGAACCGCCGCCAATTCGGCGTCAGGAGACTCGAGAATGTTCTGAACCCGCATCTGGCCGATCTTTCCGGCCGCCCCGATCACACCGATCTTCATTCAATTCCTCATTAACAATCGCGGGCGCGCAACAGGGCTACACCCGGCATCTCTAACAATAATTCACCTTCAAGCGGAGTAGCATAGGCTGTGCCCCTGCGCTAGGTTTCTCAAAGACAACGCATCGCCGGGGACCGTGGATTTGACGAAGGACAAGAGACCGTGACAGCCGCCGGACCGGACAATCTCAGCGGCAAGGCCGTCTTCGTGACCGGAGCTACAGGTTTTGTCGGCAAGCGGCTTGTTCCAGCCCTTCTTGAGGCTGGCGCCAGGGTCACCGCATTGCTGCGCAGCCGTCACGGGGCGCAGGCGCTTGAAGCGATGGGAGTGCGTGTCATAACCGGTTCGCTTGACGACGGGGTCGCCATGGAATCCGCCCTGCACGGGCAGGAGGTTCTGTTTCATCTTGCCTATGACATGCGTGCACCAGCCGCCGGCAACCTTGCCGCTTTTGACGTACTCAGAACGGCAGCGGATGCCGCAGGGATCGGGCGGATCATCCATATCAGTTCCATCGTCGTCTATGACGGCTGGCCGCAGGATGACCTGACCGAGGACAGCCCCCTGTCCGGGACCGGGGGTACGCCGTACCGGCAGGCCAAAATGGCCATGGAACAGGCTCTAATACAGGGGAATTGCCCGGTTGCGATTCTGCAGCCAACGCTGGTTTACGGCCCCGGAAGCATGCTCTGGACTGATCGGCTGGCCGACTGGATGGCGGCGGGTAGCGTGGTTCTGCCGGACCCTGAAGGGCTGTGCAACGCAGTTTTCGTCGACGATCTGGTTCAGGCCATGCTGTGTGCGGCACGGCTGGAAAATCTGGGGCAGGAGCGGTTCATTATCTCAGGCGCTGACCCCTTTGCCTGGTCGGATCTGCTGGCCGGTTACGGCGATATCATGGGCCGGGGCTCGGTGCGTCACATCCCGCTTGCAACGCTAGAGGCCGGGTTGCCGCCTGAGGAGCAGGGCGAAGTGCCCGATACACCTCCGCTGGCCGCCCGGATCAGCGCCGCTGCGCGAACCTGGATCGGCAGGGAAAGGTTTGAAAAATTGGTGCGCGCGGTGAAACGGCGGCTGCCTGCGCAGGGCGAAGTATATCCTGATCGTTACATGCTGGAGCTGTTCTCGACCCGGGGGCACTGCCGGATCGATCACGCCCGCGCCCGGCTGGGCTATGCGCCCGTTCATGACCTTGAGGCAGGGCTGGCCGCCACCCGCGCCTATCTTGAGTCCAAGTTTGGAAAATAATTACCCTTTATAATAAGTTACCATTCAATTTCAGGGACGAGTAAATTTGATCCATATCGCCGTTGACGCAACACCTTGGGACAATGAACGCGGCTTTGGCCGGTTCACACGTAATCTGATCACCGCTCTGGCGGCTCGCGATAGCGGTTTTCGCTACACGCTTCTGTTCGATCAGGAACCGGCGCGGCCGGTGCCGGATGGGGTGGAAACCCTTGTTGCAGGATCTGAATTGTCGATGTCCGAGGCCTCATCGGGGGCCAGGGCCCGGGGCGGGGCTGACCTGCTGACGATGGCCAAATCGGCACGGCGGATTGACTGCGATGCCTTCTTTTATCCGGCGGTTTATTCCTATTTTCCCCTGCCCGCCCGGCGCCCCACGGTGGTGTGTTATCACGACACCATCCCCGAACGCTTTCCCGACCTCATCTTTCCCAAACGCCTGAATTTCCGGCTGTGGCAGGCGAAATGCTGGCTAGCCAAGATGCAGGCAACCCGGGTGATGACGATATCGGACGCCTCGGCAGATGATCTGACACGCATCCTGCGCATTCCCCGTGACAAGATCGACATCATCACCGAAGGGGCCGAACCCGTCTTTCGGCCCATCCACGAAAATTCGGCTCTAACACAGGTCAGAAAGGCCTATGGCATTCCGCCTGATGCACCGCTTCTGGTCTATCTGGGCGGCTTCAACCGGCACAAGAACGTGCTGCGCCTGATCGAAGCCATGCCGGACATTCTTGCACAGGTGCCGCAGGCGCGTCTGGCCATTGTCGGGCGCACGACCGGGGCGCGGTTCTGGGACAATATCGAAGACCTCAAGGCCAGCGCCGCTGCCGATGCGGCCCGCTCGGAAAGCATCGTGTTCACCGGTGAAATCGACGATCCGGATCTGGCCGCCCTGCTGAATACCGCGGATGCGCTGGTCTTTCCCTCGCTTTGGGAAGGGTTCGGCCTGCCCGCACTCGAGGCAATGTCCTGCGGCACACCCGTCCTGTCCTCGGATCGCGGCAGCCTGCCCGAAGTGGTGGGTGCTGGCGGGCTTTACTTCGACCCGCTGTCCAGTCAGGCACTGGCTGCTCAGGCCATCCGCCTGCTGACCGAACCTCATCTGCAAACCGACTTGTCACAAAAGGCGTTGATGCAGGCTTCGGGCTTTAGCTGGGACAAGGGCGCGGCACTGGCTGAGGAGTCATTCCGGCGTGCACTGCACGCAAAATAGCGAAAAATCGGCCTGTTCATTTTTTTCGAGTAACCCTGAACAATTCCACCTGCCGCTCATAATTGAGCCCTTTTCGGAAACACAGTACTGCGGTCTCGAACAGGGCTGACAAATTTGTTGGATTCGCACCCGTTCCGCCCTATCCGTGGAAAGGACCGGAATTTCCGGAGGCCGCGACGCCAATTGATTTCAGTCTGACTTTGTACGATCAGGATAGATTATGAACCTCGAGATCTCGCACCATCAGTCCCTCAAACAGCTTATCGCGGCACGCGACGCGCGCGTCGCTGTGGTGGGGTTGGGTTATGTCGGCCTGCCTCTGGCGCTGACCGCCTATGACGAAGGGTTCGACACGACCGGGGTCGACCTCAACCCCGACCGGGTTGCCCGGATCAATCAGGGTGATCAGGTCATATCCTATCTCGCATCCGACCGGATCGCGCAGGCGGTGAACAGCGGACGTTTCCGCGCCACCGAAGACAGCGCTGCACTGGCAGAGGCCGATATCGTGCTGATCTGCGTGCCGACCCCGCTGACGGACGCACAGGACCCGGATATGCGCTTTGTCGCCGCCGCCGCCCAAACCATTGCCCAACATCTGCGCCCCGGTCAGTTGGTGGTACTGGAAAGCAGTGTCTGGCCCGGCGCCACAACCACCCTGGTGCAACCGATCCTCGAAGCGGGGGGCCTGCGCGCAGGAACCGATTTCTTCCTTGGATTCTCGCCCGAGCGCGAAGATCCGGGCAACGACAAGTTCGACACGCACAGCATTCCCAAGGTGGTGGGCGCGGACGACCCTCTGTCCCTGCAACTGATCGAGGATTTCTACCGCGCCATCGTTACCAGTGCGGTTCCGGTCAGCTCGGCCGCCACTGCCGAAGCGGTGAAGCTGGTGGAAAACAGCTTTCGCACGGTCAATATCGCCCTGGTCAACGAGTTGAAAACAGCACTCGATGCGATGGGCGTGGATGTCTGGGAGGTGATCGAGGCGGCAGCAACCAAACCCTTTGGCTTCATGCCTTTCTACCCTGGCCCCGGTATCGGAGGCGCCTGCATTCCGGTTTCGCCCGCCTATCTGGCCTGGCGCGCCGCTGATGCGGGATCCGACACGCCGATCATCAATCTGGCGCGGACAAGCAATGATGCCGTGCCCAATGCCCTTGCCACGAGGATTGCCGAAGAACTGGCGGCACGCGGCAGCGCCACGGACGCAGAGCAACCGTTGGCCGGACAGCGAATTCTGTTGATGGGCATCGCCTATAAACGCGATGTCGAGGACACCCGCCGCAGCCCGGCACTGGTGCTGCTGGACGAGCTGGAAAGACTGGGTGCCGAAGTCGACTATCACGATCCGTATTTTCCCCGCCTGCCGGAAGGCGGCGAGTATCCCCAGCTTGCAGGCCGGATGTCGGTATCGCTGACCGCAGAAAACCTGAAACACTATGCGGCAGTGGCTGTCATCACAGATCACAGCGCCCCGGATTATGATCTTGTCGCACGCGAGGCGGCGGTGATCTTTGATACACGCAATGTCTTCGAAAAAGCCGGGATCGCGGTGACAGGTGGGCGGCTCGTGAAGGTCTGAGAATGCCGATCACGCTCCCTGCACAGGGCAATCCGCAATTCCGGCCTGAAAAGCCGGTTCACCGTCAGGGATGTGCAAGTCAAACAAAGAACCTTTGTGATGAGTGACAAGCCGGAAAAAATTTTCGTCGATCTGGACGGAACGCTGGTCAGAACGGATCTTTTTGTCGAAGCCATCCTGCAGTTTCTCAGGAAAAACCCACTCAATATCTTTCCGTTCATTCTGTGGCTGCGCCGTGGCATTCCGTATACCAAAACACGGATCGCACAGCATGTTGATATTGCGGCCGAAGCGCTGCCGTACGAAATCCCGCTTCTTGAATATCTGAAACAGGAAAAGCAGCATGGCCGGAGCCTTATCCTCGCAACGGCTGCACATCGCATATATGCCGATAAGGTCGCCTGTTATCTGGGCATGTTCGACGCTGTTCTGGCGACCGATGAAAACCGCAATCTGAAAGGAACTAAAAAGCTGGAGGCCATCCGCGAGATGGCTGGCAATGACGCATTCGCCTATGCGGGCGACAGTAAGGCCGACACCCCCATCTGGGCAGTTGCATCTTCAGGCCTGTACATCAACGCCCCTACACAGGCGGTGGCGGCTGCGGAAGTTTCCGGAACTGCGGAAAAGGTCATCGTTTCGCGCCCGCCTCTGTGGCGGTCCTTCCTCAGATCGATGCGACCACATCGATATATCCGGAATCTCCTGATTTTTGTGCCGCTTTTCACCTCTCAGGATTCTTCGATCCTCTCAGTGGTGCCGACGACCCTTTTGGCCTTCCTCTGCTTCAGCCTCTGTGCGTCCGGCGTGTATTTTCTGATCGACCTGCTGAACCTTCCTGCCGACCGGCAACATGCGGGTAAACGACATCAGCCGCTGACCTCGGGAGATCTGCCTCTGTACAACGGGGTAGCTGGTGCCATCACCTTGCTCGCGCTGGCCTTTATTCTTTCGTCGGTGCTTTTGCCATTTGCTTTCACAGCCATACTTGCCGCTTATGTTTTTCTGGCTCAGGCCTGCTCCTTCTGGCTGAAACACAACGCAGCGGCGGGTGTTGTTGCGCAGGCCGCGCTTTGGACGGTACGGATCATTGCCGGAGCTGCCGCCATAAGTACGGCCCTGCCCCTCTGGGTTCCGTTTTTTTCCGTGCTCGCATTTACCGGCCTCGGATTCCTCGGGCGATACAGGTCAAGATGACCCTGTCTGAACACCCTATCCCTTCCCCGCAACCCGCTTGGTGACATAGCCCAGAAAGGCCCGGCGCGGGTTTCTGATTGCGGGCCTGCCTGACGTGGCCCAATAGGCCAGCCAGTCCGCCTCGAGCGCATAGACGTCCCATCCGGGTGCCATCCCCCGGGCCTCATCCAGCGTCTCCGGCGGCAGGGTCGGTCTGTCGGTTCCTTCCACCACCTGTCCGCGGCGTGTGAAGCGGATCAGATCACCGGGGTCCTCGGTCATCTCGTAATCGGGCAGATGATCTGCTGCGATCATGTCCCGGATCATCTTGCGGAACACCCGCCGGGGCGAGGCCGAACCCGACTTCTTCAGCAACACCTCGACCGAGACCCGCCATTCGGGTTGCCGCCCGCAATGTTTGCGCGCCAGTTCGTAGATCCGCCGCTCCAGCGGCTTGCGCAGACGGAAATAGTCGCGGCTGAGTGTCAGAACCGACTTGGCCAGAACCGCGCGATACAGCCAGTCCGACAGTTTCACACTGACGCTGACCATTCGGCCCGCCCGCGTATGGCGGACAATCTCCCAGCTTTCGATCAGTCCGAAACCGGTTGTCGTCTCGGTCTCGCCTGTAACGATATTGGTGGTGATCCGGGTCCCCGCCAGCCGCTCGAACGCCTCACGCAGGCGCTTGTAGCCATCACCACTGGTCTCGCGATTGGTGGCCACCAGCAGATCATGCGCCTTCAGATGCAGCACACGGCTGACGGCACGACCCGCATTGATCGCAGACATCAACTGACTGATGCAGAAGATCAGGATGTCCTTGTCGTGGATCGTCGCAAGACCGCGCACCGACGGCGTCACCGTGATCTCGACCCCGTTATGTTCGTAATTGAGAATCCGCCGGTCCGGCCGGGTCGAGAGCGAAAACATCGGATGCTCCATCGACCCCATATCGGTCTTGGGCAGCGCATCGAAGATATCGCATACAAAAAAATCGCCCGTTGGATGCCGGTCAGGCAACAACGCCCCTGACCCGCTCATACTGCCCTGCCCATATGTCCTGCCCGAATCTTCGTTCGTGGTTTTATTGACGCTTACCGTAAAGTTATCCACAGGCAGCGTAAAGCCGCCGGATCGTGGGATCAGAGTCAGTACAACGTGGGATCAGAGTCACCTTATCGTGGGTTCGGAATCGCACGCAACAATAGAAATGCCAGAATACCATTTATTATCAGCGCGTTATGACTGTATTGTTTTCCCCGTAACTAATATAATAACTGAATCTTAACCGAATATTTTTTTGTCCCACTCCGTAAAACCATCTACCAAGCGCCCTTATCCTGCTATTTTGCTTAGAAAATTCGATTTTGTCCGCATAATGCTTTCATATGCCACCTTTTGTGATATATTGACGAAAAGGCAGCATATAGGCGGTATTTTCCATGCGGGCAGGCACGCCGGAGGGGCTTCCTCCGTATTTCAATATTGATCCGGATTTGGCATATGCCGAGTTGGGAAACCCCACCGGAACACATGACTTTTCCGATATTGCGGATGCCTGTGCCCGGGGCCGTTCAGATCTTGCAAGTCGCGGGTTGGAGGAAGACGGGCAAAAAAAGCTTCGGCTGTTTTCGACCTGGGAAATTACCAAATATCTGATCCCCGTTGCGCCTGCCCATTTCCGCCGGGTGTTGAAGGGCAACCCCGACCTGCCGCAAGGGCGATCGGAAACCGAAGGCGGCGCCAAGTGGTTCACGCTGGATGAGGTGCTGCGCCTGCGTCTGCATTTCGCCTCGGAAGGCTCCAAGGCCAAGGAGTATCGTCCCTACCGCCCCAAGGGGCTGCCGGCCAAGATCGTCTCGGTGGCAAACTTCAAGGGTGGCGTCGGCAAGACGTCAACCTGTGCCCATCTGGCCATGTCCGCGGCCTTGGACGGCTACAAGGTACTGGTCATCGATCTGGACAGCCAGGGGTCGATGACCTCAATCTTTGGCGGCAAGGTAACGGATGAATGGCAGACCGTCTTTCCTCTGCTCGCCCGCCACTATGCCACCCATTTGCGCCGTGACAATCAGGGACGGCTTGACCGGGGCGAGGCCCCCCACCCGATCGATGACACGCTGTCGGATGCCCTGAAGGTGCGCAGCGGTGAGCTGATCCAGACGACGCATTGGCCGAATATCGATCTGATCGGCGCCCAGCTGAACCTGTATTGGGCCGAGTTCCAGATTCCGGTCTGGCGTATGCAGGGCCGCAGTTGGAAGCTGTGGGATGCGCTGACCGACACGTTGGAGGAAGATGGCGTATTGGACGAATACGACATCGTCTTCATCGATACACCGCCTGCGCTGGGGTATCTGACGATCAACGGGCTGGCGGCCTCGGACATCCTACTGGTGCCCATGGGCGCATCCTTTCTGGAGTTTGATTCCACCGGCCGGTTCTTCGACATGCTGCATTCGACCTTCCAGTCCATCGAAGAGGGTGAGAACATGGCCGCCCGCGCGTTGGGACGGCCTGAGATGGCCTTTCAGTGGGATGCGGTGCGCACGGTCATCACCCGCTATGACGGCAGCCAGCAGGCGGAACTGGCCGGGCTGATGCAGGCCTATCTGGGCCGCACCCTGTCGCCGCACTGGCAGGGCTACACGGCGCTGATCGGGCAGGCGGGCGAGCAGGTCAACGGCATCTACGAGGCGGATTATCGCGATTTCAACCGCGAGACCTATGTGCGCGGGCGGGAAACCTTTGACGCCACCTATGCCTCGTTCAAGAAGCTGCTGATCGGGGTTTGGCGGGGCGAAGAACTGGCCCAGCAGGCTGAGGCGGCCGGAACCCCCGAGCTGATGCTGTAATGAGATGATGTTTCGCGCGCGAAACACTTTGACTGTTTTGGGACAGGCCCGACCAATGCCTGATCCGCGCGAGAGTAGGAGGCAGGTTGCGGGTGCCACTGCTGCTCAGGCCGCTCTTGAAGAACTGACCGAAGAATTCCGTGCGGCCCGGGCTGAAGGGCGGATGGTGCAGGATTTGCCGCTTGCGGAGGTGGAGGAAACCTATCTGGTCCGTGACCGGATGGCGGTGGATGACGCGGAAATGACAGCGCTCAAGGAAAGTCTGAAGGCCCGCGGACAACAAACTCCGATCGAGGTCGTGGCGCTGGAGGAAGGGCGTTATGGTTTGATCTCGGGCTGGCGCCGCCTGACGGCACTGAAGGTACTGGCAGAGGAAACCGGTGAGGCGCGTTTCGAAACGGTTCGCGCGTTTCTCAGGCAGCCTCAAAGTGCTTCGGATGCCTATGTTGCAATGGTGGAGGAAAACGAGATACGCGTCGGGCTGAGCTACTATGAGCGCGCGCGAATTGTGGCTCGGGCGGTAGAGCAGGGTGTTTATCCGGACGAAACCGCAGCCTTGCGCGGGCTGTTTGCTTCGGCCAGTCGGGCAAAACGGTCAAAGATTGGCTCGTTCATTTCAATCTATCAGGCATTGGACAGCAATCTGCGATTTGCCTCGGCCATTCCCGAAAGGCTGGGTCTGTCTATAGCCAAGGCTGTAAAAGATGATCCAAAGGCTATTTCTAAACTGTCCGGACTGCTGGCCGCCGATCCAGCTCGCACGCCGGACACCGAGATTCAGATTTTGACACATGCGATACAGTCCCCGGAGAAGAGCACCGGGAAAACATCAAAGGTCGTTGCACCACAGCCTGAGGCGATCGGGGGCATTCACCTGAAGCGGAGCCGAAATGGTGCGCAACTCATATTGTCTGGCGACGGGGTTTCTGATGTATTTCTTGTCGAGTTGCGGGGCTGGCTGAAATCCCGGGCGGGATAGCGTTTCGCGTGCGAAACGGTAGCGGTATTCGTGGGATACATTTCTTGCCGATAAAAAGCAGTTTATTATCAATATAGTGGCTTGGTTATTGCGCGTAAGCGCCTGATTATGCCCACTACCTTTCACATCTGTGGATTTATTCATTATACCCAATAAGTACCGCTTATCAGGAATAATAATGCAGCCTTACGACTGACCAGTAGAACGCGGTGCGAGAGCGTCTGACAAAACGCCGCGCGATTTCCGGTTGAGGCGGCAAAGTCTGGCAATTCCGAGAACGACTGATCCCCCCCGTCGTCAATGCGTCGCCTGCCAATGAAGATTGCGTGCCAGGATGCTTGGAACATGTAGATCGCGGCGCACGTGAACAGGAGATCACCACGCGCCAATTTGCGAAACTTGATCGATGCGCAATCATGCAACAACATGGGGGTATTGCGAATGCTTTAGGCGGTGTCAGGTGCCTGGGTTACAGAGAAGCGTCTTATTGTGAACGATAAACCTCAAAGCACCCAGGTGGAATCTGTCAGGATTCGGCTCTTGAAAGTTACCTTGCCTCTGATCGTGCTGGCGATGGCATTCCTGTCTTTCAATTTTAATTTCTACAGGATCACCTGGGATTCGACACTCTACAAACACGATATGGGGTCCGAGCAGCTGGTTCTGGATGGCATGCTGAATGCTGCGGCGAATGAGGGGCCCGTTGTGCTGGGGCGCTATACCCGCCCGGAAATCGACCAGCAATGGCCGCATGCCAGAGAACTTTATCAGGACGAAAACCGGACCGGAGAATTCTATCACTACACGTCACAGCTGGGCCTGCAGGTGAAGTTTTTCAGTGCGCTCGACGAAAGGTTCGGATTTCCACTGGAAGTGCTCAGTTCAATGACAGCCTTTTTCATGAGTGTCGTTGTAATGCTTTTTTTTATCGGGATTAGAAGGCTGTATTCAACTGCACATGCAGCCGCATTTTGCGTGCCGCTGGTGTTCAGCCCTTGGCCGGTTGTGTTCTCGCGGCATCTCTATTGGGTTGAATTTACCTGGTTTGTGCCCGCGCTGGTTTCGTTGTTCTTCGCTCGTCGTGCACTGGTGTCACCGGGTGGGCTGATCATGTTGGGTGGAGGGCTGTTCTGTGCTTTTACCATCAGATTTCTGTGTGGTTACGAATACATAACCACAATCACACTTGCAGCAATGGTTCCGTTGACAATGGTATGGGCGCGCAGCACTGCAGGACTGCGGAATTTGATCCTGTCTATGGGCGTCTGCGGGGTGGCCTCTGTTTCGGCTTTTGTTCTGTCGGTTGGCATCCACGCTCGATCATTGGGCCCAAGCCTGACTGATGGCTTAGGGCAGATTGCGACTGTGGCCAGAAAACGAACGATTTCCGAATTGCCTGCCGAAACCATCGAAGAGATCTGTAGTCAGGGTGAAAAGGAAAATCGTAACAAATGCGAGTACGAACTTGAAACCTCTCTCGTGCGTAATCCGGTCGTGGTCGTCGCACGATATTTTGTGATGCCGCGCGCATTTCCCTGGGTGGAACATGTGCGTCACCATCCAGAAGATCTGCGGCGATTGCGAGAGTTGCGGACAAACCTCTCGCTGCCGGCGGTGATCGAGACAGCCCGGACCATAAGCCCCGCAAGTTATGCGCGGCTTGGTCTGCGTGCGCTCGAAACGTTGTTTTTGCCGGTGTTGACCCTGACGTGCCTCGGTTACGCATTGCGGCGTAGGGACAGATTGTCAGCAGCGTTTGTGATGTCGCTTATTGCGCCTGTGTCGTGGTACATTCTGGCCAAGGGCCATTCTGACGTTCACTACTACCTGAACCATGTCCTTTGGTATCTGCTCTTTGTTCCGCTCGCGTTCATGTTCTTACTCGACAGTGTGATTGGTCGTCACCATCGGGTGACGAAGGAAGCACCTGGGCTCAGAACTCATAGCCAGTAAATGACGAGGGCTGCCAACGCGATTGCCGACATGAAGACCTTCGGGCATCTGTCATATTGGGTTGCGCCGCGCCGCCAGTTTTTCAGTCTTCCGAACATGATCTCAATGCGGTTACGTTGTTTGTAACGTCGCTTATTATTTGAGATTGGTTTCCATCGTGAATGACATGGAATGACGGCAAGAAAGCAGGTGCCCTGCACATTCTTCGTATAGTCACTGGGATTGTCGCCTTGGCGACAACATGTTCTGCGGCATTCGCACCTCGTTCATGACAGGCTGATATTCAATTGCTATGAACATGTTGTGTTAACACGGGTTTTGAGTACATGCAGATTGAGAAGACCGCCTTGCCGGGTGTCCTGATACTGACACCAAAGCGGTTCGGTGATGTACGCGGTTTTTTTTCCGAAACCTGGAACCGCAAGGTCCTGGCCTCATATGGGATCGAATTGGATTTCGTGCAGGACAATCATTCGGTTTCGGCCAACACCGGTACCCTTCGTGGCTTGCATTTTCAGTCGCCGCCCCATGCGCAGGACAAGCTGGTGCGCTGTGGGCGAGGGGCATTGTTCGATGTCGTTGTCGATATCCGCAGGGGCTCACCCACATATGGGCAATGGCTGGGCGTGGAGCTGACGGCGGAAAACGGAAAGCAGCTTTTGGTACCCAAAGGCTTTCTGCACGGCTTTGTCACGCGGGAGCCGGGCACCGAAATCTGCTATAAATGCACTGACTATTATGCGCCCGATTGCGATGGGGCGGTGCACTGGGGCAGCTGCGGCATCGACTGGGGGCTGACCGGGGAACCGGTGTTGTCCGACAAGGACAGGGCCGCGCCCGCGTTGGCGGATTTCGACAGCCCGTTTCAGTGGGAGGATGCGCCGTGAAGCTTTTGGTGACAGGGGGCGCAGGCTTTATCGGATCGGCCGTGGTGCGGCGGGCGATCCGGGACGGGCATCAGGTGGTCAATCTGGATGCGCTGACTTATGCAGCTTGCCTCGACAATGTGGCTGAGGTGGCGGATGACGCGAATTACACCTTTTTAGAGGCTGATATTCGGAACCGCAAAGCCATGGATCAGGCGCTGGCAGAGCATGCCCCGGACGCGATCATGCATCTGGCGGCAGAAAGCCATGTGGACCGGTCGATCGACGGGCCCGGTGCCTTTATCGAAACCAATGTCACCGGAACCTACACGCTGCTTGAAGCGGCCAGGGGATACTGGGAAGGCCGGGGAAGGCCGGACGGTTTCCGGTTTCACCATATTTCGACCGATGAGGTCTATGGCTCGCTGGGTGCGACCGGTCAGTTCACCGAAGAGACCCCTTATGATCCCCGCTCGCCCTATTCCGCCAGCAAGGCGGCCAGCGACCATCTGGTGCGCGCCTGGTTCGAAACCTATGGGCTGCCGGTGGTGCTGACGAACTGTTCCAACAATTACGGGCCGTATCATTTTCCGGAAAAGCTGATCCCGGTGATCATTCTGAACGCTCTGGCGGGTAAGCCGCTGCCGATCTATGGGGATGGGTCCAATGTCAGAGACTGGCTATACGTGGAAGATCACGCCGAAGCATTGCTGCTGGTGGTTGAGAAAGGCCAGATCGGGCGGAGCTATAATATCGGTGGCGAAAACGAGTGTACCAATCTGCAGTTGGTGCAGATGTTGTGCGGTATTCTCGACCGCCTGCGCCCCGGCCCGGCGCCTTATGCCGATCTGATCACCTTTGTCGCCGACCGTCCCGGCCATGATGCGCGCTATGCCATCGATCCGACCCGCATCCGGCAAGAGCTTGGGTGGCGTCCCTCTGTCAGTGTCGAAGAGGGGTTGGAAAGAACCGTGCAGTGGTATCTGGACAATGAAAGCTGGTGGCGTGCGCTGCAGAACCGCGAAGGCGTCGGCAAGCGGTTGGGTGTGAAGGTATGACCATCCTTGTCTTTGGTAAAACCGGACAGGTTGCGCGGGAACTGGCGGGTTTTGCAGGGGTGACGTGCCTTGACCGTTCCCAAGCTGATCTTGAACGACCCGCAGCCTGTGCCGAGGCCATTCGCGCCGCCGCGCCACAGATGGTGATCAACGCCGCGGCCTATACCGCCGTGGACCGGGCCGAGGAAGAAGAGGCGCTGGCAACCGTGATCAACGCGGATGCACCCACTGCGATGGCCCGGGAATGCGCCGCCATGGATATCCCGTTCGTTTCTGTCTCGACGGATTACGTGTTCAATGGATCGGGAGAGGTCCCATGGAAACCCTCCGATCCCACCGGGCCGCTGGGTGCCTATGGGCGCTCGAAACTGGCTGGTGAGCAGGGGATCGTCCGGGCCGGAGGAACCTATGGCATTCTGCGCACCTCCTGGGTGGTGTCAGCCCATGGCAACAACTTCGTCAAAACGATGCGGCGGCTGGGGGCCGAGCGTGACCAGCTGTCGATTGTGGCCGACCAGATCGGGGGCCCGACCCCGGCGCGGGACATCGCGGTGGCCTGTCTGTCGATGGCGCGGCAATTGGCCGAGGAAGCGGACAAAGCGGGTATCTATCACTTCTCAGGCGCGCCGGATGTCAGTTGGGCCGGGTTTGCCCGCGCGATTTTTGCCGAGTTAGAGACTGATTGCGACGTGACAGATATCCCGTCCGGCGATTACCCGACGCCCGCGCGACGGCCGTTGAATTCCCGCCTTGATTGTACCTCACTGGAAACAACTTTTGGCATTACCCGTCCGGATTGGCGGCAAGGTTTGAGTGATATTTTAAAAGAGTTGGAAAACGCACCATGATGACACGCAAAGGCATTATACTGGCAGGGGGATCCGGCACCCGGCTGTATCCGATCACGATGGCCGTCTCAAAGCAGCTGTTGCCGCTTTATGACAAGCCGATGATCTATTACCCGCTGACGGTGCTGATGCTGGCTGGCATACGGGACATCTGTGTGATCACCACCCCACAGGATCAGGATCAGTTTATACGTACGCTGGGGGATGGCAGCCAGTGGGGGATAAACCTCACCTATGTCGTGCAGCCCAGTCCCGACGGGCTGGCGCAGGCCTTTGTTCTGGCCGAGGAGTTTCTGGCGGGTGCACCATCTGCGCTGGTTTTGGGCGACAACATCTTTTTTGGACATGGCCTGCCGAAACTGCTTGCTGCAGCCAATGCGCATGACACCGGAGGAACGGTTTTCGGTTATCACGTGGCTGATCCAAAACGCTATGGCGTGGTCGCCTTCGACGAGGGTGGACGGGCACGCGAAATCATAGAGAAACCATCCACACCTCCCTCGAATTATGCGGTCACCGGATTGTATTTCCTCGATGGGACCGCGCCGGAACGCGCCAGAAAGGTCAAACCATCACCGCGCGGAGAACTGGAAATCACCGACCTGCTGCAAATGTATCTGGAAGAGGGTGAGCTCAGGGTCGAAACCATGGGGCGCGGTTATGCCTGGCTGGACACCGGAACCCATGCCAGCCTGCTGGATGCGGGCAATTTCGTGCGCACGCTCGAGGAACGTCAGGGGTTGCAGACGGGATGTCCCGAAGAGATCGCGTGGCAACTGGGCTGGATCAACGAGGAGCAGCTGCGCCAGCGGGCAGAGATGTTCGCCAAAAACGAATACGGGGCCTATTTGGACGGGTTGTTGACGTGAAGGGCAGCGGTAGCCAGGGCTGAAACTGACCGCGCCCCTCCTCGGCAGAGGTCCAAACAGTACTGTTTAGACTCTTTGTCTGGGGTGCAGGCATGCATTTTCGCCCCTCTGATGGGACTCTTCCCGCCGATCATACATGCAAGCAAAAAATCGAAAAGAAATGCCTTCCGGGCGTTACTCGGCATTCATCCGAATACGCCTGGAAGGTGGCCCTTATTCGAGTACGACGTTTTTATCGAAGCGCTCTTTCGATGCTTTCTTTTTTTCAGGCTTGGCTTCGAATTCCTCATGATAGGACCGTTCGACATTAACGTCCCAAATGTCGTTTTCCTCGCCCAGGATATTGCGGGCGGCATACATCGCCGACAGCATTGAATGGTCCTGATTGTTGTAGCGGTGCAGGCCATTGCGACCAACGGTCTGGAAGTTTTCTAGTGTCTTCAGCCAGTCGCTGACAGTATCCAGAGCTTCTTTGTATTCACTGTCATAGACTGGATACGCCTTGGGCTGCCTGATCACAGCGCAGTCGACGACATCGGTAGCCTTGGCCAGATTAAGCTTTTCCAGTTCTTCGCTGGCAAGCTTCTTGAGTTCCGCATCGGACGAAGACCAAAGCCCATCCCCCTTCTGACAGAAATACTCCATCCCGATCGAGGACGTATTCTGATCGGGCAGCATTTCCTTGGACCAGGCGCGGAAGTTCTGGATGCGACCAACCTTGACCATCGGGCTGTGGATGTAGATCCAGTTGTCTGGGAACGGGTCGGCATGATCCAGTATCAGCGTCACGATCAGGAAGTCGCGGTACCTCAGGCGATTGGCCGCCTCAACAACTTCTGGCGGGGGCGGTGGATCAAAGGCGTGAATCAGATCGCGCACCGCCATTGAATTGATAAATTGCTCTCCTTCGACACGTTCGACCGTCTTGCTTTGAGCGTCGTCTTCGTTCCACCGGCGGACGTCGATCGAGGTTACCCGGTTGCCGTCCCGGTTCACCTTCACGACTTCCGAGCGCATCTGTACGGTGCCGCCTTTTTCTTCGATCAGATCGCGGGTTTTTTCCCACATCATGCCTGGGCCAAGACGCGGATACTGGAACTCTTCAATCAGGCTGGCGGTGTCATTGGCGCCAGAGATCGCGTTCCAGACTGCCTTGGGCAAGGACAGGTTCTTGATCCGCTGCGCCGCCCAGTCGGCACGGATTTCGGAAGGTGGGATGCCCCAGACCTTTTGCGTGTAGCTGTGAAAGAAATGCATGTAGAGCCGTCCGCCAAAGCGGTTGATGACCCATTCTTCGAACGTATCTTCCTGCTTTTTGGGCCGCAGCTTCCATTTGATGTAGCTGCCGACGATCTTATAGGTCTCGTAAGGCCCGATATTCCCAAGCGCGTTGAAGATGCGCAGCGGGTAATCATAGAACTTACCCCGATAGAAGATGCGGCTGAGGCGCGGCACGGTGATGAAATCGTCACCCATAATCTCGTGCCACATCTTTTCGACTTCGCGCACCTTGGTAAAAAACCGGTGCCCGCCGATGTCGAAGCGATAGCCCTTGTGGGTTTCGGTCCGCGAAATGCCGCCGACCAGATCCGAGCCCTCAAAAACTTGTGGGACATGTTTGTCGCTTAGCTTCTGAAGTTCATAAGCTGCGGTTAAACCAGCGGGGCCGCCACCGATAATGACGACTGGAACAGTATCTTGTTTCAAATGACCTACACCCATACTCAAAACCAAACCTTAGCATCAGGCTACAGGAGATTACCTTCGATTCACAACAGAATCCTGATGAGCCGCACAAATACAGCCCCCGTTCTTCCGGGGTATCCCGGGGGTATAGCAGGAAGAAGGTACCGGGGCTGGTCAGCTGTCACCACAAGTGATGGCTGGGCGGCAGGTGCCATGGCGCTTTCCCCTTCTTCCCGGCCATACTGGCACGATCAGGGGAGGCAGGTCCGGCCATCAGATTGCGGGTTCGTGATTTAAGCGATTGAAACATATACTATATTCCAACCCTCAGACAATTGGAGGGTTTGCCGTTCAGGACGGATCGACCGCTGGCAGAAACCGCTCTGTACTTCTGTAATGATCTCGTCGACCGGGGAGGAGGCTGGCGGGAAATGCATGCGTCATCGCGATGGAGTGCCTCGCGCAGTTTGTTTCAACAATCTGCCATCTTCATGCATATTGTCCTCGTGCCGTGGGGGTGTGAAGCACCCGGAAGCGGTGACTCATGATGTGTCAGTCAGTTGACGGATCGCATTCGTTCGCAATGCCACCTTGTCTTTCCAAGGCTCTCGCCGCCAAACTATTACCTCAATGTATTGGTTATATACTTTGACTTTTGCGGCTGCTTTTTGACAACTGTGGCCATCAGATGATTACAGCCAGCGTGTTCAGAAAGTGAATCAGTGGCTGAGTATTTAGATATGTAAGTGGTTAACGAGAACAGGGTGCTATGGCTGCATCACCGCACAGTACAAATACCGAATATGCCGTTTCCATTGTGATCGTGAACTGGAACACGCGGGACATTCTTCGGGATTGCCTGAAATCCATTGCGCACGAGACGCAGCTGCCGCACGAGGTCATCGTCGTGGACAACGCCTCGAACGACGGTTCGGCAGATCTTGTCCGTGACGAATTTCCCGACGTCCGGCTGATTGCTAACGATACCAATCGGGGATTTGCCGCCGCCAACAATCAGGGCCTGAGAATCGCGCAAGGGCAAACCCTGCTATTGCTCAACCCTGACACCATCATTCTGGACGGTGCAATCGACACGATGGTGGGCTGGCTGGAGCAGCACCCCGACGTGGGCTGTGTCGGGTGTCAGGTCCTGGAGGATGAACACACGATCCAGCGCACCTGTTTTGCCGACCCCGGACCTACAAATCTTGCGCTGATCGAATTTGGGCTGCATCGCCTGTCCCCGCAGGGCCGGTTTCTGGGTCATGCCGAATACGGGGACTGGGATCGCAAATCCGAGCGTAAGGTCGATGTGGTGTCCGGCATGTTCATGCTGGTACCCCGTCACGTGTTCGAGGTGGTGGGTCTTCTGGACGAGGCATTCTTTGTTTATTCCGAAGAGGCCGACTGGTGCCGCCGCATCCGCGATGCCGGATGGGACTGTGTGTTTGCGCCCGTGGCGCGGATTCTGCATCTGGAAGGCGGGTCAAAAAGCACGGTGCAGATCAAATCGCGCATGTATGTGCAAAAACAGAAAAGCAAGACAATCTATGCCAGAAAACACTATGGCCGGTATGGAGAGTTGGTGGCGCGCGCCATCTTTATCAGCAGCGCAGCCCTGCGCGGGGCGGTGTTTGGCCTGATGGGTCTGCTGCGCTCCACGCCCGAGCGCAAGGCACGTTTGCGGCTGTCAGAGGCGGTGATCCGCTATCATCTGTTCGGTCAGGAGCCGAGTACATGAAAGATACGGTGTCCGCCAAATCCGGGATTGTGATCGAATGCCTTGAGGCACCGGCCCATTCGCTGGACACAAGGGCGGACTGGGACGATCTGGTCACCGCGACCGGCGCCGACATATACTTTCTGACTGATTGGCAATCAGCCTGGTGGGATCATTACGGACCCACCTTTGCCGCCAGTCGCCGTCCGGCCAGCTTTGTCTTGCGGGATGGCCCCCACCTTATAGCTGTTCTGCCTTTTTGCATCGAAACCATATGGGCGGGACCAATACCCGTGCGTGTGGCCCGGCTGGCCGGTGTGGATCCGAATTTTGCGGTGATGGGCCTACCGATTGCAGCTGGCCGTGAGGAAACTGTGCTGAAGATCGTTCTCCGGCATCTGGTGCATGATCTGAAGTGTGCAGCCATCAGCTTTTCACCGCTTTCTGACCGCGCCGCACAGCTCGGGAACCTGCGCGCTGCAGATGGGCATGGCATATCCATTCTGCGTGATCGCAGCCTGCGGGGACACACATTAATGGATTTGCCCGGGAACTTTGATGCATTCATGGGCGCGCTTTCCAAAAGCCGTCGACGTGAGGTGCGGCGGGATATCAAACGCCTGACCAGGGATGAGCCGCTGAGCAATGTCAGTTCGACCCCGGATACGGTCGACGCGATGATGGATCGCTTTATCGAGCTGCATACAAGGCAATGGCGGGCAGCAGGGAAGGGCGGACATTTTTCCGACTGGTGTGTGGCCGCAGCGTTCTATCGCGCATTGCTGCGGCAGCTGGCGCCCAGGGAGCAGGCGGCGATAGACGAGCAATGGCTGGGCCAGACACTCCTGTCGAGTCAGCTGCGTTATACGCTGGGGGATAAGGCCTATTGGTGGCTGAATGCCCGTGAAATAGACCCTGAATATGCAAAAAACGGCCTGGGCCGCGTGGGCTTGGTCGAGCGTGTAGAGGATTTGATTGGTTCGGGCATTCGTCTGATCGAAGCAGGTGCGGGGGAATACGAATACAAGCTCAGTTATGGCGGTGAACTGGTGCCATTTCACAATATAGTGCTTGCTCCTGATCGAACCCCGGCGCGGTTGCGGGCCTTGCTGCTGCTTCTGTGGGCGGATGCGCTCCATTTCTTTTATTATCGCGCGTGGTTTCTGAAGATCCGCCCCCGGCTGGGGATACGGCCCGGCAAACTCTGGACCAACTGGATACGGACACAGCTATGACCCCGCCCTTTACATTGCAGACAGTCGCAGCCGAAGACTGGCCCGGGATCAGCGCGGGGTTTCGTGATCTGACCTATGAGCAAACTCTGACCTATGCGCAGGCAGCGGCAAAACGGATCGGGGCCGAGGCGCAATTCATCACTTTGTCGGATCAGGCGGGCAAACCGGTTGCCGCGGCCTGTCTGCGCCTCAAGCGCGTGCCGGGGCTGGGGCGTGGCATCGCCTGGATCGCCGCTGGCCCCCTGATGCACCACCGGGAACAGCCCGATACGAACCCGAGCAGGCTGGATGCGGTATTTGCCACGTTGCGCGCCTATGCACAGGAAGTTGGATGTGTTCTGCGGCTTCGCCTGCCCGCCTTGCCGCTTTATGATGTGTCGGCTGCGGACCGCTCGGTGGCTGCGGCGGGGTTCCGCCCGACAGACCGGTCCCCGCCCTATCGCACAGTGGTCGTTGACCCCGATCAGGACGAAGAGATCCTGATGGGTGCCCTGCATGGAAAGTGGCGCAACCATTTGCGCAAATCTCTGAAAGCCGATTTAGAGCTTGATGTGGTGCCGATATCCGATGCAGCCGACCGGTTTCAGACGCTTTATCGGAATGTTCAGACTGCCAAAGGGTTCGAGCAACCTGACATACCTCCGGAATTCTATTATCCGCTTCGGGGGGGCGATTTTATCCATGAGGTATTGTTTGCCCGGCAGGACGGTGCAGATATCGCCGGAATGACGGTCGGAAGGGCGGGCGGTAGCGCCGTCTATCTTTTCGGGGCCACGACTGCAGTTGGCCGACGTTGCAATGCCGGCCATTTTCTGATGTGGGAATCCATTCTGCGTTGTCGGGAGCTTGGGGTGAAATGGTACGATCTTGACGGTATAGACCCTGATATCAATCCCACTGTTGCAGAATTTAAACTCCGCACCGGGGGAACGGACCTGCAGGCGGCAGGACCTTATGAGTTCCGTCCTGCCGGGTTGGTTTCATCCCTGATCAGCACCGCAGAAACGGTTCATTCCCACCTGAGGAAAGCGCGCCGATGACGGTTTTCAGGGGTATCAACTTTCATGGTATCGGAGCGCCGGAACGTCCCCTGGAAACTGGTGAGGAACCCTATTGGCTTTCGATCAGTCAGTTCGAACACGTACTCGACCAGATTGCGGCGTCCCCTGACCCCGAGAGTTTCACGATTACTTTTGATGACAGCAACCTCTCGGACCATGACATTGCCTTGCCCGCCCTTGCCGCGCGTGGGCTTCGGGCATGTTTTTTTGTTCTTACGGGGCGGATTGGGCAGGACGGGTCTCTGAATTCCGGTCATCTGCAAGCTCTGCGCGATGCCGGCATGACAATCGGTAGTCACGGGATCGATCATGTCGTCTGGCCCACTCTGGATGACGTCGCGCTCGGGCAGGAGCTGCGCGATTCGCGTCAGCAACTCGAGGAAATCTGTGGCCACCCGGTGGTCGAGGCAGGCATCCCGTTCGGTCGCTACGATGCGCGGGTGCTGCGCGCCCTTCGTGCTGAGGGTTACTCTGCCGCTTGGTCAAGTGACGGGGGGGCCTGGCGTCAGGGTGCATTCCTGCGCCCCCGGACGTCATTGCGTGGTGACATGTCGAAACAGGCGATGGATGCGATCCTTTCAGGCCGGATGCCGCCCCTGCGCCGCCTTCGGCGCGCACTGGGGATGGCCCGGCGCAACTGGACTGTTACCGGTTAGCGGACCGGACCGGGCGTCCCGGCGATGCCGGGTCCGATTGCGACCGCGGGAACCGTGTATATTGAACTGTTCTGCCCTGTGTGGATGCCTGCTTTTCCCCGCCGTCCTGCTCTGCTTGGTCATCTACGTCCAGAAACCAGATACCAGCCCCCAGAAGAAACATGAAAAAACAGTATGTGGAGTCCCACAAATGCACCGTGATGGCGGAAAGGCAAATGCCGAACAGGGAAAACAGGTACCCAAGGCGTGCATCTGCGGCCGCTCCGTTCAGCGTTTTGTTCCCGACCTGAAAAAATATGGTCACCACGGCGGCAACCAACAGAATTAGTCCGGGGAAGCCGTGCCTCAGCGCCATCAAAAGCCAGAAGTTGTCCACGGTACTCAGCGCCCACATCCAGGCGGGGCGGGTCCAGTCGTGCAGTCCGATCCCGAAAAGCGGGTTTCGCAGAATGTCGTCAGAGACAAATGTGAAAATATTGATCCGCGCCCAGGCCGTTCCCGGTGTGAGCGTGAAATGCGTTGCGAAGATCTGGAACATGTTCCGGTTCGATCCAACCTCGCCGATAAAATACAGAACGCCAAAAATACTGAGCAAGATTTTCCATCTGTTCTCGAGGAACCGGAACACCCAGTTCCATCCCATCAGCATCACCTGCAGAATGACGTTCATGAAAGCGCCTGACGACAGCGAACAGAAAACGGCACCCCCCACGATTGAGGTCAGTCCGGCCCTTTTAAAGAGTGACTTGTTCCACCCCAGAACATACCAGGTGAGCGCAAAGGCGGGCGCGCAGAACACTCCGTACAGAATGGGATGAGGCATCGTTGTCTGGGCGCGCAGCAACCCCAGCCGGGGTTCGAAGACCCATTTTTGGTAAACGCTCATCACCTTGCCGAACAGATCCAGTAGCGGGGTTCTTCCCGTAACAGCTTCGAAGGCGGCGAATGGCAGAAGAACCAGAAGGAGCAGGAAGAGCCACTTTACGAAGTGTCTGAACGACTCCATGTTCCGGATATACGTGCGGGCAATGAAATACGGGACCAGGGTTTCGATCATGAACATCCCGATGAATTGCCATGTCGGCCCAAAGCCGTGATTGACGGCCAACGTCAGACATGCCCAGAGGCAAAACCCGATAACCAGAAAATCGATTGCCCTGATCTTTCCCGCTTTCCCGCTCAGCCAGCCAAAAATTGCGGGAAACAGGAAGAGGATCAGGATCACGCGGTAGCCATTGAGCTTCAGCCCGCCCAGGAAGAAATAGAATGGCATTGCAAAGGACAAAATCAGCAATACCAGAACCAGCGGCCTTGTCGCCGGAGCGCTGGCTTTGGTTGACAAAACGGCGGTCATTCAAAATTCCTGCTCATTGTCTGGATAAATCATTCCAACTCGTAAAATTCAGCGATCAGTACATCGGCAGCGCCCAAGACTGCCAGCCGTGCTTCCCCCGCCTCCACTACCCATCATTGCGTGGGATATTTTTTTACCAGCGTTGATCCGGCATTCAGGCGGTCGATAAGACTGCCGGGACGCACGCCGTATTCATTGTAACCGTTCTTTGCTCCACGCGCGTAATAGATGAACTGGCTATCATAATAACCGCCCTGCGACGGAGTTTGATCCTGAATCATGGCATTATTGAGTACGACCCAATCCCGTTGATTTTCATAGCCCAGAATATTCGCCACGGCATTCTGTTCGATGACCACTGATGAAGAGTCTGCCGAAATGTTGATCGCAGGCACGGAATGGCCGCCAGGCACATTAATAAGAGAGTTCTTCCTGACCGAGATGTTGTCGGAACCATAGATGGAAATGCCATGGACATGCCCGTTATAGATCATGTTATTTTCAATCAGCACATTCTGATGCCGTACCTGGCGGTCGCCGATATTCTTCCCGTCTCCTCCGGCCCAGATCGTTTGGGTGAAATCCCCGCCACCCACGTCAAAGACATTGTCACGAATGGTGATGTTGGCGCTGCCGCTGTTATTGGCGCGTTGAATCTGGATCATGTCGCGGTGATCGCCGACGCCATCAGCACCACCAAAATCATGGAGATGATTATCTTTGACCAGAATATTGTCGACATTGTCGAAGACCAAACCGTCAGAGCGTATCGAATGCACGTCACTGTCAGTGATATTTATGCCGTCGGTGTTAATGACGATGACGGCCTTCCACCAGGTCAGGAACTCGGAGTTGGTGATGTCGACGTTGTCAGCGTTGAAAACCAGCAGGCCGGTCCCGAACCCGGCGCCGTCCTCGGGCGTTCCGGTGCCGCTGGCAACATCCCCGCTGAACACGGAGTTGGAGAATTTTATTTTTCGGCTGTTGCGAACGACGAAGTTGGCGAGATGGTGCGGGTCTCCTCTCTTGAAGACATAGTCGAAACGGATACCATCCAGATGAATGTTCTCGGCCCCATCAAAGATCGCAACCGTGAAACAGGCGAGGTTGGTGGGATCGGCCGAACGGATCACCACGGGCGATTGAAACGTACGGCCCAGTTTCAGAGTGCCATAGTTTCCGGGTGAAAGCAGGTAGGTTTCACCTCCACGTGCATTCTGAAGCGCGGTTGCAAGGGCCCCGGCATCAGAGATGGCCTGACCTTCGGCCTGTGTCGAGAGCCTGGGTTTGAAGTCCTGCCTCTCGCAGGGTGTCTCGGCGGCCAGGGCAGTGCTCAACAAAAGCAGTGCCGCGCCTGCAAGGGCAAGAATACGTGATCCGGGCATGACGCACCTTTCTGATCTGCGGTTCATCGAAAGCTTAGGCGAGCTGTTTTATAGTGTCTATCGCGGCGCTCTCAGGATTACGCGGATTCTCTGGTACTCCCCCTGGTACTCCCCATGGCGTCACACCACCGGTTTCCGGGCGGTTTTAATGAAGTTTTGTGGGTTTCCGTAGCGGCATCGGGCAATTCATTGCCTATGACTGACCGAGATACGCGGGGTCATGCCTGAATTACGGCAACTTCGTGGCCATTGTTGCGATCAGGGAATCAATCATCCAAACGTTACTCAACCGCTTAGGGAAGGGGAACAATTCCCGGTATCGAGTATCGTGTTTACTCGGAAATGATGGGCAGACGGGCTTAATTGTCCCGAAACAGGCACAAGTTTCCAAATATAGCCGCATTTTGGCCACTCTGTCGCCCCCGCGCGACTGTTCCCTCCGTCCTGGGTGAGCGGGATCTCGTGCGCTTTCAAGCGCTTATGAAATCTAAAGGTGTAGGATGTCTACAACGATCACAGTATCCAACGCGGCAGAGCTGAACCAGGCGCTGGCGCAAGCAACAGGCGGCGAAACAATCCTCCTTGCGGCAGGCAATTATGGGAAGTTGAGTCTCAACAATACACAGTTCTCATCGAACGTAACGATCAAGTCTGCAGATCCGAACGCGATGGCGAGCTTCTCCGAAGCTCATCTCAATGGTGCGTCGAATGTCACATTCGACACGGTCAATTTCGACTACACATTCAGCTCTGGTGACTATCACTTCCAGAACAAGTTCAGCGTTACCAACAGCTCGAATATCGCGTTCAACAACTCGAACTTCGATGGCGATTTTGCAAGCGGTACCGGAACAACCGCCGATGGTACCGGGTACGGCACCGGCCTGATGATCACCGGGTCCAGCAATATCGACATTACCAATACCGAGTTCTCGAAATGGTGGAAGGGCGCCATCGCGATTAACTCCGATGGGGTCAGTTTTGCCGGGAATGACATCCATTCGATCCGCTCGGATGGGTTGGTCTTCGACAATGTCGACAACATCCTGGTAGAGAACAATTACATTCACGATTTTGGCGGCGCTGCAGGTGCTGGCGATCACCGTGACATGATCCAGGTTCAGCGCGCCAACGGCAGCGGCAGTGACAATATCATCATCCGCGACAATGTCTTTGACATGGGGAACGGGGATTATACTCAAACCATCTGGATGGGTGGTGACGGCAAGAACATCAGCGACCCGAGTGTCATCCACCACAACGTGCTGATCGAAGGCAACGTGATCTACAACGGCCACCTGCATGGTATTTCCGTTTATGGTGCTGACGGGATCACTGTCACCAAGAACTCGGTTCTGCACGTGGATGAGAAGACGCAGACAGGCGGTATTGAAATTCCGCTCATCAATGTCTCCGGCGATTCCAAGAATGTGACGATCACTCAGAACATCACGTCGCAAATCCTGGGTGACAACGGGCAGCCTGGCTGGACCGTTGCAGACAATGTTCTGATCAAGCCTTCCGAGTATGATCAGCATTTCATCTATCAGGCGACGGCGCAGGCGGATGGCTACAACCAATATATCGTTAAGCCCGGTAGCCCGGCGGATTCGCTGAATGCGGGTTCTGACCTCGCAAGCAATATCTCGGGTTCTTACTTTGACTGGCTTATAAATACGGGCTCTTCCGGGTCTAACAATCAGTCCCAGACCAATCCCGGAACGACTCCGCCTGACACCGGAACGACTCCGCCCGACACCGGAACGACTCCGCCCGACACCGGTGAAGAGCAGCAGCCCGACACCGGCGAAGAGCAGCAGCCCGACACCGGCGAAGAGCAGCAGCCCGATACCGGCGAAGAGCAGCAGCCCGACACCGGCGAAGAGCAGCAGCCCGACACCGGCGAAGAGCAGCAGCCCGACACCGGCGAAGAGCAGCAGCCCGATACCGGCGAAGAGCAGCAGC
>NZ_JBQFSG010000012.1:0-162138 GCF_056537885.1 Ruegeria sp. BJ6 | reverse complement strand
CCCTTGTCTAGTTCCGCGAGAACGCCCTCAATATTTCCACGTTTGGCGTGAAGATGGATGATTTCCGCCAATGCCTTCTCAAACGGAAAGATGAACAGCGACAGAGTAACAATAATCAGTCGAAACATATGGGCCTCCGAATTCAACGGCTTAAGCCAACCATAAGCAGATAGAGCCGTTGTACCAAATCTAACGGAAGAAATGGGTTCCTGTGTGACGTTCGCGCCAGTTCGTCAGCTTTGTGGTCGCTCGCACAAGAAGCATTACCGCCATGGTAACGCATGACGGCAAAGTGGGCTGCATCCGCAGCATTTGAGTCAGTTTATGGATGTCGGCTCAGAGCCAAAATCGTGGGCTTGCTGGTTCGAACTGAACGTCAGCTATGTCCGCATAACGGACGTCCCTCCTTATTGTGAACCTTTGGATCGGCGCTCTGCCCTCTTATCCAGCTTCTTGTTCACCCACCAAGTCAGAACCTTTCCAACAGTCATTCCGATCAACACTCAAATTGCCAAGAGCAATATCAGCTAAACCACGGGTAGGTACCTTTAGTTTCGCCATTACCCAGCCGACAAGTCTTTCGCTATTGTATCGAAGATGATCATTTTGGCGGATGCACCCAGAGTAGTAATCGCATAGCGTTCGCCCGTTAGTTTTTCAGTTTCTTTTGAGCTTAACCCCTCGGCATTGATTTCGACGCAGCTGTGCGGCTCTTGCCTAATGACATGATCAAGGTTCACTGCAAAATCTAAAAATTCCGCCAAACTCCCTTGACTGAACCTGACCAACCCCCTCTTTTCTAACCTTTGAAGAATTTCAATTTTTTGTTGACTGGGGAGACTATAAAATTCGCGACCTTCAAGATCGGAGCCATGACCGACTACACCCCGCCAAGAAATGCTGTCTTCCAAGCGCATGAAATGCTCGAGCTCCCTAGCACCAATTCCTTTCAACGCAGTCATAATTTCTGGATGACCAGCGGTCATAGCTTGCTTTTCTATCGCCAGCTTTACGGGGCCAACTTTGATTTCAGATGTTCGTCGAAATAATGATGGAGCATCCTTCGCCACTGCCGATATTTCTTTTCTAAAAATAAGACAGCCAAATAATATGACCAGAGGCCATGCAAGCGCCTTCGTTAATTCAATTGTGCTTTCCATGTCCAATTTACTTCGCGCTCCTATTTGTCGTCTACAGAATGTCTGGCCTTAAGAGATTGAACGACGGCTTTTACCTCTTCGCCTAACTCTTCCAGTACCTCAATCGGGATATCGTCCCGAACAGTCGCCATTGCTACTTCGAAGCACATGAGATCAAGGTTTGCTTTCATGAGATAGCTTGATGAGACCTGCCCCTTGTAGGCTTTTTTCACCTCGCCAGCATCTATGCTTAGCCCCTCTGATCTTTTGAGGTCCTCACAGGCGATATTTGCTTCTATTAACCCCGCAATCCTCTCAAGTCGCCGAGCCTCACGCTCAGAGTACCATTCATACAAAGGCCAAAGAGCCAGGATAGCAGCCAACGTAACTATCGATCTTTCGATATCTGGAATGCGCCCGGATACCCACTTCAAAAATCCTCTAAACAACGTTTTTTTCGTCTCCTTATTGTTGAATAACAGAAGGCACACAGTAGGCTCTCATGCTCCCAAAAACGTTGCCGTCAGTCAGCACTGGTTTGTGAACTAGTTGGGCTGCGTTCTCGCATGATTGCTTGCTATCGTATGGTCCAAATTTTTCGGTGTGGATGTATCCTGATCCCTCACCGTCAATCAAAAACACCAAAAGTAATACGAACACTTCAAGCTCCTTATTGTCGATCTACAGCTTTGCGGGTTTTTTTAAACGTTATCTGCTACAAAAGGAGAATCCTTGATTTCTTTCAGGATAAACGCTTCAAAGTCTTTATTCATGGAAGATAGAAAGTTGAAAACCGCCTTTGCCACCTGTGCCAGTGCGATGCTATGCCGCTTGTAAAGCCCGCCATAACCAGCAGTCTTCAGAAAGGCTTCACCCAGATCCTCCTCCTTCCAAGCCTGCTCTGCGTGCTGGTCGTCTGTCCAAGAGGACGTTTGCTTTCGATCCCATCCGGTCTTGATCAACTCGCAGTGCTCCGGGTTTTCAATGATCGTGTGGGCGTAAGAAATGAGCACAGCCATAGGCAGTGCGGATAACTTCCTTTCGGCCTCATTTCGAGGGAAGCCAACGTACTCAGACACTGAATTCCTTCCTCCTCATAGTGGACTAATAAGCCAGAGTAGAACGATTGCGAGCCTCAGTTTTTGGGAACCAAATACGGATCTAAGCAGTGGAGGAAAGCCAGAACTCCATTGGGGGAATCAATAAATACGTTCGATTCCTGGTAGTTCCAATAATACTCCAGCGAGACGGCGTTCTCGTCCGAACCAAAAATCAATTCAATGCTGCTTGCTACCTTGTAGGCTCGAACTTCGGGATATTCTGTACTGGGTTGTCCTTGAAGCAAATACTCAACAACGGCCTCGAAATCTACATTTTCAGGAAACTCTGACGGAACTAGGCTTTCTACAAATCTAACGTCTGAAGTGTACTTAAAATCTTGATCAAGCTTGCTATTTTCGATCTGACTGAGCTTCTTTTTCAAATCCTTTCGGCTAATGTGTTCCGTAGTGTTTTCAAAAACCTTCAATTCAAACGGAACGTCAGGAACCCAACTGACCTCGTCAAAAAGTAGGGTGTTAGGAAGAAAAACCTCGGGCTTCACGGCATCTGTACTGAGTTGCTGTGCTACCGCAACAAACCCCGGCATCGCTGGCATTGGGTCACCTTGCCGCTCTGTTTTATAACAAACCAGTCTGGCTACATTCTCACTTGGCCTTTCATCGGCAAGTGCTGCCCATGACATGCAAATCGCTGTAAATGCAGAAAAAATAACGGACCTCAACATCATAACAATGCTCCTCATACTTACGGAGTTAGAGTGCTGATCAGATTCAGGCTAGTCAACGCTTTTGGACAAGTGAACTAACGACCGACTTTATTCCGCTCCCTATTGTGAACTATTGCGCGGGGCGAAAAACAACACAGCGGCACCCACGAAGCACATCATGCTAGTAATTCGAATGGTGTCTTCGGAACGTAAGGTGCGGTCGAACAAAAAATCCGTTCCAACCCGGAAAAAGAACTTCTCCCAGTCCTAACGCAATCAGTATTAAAGCCCCAACGTTCGAATTTCCCACGACCTGCTCCCGATTGTTATCTACATCCATACCGCTAGTATCTGAAACATGAAGCCAACGACCAGAAAACCCAGGGCTATATAAGAAAGCCCATCAAACAAAGCTGCTGCGCTTTTCTCTTTATCATCGCTCTGCTCAGTAATGATGTAAGTTTTACCCTCTCGATCCAACTTCGCAGGCAGCCCAAACCGAAACAACAGGACGACACCGAATATATCCAATACGAGTCCACCGGTCGCAAGCCATTGGGAAACTTCACTCACCTTCATCTCCACGATTGTCACTCTCTATGAACCAGCCTTACGGAGGCTAGCTTTCGAGGAATGGAGCGTTGCCGAGCACTCCATCTTTTTAAGAATATGCAACATAGTACTAAACGGAATTTGGTTTCTTGGGCCCATCGTGACCGACGAGATATCCGCTAAATCTATCTCCAACTCCACTTTTGGAGAAATCACTCCACCACTTTCCCTAATACTCATCTCGCTTAAATCTTCAGGGCGGCTAACCAGAAAAAGCCGGTATTCGTCCTCTTCTTCAAAAGCCGGGTTTTTTGCGAGGTACATTCTTTGAACTGCTTCGCGCAACTGATCTGCCTTTCCTCGACCCACAAACCCTGCTCCGGCTGATGTTTCAAGATATTTGGCTATGTATTCGTCGAACGCCTCGGACATTTTCGTTTGGCAAAGATCATCCAATGATTTGTCGTAGGACACCTGGTCGAACAGAAGGTTCGAAAACACCCCTCCTCCCTCTTTGGCAATCTTCTGAATCGATGACTTTGGAAAACTAACGCAAAATCCAGCCCCTTCGTCCGCGTAGCCACGCCACTGGCTCAAAAGATCTTTCTTACCTGAGAAACACATTCCAAGAGCGAAATGTTCCATAAGCGACTGTCTAATTACAAATCGAGCAGCCCGTTTTTTGACGCTGTCTCGCTCCAATGTGCCCGGATCGATACTCCGAACAAACCGCTCTAATGCCCACATTCCTTCAAGTGAGTCATTTGAAACACTGAGATCCGTCAACCACAACCTTCTTTTTATTAGAATGCTGGTCAATACATTTGCAGAGCAATAGTAGTGTATTTCATCGACTGCTTGTTGCTGTTCTTCCGACATCAAAACCCTCAGTTAAACTTTGCTTACTACTTCGGTTTCCGCGCGCCAGCTTCGGTCCCGCTTTTCTAGTTTGGCTTATCTTCAGGGAGACTATTTTCAATCAGAAATCGAAGAAAATTCTTGCCGGTTTCAGTGATACTGTATGTGCCGCTGTCGAACGAAATAAACCGCCATGTGAAGAGAAAATTCAGGTACTCATCTATGGTCCAATGCTCAAAAGCTGGCTTCTCATCTTGAAGGTTTGAGAACATTTCCTCTGCCTCGCTTCGGGAAATCCTGCGAGAATTTAGATCTTTCAACGCTCTTATTTGGCTTCCAAAGATTCCGAGATATGCCATCGCGAAATTTCGTTGCAGCTGCTGCCAGGTTAACGCTCGAAGGAGACGATCCTCTCTCGCATCCTCAGGGATATTTTTCAGCAGCGCTCGATTTTCCTCCTCAATTTCTGCGGCCACCTGATCCTCTAGATCATCCAGTGGATCGAGCGACACTTTTGAGGACGTTAACCCTTCTGGCACCCTATCATCCTGCTCAACCTGCCGAATATGAACCCCGGTTGGTCCTAGTTGTTTTATTCTGGGAATAATCTGTTTGATCTCTCGGGAATAGACTGACGCGATAAGCAATGCAGCTACTGGCCATGCCACCCCCTTAAATAAGTCAAAAAGCACTATCAGATATGGGATCCAGGTACTCGGATCATAATCGGCTTCAAACAATGGAAACTCCTATTTCAATTTCCGTGCTGCAGATCCGGTCGCCTTAATGACCTGATCGCGCACCCAATGGTCTGGCACATCCGCTCCGACAATTTCGCGCGCCCGCGCAACGACAGCGCTGCGCTTCATTTCTGGGGTACGCCATAGCGACACGATGGTTTGGACCTGCTGGGCCGTAGGAACCGGCCAGACCGGCTTTGCCCCCCGCGCCTCATTCTTCTCGACTGTAACGTTGACCGGTTCTAGCTTGCGTAACTCGCGAATGCTGTCATCGGTCGGGCATGTCCGGGGTTAGTGCCCTGGGACTTCGAATGTTACGCCCCGTTTGGCGATGGCCTTCATCGGCACGATCGGCAGCAAGTTCGACTGCACCAGAATGACGGTATCGCCCTGACGGAACACGAAGTCAGCCAAATCTTCGTCTTCCAGAATCCCGTCGAGTTCGTTGTGTGTAACGACCTTTTCAGCCCCAGCCGCAAACAACGCCTTTTTCTGCGCAGGTGTCCCGATTCCCGTCTTCATGGGCGGACGTTGCCCCGAATTATCTACAGGTTCCACTTTTTTCTACACTTCCGTAGTAAATAGGTCTTGGTTTGTAGACATTAAGCACATAGATTGTAGTCAATGTTTTCGTAGATAATTAAGGAAGCCAGATCGTCGAAAGCGGACGCGGATCGAGAGGCTGAGCGTCTCGCCAGACCGAATCCCGGCGAAACGTTTTATGAGTTGAAAAGTGTGACAGCGGTGGTGTCTGAACCACAACCGGTGAAGCGGCTGAAACTCATCACTGATGAAGTACCAATCAGTGTTAGAGGCTACTTGGGCGTCCACGTCGCCTAACACCCGTTATGAAAATCAAACCCGAAAGCAAAAACAGCCCAGATGGCAATATTGGGACCGCTGCGACCTGCGTAATTCCGACAAGAACACCACTCGTTTGAAAAATAGAGAGGTTGTACGAGGATATCGGACCTTGCCATTGAATTGTAGGACTATACGAAGATCTCGAAGTGCCTTGAAAGGTACCCAAAGTGGACGAAGTGATAGAGGTCAGCACTCCGTACGAGGAGTCAAATGGCTCACCAACACCAAAAATATTATTTCCTTCAAGGAAAGAATTGAGAGAAGTTAAGAGTGCTGTGGCCCCGGTAGGATCACCCAAAAAAGCTGTGAACTCTGAGCCTGCTGTCAACAAATCCGTCTGTCTTGCAAACGTAATATTGTACAGTGAAGAACCGTATTGAAATCCATCAATAGACCGCAAACACGATTGCCCGGAAAAGCAAGAGTAGACATCAACCGTAGCTGCATCTGCTTTTTGAGCAAACTGCGTAGCCCAACCGCACACCACTATGACGCCTAAAACGGCCTTTAGTCCTCTAAACATATCCCCCTCCCCAAATAATCGTAATCAACAATCTAGAACGTCGTCACCAGTCAAATTTGTTATGATGACCTAAGCTGTCTTGGACGGCAGGATCCTGCGTCTAAACATGGCCAGGAATCCTAAGCTTCCAATCAACATCCAACCAGCGGCTGGGAGCGGTACTACTGCTGGAACCACACTCACACTCGCAATTGGTGTCAGGGGAGATGTTGACACCGGGCCGTTAGGTTGGAAAAACAACCTACCCAAACTATTCGCAACGGCAACGTCAGTGTAAGCCCAGCCATGCGAACCTTGCGAAGCAGACGCGATCAAACCATAACTTTGCCCGGCGATCAGAGATGAAGTCCAACCCAAAAAAGACAGATTGGTTGGCGTATAGGAAGCTGACGATACCGAAGCCTGAGCTGAATCTAAAGCAGGTCCTAAAGTCGACCCATTGTAACTATAGAGTGTGAGAGTCAAAGTGGTAGCGCTGTTCAAACTATTCCATTTCGTTTGAACATCTTGAAGCAATCCGTTTTGTTGAGACGTAAAAATTAACCCTTGATTGAATGTGGTGCTGCCACCGGCCACAGACAATCCACCAGGTTGAACCGGCGCACCAAAACTGTCGAAAATAACGGTAACTGCGGAAGCTTCTTTCGGCGAAGAAAGTACGGTCGCAGCAAGTACAATAGGCAGCAACAATTTTATAAACATGTGTCCCCCGTAACAATCACAACAAATTTTCAAGCAACAATCTTTGTCGCCATCTTAGCAGAAACCAGCATTTTTTCAAAACGACAGAGCTCTGAGCGTCGAAAAAGGCCCGCTGAACAACGTCAGCGGGCTTTAGTTAACAGGGACAAAGTTCCCACCCTATTCAGCTGAATGAGTGAAGCTTATGCGCCTCCTTTACGCTGATATGCGCCGCACCCCGACGCGGGGATTACACATCGTCGCCGATGTGAATCTCGATGAAGCCGTTGTTCGGTAAGGTTTCGATTTTGCTGTCGGCGAAAGTGACCACGAATTCAGACCGGTAAATCGCAGGCGTATTTGTATCGTTCTGCAGCCAGTCATATTGCAGAGTACCTGCGGCGCCATCGACGTCTGCATCCCGCTCAAACAGCAATTCGTTGGTAAAATAGTCCCGCAATTTGAATTTGGCGGTCGCCCCATTCAGCGTGCTTCCGGACGGCAAGTTAACCTGGTACCGGATTGCGGGACTCGTGTCCCCTTTCTTCAGGAAAAACTGTTGGTTCATTGGATTGGGTTTCCGCTGTTGTGTTAAGAGACGATCGCGCCTGAATTCAGGCTATCGTTCAATGACCCGTCGTTTGCGCTTTCGCTGGGGAATGCGACGCGGCCACGGCTGGATGAATCCCCAAGGATATTGGAAGACATACCTGGTTTTGTTGCAGAGTTTGTGGAATCCAAACCCGAAAACCACCTTACGATGCGCATCAAGGCAAAACTGGATGAGGTCGCAGGCGGCGCAGACGACATCTCGACCAAAGTAGTGACTGGAAAGCCAGGGCTGAAAGTGGCGGATTATGCCCGCCAAAACGATGTTGATCTAGTAATTGTAGGGTCTCATAAACCCGGAGTTCAAGACTATCTTCTGGGCTCGACCGCATCGCGTATTTCGCGACGTGCGCCTTGTTCCGTCCTCATCCTTCGATGAGCGGCAAGGTGTCTCAGAACTTCAAAAGACCCGGGGCTGGCCGCTCACGAGATCAGCACAAAGAGACGCGGCAGTTGCTTGGGCAGAGCGATGGAACGAACCTGAACGAACAACCCTATGACCGTCGCCGTTTGTCTTATGCGTCCACATTCAGCAACCCGGTCCAGCGACGCACGATTCAAGCAATCGAACTCGCGACAAGCAAACTCCATTTATTGCGTCGCATTCGAAAATTCGAGGCAATGGGCGTTCCCTTTGGACAACCTTTCTGGGGGCAGGCTTTGGAGGTGATGGGCATTGCACTGCAAACACCTATTCAAGAAATTCGCCACATTCCGAGCAAAGGACCCGTGGTTGTCATCGCCAACCATCCGCACGGGCTTGTCGATGGCATGATCCTAGCGGAATTGATAGGTCAGGTCCGCACCGACTATAAAATTCTAACGAGGTCCCTGCTTACTGGTGTGGGTGAAATCGACCAATTCATGATCCCAGTGCCCTTTGATCATGAACCGGACGCTCTCCGAAAGAGCCTCGAGATGCGCCGCAATGCCATGGAGCACCTTGCGAACGGGGGGCTGATTGCACTGTTTCCTTCCGGGGTCGTTGCCTCTTCGGACAGTTGGTGGGGACCTGCGATAGAACGCAAATGGAATCCATTCACGGCCAAGATCATACAACGCTCCGGAGCCACCGTGGTCCCAGTCCGCTTTCAAGGAAGTAACAGTCGCGCCTATCAAATTGCGAGCAATATCTCGGCCACACTGCGCCAGGGACTGCTTCTGTACGAAGTGCGGCACGCTTTAGACAAACCTCAGCGTCCCATTGTAGGCAACCCTATGCCGAGAGACGAACTGGCAAAATGGGCAGGCGATCCTCGGGGGCTGCTCGACTTTCTAAGACAGCGAACAATCTCTTTGACCACTCGTTACTGATCTTCCGTAACCGAGTGGCAGATTAGTCCGCATAGGGGGCGTCCCTCCCAATTGTGAACTTTCAAATGTCTGCTGTGAGCCCATTTTGCCTAGTTGATCTGGGCCCTAAACGGCGATGGCCCTCAGTTCTCTTTGAAGGCTCAAAGTTGCCAAATGTACCAAATTGGGCAACAATAATATCATTTAGACAGGGCAAGTGCATTGAAGCGAAGCGATTTTGAACGAAGGGCCCAAGCGTTCCAGGCAAACAAGTCTTCGGCTGCTACTGAGAATGTCCAAGAGCAAGTGCAACGGATTGATGCTCTAACGAGAAACTCTCGAGCGTCTTGGTTTGCATTGCTTGCATCTTTGACTCTATTTGGCCTTTCATTAATGGGATTTCGTCATATTGACTACTTTGATCCTACAAAGTCGGTTAAATTACCCTTTGTCGATATTCCCGTTTCGACGTCTGCATTTTTCACTATTGCTCCACCTATTACAGCGATCGTATATGCATACTTTCATCTTTATTTAATCCGCCTGTGGGATGCTCTAGGTAACGCTCCACCATCAGTGGGGAAGATGCCACTAGGCAAGGTTGTTTCACCTTGGCTTGTAATTGATGCCGCACTCTATTTGCGATCTCTATCTGTGAAGGAGGAAACCGATCCCTTTTATGGAACAAAGAGGCTGGTCGAACACGCCGCTTCGACAATAAACTTCTTGGCACTTTGGGGGTTTGGAATTTTTGTTCTGATTCTGGCGAGTTACTCTGTAATTCCGTTAAAAAACTTTGCGCTGACAGGAATCACTACGGCCTCCGTCATTACCGCCTCAGTGTTCGGCATTTCCAGCTTGAGCGCTCTTTTTAATAGCCTCACGACTCAAAATGGAAGCAGCACGAGTTTGGTACGGATTAAGCAACTGACTATCGGAGCACTCGTCATGTGCACCCTAGTGACGGTCAGCCTATCAGTATTAAGTTTCTTACCGAATAATTTCCTTCCTAATAGGGCAGCGCCTCAAATTGCCTCTATAGACTTCGCAGGTGTCGAAATCGTTCCCAAACCCAAGACTTGGATGAGCTACGGCGCGGCAAAAAATGCGTACTTGAAGCAGTATTGCGATTCGCTGCCTGAAGGCGGTTGCAGTGACCTTCAATCTCAGCACGTCGAACAGCTTTCCGAAGACTGGCTAACTTTACGACGTAGACAATTGGATGAGTTGCCACCTGCCATGGTTCCAAGTTGGCTAAATTCGTTTTTGCGTGCGAATCTCACACAAGTTTTTTGGCCGAATGCACAATTGGAATCGGCGTTATTGGATTCTGCAATCCTAGATCGGGCATCCATGGAACAGGCCAATTTGCGGAACGTCACGGCGAGAGGCGTCTCTATGGCCAACGCTTCAATGGAATTGTCCATTTTTGACGATTCAAACATGATTTATTCGAACTTCAGATCCTCGAACCTAAATGGATCTTCGTTTATTTCTTCGAAATTGCGATTCGGGCTCTTTAGGGCTGCCAACCTTCAAGACGCGGATTTTAGATATGCATCACTGAATGAATCTGATTTTAGCCGCGCGAATTTGACTGGAGCAGATTTTAGGCATGCAGATCTGCCGAGTGTAAAATTTGATCACGCCAATCTTCAAGGTGCCGATTTTAGAGGCGCAAACCTTAGTGGAGCAACATTTGTGGGCTCTACCCTTTACGATGCGAATTTTGACGGAGCAAATATTTCCGGGATCAAAGTACAAACCAATGGTTATTGGGGCTCGCAGTTTGAGAACGCTTGCTATGATGAAGGCAGCGAACCGGCCATTGGAATAGAAGTTTCAAAAGGTACAGATCGAATATGTGCGGATTGACGTATCAGCACCGAAGCTCGCTTCGATTAGCGGATTCTAGGCCATGCAAAAGCAGAAATCAGCCGAACAATAGTCTGTTTTGTCCACATAGCGGACGTCCCTCCCTATTGTGCGTCTTCTCCAATGGACGATAGCCGTTCGGTCAGCTGCAGGCTGGCCTCACCTTGCCAGTAATCCCGATCCTCACGAAGACTGCATAATTCACCAGCGATGTCGCTTTGCAACTGCCGCAGTTTTTGCTTGGCATCGTACAGACCGCGACAATTAACTTTGTCGATGTCCAAAACGATGGCTTCGATCCGCTCAGACAGTTGTTCTTCGGTCATGCCCGCTCGTCCTCATTTCCGCTAGTCCGTCTACGGATTGAATCTCTCAAGTTTAAGGAGGATTTTGCTCGGCGTGTATAAACAATAATCGTGGCTACAAGGCAGGTCAAAGACCCGAAGAAAATCAAAATTTGAATCAAAGAACTTGCTGTAATGTTGATAGGCCCTTTGACGGCAAAAGCACTGTAGAGTGTAGGTATAGCAACAGGTAATGTTCCCAGGGCACTTTTTGGGCGTCAAACTCCGCTTGAACTTCAGGTAGAGCACCGATCAGGTCTCGAATTTCCTCGTGCCTTTTTTCCAGTTTCTTATCTAGGAGTTCTTTGTATTCAGGGAGTTCTCTGGCAGCCAATATCAGAGATATTCGAACCTCCTTCACTAGAGCAACAGCACCCAAGAATGAAAGAACAAGTCCGACTGAACCAATTAGATAGCCAACATATCCATACACAATCTCGATCCTCCAATGAAAATCGCACACAAAATTCTACTCAAGAACATATCACAGATCTTCTCTGCGACACTAACCCACCGCCCTGATCTAAGTGGTTCCTTTCGCACCACCCCTTGAGGGGTTACAGGCGCCGCCCTCTCAGGTCTCACAACGCACCTCTACCCAAGTAGTATTTCACGAACTCGGAGGCCAGAGATTGCAATCAGCCACAAAACTGCTGCCCCGGCGAGGTAGAACTTGGCGTTGAAGGAAAACTCTCGGAGACGATAAAAGAACGACTTATTGTTGTATTTTCCGCTTTCTCTTTGTTCTTGCTCCATTCTATCCAACAGAGCCCTGCTTTGTTTTATGGCTGCAAAATACTGCATCAAGTCAAACACTAGGGCGAGAAGCGCCAACGCCATAGGCATTGTCACCTGCTGTGGATGCAGGAAGGGTACTCCGTCAGCTTTCAGGCTTTCGATGATGTAGGTCAGGCAGGTTGCCAAAACGCCAACCGATATCGTCCAAACGCGGTTCGAAACCCGTTCAGTCAGCCAATCAAGATCTTCCATCAATTTCGACTTGGTCGGCATGCCATTCAGTCCCCTTTACCCTCTTCGTTTTTGCGTATCCGTGCGCCACCCCAGTCTGTCTCGCCGTCCTCTTCATCGGTCTGTGGGTCGTCGTCTTCGTTGGTCCGTATACCACTTCTGTATGTATGGCCGCCCTCTTCTCTTATCCGTGCGCCACCCCAGTCTGTGTCGTCATCCTCTTCATCGGTCTGTGGGTCGTCGTCTTCTTTGATCCGTGCGCCGCCCCAGTCAGTATCATCGTCCCCTTTATTGATCCGTGCGCCACCCCAATCAGTATCGCCGTCCCCTTCATCAGACTGTGGCTCGTCCCATACAACTTTATTTCTTTTTTCATCCCCGATGTCCGGGTCCAAATTGTCCCACATTTCCTGAGTTCTGCGGTCTACCGATCGCTGAACCAGAGCCAGCAACCGTTCCTCTAGAAACCTCCGGAAAGGTTCCGATTCCTTGTATCCATACCGGGCCCTTAAATTCGCGACGTTCAGGTAGCTTTCATGAATGGCCCGCTCGGAAAGACTGACAAATATCTCTAGGTTGATATTGCCCTTCAGTAACTCTGCGTAAATTCTTGCTAACTCCGGCTCCAGCTTAGCGAGTTGCGGTGTGATCTCGCCCCGAAGTTCTTTGATTTGCGGACCTGGAATGTGGTCAATTAAGGATGATAGCCCTGAGCGAAATTCTTCGCGGAATACATCAACAGGATTCATGGCGCTATTACCTTTTAGAACGAAGGTACAATTCAATTTCAAAGCATAAATTCCACTACGATTATCCACATTGCGCTGGATTACGTAAAGCCCCGTGCCCTTCCTTGACTCGCTCCCCGATTCCCGGTGACCGTCTCACCATTGGTTTGGGGAGATTGGGATATGGACGAGAAAGACAAGCAACTCATGATGCTGGGGGCTGAGAACTCTATTTACAAAGGCCTTTTGGAAACAGCCTTGCGCGCTATCGCTTCCAGATCCGACGCAAACCCTCATGCAGTATTAGAGTTAACGGAAACCATGCGTGTGAAATACGCGACCTCAATCCAAAAAGGGGTCGGCGTCGACTTTGTAGGCGAGCACATTGATCGCATCTTCGATGATCTGCAAAAAAGATACTCACCGGATCATTAGCGGCCCATTCTCGCTCAATCTCCGCAAAGAAATCGGAAAGCGTCTTGGGTAGGTCTGTCATTTTCACTTCCTCTCGCTGGGCATGATGCTGAATGGGCTTTCTCCTCGGTCTTGGGCGTATGTGCGAAGTGCAGCGATGGTTCCGATCATTGGCGCAGGTCTCCAAACAGAACGCGCGGACTCGAAAGCCCGCGCAGATTTCATAGAATCAAAAAAATTCACTATCGTGTCCGAACTAGGACCATTCTTCTCCACGAGGCCCGCGATAATATTCTTTAGTCGCTTCGCGTTCTTCGGGGCGTCTATCGGCTACAGGTGGCGGCAAACTTCCAGGGAAGCTGTTGAAGCCCTGATTAACAGGCTCCGTAGGCTTGGTATCAGCACAGGCAGAAAGCCCCAAAGACGCAGCTGTGATCAACATAATGCGCTTAAACATGGCGTGGTTCCCGATTACCAAAATACTGTCGTCTCGGAAATTTCTAACGGTATCGGATTTCACATGCAAACTTGTCCAGGCCGGGCCTTCGTCCGCTGTGAGCCCAAAACGGACCTAGCATCCGGTCAATGGCGTAAACAGATCTCGTTGTACTAAGTAAGATATGACCCCAATCAGCGCTCTGCGGTGAAATATGGTAAAATCGACGGAGAACCCACTGTTCGAGGACCGTACGATGCTTCGATTCAGAGTATTCCATTGGCTATTCTGTCCCCTTCTTATGGTTTTGCTGTCTTCGCAGATTGCTCGTGCTGACGACATATTACAGGCAGCCAGAAAAGGAGACGTTGAGGCTTTGAAGGCTGCGCTCGCCGCCGAAGAAGGCGTTGATCCAACCAGTTTGGAGAGGCCTTTGTTCTTCGCCGCTCAGTCCGGCCACACCGACGTTGTCGCAATACTTCTCGAACATGGCGCAGATGCCAACACGATGCTCGACTTTGGTAGTCCTTTGCAAAAGGCTGCCCGCGGCAACCATAAAAAGATAGTTGAACTTTTACTGAATGCGGGAGCGGATCCAAGCGCACAGGCAGGTGATAAGGGCTATACGCCGCTTCATGATGCTGCCGAGAGGGGCGCATTGGACGCCGCCAAAATTCTTGTGGCTTATGGTGCAAACGTTAATGCCCGAGAGTTTTGGGGTGTGCCGCCGATCCATCTGGCCAAAAAGAAAGATAAAGCAGAGATGGTTTCGTTTCTCTCAGAAAGCGGTGCACGACCAATCGAACCACCGCCCATTTCCGAAACTGAGTTAGCGACTGCCGACTTGGAACTCGGGCGGATTTCAGCAATTGGTTGCACGCAATGCCACATTATCGAAGAAGGAACCGCACCAAGCGGAGCGCACAATCACGGCCCGTCGCTCATTGGTGTGGTCGGACGCACCAAAGCCGGAGTTGAAGGCTACAACTACTCAAACGAAATGGCTTCGCTTTCCGGTGTTTGGAGCGTCTCAGAACTCAATCAATTCATCGCCGATCCCGCAGGACGTGTTCCTGGGACAGAGATGGCTTTAATGCCGGATCTATCGGACGCCGAAAGGGTCGCTTTGATTGCGTTCCTTAGTGGGCTTCGAGTGCAATGAGCCAATGTAAATGACCAATGAAGGCTATCTGGCTATGGTCCGCTCTGTCCGCGAGGAAGACGTTGGAGCAAGTTGCAACTAACGACCGCTATGGCGGACATAGCCGATATTCAACTTAGATCGCCGGGGCAGGTTGGAAGGCCACAAAACAGACCTTCTCTGAGTCTGCAGTATCAGGCGCCACGATCGGCAGCAGCATGTAGAAAGCTGACTTTGCAAAGCCTCGCGCTCGTCCCGTAGACGAGGAACATTAACTGGCAAATTCCTGCCGGGGAATAGGCCGGGCTCTTTTCATAACCCCAAGATCGCCATAAAACTCCGCAACCCCTCAAACAGGCAATATAGCTTCTTGCAAAACAGCGACAGCAAAACGACTACGAAATGGCCGCGCCAGCCCGGCACTGCCCGCGCTGCGTTTGCGATGGTTTGTTTTGCTCTTCTATCTGCCTGCGCTCAGGGCTCAAACGAGGCGGATCTCGACCCAGAACGTCAGTCCATGGCTTTGCGCGAGGTCTCACAAAAACAAGCTCGAGGGCAAAGGGTGTGGTGTGTACCCTACGCACGTAACCTCAGCGGTATCGAAATTCGCGGAAATGCCAAGGACTGGTGGGGCAAGGCGCGCAATAGTTTTGAGCGAGGTAGTGAACCGGTTGTCGGTGCGGTCATGTCATTTCGAGCAACCCGAGGGATGCCCCTTGGTCACGTGGCTGTCGTATCAGATGTTATCGCCGACAGGGAAGTCATCGTGAACCACGCCAACTGGCACCGCAACAAGGTATCGTTGAAAATGGGCGTCAAGGATGTATCCAAAAACAATGATTGGACTCTGGTCCGGGTCGAAAGCAATCCGGGCCGGTATGGCAGTTTCTACCCGGTGAACGGGTTTATTTATCCCAAAATTGACGGTTAGCCTGATTCAACTATGTGCCGTATCCTCCACACATCCGGCGGAGGCGTCACAAGCGGCCCTTTTTTCGGAAACAAAGTACATACACGAGCCGCCTGCGTATGGAACAAGTGTGGCGGTACTCTCTCGCATATCGGAAAGTGCAAAGCCTGACTTTGAATGTTAGGTTTGGGCTGCAAACGGCCCAATGCACCTGCAGCTTCCAAGTTTCACTGAATTGGCGGCAGTGGGCTCGAAACCACCAATTTGATACTCGCTGCAATGAATGGCCACTGCGAGCCCTGCCTATTATTTCATTGGGGTTCGGTGATTGCTGGGTTCACCCTCACCTAACGGTGCTCTTTTGGCACCCAGTCTTCGGCCTCGTTGTTCCAGAACCTGTTAGGATTGTCCTCGTCCATTCCCCGGATATGGAGCGTCCGCATGCACGGCTCTACGAGGATCACCGGCTCTTCGTAGGGGTGTGATGAATAGATGTTTCTTAGAACCTGCAAGGTTTTGGCTTCGTCGCTGCACAGAAAGAAAGACAGCTCCACACAGGGCACTTCGACAGCCTTTTTGGTTGCCGTATTGCGCCCACTCCCCAGTGATCTGAATTGTTGAATTCCCGGCGCGGTCCGATAGGTGACGCAATCGTAGTCGCCATACTCCAGAGCGTCATCGACCAGAACCGCGTCAATGATCTTTTGCACGTGTGTATCGGGCACCTGGACGACGATCCGCAGACCGTTTTCAGGAACGAACCTGTCATTTTTGAGTTTAGGCAATGTCATGTTTATCTCCAGCAGTTTCTGCCGAAATAGCTCGTTTTGGCGATGTTCTGGAAAATGACGGTTCGTTATCGGCCGAACCGTCAGGTGTCACCCGAGCCGTCCAGAGCCTGTCTGCTCAGGCCGAACCAGCGTTCGAGCGCATCGAACCCGTCGTCGGAAATGGTAAGGGCGCGGCTACCGGTCCTGCGCTTCAACCAGTTCGCCGTCAGTGACTTCTGCATGATCGCTGTGGCCAGCGGGCCGGAAATGTGGTGCCGACGCTCTGTCCAATCAAGGCAGAGTTTTGCCGGAGGTTTCCCCGATGAAACAGGTGGAGGCTCGATCCCGATATCATCGAGGAAATCTTGATAACGAGGGCCGGATGTCAAAGCGTCATCTCTGAGATTCAGCACGTTAAGGGCAACAAGGCGCTTCGTCATCAGGACACCGAGCTTACCAGCAATATGATTGTAGCAACTGCGTGCGCGTTGCGTGTCTGTCGCGATCCGGCCGGGCCGAGACAGGTGGTCAGTCGGTGACAGAGTTGCCAATCCTTCCAGAACCTGAGCAACGTCAGCACTTGCCACCTGGTGATAAATATGCCGACCGCTTCGCAACGAAGAGGTCAGACCGGCAATTTCGAGTTGCTTCAAATGGGCACTCGCCGTCTGCGGGCTAACCTCGGCCGCACAAGCCAGCTCTTTGTTGGTGAATGCGCGCCCGTCCATCAGTTCGCACAAGATGCGGGATCGGCTGGGATCGGCGAGCGCGGCCCCGATTATGTCCAGTCTCGGTTCGATTGCCATGCAAGACAGATTAAGGACAGAAAACGAATGCAGCCAGTAATAACCGTTCGATGGCGAACGAAATGAGCTACAAAGCGGACACTGACCAAACGTCTGTATTGTCCCGCTCACCTGTCTTAACTCACTGGCGCTTCCAATGTCCGATTTGCGCTGCAACCCGACGAACGCACCCGCAAAATCCGTCTCACACAGGAATGGTGGCGTTGGGCTCAAAACGCACAATTGTGCTGTCGGCACATGCGCGTTCCAGAAACCACTGGCCAGATCTTCAGCTCCATGATTACTTGCGCTCTTACAGGCAGCGAACAGCCAGGAGGCGCTCCATGACCAGGCGATACAGCTTTCCCGAGGGGCACTGGAATTGGCCGGTAACGCTGACGCACCACCATGCAGTGCGTGCGGGCGACATGGTCTTTACTGGCGGGCAGGTGGATTTGGATTCCCAGGGAGCCGTTCGCAACATCGGCGATCTGGATGCCCAAGTGCGTAATTCGATGACCTATATGCAGGATCTTCTGACCGACCTTGGCGTGGGTTTCACCGATCTGGTGCGGCTGGTTGTATATTACGTCGGTGACGCGGGTGATGAGGTCCGGTTGCTGAACCTTCTGGCCGACATCATCGGAGATGAGGTTAAACCGGTGGTCAATCTGATCAACCTGCCTGAACTCTGCTACCCTGACATGCTGTGCGAAATCGAAGGCGTCGCTATGCGAGCTCCTGATGGCAGCACTCTGCCCCGCGAGAATTTCCATCTCGACGCCCAGTCGCCCCTGCCCAGGGCCTTCTCGCATGTGGTGAAATGCAGCGACATGATCTTTACCGGTGACATGACCGCCCGCTCTGCCGACGGATCGGTCACCTATCCCGGCGATATCGTGGCGCAGACCCGATTGATGATGGAGCGTCTCTCCTGCGCACTTCAGATGGCAGGTGCGGGGATGCAGGATGTGGTCAAGGTCAAGACGTTCTACCTTGGCGACGGCACGGCGGAAGATTGGGAAGTTTCGGCCCGCATCCGTGCCGATTATTTCCCTGATCCCGGTCCGACGCCCACCGGCATTCCCGTACCTTCCTTTCCCCATGATGGTTTGACCACACGCATCGCCGCGACCGCCTGTGCTCCCGGAGCGCGTCGAATCCGCCATATCTGGCCTGACGGGCACTGGAATTGGACCGCCGCACTGCCTTACAAACACGGAGTCGGTTCCGGCCAGCTCATCCATGTGGGCGGCCAGGTGGCACTGGATACGCAAGCTGAGGTGCTGGAACCCGGCGACATGGTCGCCCAAACCCGTATCGCAATGGAGAATGTGGCTCGCGTTTTGGATGAGTTCGGGGCCACTCTAGACGATGTGGTCAAGGTCACCACCTTCTATCAAGGCAGTGCCTCAGCCGAAGCGCTACACGAAAACCTGCTGATCCGCTCCAATTCCTACACTGCACCCGGCCCAGCCACGACAGGCATCCCGGTGCCCAATCTGGTCTACGAAGACATGGTGATCGAGATAGAGGTAATTGCGATGCTCGAGAACAATATGGAAACGTGAATTTACATCAAAGGATACAACGCTAACCTGCGCGACGTTACACCCAGACCGCCTCGGGAGCGCTCTGAAGCGACTTCGGCACCTCGTATGAAGATGCAGTGTTTGTGATCGGGGATTGTGGAGACTGCGAGTAGCCCGAACAGGGGGCGCCTACTTAGCTCCATTCGCTGCATGTTGAACCGGCGAAGGGCTGCCAGGTTGCTTACGACCGCTATGGGCCAGTTCGGCCAGTTGAGGCAGGCCGCAAAAAACGACCGCTGTAAGCCCAAAGCAGCCATTGAAATGCGACAAATAGTGTTTTCAGTTTCTTTTTCTTTGAGGGATTGCTGCGTTGCGGCATACTGATGTTGGGCTTGCGAAATTGTAATCAGGAGATTCAAACGTGCCCAAGAAACGAATTGATATCGCCCTTCAGGGCGGTGGATCGCATGGCGCGTTCACTTGGGGCGTGCTGGATCGATTGCTACAGCTTGAAGATATTGAAATCGTGGGCATTTCCGGCACCAGCGCCGGTGCTATGAATGCCGTCGCTCTCGCACAGGGCCTGACCGAGGCCGGGCCTGAGGGCGCACGCGACTTGCTTAGGCGCTACTGGACGCGGGTGAGTCGAGCCAGCATGGCGAGTCCCTATAAGCGAACTCTATGGGACAGGTTGCGGGGCGATTGGAGCTTGGAGTATTCTCCCGGCTTTATCATTTCGCAGTTTACGCGCCAAATGGCGTCCCCCTATCAATTCAATCCGCTCAACTTTAATCCCTTGCGGGATCTCGTGAAGGATTGTTTTGATTTTGACGCCATCAATTCAGCAGAAGGACCGCGCATATTTCTGTCCGCTACAAATGTGCGCACCGGACGGCCCAAAGTGTTTCGCCAACCCGATCTGAGTGCAGATGCGGTGATGGCGTCAGCCTGCCTTCCACATGTCTTCAAAGCTGTTGAAATTGACGGAGAAGCATACTGGGATGGCGGATACATGGGAAACCCGCCACTCTTCCCCCTTGTCGACGAAACCGAAGCGCGAGACATCGTTATAGTTCAAATCAATCCGTTCGAACGTGCGGATGTCCCCACTACGCCTTACGAGATCGAAAATCGTCTCAACGAGATCACGTTCAACTCAAGCCTTATGAAAGAACTCCGCTCAATTGGATTCCTATGGGAAATCATAGAGCACGACAATCTCGATCGGGCCGCGTACCGAGATGGGCGGTTGCACCGTATTCATTCTTCTGAAGCCATGTGTGAACTCAGCGTTTCCAGCAAGATGAACGCCGAGATGGCCTTTCTGGATCACCTTTTCCAAATCGGCCGCGAAACTGCTGAAGATTGGGTTAAGACGGCATGGCCGGACGTCGGAAAGGTGTCAACCTGGCGGCCAAGAGAGATTTTTGAAGAAAGTCTCCAGCCGGCTCATCTGGCTGAAGGTACCGATCGGGAGCCCAAGTCATAAATGGATATCGCCTCTGTTCTACTCTCGCTCTTGTTGCTCATGTACTTTGCATTTCGCGGTGTCACGCTGCTGATATTGGCGCCGCTCCTTGCTTTGCTGGCGGCTGCGTTGACGGGAGCATTGCCGCTGCTGGCCAGCTTCACACAGATATTTATGGCAAATACAGGCGATTTCATCGTTTCGTTTTTTCCACTGTTCTTTCTTGGTGCGATCTTTGGCAAGTTGATGGACGACAGCGGTTCAGCGCGTTCGATCGCACATTGGGTGATCTCCAGACTTGGCGCTGACAAGGCTATTTTGGCAGTCGTTCTGTGCTGTGGAGTGCTAACTTACGGCGGCGTCTCGCTTTTTGTGGTAGCATTCGCGATCTATCCAATCGCAGCAGCACTCTTCCGCGACGCGGATATTCCCAAACGGCTCATCCCCGGCGCACTCGCGCTTGGCGCATTCACATTCACGATGTCGGCTTTGCCGGGCACCCCTGCGATCCAGAACGCCATACCGATGCCATTCTTCGGAACCACTGCGTTCGCCGCACCGGGCCTTGGATTCATCGCAGCTACTATCATGGCTGGCCTTGGTATGGCGTGGCTCAACCGTCGGGCCTCCAGAGCTGCAGCTTCCGGTGAAGGATATGGACAACACGATGAAGCTCTTCCCGCACTGGATAGCGAGATGCGCGCCCGCTCTCAGGGTGAAGGCTTCGACTTAAACGAGATTGAACCGGGAAGTGTCACCCAAAGGAATGAACCAGCCTTCGCTCTGGCTATCACGCCAGTTGTGCTTGTGGTCGTGGTAAACTTTCTTTTCATACAGTTGGCCGTTCCGCGTTTGGATACCAGTTACCTCGCAGAACCGTTGTTTGGGCAGACAACCATTGAGGCCGTGCGTGGAGTGTGGTCCATTATTGTAGCGCTGACCACTTCTATCTTATTCCTGCTCGCAACGAATTGGCCTCGTCTTGCAAGCGTCAAAACAAGCCTTAACAAGGGCGCCGATGCAGCCGTTTTACCAATCTTCAACACGGCCAGCCTCGTTGGTTTCGGTGCTGTAATTGCGGCGTTGCCTGTTTTTCAATCCATCACCGATGTCATGCTCGAGTTGAGCGAGGGCAATCCGCTTGTTGCCGTGGCTGTCTCCGTTACGACGCTCTCAGCGATCACTGGCTCTGCTTCTGGAGGCATGAGTATCGCCCTTGATGCATTGGGCTCGCAATTTGTCGAACTTGCCGCCGCAACCAACACCTCGTTGGAAGCCATGCATCGCGTCACTTCTGTCGCTTCCGGCGCCCTTGACGCCTTGCCCCACAACGGAGCGGTCATCACGGTACTCGGTATATGTGGCCTTACCCATCGTGAAGCTTATGGTGATATCTTCGTAGTTGCTGTTCTTGTACCGATGATTGCATTGGTTGCAATCATCCTGCTTGGGACACTGTTCGGTGGGTTTTGAAGCCTCATGAGGTAATCGTTTCAAGCATGAATATGATCGAGAATATTGCAGGGCTCATCGCTGGCATTGTTGATGCAGGCGCTATCGTTCTACTTGCAGGCGGCCATTGCTTCCTGCTCGCGCAATGCATAAATCATGGGTCAATGGTGAATAACCACAAGCCAATTTCTTGAAGTTAAGGCTAAACTTGGGTCAACTGATTTTGCTGGCGCTTGAGGTTCTGATTGTCTCGGACATTCTGCACAGCATCGCCCATCGGTCCCTGGAAGATTTTGGTGTGCTCGTCGCGATCGTTCTTATCAGAATTCTGCTTACATTCTTTCTTGACCGTGAATTTGATTGCCTTTCGTCCAACGGGAAGTAGCCGCCACTAAAAAATTGTGTCTGCTTAGTTTGCAAAGTGGACGTTGTAGAAAGTTGCCGCGAAAAACCGCAATGCGGACAAAGTGAGTTTTCGCTGCAGCTGCGCCAATGGCAGCTTTCGGGTAGCAGGTCAAAAAAACGGTCGTATTTGTTCCGGCCACGCCCCACAAGCAAAACCCTGTACGGAAGATGTGTCGCACAGGCGGAAGGAAGGTTCCTTCAGCATCTTCTGGTTTGTCGCTAATCAGGAGGTCGTCGCCAAATCTCGGCTTCTGCTTGTCTGCGGCTTATTAGGCCTGGAAGTGGCCTGCCTCCTGCGCTTGTCCATCGATTGAGCTGATCCGGCACCGCCTCGTATTTTCCCGTATTCAAGAGCTTCAGAAGCGTACTGTTTTCGAATGCACGAGTTCCAACATTGAATGCGAATGATACCAGCGCGGATTTCTGATTTGGAGTAAGTGGAACTTCAACCAAATCATCGATCTTGGCACCTATTTCTTCAATCTGAATTGCAAGAATTTTTAATGCGTCAACTTCGGAGAGTCCGTTGGAAAAATCGATCTCCAAATCACCGATTTCAATGATCTCGGAAGAGATTTATTCCTCCGACAATATGTAACTATATCCGATGGTTTGTACTCCGGCGGAAATGAGGGACGGCTCTGCTAAGAAACCCTCAAATGATGCAATCAGGTCGGATGCGTCATTGTAAGCTATACTGGGAAAAGGCGCGCGTGACGGAAAGTCAGAGGAATCCATTGCGGCGATCTTTCCCTCCTCATCGGATATAAAGCCAGCTGAAACAAAGAATCGCAAATTCCTAATCGCTTCTTCGCGGTTTCCCGTTTCTGTTGCTTTTAGAATGAGAGAAGACTCGAACTCCAATTTGGCCAGTTCAAGGTTCCCCTGAACTTTTGTTTTCTCTATGGCAATTGCATTTGCAGCGTTTGTCTCAGCGATGTCTTTGTCGGATGAACTTGAGATTGTCGCGCCGACCCAACCGCTTATGAGTGCAAGGATAGCACCGGCAATGGTTGCCTGCGCCGGAGTTAAGGAGCGATCTTTATGCTGTCGTTCTTTTAGGGCGACTTCGCGCTTCTGAACATCCTCTGCGATGTCCAATCGCTTTCTTTCGATATCTAATTTTGCCTTTTCAAGCTCAATTTCTTTTACGGACGTGGCCATCGCGGTCTCGTCACCTCAGATAAACGCGGTACCAGCTTAGCGCGAATGTCATTTTATGTCATGAGCGCGTTGACAGCCTTCGAAGGAAAATTCGGTCAGAAACGGTCGTTTTTGGCGGCGGTGAGCCGCGTACAGAGACCTCTGGAAAACCTTGTGCCACAAACCTTTGGCAAAATCGTTTTCGATTTTGTAAAGTTTTTGGTCGCCCTCTGAAGAGCGGACGAAGTGGACCTAAACCCGGCGCGTGATCAAAGTCCGCATTGGGTATGCGGTTGAGGAACCCAGGTAGCAGACAATTTCCCAAACATGATATTTCCAACAGTTACACTCTGTGTAACCTCTTTTGTCAGAACGGTTTGAATGCACTACTATGGGCAACTCTGATTAACTCTCAACAGAGATCGGAAAACAAAAAAACGGCGTCGCGGAAACCAAACTACCATAAACTCTACAGGGTTCTGTCATAGACATGGGATTGAGTAAGGATGTTACTTTCTGTTTTTCTTGATGCATTGGTGTATCTGAGTGTAATAGTAGTGCTCTTCCAAGTAGTGAGCCTCACTGTGGGAGGTGCATACGTTCTTGCTCTATGTTTCTACATCCAGCTTATAGTTCCGCCTTTTAAGAAATTTTTGATATCGCTACCATCTAACCCACGACGTCTTCGCCACTTGCAATTGATAAATGCTTCCACTGGCATTGCGTTGGCGTCCTATGGATTTTTTCTTCTTACCAATCAAAGTGTTTCTTCATCTTCGATTTTATCCATTCTGACAAACCCTATCTTCTTGATGGTAACAATGGCGGCAATACTTGGAATAGCTTCCCAGTTAGCAGTTAACTTGCATGCGGCACAGCAGATGGCAAACGCTTCAATAATCCTGCCATACTTCACAGTTATACCACCGGTGGTAATTTTGTGGACCTTCGGCGACCGTGGCTTAACCGGCATACCATATGTGGCTATGGCTGGTATTCTTTTAGGGTTGGCAGAGGGTGTGTTTGGGGTATGGAAAATAGGTGGCAGAAGGGTCACCGAATTTGCACTGGATTCCCGGGACGATCAGGCGCTTGAGCGCATAAAGCCTCTCGAAAATTATGCAAATTTCCTTCATCATATCCCGGCTATGATTAATGAACGAAGGGAAATAAATGCGCTAGTTGAAATTAGGCGCGATGGGTATCGCCTTCTTCGAGAGGGTAAGTATTCTGAAGCCGAGCGAAAGTACAACGTATTTGATTTTGAATACGAAAGAATAAATGCTAACGCTAAGCGTGATCTGAGTAGTCGTCTTGGCCCAGAACTTGCTAGTCAAGTTCGCCAATTAAGCGACCGTCTTACAAAAATAATCGACAAACTAGGTGATGCAAAAAAACGCTCAACAGTTCAAAAGCTATTGATTGAATTGGACGAGCTGCAAGATGTAATGAAGAAGAAGGATTTTGACTTAGGTGAAATCCACAAAAACTATATTGATGAAATTGAACCTATTTTGAAGAAGGTTGAGAATGTTGAACGACTAATGCGGGGCCGATACCATGAAGAGATTGCCGAACGGGAAGGATTGAATAAAAGCGCAAGGCAAACTCTTATCAGAGTTGCCGATTTCCTTGGAATGAGTAGCGACCATTTGAGGGATGCAGAGAAGGTCTTTGAGGAAGAGCTTGGCCTCTTAGATGCAAGAATGAGCGATCAGGATTATGACCTAGCGACAAGCGCGTCCCGAGCCGCTGACGCAGCGGCCAGTTTGCGGGAAGCAACCACCAAGCTTAGAGCTGAGATCGAAGCACGCTATCAGTGGTTCGAACCTCTCGAAGCCGTACATCTGCTCGCGCCACGCCAATGTAAAGCTAAGGAACAGGTTGAATGCTTTATGCTCGTCGATGATGGCAATGCTGAAAATAAGAACCACGAATTTTTATTTTCATTTTCAGGAATAGGAATGTCGTTTGAGCATCCCGAAATGAACCTTTCTTTAAATGATGAAGTATGCGTGCAGGATGTGAATAATATTGAGTCTGCAGGAAAGACGAGGAATAAGCTTCGTGTAGTGGTCTCAAAAGACCGTGAAGAACCGGTCACTCTTAATCACACAATTGAGGTTTACTCGACAAATGGCCAGATTGTTCAAGAGAGTGGCGGGGTGGCGACACTCATAACAGGTGTAACTGCCGCTGTCGCAATTATTCTAGGGGGAAGTGCTGAACTGGTTGCCGCGTCAAGCGGTGCCACAGGCGCGGCTGTTTTTCTTTATCGCTACGTCGAGGCGCGCATCAACAGATCGCAACTATTACGCCGCGCTGGATAAGACCGAAGGTTAGCATTTACCTGAGCGGTCATTCGTTCAAGCAGCAGCATCGGTCAAAGTGGGCTCACTACGCCAATCGCAAAGGCCTATACCCCAAGGACTAGTTCTATACATTCTCTAACCTAAACTTTCTACACTGATGCTAGCCAAAATAGTTAGGGTGAGGTTGTAAGTATTACAGCTGTATCTGGAGGAATTGCGAATTGAGCCTCGTCTATGTTTGGGCATTTCTCGTCATGCTTGCGCAGGTTTTATTGGCCTTCGGCGTTACTTTACATGCCGTTCTAAAAAAAAGAGATACGCGCGCGGCCATCGGCTGGTCAGCCCTTGCTTGGCTTGCGCCGTTTGTGGGCTCGCTGGCATATATCGTTCTGGGGGTTAATCGCATAAACCGGGCCGGTACGCGGATGGGCCTGTCAGATATCATGCGGCAGATTCCAAACTTCTCACTCTCGGAGAGCGAGAGAGTGCTGTTTGAAGAGACCAATGTCCAACTTCCTCACATAGCCGGTTTAGCCCGCGCCGGGGAGGCTCTTAGCGCAAAGCCGCTGCTGCCGGGAAATAAAGTCCATTGTTTGCGGGATGGTGATGAAGCTTTTCCAGAAATGATCGCGGCCATCGATAGCGCCAAACTTTCAGTTGGCCTGCTGAGTTATATTTTTGACAGTGACCGAGCAGGACAAGAATTTCTGGATGCCCTTGTTCGTGCCAAGGATCGCGGCGTGGAAGTACGCGTTCTTATCGACTGCGTCGGTGCGCGCTACAGCGAGGAAAACATGGTTACCCGTTTGAAAGAGGTCGGCGTTGAGGCCGCGAGTTTTCTTCCCACAAGCGGGTTCTCCTCACGTCGTTTTTCGAACCTGCGAAATCACAGAAAAATCCTTGTTGTAGACGGCTGTATTGGCTTTACAGGTGGAACCAATATTCGCGAAGCGCACTGCCTGAACCTCGATCCCAAGGGGCCGACGCAATGCCTGCATTTCAAGTTTGAAGGGCCGGTGGTAAGCCATTTCAAACAAGTATTTGTTACGGACTGGGCCTTCACCACAGGTGAGCAGTTGAAAGGTGCTGCATGGTTTCCCGAGCTTTCTCGCAGCGGTTCAGTCTGGTCGCGCGGGATTTCACACGGACCGGACGAGGACTTCGAAACGCTTAGCAAACTTATGTTTGCGGCACTGTCAGCAGCGCGGGAACGTGTGCGTATCGTAAGCCCCTACTTCCTTCCGGATTCACGCCTGATAGAAGCGCTTTCAGTGGCAGCCCTGCGTGACATCAAGGTCGAGATTTACCTCCCGTCAGACAACAACGTTAAACTCGTCGAGTGGGCGGCTATGGCTCAAATCGGACAAATAATGGAACACGGGTGCCGGGTTTTTGTCACTAAGCCACCATTTGATCACACAAAGCTCATGCTCGTGGACGACGTTTGGGCCCTTGTTGGAAGCACTAATTGGGATCCCCGAAGCCTGCGATTGAATTTTGAATTCAATGTTGAATGCTATCATCGGACATTGTCAGAAGAACTCCATGCCATCCTTGACGCAAAAGCACTTGGCTCACGCGAGATGGGCCTCGAAGACATCAATGATCTCCCGCTATGGGTCAAATTGCGCAACGGACTGGCGCGGCTACTCTCTCCCTACCTGTAGCAACCGACACTTGGTTCGCCCACGGACTGATTGCCGGTGGTGCACGGTTCAAAAGTAAGTTCACGTCAATCCAAACAGAAACTCGCGAAAAGCCGAGTTATGATCTCACTCATCTTGCGTTGTTTCGGAAGCTGCAGGTGCAACACGTGTTGGTCCGTCAGAGCGAGTAAACAAGTAGAACAATAGCGCAACGAATACTAAAGCAGCAAAAGGGGCTATCTCAAGCCACAAGAGGCGCGGCCCAGAAAACTGTTGAGTTCGCTCGCAACGAAGGCAATCTTCGGATGTTCCTGGGATTTCGTGTCAGCGAGGCCCTATCGGCTCTGCGCGCAGACGCTATATATCGGAGCGCAGGCACGACGCGCAGATTGCGGGAGCGCTGCGATTTTGCCACGCTGGTTACGCTGCCGCGAGCTTCCACAGTGCTTCCAGCGGGTTTGGCACAACGCAAGGAATCGTCCTCTGGTGGATCGTAGGCTGTTGTTATTGTGTGTTTATTTTTTGCGTGAGGGTGCAACAACTGTTGGCCGAACGCAATTATCAAGGCAGGATTAAACGCAAAGAGGACATCACAGTTTCGACCAATAGACTTCCGTGTTGCGGACAAAGAAGACGTCCAAGATTTAAGTCTATCCGAAGGTGGAGTTGTTCGAGTTTAAAAACCCAGTTACCGTTTTGTGTTCAAACCTTTCCAGAAGCCATGGACACTCTTATGACACCCGACATCAAAACGGCTCGAAAATTGGCCCAGGATCATTGTGCCGCCTGGACTGACAGAACACCGGAGCGTGTAGCCAGTAGGTATGCCGAGAAGACCTCGATGGCCATGAACGGCGGCGAACCTATGACCAGCCGCGCTCAAATATCTGATATGGCTGAAGGTTTCATGGCTGACTTCCCTGACCTTGTTCTTAGTCTCGATACTGTTCTCGTTGCTGACCATCACATGGTTTATGCGTGGACTTTCGAAGGCGAACACAAAGATACAGGAAACCGCGTTCGCTTTTCTGGTTGGGAAGAATGGGACCTGGATGAAAATTTGAATGTGAGCAAATCGTTAGGTTGGTACGACAGCGCTGACTATGACCGCCAAGTCGCTGGGGAGTGACTTTTCAACCGCGCGACTAGGCAGCGACATACTGGGTGCATCGCGGCCATTCGGGTAAGGCGCGGCATTTGGGAGGTATGGGCTCACAGCTAAAGTTCGCGGCATCTTCATGAGTGTCTGCTATGTGTTTCAAACTGAAATTTCTGCCATCTATTACCTTAGGCTTTGCCTCGCCTGAATGAATCTCGGTGTGGCACTTTTAGTGGTATGTTGAGGTATTCAGCTAGTTTAATATATATTACACAGTAGTTTGCGGGTTTTATTTTACCTCCTTCTTCTCCGCCATTAGCAAATGTTCGCAGTGCGTCTGCCGCCCTTTTCTACTCCGGCTGGCCAAGTTGATTCAGGTGTGCGTGCCCCCACTTTCCGCACAAACCGCCAGTCAAACAAGCGACTTCTCCACCTGCAAACACGGGTCTTTCAATCGGCAGTCGAAAATGACAGGCTTTGCCATCACGAAGCGATCCCTGCCCAGCTAAGGTCAGGCAAAACCCGGAGGTTGGCGAGCCGTGCCAGTTATCAATAACCCATATCGTGGGGGCGCCAAATTGGTGGCTGATGCCCCGTTTCCTTCGGTGGCTGCCGAACGTGTGGCTGCGCTTTTGGCGCAGTGCCCTGCAGCTCAGGAGACACCATTGGTCGAGGCTTCCGATTTAGGGTCTGTGGCTGCGCTTTATATTAAGGACGAACGGGGCCGTATGAACCTTGGGTCATTCAAGGCTCTGGGTGCGGCTTATGTGATCGCGCGACACGCGGTCCAGGCGCAAGGCGACACGCCGGGGCAGAACGCGCTAAAGGGCAAAACATATGTAACGGCCAGCGCGGGAAATCACGGAATGAGCGTTGCGGCAGGCGCGCGGGCTTTTGGTGCCGATGCAGTGGTTTTCATTGCCGAAACCGTACCCGAGAGCTTTGCTGCGCGGCTTAGGGAGCAGGGTGCCCAAGTGGAGCGGCAGGGCAAGGATTATGCCGCATCGATGGAAGCAGCACAGAATGCGGCCGAGCAGAACGGATGGATACTTTTGTCGGACAGTTCATGGGTCGGATATACGGAACTGCCTCATATTCTGATGGAAGGGTATCTGCAGATGGCGGCCGAGGCTGTTCGCCAATGCCCCGAAGTTCCGACACACGTCATGCTTCAGGCGGGCGTGGGGGGACTGGCCGGTGCAGTCGCGGCCCATATTCGGGAGGCTTGGGGCGATGGTCCGACGATCGTCGTCGTCGAACCCGAGGCGGCCCCTGCCCTTCAGGCCAGCATCCAGGCAGGGAAGTCTGTTTTTGCTGACGGACCGGTCAGCAACATGGGGCGTCTGGACTGCAAGGAACCTTCGCTGATCGCATTAAACGGATTGGCGCGGGATGCCGACCTGTTTCTGACGATCGGGGACGAGGCGGTAGCAACCTGCCTGCCCGCGCTTGCCTCGGCGGGGTTGGCCACGACCGCATCAGGTGGAGCGGGCGTGGCCGCGGTGTTGACACCGGATACACGTACCACAGTTGGTATCGACAGCACATCCCGGGTTTTGTGTTTCCTGTCCGAGGCTCCTGAATGAGGGGGTTTGATACGTCGGAATTTACCGCCCGTTGTGCGCGCGCGCAGGAACTGATGGCTGAAAACGGATTATCGGCGCTTTTGCTGACGACCGAGCCGGAACTGCGGTATTTCACCGGCTACCTGACCCGCTTTTGGGAAAGCCCGACGCGGCCATGGTTTCTGGTCCTGCCCATCGATGGCCCACCAGTTGCGGTGATCCCCTCCATCGGCGCAGCCCTGATGGGGCAAACGTGGATTGAAGATATCCGGACCTGGACGTCGCCGGATTTGAAGGATGATGGCGTTACCCTGCTTGCCGACACGCTTGTCGAACTCACGCCCCTTTCCGCAAGAATCGGCATTCCTGATGGCCACGAAACTCATTTGCGGATGCCTCTGGCTGACCTCGGACGTTTGAAGGGGCTGATAGGCAGCCGTCAGCTATCTGGTGATCACGGTATTCTGCGCAGGCTCCGTATGGTGAAGTCCGCAGCCGAGATCGCAAAGATCGAGGAGGCTTGTGAAATCGCCGGCCGGGCATTTGCCCGGGTACCTGAAATTGCCCGCGCAGGCGTGCCGCTGGATGAGGTTTATCGCCGCTTCCAAATGCTCTGCCTGGACGAAGGCGCGGATTGGGTTTCCTATCTTGCCGGAGGAGCTGGACAGTCAGGTTATGGCGATGTGATTTCTCCGGCTACAGAAACCCCGCTGGCGCCCGGTGATGTGCTGATGCTGGATACAGGTTTGGTCTGGGATGGGTACTTTTGCGACTATGATCGCAACTGGTCCGTCGGGCCGCCGAACTCAGCGGTTCGGTCAGCGCATCAACGACTTATCGAAGCATCTGATGCTGCCTTTGACATTGCGCGGCCGGGCGCAACCGCAGCAGACCTTTTTCATGCCATGAACAAGGTTCTGGCTGATGGCGGTGGTGATACCGATGCAGGTCGCCTTGGGCATGGGCTGGGGATGTCCCTGACTGAATGGCCATCCCTTATCCCGTCGGACAATACGGTTCTTGAGCCGGGTATGGTGCTGACACTTGAGCCCGGGATCACTGTTGGTGACAAGATCATGGTACATGAGGAAAACATCGTCATAACCCAGGGTTCGCCACGATTCCTAAGCCCGAAAGCACGGCCGGAGATCATCGAAATATGAAAATATTCCCACATACACTCGAACCGGCAAACGCCATGCCACCGCCAATGGGGTTGATCGTCCTGCAGGCCGATCAGACGATCGAACCCGAGTTTCGACGAGTATTCTCGGATCATCCCGCCCCGCTTCATGTGTCCCGCATTCCAAGCTCTGCCGAGGTCACACACAGCACTCTTGCCGCAATGGAAGATGACCTGACGGCCGCCGCATCGCTGTTGCCGGACGCAGCCCCCTACCCTGTGGTTGGATATGGCTGCACCTCCGCAAGCTCGGTCATTGGGTCAGAGAGAATTGAGAGGCTGGTTCAAAAAGGGTGCAACGCGAAGGTCGTAACAAACCCGCTACGCGCCGCACTCGCCTGCACCACTGATCTGGGTATCTCCCGGCTGGCGTTGCTGTCGCCGTATATCGAGGAAGTTAATGAGCCTTTGAGGCAAGCCTTCGCCAAAGGCGGCCTGTCAACCGAAGTGTTCGGCAGTTTCGGCGAATCGGAAGAGGCCAAGGTCGTTCGGATATCACTGAGCTCGGTGATCACCGCGGCCCAGAAACTTGGGGAAGACCCCAAAGTTGAAGGAGTTTTCATCAGTTGCACGAACTTGCGAACACTTGATGCGATTCCAAAAGTTCAGGACCTGATTGGCAAACCGGTTCTGTCCAGCAATCAATCGCTTGGTTGGCACATGAAAAAGCTTGCCGCAGAACATTCTCACAACCTTTTGTAATAATTATTTATTTTTGAGTTGCCTAATGCGTTCTCATTGTTCTCTAATGGGCGATGTCAAATGCGATGGCGGGATCAACCTGCCACAGGAACATTAGACGGGGAGATCACGTGGCCGATACGGCAAACGACAATGCGTTCGTTAGATTCGAACGCGTACAGAAATCATACGATGGTGAAACTCTGGTGGTGAAGGACCTGAACCTGTCCTTACCAAGAGGAGAGTTTCTGACAATGCTTGGCCCTTCGGGGTCCGGAAAAACAACCTGTCTGATGATGCTTGCGGGTTTCGAAACCGCCACTCACGGGGAAATTCTGCTAGACGGGCAACCGATCAACAACATCCCGCCACACAAACGTGGCATCGGGATGGTGTTCCAGAACTATGCACTGTTCCCGCATATGACAGTAGCCGAGAACCTCTCGTTTCCGCTGGAGGTTCGGAAAATCGGCAAGTCCGATCGTGAAGACAAGGTCAAACGCGCATTGGATATGGTTCAGATGGGTGAGTTCGGCGGAAGACGCCCGGCGCAGCTTTCGGGTGGCCAGCAGCAACGGATTGCCTTGGCCCGAGCGCTGGTTTTTGAACCTGAGCTCGTGCTGATGGACGAGCCTTTGGGCGCACTGGACAAGCAGTTGCGCGAGCATATGCAGTTCGAGATCACGCGCCTGGCGCATAACCTGGGCATCACGACTGTGTATGTGACGCATGACCAGACCGAAGCCCTTACCATGTCAGACAGGGTTGCCGTGTTCGACGATGGTCGCATTCAGCAGATCGCCCCACCTGACCAGCTGTATGAAGAGCCCGAAAACAGTTTCGTGGCGCAGTTTATCGGCGAGAACAACACGCTAACCGGAACCGTCAGCTCCATTGATGGGGACAGGTGCGTCATCCAGCTGGATGATGGCGAAGAGATCGACGCCAAACCGGTCAACGTGTCGGAGGTCGGCGAACGGACCAAGGTTTCGATCCGCCCGGAGCGTGTGGAATTCAACAAGGACAGGCTGCACGCCGACGCACATATGCTGAAGGCTGAAGTCAAGGAATTCATCTATATGGGTGACATTTTCCGTTTCCGTCTTTCTGTAGCCGGAAATGATGACTTCATCGTGAAGACACGAAATGCACCGGATGCGGTTAGACTCAAAGAAGGCCAGATCATCGAAATTGGCTGGCTGCCGCAGGATTGTCGGGCGCTGGACGCCTGACGAATCAGCAAACAACAATACGAGACCGGTGACCAAAACCCGCTCCGGTCTCGCATAAAAAAACTCGGGTAAACCAACTGGGAGAAAAAAATGAAATCAACGACAAAGATTCTCGCCGTTCTGGCCGCTACGACAGCAGCCGGGTCGGCGGCCGCTCAGGAAATGACCATCGTGTCATGGGGTGGCGCGTATTCCAAGTCGCAGCTTAAGGCGTATCACGAGCCCTATTCAGAGAAGACCGGCGTCACGATCATCAACGACGACAGCTCGGCCGAAGCCGTTGCCAAACTGCGCGCGATGAACGAGGCCAACAACATCACCTGGGATGTGGTCGATGTTGTGGCGGCTGACGCCATTCGCCTGTGCGACGAAGGTCTGGCCATGGAAATCGATCCCGACACGATGCTGGCCCCGGCGCCTGACGGCACATCTGCTGCAGACGATTTTGGTGACCTGCTGGTTTCGGAATGCTTCATTCCACAGATCGTCTATTCGACCACCTTCGGCTATCGCACTGATCTGGTTGGCGACACTCCGCCGTCCAACATTTGCGATGTCTTCGATCTGGAAAACTATCCCGGCAAGCGCTCGCTGGAAAAGCGCCCGATCAACAACATGGAATGGGCGCTGCTGTGTGACGGCGTTGCCAAGGAAGACGTCTATGACGTGCTTGCCACCGAAGAAGGTCAGGATCAGGCGCTTGCCAAGCTGGGCACCATCAAGGACAACGTCGTTTGGTGGAATGCCGGTGCCGACACACCGCAGCTTTTGGCTGATGGCGAGGTCGTGATGGGTTCGACCTATAACGGACGTCTGTTCTCGGTCATCGAAGAACAGAACCAACCCGTGGCCATGCTGTGGGACGCACAGGTGTTCGATCTGGATGGCTGGATCATCCCGGCGGGCCTGAGCGATGAGCGTAAGCAACGTGCGCTGGATTACATCATGTTCGCGACCGACACTCAGCGTCTGGCGGATCAGGCCAAGTACATCTCGTACGGCCCAGCACGTGCCTCGTCGGCACCGCTGGTTGGTCAGCATGCCGATCTTGGCATCGACATGGCTCCGCATATGCCGACCGATCCGGAAAACGCCAAGAACACGTTCCTTTATAACTACGAGTTCTGGGCGGATTACCGCGACGACATCGACGCCAAATTCCAGGCGTGGCTGGCGCAATAAGCGAAACGCACTACCGAAGGGGGCCATCTGGCCCTCTTCTCTACAGGCATTCGTTAGTCACTTTTTGACCAATAAACACGTCACAGACGGGGACGAAGATGAGCGACGAGACACAATCCGGCCCGGTGCTGGCAGCTGATGGCACACCGCTAAAGCGAAGCCTGCAACGATCTTTGCGTAATCAAAGGTTAAGGGCTCTGGCTTTGATCGCGCCGCTTTTGCTGTTTGTGCTCTTGTCCTTCATCATACCGATTGCGTCGATGTTGTTCCGGTCGGTTGAAAACAACATCGTCTCCGACACGCTGCCCCTGACCGTCGAAGCTTTGCAGGAATGGGACGCCAATAGCGGACAGTTGCCGGATGAACAGGTCTTTGACGCGTTCGTCAACGACATGGTGGTGGCGATCGAAGCCAAAGAGCATACCCGACTGGGAACCCGCTTGAACTATGAGCAGACGGGGATGTCGTCGCTGTTCCGCAAATCGGGTCGCAAGATCAGACGGTTGGATCCTGCAACGGACGGACCGTTCAAGGAAACGCTGATCGATATCGACAAGGACTGGGGAGATCCGGATACATGGCGAACGATCAAGACACATTCCGTCCCCTTGACCAATGGCTACTTCCTTAACGCTGTCGACATGCGCCGCACGCCCGAAGGGGCGCAGGCACAACCGGAAAGCAAGCAGATCCTCGTAAAGCTCTTTGGGCGGACGTTGATCATGTCGCTGGTGATTACGCTGTCATGTGTCATCCTAGGGTATCCCGTGGCCTGGATACTTGCGAACCTGCCGGCACGTAAGGCAAACGTTCTGATGATCCTTGTACTGCTGCCATTTTGGACTTCGCTGCTGGTTCGGACGTCAGCCTGGAAGGTGATGCTGCAACAACAGGGCGTCATCAATGATGTGCTGGTTTGGCTGGGGCTGGTAGCCGATGATGCGCGTCTGGTGATGATCAACAACCAGTTGGGCACAATCATCGCGATGACTCACATCCTGCTGCCCTTCATGATCCTGCCGATGTATTCCGTGATGCAGACCATTCCGCCCACTTATCTGCGAGCCGCGAAATCGCTGGGGGCCACAAACTGGACCGCGTTCTGGCGGATTTACTTCCCCCAGACCGTGCCCGGCATCGGTGCCGGCTCGATCCTCGTGTTCATTCTTGCCATCGGTTACTACATCACGCCCGAAATCGTCGGCGGCACCAAAGGCGTCTTCATCTCGAACCGGATCGCCTATCACATCTCGTCCTCGCTTAACTGGGGACTGGCGGCTGCGCTTGGAACGATCCTTCTTGCGGTGGTTCTGATCCTCTACTGGGCCTACGACAAGATCGTCGGCATCGACAACGTGAAGCTGGGTTAAGTGAATATGGCAAACGATCTTTCTGATATCAAAGTTCCGGTTTCGCTGTCCTTCACGCTGTCATTGGTAGGTCTTGTCGTTGCAGCGGTCAGCTTTGTGGCCGGTGTATCGACCGCATCTGATTTCTCAGAATTCCTGCTGACCGTAGCGGCTGGTGCTGCACTGGCAATTGGCTACGCCTATTCGGTCATCGCACTGTTCGACTCAGCCAGACCCGCCAAGATCGTCAGCGCCCTATTGGGTGCTCTGATCGGTTTGGCTGTGGGCAGTCTGGGCGGCGCGCTGTTCGGAATTATTGGCGGTGTTATTGCCGCGCAACTGGTATTCTGGGTGCACTATCGCCACTATCGTCACGGGCTGCCACCGTATCTTACGTCAAATCAAGTGTTGTGGCATTACGGTTTCCGGGCGATCTGCGGCGCAATCTTCATCTTCCTGATCACGCCGATTCTTGTTGTTCTGCCTCTCAGCTTCAACGCTCAGGACTTCTTTACCTTTACCCCGGAAATGCTGCGTTTTGATCCCGAAGGGTATTCACTCAAGCATTACCGCGATTTCTTCACCAACAACGAATGGCAACGCAGTTTCAAAAACTCGCTGATCATCGCACCAATTGCCACGATAATCTCCGTGTCACTTGGCACGCTGGCAGCAATTGGGCTTAGTCAAAGCCACGTGCCGGGCCGACGCGCGATCATGGCAATTCTGATTTCGCCAATGATCGTGCCATTGATCATCTCGGCCACGGGCATGTTCTTTTTCTACTCCTCCATTGGCAACTGGCTGGAAGGAACACTTGGCCTGCCCAAGAACTTTGTCGGCTATATCAAAGTTGTTCTGGCCCACGCCGTTTTGGGCATTCCCTTTGTGATCATCACGGTTACGGCCACCCTTGTTGGGTTCGACCGCTCGTTGACCCGCGCTGCGGCGAATATGGGCGCTGATCCGGTGACAACCTTTTTCCGGGTGCAGATGCCGCTGATTCTGCCGGGTGTTATTTCTGGCGGACTGTTTGCCTTCATCACTTCATTTGACGAAGTGGTGGTGGTCCTGTTCGTAGGCTCCGCAAGCCAGAAAACCCTGCCATGGCAGATGTTTACCGGTCTGCGCGAACAAATCAGCCCGACGATCCTGGCCGTTGCGACGATCCTTGTCGTGATCTCGATCGCGCTTTTGACGACCGTTGAACTGTTGCGCAGGCGTTCGGAGCGATTGCGGGGCATGTCTCCGTCTTGACGTGTCGCTTTTCTTGATCTAGCCATTTCACCGTGCGGACCGGCCGCGATGGCGTCGCGGAAATTCCGGCTTGCACGGTCCTCGAGTGCCGAGGCCGCATTGTCCTGAACGCCGGGACTTCGTGGCCGGGCGGATTCCGTTCGGCATTGAACGGAGACCGAAATGACTGACCTATCCAATCGCCCCGAATTTTTCACCTGTCACAACGGGTCAAAAGCGCCACTGCAGTTCAGCGAAGCTGAATACAATCGCCGCTTGAGCATGCTGCGCTCAATCATGGCGGCGCGCGACATTCCCGCTGTCTTGCTGACGTCGATGCACAACATCGCGTATTACACCGGCTTTCTGTATTGCGCATTCGGCCGCCCCTATGGCTGCGTCGTTACCCAGGATGCGGTTACAACCGTTTCGGCAAATATTGACGCCGGTCAGCCCTGGCGGCGCTCGGTGGGTGAGAACGTGATCTATACCGACTGGAAGCGGAACAACTACTGGCGAGCCGTTGCCTCGTTGATCGGGGGTGCAAAGCGTGTCGGTATCGAAGGCGATCACATGACGCTGGCGTCCCGCGATGTGGCACTGGATATGCTTGGAGGCCCGGAACTGGTCGATATCGCAGCAGAAACAATGTCCGCCCGACTGGTTAAGTCCGACGAAGAGATCACTCTGATCAAAAGCGGCGCACATACTGCAGACGTTGGCGGAGCCGCAATTCATGCCGCAATCCGTGAAGGTGTGACCGAGATCGAAGTTGCGATGGCCGGTCGTGACGCGATGGAGGCCGAAATTGCCCGCGCGCATCCGGGTGCAGAGTATCGGGATACCTGGGTCTGGTTCCAATCCGGGATCAATACGGATGGTGCACATAACCCGGTGACCAGCAGGGCCCTGCAAAAGGGTGACATCCTGTCTCTCAATACGTTCCCGATGATCTCCGGCTATTACACCGCGCTCGAACGGACCCTGTTTCTGGGCGAACCTGACTCGGCATCGCTTAAGCTGTGGGAGGCAAATGTCGCCGCGCATGAGCTTGGCCTCAGCTTGATCCGGCCCGGCGCGACCTGCTCGGGCATCACCGCCGAAATCAACAGGTTCTTTGCCGATGAGGGTCTGCTGCAATACCGGTCGTTCGGATACGGTCATTCGTTTGGCGTACTGAGCCACTATTATGGGCGCGAAGCAGGTCTGGAGTTGCGTGAGGATATCGACACGGTTCTGGAACCCGGGATGGTGGTTTCGATTGAACCCATGCTTTGGGTCCCCGAGGGTCAACCCGGCGCCGGTGGCTACCGCGAGCACGATATTCTGGTCGTGGGGGAAGATGGCGCTGAAAATATCACGGGCTTTCCTTACGGGCCTGCCCACAACATCATCAGCGCATAACACAAAGCATTCGAGACTGAAGTGTCGGGGCCAAAACTGGCTCCGGCGCATTTGTATTTTCAAGTCGATCACGATTCCGCGTGATGAAACGTGCTTGACGCACCACAGGCGACATCGGTCAACGTCGCGCAAGGACAATCAGTCGCCGTGGAGGTAATTCCATCTTTATCAGAAACAGTAAGTTTGGCGCTTTTCTTGTCCCCTTTCTACACGATTTCAAGATGATGCGGCTGGTCTTCGGAACTTGCAGCCACAGTCATTGAAACCTATCAACTTGCCCTCAATGTGGCTGAGTGGCAGAATTCGGCGAAGTTGATGTGTAAAGTGCAGTTAACATTGATAGATCGCAGCGTTCCGCATATGAGGGACACCCGGCTGCTCCGGTTTGCTAAGATTCTGTGAGGTATTATGACGCGTAAGGTGACCAAAGCAATTTTCCCGGTTGCTGGGTTAGGCACCCGATTTTTGCCAGCAACAAAATCTGTTCCCAAAGAGATCATGACCCTTGTTGACCGTCCTCTGGTACAGTACGCCATCGACGAGGCCCGCGCGGCAGGGATCAAGGAATTTATTTTTGTAACCTCACGCGGAAAGTCCGCGCTGGAGGACTATTTTGATCACAACCTGACTCTTGAGCAGGAGCTCAAGAAAAAAGGCAAGGACGACCTTCTGGAAGTTCTTGAAGCGACCAACATGGAAAGCGGTGCCATCGCCTATATCCGCCAGCATAAGGCGCTGGGGCTTGGGCATGCAGTTTGGTGCGCGCGCCGCCTGATCGGTGATGAACCATTTGCAGTCATTCTGCCGGACGATGTGATCGCTGCCGAAAAGCCATGCTTGCAGCAAATGATCGAAGCATATGCTGAAACCGGTGGCAACATGGTTGCCGCGATGGAGGTTTCCGCCGAAAAAACAAGCGCGTATGGTGTTCTGGACGTTGCCGAAGACATGGGCGCGGTTGTGTCTGCTCGGGGCATGGTTGAAAAGCCCGAGGCTGACAAGGCACCTTCGAATCTTGCCGTTATCGGACGATACGTTCTGAGCCCGACGGTTTTGAACAATCTCAACCAGATGAAAACCGGAAGCGGTGGAGAGATTCAGCTGACCGATGCCATTGCGGATGACATCGCAGGTGGTGTTCCGGTTTATGGCTACCGGTTTAACGGGCAACGATTTGACTGCGGGTCAAAGGCAGGGTTTTTGCAGGCAACCGTGGCGTTTGCGCTGGCGCGTGACGACCTGCGCGCTGACTTGTCCAGTTATTTGCAGGATCTGACCCTTGCCGAACATGCCGCGCAGTGACAAAACTGCGATCCAGTCTTAGGGGCTTCTCAGCGGCCCCTCCCCCTCAATTGGTCTAGAAGCACGGGCATTATGACAACTGTTCATCCTATCATTCTCTGTGGCGGCTCCGGCACGCGGCTGTGGCCGTTGTCCAGAAAAAGCTATCCCAAGCAATTTGTTCCACTGGTAGGAAACGAGACGCTGTTACAGGCTTGTGCCGAGCGGATGCGAGGCCCGGCGGGTGCGCCCTATGCCGCCCCCATGGTGCTGACCAATCAGGCTTTTCGGTTCATCGTCACCGAACAACTGGCCTCGATCGGGATGGACCCCGGCCCGATTATGATTGAACCGGATGGCCGCAACACCGCACCGGCGGTTCTGGCCGCCGCGTTGCATCTGGCGAAGAAAGACCCTGAAGCCATCATGCTGGTGGCACCGTCAGACCATGTGGTCCCGGACACAGGTGCTTTCCACGAGGCCATCGCAGAAGGCGTTCGTGCGATTCAGGCCAATGGTGATCTGATCACGTTTGGCATTACACCGACCAGCCCTGAAACGGGTTACGGTTATCTGAATCTTGCACAAAAGCCAGATGGCTCAGGTGCGACGGTTCCACTGAACCGATTTGTGGAAAAACCGGATCTGGAAACCGCAAAGTCCATGCTGAAAGATGGCAGCTACCTGTGGAATTCGGGGATTTTCCTGTTTTCAGTGCGCGATATTCTGGCCGCCTTCGAAAAGCACGCCCCACAGCTGCTGGCGCCCGTTCAGAAGGCCGTCGAAGATGCCCAGATTGATCTGGGTTTCCTGCGACTGGACCCAAAAGCCTGGGACCAGGTCGAAGACATCTCGATCGACTACGCGGTTATGGAAAAAGCCAGCAATCTCAGCGTTGTCCCATACTCTGCCGGGTGGTCTGATCTGGGCAACTGGCAAGCAGTTCAGGAACTGAGTGAACCCGATGAAAACGGTGTCGCAACAACCGGCGAAGTGACTGCCATTGACTGCAAAAACGTTCTTGTGCGTTCTGAGACGCCCGCACAAGAGGTTGTCGCGATGGGGCTGGAAAACGTAATTACAGTGGCGATGCCCGATGCGGTTCTTGTGGCCAGCATGGACAAGGCACAAGACGTCAAACAGGCGGTGGCCGCGTTGAAAGCCAAAGGGGCGAAACAGGCCGAAGCGTTGCCCGTCGATCACCGGCCCTGGGGTTGGTTTGAAAGTCTGGTGATTGGCGACCGTTTTCAGGTCAAGCGCATCCATGTTCACCCCGGCGCGTCCCTGAGCCTGCAATCGCACCATCACCGTTCCGAGCATTGGATCGTAGTTGAAGGAACCGCAAAGGTTACCGTGGACGATAAAGTTACCCTCATCTCGGAAAATCAGTCGGTCTATATTCCGCTCGGCGCAGTTCACCGGATGGAAAACCCGGGCAAGGTTCCTATGGTACTGATTGAGGTTCAGACCGGTTCGTATCTGGGTGAGGATGACATTATCCGCTACGAAGACGTTTACGCCCGTAGCTGATGCACGGCCTAAAAAGAAGCGGGCGATTGTAATAGCCCACTCAAAAACCCCGAATTGCCGTATGGCATTGCGGGGTTTTTATATTTCTACAGAAAAAGAAAATCGTCGGCGCTCAACTGATCGGGGGCTACGCCCACAAGATGAATGATCCCCGTGCCGAGAGTAATGAATGCGTCGCCCTCACGCGCTTCAATCGTCAGGGCGTCGTATGACTTGGCCAGACCTACCAGCGAAATCGTGTCTTGCCCCGGCTCAAAATCGCTGATCGTGTCGTTCATGTGGTTCCCGACAAAGCGAAATTCGTCGGCGCCACTCCCTCCGTGAAGAATGTCGTCACCCAGCCCACCAATAAGAATATCGTTACCGCTGCCGCCCCACAGAGTGTCCACCCCAGATTTTCCCGCAAGAAAATCATCACCGTGATCACCAAATAACTGGTCGTTCCCTCCCTGTCCGAACAATCTGTCACGGCCTTCACCACCCCAAAGCGAGTCGTCCCCGTTCCCCCCCCGAAGTTCGTCGTTGTCTTGTTCCCCATACAAAAGGTCATTCGCAGGTCCGCCCTTCAGAATGTCATCGCCCCTGCCACCCCAAAGCTTGTCGTTTCCACCACCTCCCTGCAGCAGATCATTGCCAGCGTCACCAAACAGCTGATCGACACCGAACGACCCATATAGCTTATCGTGCCCATCACCCCCTCTGAGTATGTCTGACCCATACCAACCGTTCAGACTGTCGTTGCCGCGCTGACCATCAAGAGTATCGTGCATGATGCCGCCATGAAGAACGTCGTTCCCCGACCCTCCAAACAACTCATCGTTGCCATCTTCACCGGAAAGAAAATCGTGATCGTCACCCCCATCAAGCCGATCAGCGCCCTGACCGCCCAGAAGCCTGTCATTACCACGACCTCCTACCATGTAATCCTGGCCCCACTGGCCATAGAGCTTGTCATTTCCGTAACCGCCAAAGATCGCGTCGTTCCCTTTATTGCCAAAAACCACATCGTTCCCACCTAGCGCTTCGATAAAATCAACAGAGGATTTGCCTTGCATGACGTTGTTCAAATTGTTTCCCCGCCATGCGGCGGAAACTGAGCCTGTTTTCTGGCTCTGGACGGATTCCCATGTTCCCAGCCCGTCCATGTAATTTACACGGACGGAAAACTGAGCACCCGCGTCCGAGTCCTTCAATCGATAGCTGGCTGCTGTCGCTCCGGAAATCTCCACCCCATTGCGTAACCACTGATAGGTGAACGCGGTTCCAATGCCATCTGCATCCTGTATGCCCACGGTCTTTGCTTGGAGAGATTGGCCTGTGCCAAGCCACCCGCTCACGGATGCCGTCCCTTGCGGTGCTGAGTTCACATCAACACCCGTCAGTTTCAGAGTGGAGCTGTCCCCAAACGTTATGATCCGTGTGGAGCCGACCTGAACAGACGTCAGAGCGGCCTGTTGAACAGCGTCCAGTTTCGAAAAATCCAGGCGATCTTCGGTAGGGTTGAAGTCGGTGATCGTGTCCGCGCCCGAATTGGACATCAGGACAAACGCGTCCGAGCCGGCACCAAGCGTGAAAATCTCGTTCGCCCAAGTACCTTCAATCGTGTCCGCGTTGTCGCTGCCGGATACATTGATTGGTGCACCCGGAGCCTGTGAACCAACAGGAAAATGGTTCGCGGTGTCAAAACGGTTACCCGGCCAAAGATCGGCCAATGTCAGTGGGCTGGCATCCGCAGATGTAATCCGGATCTCGGTTCCGTTGTGACGCAGTACAATCCCATCCGGCTTTACCTCGTGATCAAGTTGCAAGGGACTGTAAAGGTACGGCAATCCACTAACGTCCAGGGCGTCTTTGGCTGGATTGAAATCCAGTATGTGATGCTGGCCTTCGGTCACAACGAATACATCGGCCCCTGTACCGCCATGCATGTCGCTGCCGTCGCCTCCGGAAACCAGAATGTCATCCCCCGCTCCGCCTTCAAGCCGGTCACGCGCCCCGGCAGAGGAAGTTTCGCCGGTCGCAACGATCAAATCATCGCCGCCTGTTCCGATAACGGTCTGGGCCTCAGGATCCTGATCGTGCTTTACCTGCCCAAGATCCTTCAACGATACACGGAACTGGGAAATTCCGGGGGCGCCCTCACCTGCAGCAAATATCTGCAATTCGTCGCCGACGCGGACAATTTCCAATGCCGTGACGTCCCGCAGGCCGCGCCCGGGTGCTTGTGCAAGCGTCGCAAGCTGCAGCAAATGGCCGTTGGGCAGAAGGGTGAATAGGGTAAATCCGTCATCCCCTCCGCCGGCGACAACAAAAATCCTGCCGTCTGTTTCCAGCATCGCAACAGATTGAACATTGCCAAAACGCGTTTCCTGCGTGTCCAACAAGTAGTCGGTCGGTGTCAGGCTGCCATCTGCGCCCAATCGCAGAACGCTGAGGGATTGAGCAGCGCCATCGCCGACGACGACCCAGGCGGTCCCATTCGCACTGACGGTTGCCATTGTGGTTGGCGTGTTTATTCCCAATCCGTCAACAGCCCCGCTGATGTCACGCTGTTCCAAAGCGCCGGTCGCCGGATCGACACGGTAGCTGGTGACACTGCCCGGGCCTGCCCAGCCACTTCCTGCCACCACGACGTAGCGCGAACCGCCCGACTGCACGTCGTGAATGCTTGCGCCCTTCTGCGTTTCAAGCGCGTCTATTTGTGCATCTGCGATCGCATCCAATCCGCCGTTGGCGTTTTCTACGTAGCTGCCAAGTTTTCCCGAATTCGCATCCAGTACGTAATGGGCCATCCGACCATCCGTCAGATATGCCGTTGCCACTCCGCTGATAGTTCCGCCCGAGCCGCTCGGCAGCCCGGTTTCGGCTTTGCTGCCAAATCCGCCATTCGCATGCAGGTCGTATCCGATCAAACTGTGCCCTGGCCCCGATCCAAGCAACAGCTTTGGCCCGGTCCCTGTATCGGCGTCGACCAGCGTACCGACACCCAGCCCAACATCCGCCGGTGAAAAGAACACCTTTCCAGGAAGCGACGATGCCAGAGCACCCTCGTTCACGTCAAAGGCACTGATGCCCCCGTTCTGACCTGTTGCCGCGTAAAGGATCGGCCCCGACGGCCCGTCAATTATCTGAAGATCACGCAAATCTAAATCCAGAACAGCCTGACCTGCCGTCAGACGCCCCTGAAACACCGGTTTCATGGCCCCACCACAATTTTGTTTCCACTCCACAAACCATGTTGCAGGCGGTGAAGGTCGCGGCTGGGTCTACAAATGGGCTCAATTGTGGCGTTTGTTTCCAATTCGAGAAATTACGGTAAACAAAAAATCAACTGAGAGCTCGGGCTGCTCGGATGAGATTTACTGGTTCGGTCGCAGGGTTGCGCGCAATTCGAATTGCCGGACAACATCGACAGGAGATTCCGATGCCACAGATCTCGCCGCTTTTGGCCCTGCCCTTTTTGCAACCTTCACAGGCGCAAAAACACGTCACCCACAATGAGGCACTGCGCAAACTGGACCTTGTCGTTCAATTGAGTTTGGCGTCTACCAATGCGATGACACCGCCGGTCTCTCCTGCCGAAGGGGATATTCACAGCCTGGGGACCAATCCGACCGGAGACTGGGTAGGTCAGGCGGGTAAGCTTGCGGCTTGGCTGGACGACACATGGCACTTTTTCTCTGCCCGCGCGGGATGGCGGGCATGGGATGCTTTCGCAAGCCAGCTTGTGGTCTGGGACGGCTCAGCGTGGGTCAAGCCGCCTGTTGAGCTTCAGAACCTCGATGGTGTCGGCATTGCGACCAGCCATGATCAAAACAACCGCTTGTCGGTGCGTGCACCGGCAACGCTCTTGTCTCACGACGGGGCCGGGCATCAGTTGAAAATCAACAAGGCGAGCGCAGGAGACACCGCGTCTCTTCTGTTCCAGTCAAACTGGACCGGTCACGCGGAAATGGGGCTGACCGGGGGAACAGGGTTTACCATCAAGGTTTCGCCGAATGGCGGATCGTGGACTGAAGCGCTGGCCATCGATCCGGCCACGGGAACAGCCAGCGGCGCAGCCGTGCAGATTAGCGCTGACGATACCACACCCGGCAGACTGATGCGGGCGGATTACGGGTACGGACCTGGCAATCTGGTGGGCACGGTTTCTGAAAATGCCGGTGCACCCACGGGTGCCGTCATCGAACGCGGCAGCACCGCAAACGGAGAGTTCGTAAGATTTGCCGACGGAACCCAGATTTGCTCGGCAACGCTAGCCGGAGTGAGTTGTACGAACGCGCAAGGCGCGCTGTTCGACACCGGCGCGGTCATGACGTGGGATTTCCCGGCCGCATTCGTCGCCGGCAGCACCCCCGCCGTCAGTGGAAACGGCGGCGCGCCGCAGCGTTTTGTTGGCTGCGGCACAGCATCAGACACTCAGGTGACCTATCAGGTGATGTCGGCAAGCTCCGATACATCCACACCGGCACCCGTCATGATTGCTGTCGGACGCTGGTTTTGATGGATGGCCGTCCGGCAGGTTTGCCGGGCGGCCCTTAAACCCGAATGTCCGCGTCGGATTGTTTGAGGAACCAATCGTAGGTTTCGCGAATGCCGCCTTCCAGTTCAATCCGCGCGGTCCAGCCCATGTCAGCAAGCCGTGAAACGTCCATCAATTTGCGCATTGTGCCGTCAGGTTTGCTGGTATCCTGGGTTATCTTGCCCGAAAAACCAGTGACCTTCGCCACCAGCGCGGCCAATTCGGCAATCGACACGTCTGAACCACAACCGACGTTGATGTGGCTCAACATAGGTTGCGTGTTCGCCTCGTAGTCCTCTCGCGGCAAGTCCAGCACAAACAGAGAGGCTTCGGCCATGTCGTCCACGTGCAGGAATTCGCGCCGTGGCTTTCCAGTTCCCCAGATCACAACCTCATCCAGACCGTCCCGGGCCGCCTCGTGGAACCGGCGGATCAGCGCGGGCAGAACATGCGAGTTCTCAGGGTGGAAATTGTCACCCGGCCCGTAGAGGTTCGTGGGCATGACCGAGCGATAGTCGACACCGTGCTGGCGATTGTAGCTTTCGCACAGCTTGATACCTGCAATCTTGGCCACGGCATACGGCTCATTGGTGGGTTCCAGAACCCCGGTCAGCAGCGCATCTTCGCGCATTGGCTGCGGAACCGCTCGGGGATAGATGCAGGAACTGCCCAGTTGCAACAGTTGCTTGACGCCTGAAGCAAAAGCCTGATGAATCACATTGCACTCGATCATCAGGTTTTCATAAATAAAATCAGCTGGATATGTGTTGTTGGCGTGAATGCCGCCCACTTTTGCGGCGGCAAGTATCACGACATCGGGGCGTTCGGTTTCCATAAAGGTTCGAACGGCGGACTGATCCGTCAGATCAAGTTCCGCGTGGGTTCGTGTAACAAGTTCCAGCGACTCCCCCGCCTCTTTGCGATCCTGAAGGCGGCGCAGGATCGCACCGCCTACCATACCCCGGTGACCGGCGACATAGATCTTACGCATAAGCCTACTCCTCAGCCGTTTTCCAGGCTGACCGGCAATTCATACCCGTGCTCTTTTAGCAGTGCATGACGTTTGGCCGTTTTCAGATCTTCGGAGACCATTTCTTCGCACATCTGCTGGACGGTCAGTTCCGGCTCCCAGCCCAGTTTCTGTTTTGCATTCGTGGGATCGCCCAACAGGGTCTCCACTTCGGCTGGGCGGAAATACTGTGGATCGATACGGACAATGACATCACCGACCTTCAGCGCAGGGGCATTTTCGCCCTCGATCGCGGAAACGGTTGCGATTTCATCCACGCCTTCGCCCGAGAATTCCAGAGTGACGCCCAGCTCAGCCGCCGACCAAGCGATGAACTGGCGGACGGAATATTGTTTACCGGTCGCGATCACGAAGTCTTCGGGGTTGTCCTGCTGCAGCATCATCCACTGCATCCGCACATAGTCCTTGGCATGGCCCCAATCACGCAGACTGTCGATGTTGCCCATATACAGGCAGTCTTCCAGGCCTTGCGCGATATTCGCCAGGCCCCGCGTGATCTTGCGGGTCACAAAGGTCTCGCCGCGGCGCGGGCTTTCGTGATTGAACAGGATGCCGTTGCAGGCATACATGCCATAGGCCTCACGGTAGTTGACGGTGATCCAGTAGGAATAAAGCTTGGCCACCGCATAGGGGCTGCGCGGATAAAACGGCGTGCTTTCGCGCTGCGGGATTTCCTGAACCAAACCGTAAAGTTCGGATGTCGATGCCTGGTAAAAGCGTGTTTTCTTTTCCAGCCCGAGGAACCTGATTGCCTCAAGCAGGCGCAGGGTGCCAAGGGCATCCACGTCCGCCGTGTATTCCGGCGATTCAAAGCTGACGGCCACGTGGGACTGCGCGCCGAGGTTGTAAACCTCGTCCGGCTGCACCTCCTGAATGATTCGCGTCAGGTTCGAAGTGTCGCTTAGATCGCCATAATGCAGCCGCAACTTCGGGTTTGGTTCGTGCGGGTCCTGATAAATGTGATCGATCCGCTGTGTGTTGAAAGACGAGGCGCGGCGTTTGATTCCATGCACTTCGTAGCCTTTGGCCAATAGAAACTCGGCCAGATACGATCCGTCCTGACCTGTAATTCCGGTAATCAAAGCTGTTTTGGTCATTAAAGCCCCACCAAATTCACGTTCTTGTTTGTCGCCCCAAAAACCTCAAGATCGAAGGGAATGCAAGCGGACGCTGATTACAGGCATTGAATCCGGCGGCGGATTCTTCAAATGTAGGGCCGCCATCGGCGGTAATTGAGTAAGAAGGGTTTCGGATAATGCGAATTGCGATGATCGGCACCGGCTATGTGGGCCTGGTGTCAGGGGTGTGTTTTTCCGATTTCGGACATGACGTGACCTGCGTCGACAAAGCAGTCGCCAAGATCGAGATGTTGCAGGCCGGGAAGGTTCCTATCTATGAGCCCGGCCTTGATACGTTGATGGCCAAGAACGTCGCTGCCGGGCGCCTGAATTTTACCACTGATCTGGCCTCCGCAGTGCGCGGGGCTGATGCCGTTTTTATTGCGGTGGGCACGCCGACCCGCCGCGGTGACGGTCACGCAGACCTGACCTATGTGATGGCCGCTGCCGAAGAGATTGCGCATGCCATTTCCGGTTACACGGTGATCATCACGAAATCCACGGTCCCTGTCGGCACCAATCGTAAGGTGCAGCAGGTTGTGGCCGAGGCTAATCCAGACGCGGAATTCGACGTTGCCTCCAACCCCGAATTTCTGCGCGAAGGCGCGGCAATAGACGACTTCATGCGCCCCGACCGCGTGGTTGTCGGTGTCGAGTCGGACCGCGCGGCCGAGGTGATGGCAGAAATCTATCGCCCGCTTTATCTGCGTGATTTTCCGATTCTGACGACCGATCTGGAATCCGCTGAAATGATCAAATACGCGGCCAATGCATTTCTTGCGACCAAGATCACATTCATCAATGAAATTGCGGGCCTGTGTGAACGTGTTGGAGGCGACGTCAAGGAGGTGGCGCGCGGCATCGGTCTGGATGGCCGCATCGGTAATAAATTCCTGCATGCAGGGCCAGGTTATGGCGGGTCCTGCTTTCCCAAGGATACCGCGGCGCTGGCGCGTATCGGGCAGGAACATGCCTATCCGATGCAGATCACTGAAACCGTCATCCGGGTGAACGACGGCGTCAAGAGCCGGATGGTCGACAAAATTCGCGACGCTTGCGACGACAACTTCAACGGCAAGACGGTTGCGGTTCTGGGTGTCACCTTCAAACCGAACACCGACGATATGCGCGACGCCCCGTCCGTGACAATCGTACCGGCACTGATTGGAGGCGGCGCCCAGGTTCGGGTTGTGGACCCGCAGGGCCGTGCCGAAGGAGAGGCGTTGTTGCCTGGCGTTCAATGGGTGGATGACCCCTACAAGGCAGCTGCAGGCGCCGATGTAGTTGTTTTGCTGACTGAATGGAACGAATTCCGCGCCCTGAATCTTGAAGATATCGCCAGAGGAATGAAGACCCCGCGCATGGTGGATTTGCGTAACATTTATTCCGAAAAGCGGGCAATGAATTCGGGCTTTGAAAAATATGTGGGCGTGGGGCGCTGATCGAACCTAGCCATCCCACTGACGGGCCATGGGTTGTCCAATGCCCAACAGATCAATCGCCCGTGCTGCAATCTGATCTATGATTTCAGGCACAGATTGGGGCAGCAGGTAAAAGGCCGGAACCGGTGGCAGGATGATTGCCCCCAGTTCGGTAGCAGCGGTCATGTTCCGAAGATGCGCCAGCGTCAAAGGCGCCTCTCGCGCCAGCAACACCACTCGGCGGCGTTCTTTCAGTTGAACCGACGCGGCGCGGGTCAGCAGGTTGTCATCCAGCCCATGAGCAATGGCGGCCAGACTGCGCATTGAACAAGGGGCCACGATCATACCCGCAACTGGCACCGAGCCCGAAGCGATAGAGGCACCGATGTCTTCGGCTGGATGAACCCGTGTCGCGAACGAGCTTAGCTTGTCCATTGCATCCGGACCACATTCGGCAGCAATGGTGCGCTCTGCCGCCGCACTGATGACCAGATCAATCTCGGCACCCAGATCACTCAGTTGCCTTGCAACCGATATACCTAGAACTGCGCCCGAAGCGCCGGACAATCCCAGTACCACACGTTTCCCGTTCATGAGACCAGACCCGGCAAATGATCACGTAGAAGTTCAGCCGCAAATGCGGTGTCTGCTGGATCCGTTGTCATGACTTCCCCCCATTCACGGGTTGTTTCCGCACCGATCTTGCGTGTCGCGTCGAACCCCATTTTTCCGGTCAGCCCGGGTTGCACGGACGCAAAGTCGAGATAGTCGATGGGTGTGTTCTGCATCATCATCACATCCCGCGCCGGGTCCATGCGGGTTGCGATCGCCCATGCGATGTCGTCCCAGCTTCTGACTTCAATATCGTCGTCCACAACGATTATGGATTTGGTGTAACTGAATTGCGGCAACATCCCCCAAAGCGCCATCATGACCCGCCGCGCCTGACCAGGATAGCGTTTGTCGATGCTAACAACGGCCATACGATACGAACATGCTGCAGGAGGCAGCCAGACATCCAGTATGTCGGGAATCTGCGCACGGATCGTCGGCAGTGCAAGCCGGTTGAAAACCTCACCGATGATAGCCGGCTCATCCGGCGGGCGTCCGGTATAGGTCGAAAGGTACAACGGATTTTCACGATGCGTCACGGCGGTAACATTCATGACCGGGAACGGCTCAGCCGGGTTGTAATAGCCGGTGTGGTCGCCAAAAGGCCCTTCGGGGGCTGTTTCCGTTGCTGACACCCAGCCTTCGATTACGATCTCGGCTTCGGCGGGAACCATCAGAGGTATTGTCTTTGCCCTGACCAGTCGTGGACGCGTGCCGCTGAGCACACCGGAAAAGGTCAGCTCAGACACGGTTTCCGGCAGGGGCAGAGCCGCGGCCAGCAGCATTCCGGGATCAGCACCAAGGACAACCGCAACGGGCGTGGCCTGACCCTTTGCAGACCAGCTGCGATGATGCGCCGCCCCACCCCGGTGCGGCAGCCATCGCATGATCAGGCGGTTTTGATCCAGAACCTGAGCACGATAGACCCCGGCATTGTAGCGTGCGGTTTCATCCGGTTCCGATCCGAATGGCCGCGTCAGGACCACTGGCCATGTGATCAGGGGACCGGCATCGCCCGGCCAGTGGGTCTGAACAGGCAGTGCGGACAGATCTGCGGCCTCGCCTTCATGCGTTATCTGTTGAACCGGGGCACTGCGGCAAACCTTTGGCCGTGTGCTGAGCGCTGCCCGCAGCAATGGCCAGCGCGCCAGTGCATCTCTCATTCCGTCCGGCGGCGTAGGCGCCCGAAGCTCAGACAGGAAGTAACCCAGCGCGCCAAGGTTTTCCGGGGCCACCCCCAATCCCGCAGCAACGCGATCCGGGTGTCCGAACAGATTGGTTACAACCGGAATGTCGAAACTGGCCCCATCTGCCCCGGTCGGGTGGTCAAACTGCAGAACCGGCCCCCCGCCTTCCAGTACAGCCTTGTGCACCGCTGTCATCCTGTGCGCGACAGGCACCGGTTGCGGAATTGGGCTGAACTGCCCGGAGTCACGGCACCAGTCGAGAAAGCGGCGCAGGCTGGGAAAGGAAGGGTAGTCGCGAATGGGTCTTCTCCTGCAGGGCCTTGTCATTGCGGCCTCTGGTTCGCGCCTAACAGCAGGTTCGTGGAACGAAATTGACGTTCGTCAATTCGCGTTTGGATTCACGCTTCTAGAAAGGCCGCGCTGAACCTGTTGACCGCCAAGGCAGAAAAGGAACAATCCTTGGATCACTTCCCATCGGCGTTTCCAACGTGCCCCGCGCCGCTGCAACGCGCCTTGCGGGTAGCCCCGCTTGTGCCGCTTTCCATAACACTCACAAAGTTCTCCAGAGCCGTCGCGGGCAGACACCCTTCGTTGTTTCGACGTCTGGGCGAGCACGCGCATGCGCGGTTTATTCTGGACCCCACCGACCTGCCCTTTGTCATCAGTTTGGAACCGCAGGGTGGCCGCCCAAACGTTCGGGCGTTGCGCGGGCATGGGCAAGGCGATGCAAGGATCGCGGGGGCGTTGTCCGTGCTGCTGGGCCTACTGCATGGCGCGGTTGACGGTGATGCGCTGTTTTTCTCTCGCGATCTGGTGATCGAAGGCGACACCGCCGCCGTACTTGCCCTGCGCAATGCGATCGACGACAGCGAGATTGATTTGTCGGAGGAACTGACACGCATATCTGGTCCGTTCTCTCCCGCGTTGCGGCAACTGGTCGGGCTGGCTGAACGCCGAGCCGGGCTATGCCTGTCCCGGCCAGAGGAGGCGTTGGCATGGTAATGGAAATCGTCTGCCCCGCCGGAACACCTGCGGCGTTGCGCGCTGCAGTCAAAGCCGGGGCTCATACCGTCTATTGTGGTTTTGCGGATGAAACCAACGCCCGAAACTTTCCCGGTCTGAACTTTGACCGGGCTGAAATGCGCGACGGCGTTGCATTTGCGCATGCGCATGGGGCCAAGGTTCTGGTGGCGATCAACACCTTTCCGCGAGCTGGTGCCGAACATATCTGGCATCAGGCAATCGGTGATGCTGCTGCTGCAGGGGCAGATGCCGTTATTCTGGCTGATCTGGGGCTGCTGGATTACGCCGCACGAAACCACCCGGCCCTAAGGCGCCATATGTCCGTACAGGCAGCGGCGGCAAATGCCGATATAATCAACTTCTGCGCCACCGAGTTTGGCATCCGACGTGTCGTGCTGCCGCGTGTCCTGTCCGTGCCCGAAATCGCTGCCATCAATGCCGAGACGGATGTGGAAACCGAAGTTTTTGTTTTCGGCGGCCTATGCGTGATGGCCGAAGGGCGCTGTTCACTTTCTTCTTATGCGACAGGTAAATCGCCAAACATGAACGGCGTGTGCTCACCGGCCAGTCATGTGGAATACCGCGAAAGCGCCGGAAAACTGGATGCCCGGCTGAACGGCTTTACGATCCATCGTGTCGGACAGGACGAGCCGGTACCCTACCCGACTCTTTGCAAAGGCTGTTTCAGCGCCGGTGGCAAGACCGGACACCTGTTCGAAGACCCGGTGAGCCTAAATGCTGAACGGCTGATCCCGCAGTTGTCTAAGGCAGGTGTCACGGCACTCAAAATCGAGGGGCGGCAAAGATCCAAGGCTTATGTCGCGCAAGTCGTGCGCAATTTTCGCGCGGCCGTGGACGCGCACGACAAGGGCCAGCCCGTGCCCGAGGGGTTGCTGGCGTCGCTATCCGAAGGTCAGGCGACAACCACGGGCGCTTATCGAAAAACCTGGAGGTGATGGCATGGAACTGACCGCAGGCCCCGTTCAGTATTTCTGGAAAGCCGACCAATGGGCAGTATTTTACGACGATCTTGCCACAGCCCCCGTCGATCGCGTGGTTCTGGGCGAATTGGTGTGTTCGAAACGCCTGCCCTTTTTTCAGGACCGTATTCCCGGCGCAATTTCGACCCTGCTGTCGGCCGGAAAACAGGTTGCCCTGACCAGCCTTGCGCTGATTACGTTGAAACGCGAGCGCAAGATCACTGCGGAACTGGCCGAAATGGGAGTGGAGATCGAGGTTAACGACCTGACGGCAATTGCCTATCTGCCAGAAGACACCGCCTTTTCGGTTGGCCCCTTGGTCAATGTTTATAACGAAAGCACTCTGCGTTGGCTTGCTGGGCGCGGCGCGACCCGTATCTGCCTGCCGCCAGAGCTTCCCCTAGCTTCGGTTTGTGTCCTAACGCGTGCAGGGCAAGAACACGGTGTCGCAATCGAGGTTTGGGGACACGGGCGTGTGCCCTTGGCTATCTCCGGGCGATGCTATCACGCACGCAGGCACGGGCGGACCAAGGATAACTGCCAGTTTGCCTGCGAAGAGGACCTCGATGGCCTCGACGTCCGCACGATGGACGACCAGCCTTTTCTATCGATGAACGGGGTGCAAACCCTGTCGGACAGCTATGCCTGCGTCGATTATCAGATTGAAGCACTGTGCGATGCAGGGGTATCCGCACTGCGTTTGTCACCGCAATCCTCGGGGTTTGGAAGCCTCTGCGAGATTTACCGACAGCGTGTCAGTGGGGCCGTGGGTCCCGGCGCAGTGTCCCAAGCCGTTCAGGATCAAACGCCCGGCATCCGGCTGAGCAACGGTTTTCTGTTAGGTACCAGCGGTGTTGAATGGTCTGATCGGTCTGCACCTGCGTAATTTGCTGCGGAAATAGCGATGCAATTCGCCTGTGGGTTCAGGTCTTTCTGGGCGATGCCCTACAGGCCGCTTTTTCCTGCGGCCTTCCTTTGCGCCGTCACCGTCGTTCTGATCTGGCCGTTGGGTGCGGAGTTCGGCTGGAACGCCCCATCACTTGGCACTCCGGCGCTGTGGCACGCACACGAACTGCTGTTCGGTTTTGGCGGAGCTGCCGTGGGTGGTTACATGCTGACTGCACTGCCCTCATGGACCGGAAGCCGCCCGTTGCAGGGCAGGCCGTTGCAGTTGCTTTTGCTGCTTTGGTGCCTTTCTCGATTGGTCTGTGCCAACGGCGGCCAACTGCCAGTCTGGGCGGTTCTGTTGCCGGGCCTGGGCTACTTTCTGTTTCTCGCGGCAATTCTGGCACGGGCGATCATTTCTGCGAAAGAAGGTCGAAAGGCCGGGTTTGTTGCCGTCGTTCTGGCGTTGGGTGTCTGCGATGCTCTGCTTCTCATTTCGTCTGTCAGCGGTGCATACGCGCAGGCCAGTCAGGTGGCCGGAGCTACGATATTGTTGTTTTCGATGTTGATAGCGGTGATTGGCGTCAAGGCAATCCCTGCTTTTAGCCGAAACTGGATGCTGGCTGTGCATGACCAAAAGGGGGATGGCACATCGCCAGCTCCGTGGGTTGCAGTATTTTGCATCGCCATAGGGACTGTGTCTTATCTCGTGAATGCGGGGATGTTCGGCGGCTTGGCCTTGTTGTTGGCCGCAGGCATTCTGGTTCGAAGGTTGCAAACATGGTTCCAGTGGGAAACACTGACGAACCCGCTTCTGACTGCGCTGAATGCTGCATTTCTCTGGTTGCCATTCGGGTTGTCGCTGATTGCAGTTGCCGTGATGGCCCCAAGTGCCCTTTCCACCGCAGCTGCGTTGCACGCCATCACGGTTGGCGCGATGGGTTGTCTGATCATGGCGATCACCGCCCGCGCCGCAGCAAAGCGGGAAAAGGGTGTCCTGCAGGCTCGCCGTGGCTTTGCGCTGTGCGCAACCCTGATCTGGCTGGCCTCGGTCTGTCGGCTGGCGGCGCCGTTACTTCCAGGTCACTATGGCTCCGTGATTTCAGCCTCGGCCCTGATGTGGTGCCTGGGATGGCTTGCCTTCACTATCACATTCATACCCGCATTGATCGGACCGCCGAACCGGCCCGTATTAAGCGGGAACCGGATCGGTAATCTCAGAAACGACTGAGGCAGGTGCGATCACTGCATGTCATGCTCTTTCTTGAATTCATTGACCAGATCCGTCAGCACGTCACTCACATCCCAGGCTCCTGCTTTCATCTCGTCACTCAGGGGATCAGTCAGACCGATCGTATCGGGTTTTGGCGGAGGTTTCGCTCCAGGCACCGACCAGGCTTCTTCGGTGATGACGGCCATGCGCTCTGTAATGGCGTCTTTGGTAATGTTCCAAACCATGTTGTCCGTGGCCAATGACAATGGCCCGTCATAGACCGTTCGAACCTGTTCATAGATATCGAACCGCGTACCTTCTTCGTTGAAAAAGTGGTACCCGACAGCGTGGCGCGGTTTAATCTCGGCCATCACTTTACCAAAGGCGGCCGGTGCCGTGTGGACCTGAGTGCCCACGCCAAGGGCCTGTTCGGGCGACTGACCGTACCACTGGACCAGCTGATCCGGTGTCAGAAAGGTTTCGTGAATCGCCAAATCCGCGTCCTTGGCATAGTCGATGTACCACTTGTTAGGATAGGTATCGCCGCCAATCACAATCTTCAGATCATTCCATTCCAGCGAAAAGCTGACCGGGCCGTCACCCGAATGAATCGCGGGCCATGACCGGATTACAACGCCGTTTTCGTCATACACGACCTCGTTTTCCCCACGAAAATCGAACTCGGTTACTTCAATTTTTCCGGGCTCCGGGCTGAGGGCAAAATTGCGCGTTTGCGCATCCCAGTTGTAGGCCTTCAGAAAATGTTCGACCGCGTATTTTGTGCCCATGTCCTCGGTTGCGCCGGACGGTCCCCAGATACGCAACGGGCCAGTCCGGCCTGCGGTCCAGCCACCCGCCCACAAAGTGGCGAGATCACCCCAGTGATCGGTGTGCAGGTGTGTGATGAATACCTTGTCCAGCATGTCATAGGGGATCATGTACGCTGCGACATTGGCCATTGAACCCGTGCCAATATCAAAAAAGAACTTATCGCCATTACCCAATTCGGCCAGAAAACAGGTCGCCGCCTGTTTGTGCCGCGCTGCCGGCATGCCTGTTCCGCACGCAATGAGACGAATTTCGTCATCCGCAAGCTCTTCGGTGCCGGGATAATAGACGTATCGATCAGGGGCAGTGCCATTTGGGTCTGAAACGGTTCCGCCAGCAGCGAATACTGCAGGCGAAAGAATGAGTGACATGCAGAACGCCAGAAAACTGGTGTTATTAATCTTCCCAACGTTTCGGGTTTTTCCCTTTGCGGTCATCAAAACTCTCCCCTTTCTTGATGAAGCTTCGGACAGGACACTAATTTTGCGGATAGCCCCTATTATTCTTATCTGTGAATAATTTTTGCATATTTTCTGACCGTTGTCCTCAGTGACCAATCAATAGGCACAGTGTTTGGAGTTGGAGTTGAGAACTCGCATCTGGCTGGTCTTTGCAGGCGCAAACTCAAACGTGTTTTTGCCCGATGATGAATGCTTGCGTGACGATCTGCTCACAGAAAATATGCGGCTCTTTCGACTACCCAAAACATTGCGATGATCGATGCACAGCCAGCAACAACCCCGCGCGACAACAACCAAACGCGTCCGGGAATTCTGCGCAACACGACAACTATCGGCCAAACAAGCACAACAATGGCCAGCTGGCCGATTTCAACGCCGACGTTGAACGCCAGAAGGCTTTGCCAGACATTCGGGGCATCAACTTTCAGGATCTGGTGCAGCATGAACGAAAATCCGAATCCGTGCAGCAATCCGATGCCGGAAGTCACCGAAAATGCACGCAGATTACCGCCGGGTGCTGTGTCGTCCTTAGACACGGCCATCCAGGCGGCGTAGATGATCGACAGAGCAATCGCCAGCTCAACGGTCGGGATAAACCATGCGCCACTGGGTGCGATGCCAAAAAAGCCGAGGATCAATGTAACCGTGTGGCCGATTGTAAATCCCGTTACCCGCTCGACAAGCGACCAAAGACCACTGGCCCCGATAATCATGCAAAGCACAAACAGAACGTGGTCCGGACCTTCAAGGATGTGGCGTATCCCTTCGACAACAAAGGTCGATACGGCAGCGGCAGACGACTGCATAATCTGAACGGGTTCGCCCATCAGTCCGGTTGCGCGAAAGGTCCTGATTGTGTCCCCGCGATAATCCAATATCAGGTTTGCGGTCTTTTCCTGTTCCGGCAGTCCCGGATCAAAAGAATGCGACATCGCATAAGATCGGATCGGTCCGCCGCCGTACTGAAGGTGAATGTCGACCACAGCATCACCAACATATGTCTCTGGCGCGTCGGGAGGAAAAGCCGCTTCACTTTCTAATGCGGCCTTTGCTTCGTGCCGTGTTGCAAATCCGGGCTCTGTTCCAATTGGATGCACCCTTACGGCCACGACCTCCAGCTGCAACTCACCTTCGTCACTTTGCACCTGAATATCACTTGTCGCGATTCTGCCCAGACCCATGGGATCGGCGGTCAACGCCCGATGATCAACGATGTGCATAACGGTGCCATCTTCCAGCCGGTTGATGGTAAACGGAGCAGGTTCAGGTAAACCATCATCCTGTACCGGGCCCAAAAGACCCGCCAAAAGGTAGGCCAGAGGAAGACGCAGGTACAGATCAGCCCCCTCATCGTTATGGACAACATGATGTATCCGCACATTCTGGTTGAGCTTGAAATGCGCCAGCGCAGCGGTGCCGCAAAGGCTTGCGAGCAATACTAGACAGGCAATCGCCCTTGCCAATTTGCGCGGCTTGCCGGTGGTTGAGTTAGATTGACCCATCATCATGATCATTTCTAAGCCTCTGTGCGATCCGGTACAGAAAATCATGAAACCTTTTGATTTCACAGGCTCAATATGAAATTTTGAATATGAACAGCGAAGAGAGTTCAACATTTCGGCGGTGTTGGGCCGAACGGCACGCGTAATGGTAAAGTTATTCTGCTTTTTCTTTCTTCTGGCGGCTTCTGCCGCACGGGCGGATTACATGCCGTTTGGCGGTGCAGAGGTTGCGCCGAACGTCGCAGAGTTTCACGTTGATGAAAACGGCGTGCATCTTCAGCTGGAGGTCTATTACGGCGATATTCCAGAGTTCGCGGCGCTGATCCCGGACGATTGGCTTACAGACTCAGAACGTCAGGCCCCGATTTTTCAGGATCGGATTAAGAAATTTGCGCAGAGCGGTCTGAGCCTGAAACGGGATGACGGGACACCGCTGCCTATTCAGATAAAGACCGTTGAGCCGCGTATGCGGGTTGATCGCACGACCCCGTTGTCCGGCAAGGTAGATCCCTATTCAGGGCGGCGATTTCCGGAACCACCGGAAGATAAACGCGTTCTTTATGCCGATCTGTTTTATGATTTCGAGGGTACAAAACCGGATGCGATAACGCTGACCCCGCCCATGGGCGACAACGGAAAGCCCGATGTCTCGATCGGGATGGTTTTGTTCGATAGGGATGTTCCGGTCACAAGCTTCAAGTTTCTGTCAGGTCCAGCCCAGTTGAATATCAATTGGGACGATCCATGGTATTCGCAATTCGCCAACAGGAACCTCAGAAGGCACCATGAATCTGCGGCAATGACGTTTCTTTATGTGGAACCGAGGGAAGTCCGGCATGAAAGTCTGATCAGAGTTCGCGATCTGGCGAATTTTATTGATAAAACAGCATTATACAGCCAAGACTTAAACAAAGAAGACCAGCAAAAGTTCAAAGCCGCCGCAATTGATTTTCTGACAAGCGACAACACGCTGACCTTGGACGGGAAACAGGTATCGGCCCATTCCGGCCGTGCGGAGTTTCTGAAAATCACGACCAATGGTCTGGAGGTACTGGATAATCCGGAACTCGTTGATCCATCCACCACTATGCTGGGCGTCATTCTGTCCTATCCGGTTGATGTCATTCCGCAAGAGGCAGTCATAACCTGGAACCTCTTCAATGATCGAATTCTGAAAGTTCCCGCAACACTCACTGATCCTGCAGGGCCTTTTCTTAGCGGCGCGACCCCCGATGCACCTGAAATAAAGTGGACCAATCATCTTTTGACATATGAAGAACCAGTGCTGTCTCACTTGACCACAAGCGGAGCAGATAGCATTCGTTTGCCTGTCCTGACACTGGCCTTTGCGCTTGTGGCCTTGATCGTTCTGGTATTTGCAATGCGAAAGAATGGAAGAACCAGACTGATATTGTCAGGCCTTTCCATCGCGTGTCTGATGTTGGCCGGGTTGTTTTATGGGCGCGGCGAGTTGGCTTTTGCAAACCCTCTTCAAAAAACTCCAGACGCCGAAACCGCGACAGCGATCTTTGCAACCATGCTGAACAACATAAACATTGCGGGCTATGAGGTTCTTGCGGACAGGAAGGCCGCGATACTGGAGCCGGTGCTGGCCGAGCAAACAAAAAAGGAGGTTCTGGCCGAGATCGAACGCGGTCTGACCATTCCTGTTGTGGGTGGTGGAAACGCCAGGTCCGACAGGGTTGAAGACGTGACGCTGACCGAAATCCGGCCACGTCAAAGCGGGCCGGGCTTTTCGGCCGTCGCCACCTGGACCGCGCGTGCGGGCGCGGGCCATTGGGGGCACAATCATCGCCGCAACGTCGCCTATCAGGCTGTGGTTGAGCTTGAAAACGCCGCGAGCGAATGGAAGCTCGCCGGCCTGACGATACTGTCCGCAAGGCAACTCGAATAACAAATCCTCATCCCCCGGTCACGGAGCAGACTGTAACCTCTTGGCAAACATGCCCGGCAAAATCACCCTGACCGAAAGATTTCCATTGCAGTCGGGGGGTTATCGGCTACTCATTCCAAACATGACCCAGCCTTCGCTTTCTTCAGAACAAACGGCTGACGGATTGCTTGTTCGCGTTGCAGGTAGAATGCTGACTCAGTCGCTGAACGTGGTTGAACGTCCATTTGAAGATGTAACAGGCAGTAATTCCAAGGCTGTGCTTGACCTGTCCGGGGTCGAAGCGCTGGATACCGGTGGCGCGTGGCTGATCGCCAACCTGAAACGCCGGTTAGAGGCTGAAGGCTGCGATGCGCAGGTAACGGGGGCCAAGCCGGCCCATGCTGCGCTTATCGAAACCGTTTCCGAAAACATGCCCGACGAGGCCGGACCCGAAGCCCCACCACATGGCTTTGTACCGTGGCTGGAACGGCTGGGTGAAAAAACCGCCGGTACGTTCAAGGATTCCATGTCAATTCTGGAATTTCTCGGCCTGACTCTGCATCGCCTTGTCCGATGTCTGCTGATGCCCTGGCGGCTGCGCAAGGCATCACTTGTCACGCATATGGACGAAACCGGTTTCAAGGCCATGCCCATCGTTATCCTGATGGGGTTTCTGATCGGTGTTGTGCTGGCATTTCAGGGCGCAACGCAGCTGAAACAGTTTGGCGCAGAAATTTTTGTGGTCGAACTGATTTCGATTTCGATCCTTCGGGAACTGGGCATCCTTCTGACCGCCATCATTGTTGCGGGCCGATCCGGGTCGGCCTTTACCGCGTCCATCGGATCGATGAAGGTGCAAGAGGAGATCGACGCGATGCGCACGCTGGGCCTTGACCCGATCGAGGTGCTGGTAGTCCCGCGTGTTCTGGCATTGATTATCGTGCTGCCCATCCTAGGCTTTGTCGCTGACATCGCCGGTCTGTTCGGCGGCGCATTGATGAGCTGGATCGACCTAGGTGTCAGCCCAGGCATGTTCCTGACGCGCCTCAAGGAAAACACCGATGTCTGGCAACTTGCCGTTGGCTTGATCAAGGCCCCCTTCTTTGCATTGGTTATAGGCGTGATCGCCTGCTGGCAGGCCATGCAGGTCAAGGGGTCATCAGAGAGTGTTGGGCAACGCACAACCGCTTCGGTCGTACAGTCCATCTTTATGGTCATTGCCATCGACGCTCTGTTTTCGATCTTCTTTTCGGAAGTGGGGGTCTGACATGGACGGCTCAACCGTACAGCAGACCACAAGAACCGGCGCACAGCGCGAGGCGGTCATCCGCGTCCGCAACCTGACCAATCGGTTCGGGCCTCAGGTTGTCCATGACAACCTTAATCTGGATGTCTGGCGGGGTGAGGTTCTGGGCGTTGTCGGCGGTTCCGGCACGGGCAAATCGGTGCTGCTCCGTACCATTGTGGGCCTCAACACGCCTGCGTCGGGCAGCATCGAAGTTCTGGGTGTTGATGTTCTGAACGCACCCGAAGAAGAACGCCGCCGCATCGAAAGACGCTGGGGCGTGGCGTTTCAGGACGGGGCGCTGTTTTCGTCGCTGACTGTATTGCAAAACGTGATGGCCCCGCTGCGCGAGCATGTGAATATCAGCGAAAGCCTGATGCGTTCGCTTGGCGCGCTCAAGATAAGCCTTGTGGGTCTGCCACAACTGAGTTGCGACAAGTTCCCTTCGGAATTGTCGGGCGGCATGCGCAAACGCGCCGCGCTGGCCCGTGCATTGGCAATGGACCCCGAGATCGTCTTTCTGGATGAACCGACCGCCGGTCTGGACCCGATCGGGGCGGCGGCATACGACGAACTGATTCAGGAACTGCAACAGGCGTTGGGGCTGACGGTATTCATGGTAACCCATGACCTCGACAGCCTTTACGCGATCTGTGACCGGATAGCCGTACTTGCCGAGAAACGTGTACTGGTGGAAGGTCCGATTGAAGAAATGGCCAAGGTCGATCATCCTTGGGTAAAGGAGTATTTCAACGGCCCCAGGGCGCGCGCAGCGCAAGATAAGGGGTATAACAGTTAGAGGCAGCCATGGAGACCCGAGCGAATTATCTTCTGATCGGTGCATTTACCCTGGCGGGTATTCTGGGCACATTTGGCTTTTTCCTCTGGCTTGCCAAGTTCGAGGTCAACCGCCAATACGCCTATTATGACGTGCTGTTCGACAACGTGTCGGGTCTGGCAACAGCCGGCGGTGTCAGCTTTAACGGCCTGCCGGTCGGACAGGTCATCGCACTGAATCTGGACGAGGACGACCCCGCCAAGGTGCGCGTCCGGATTGAAGTGAATGCCGACATCCCGGTCAAAACCGACACAATTGCACAACTGCAATCTCTGGGTGTCACTGGGGTCAGCTATGTTGAACTTTCGGGCGGATCGCCTACGGCAGAACGCTTGCCTGAAAACAGTGTCATCAAAAGCAAACGCAGCGCGATACAGTCGCTTTTCGAGGGCGCGCCAGAGCTTTTGAACAAGGCCATCGAACTGCTGGAGAACCTCAACACAGTCGTGGATGAGGAAAACCGACAAGCAGTCACCCGGATTTTGGACAACCTTGCCTCCGCCTCGGGGCGTCTGGACAAGACCCTGTCTGATTTCGAGTCGCTCTCGGGCGACCTGGGCAGCGCGGCCCGCGATATCGGCGCCTTCACAAAACGGCTGGATGAGCTATCCGATACAGCCGAAACCACTCTCAAAACCGGGACAGACACTCTGAACAGCGTCAAAGATGCCAGCGATTCCGCGAAATCGGCGCTTGATACGGCCAAACAGACACTTGAAACGGCGGAGACCATCATCAAAGACGATGTGAAGCCGTTTATCGAACGCGGCTCTGAACTGGCCGACCATCTTATTGTTCTCAGCGAACAGGGCAGTGTAACCCTTGGCACCATTACCGGAACGGTGGAAAACGCAAACGAAACTCTGGTTTCGATCACCTCTGCGATGGAAACCGCAAAGAGCGCGCTTTCTTCCGCCGAACAGGCATTTGACTCGGCCAACAGGGTCCTGGACACCGATATCTCTCCCGTCGTGGCCGATATCCGCAATGCGGCCGAACAGGTGGCGACAACCGTGTCGAACGTTGCCGGCAGCCTCGACAAGGTTTCGGACAACATCCTGAGCGCCTCGAACTCTGCATCCGAGTTGCTGGGAACGGTCGATGGAATCGTGCAGGCGAACCAGCGTCAGGTCTCGGATTTTCTGCGCGTAGGGTTGCCTCAGTTCGTGCGCTTCATCGAAGAGGCCCAACGACTGGTCGTCAATGTTGATCGTCTTGTGGACAGGGTGGAACGCGACCCCGCCCGCTTTCTGCTGGGAACCCAGGCTTCGGAGTTTCGTCAATGAACCGGCTTAATTTATTCTTCGCACTGGTCGTCACAGCAATCCTTGGCGGTTGCGCGGGGTTGGGCACTTTGAAGCAGGCGGCCAAGCCGAACGATTTGTATACGCTGACACCCAAAAGCACCTTTTCATCTTCCCTTCCGCGTCTCGCACAACAGATCGTTGTCGAAGAGCCGACTGCCACTGCAGCTGTGAACACCGATCAGATCGCCATTCAACCGACCCAGTTGCAGGTTCAATACCTGCCGCGTGCAAGGTGGGTGGACCGGGCGCCCCTGTTCGTTCAGTCTCTGCTGGTCGAAAGCTTTGAAAACACCAGAAAAGTGGCTGCGGTCGGACGCTCCACCGTCGGGCTGCGTGCAGATTACCTGGTCGTTCCGGATTTGCGCGAATTTCAGGGTCACGTGATCGGAGAAACCGAGAACTCGAAAACAGTTCAGATCAAGGTGCGGTTGAACATCAAGATCATTGACGAATTCGAAGATAAAATCATCGCCTCCAGTTCGTTCGAGGAAAAAGTGGTATCGGTCAGCGATCAAACGCCGGATCTGGTCAAGGCGTTCGATGAGGCCTTGGGCGATGCCATGCGCGACTCGGTGGAATGGAGCATCCGCAAGATCAGTGCCCACGCCGCCAACAACCCGCGCCCATCCCTGAACTGAACACACCGGTATCTGCGTAAACGGCGGTTTCCAATTTACTTTTCTGCTCCCGCTCATAAGCTTGCAGGTGGGAGGAGAGTTGCATGAGGACACAGGTTGCCATTATCGGTGGCGGACCTTCGGGGTTGTTGCTGGGTCAGTTGCTGCACCGTCGTGGAATAGACACAGTGGTTCTGGAACGCCGGACCCAAGATCATGTTCTAAGCCGTATTCGCGCTGGCATCCTTGAGGTAGGTTTCGTCAATCTGATGCGCGAAGCAGGCGTGGGCGAGCGCATGGACAAAGAAAGTTTCACCCATGACGGCGCGGTGATTTCTGATGGCGATGGCCAGTTCACGATCAATTTCAAGGAACACACTGGCAGTCACGTCGTGGTTTACGGCCAGACCGAAGTGACCCGAGATTTGTATGATGCCCGCGACGCCTCGGGCGCAAAGACCGTCTTTGAGGCCGAGCATGTGGAAATACATCAGGCCGATGGTGACGCACCATTCGTTACCTATGAAAAGGACGGTACCGAACACCGGATAGACTGCGACTTTGTTGCCGGATGTGATGGATTTCATGGCGTCAGCCGCCAAACCATACCTCTGACCGTAAGGCGGGAATATGAAAAGGTTTACCCGTTTGGATGGCTTGGCATTCTGTCTGAAACACCTCCTGTCCATGACGAGCTGATCTATTCCTGCTCGGATCGGGGATTTGCGCTTTGTTCCATGCGCAATGCCAACCTCAGCCGGTATTACATTCAATGCTCACTGTCAGACAGCCCCGAGGACTGGACTGACAAGGCGTTCTGGTCCGAACTGAAACGCCGCATTCCCACCGATGCCGCCGACCGCCTGGTCACAGGACCCTCGATCGAAAAATCAATCGCTCCGCTCAGGTCGTTCGTGACAGAGCCGATGCGTTGGGGGCGGCTTTTCCTGTGTGGGGATGCCGCGCATATTGTGCCGCCGACCGGCGCCAAGGGTTTGAACACGGCTGCGAGTGATATCCACTATTTGTATCACGCTCTGACCGGGTTTTTTGAAAACAGCGACACCGAAGGGATCGATACTTACTCGCAAAACGCTCTGGCGCGCGTATGGAAGACCGAACGTTTCAGCTGGTGGATGACAAACCTGCTTCACCGTTTTCCGCACCAAACGGAATTCGATCTGCGGATTCAGCGCGCCGAACTGGATTTCCTGCGCACCAACCGCGAAGCGCAATCGGTACTTGCACAAAATTACGTAGGGCTGCCTTATTGATCAAAGCGGCGACGCATCAGAGGGGTCAGTATGTCCGAAAAATTTGAACGCGGGATGCAGATCAGACGCAGCGTTCTTGGCGATGCGCATGTCGATCGGGCCGAGGCAACCAAAACTGACTTTGACGAGCCGTTTCAGACCCTGATCACCGAAGGCGCCTGGGGGACGGTCTGGGCGTCCGAAGGCATCACCCTGCGCGAACGGTCGATGTTGACCCTTGCATTGCTGGCCGCACTTGGAAATTTCGAAGAGATTCCGATGCATATACGCGCCACCGCCAATACCGGTGCAACCAAGCAGGATGTTCTGGAGGTGTTTCAGCACGTCGCCATCTATGCGGGCGTGCCACGTGCGAACCATGCCCTGAAACTGGCCAGACAAACCTATGCCGAAATGGAGGGGGAATGACCCAAGATCACTCTGGAAAAGGCGTACCCATGTCAAAGCCCGGCGAATTTTACCAACGTGACCGCGATTGGCACCCCCCTGCCCTGACACCGGGCTACAAGACCTCGGTCGCGCGCTCCCCAAGACTCGCGCTTATCAGCATCGAAAATACCCTGAGCGAAATTACCGGGCCTGCCTTTGGTCATGGCGACATAAACCCCGGCGACAACGATCTGCTGTCGAACTATGCCAAACCGGGCGAAAGTCCGATTGGAGAGCGCATCATCCTGCATGGCCGCGTACTGGATGAGAATGCGCGTCCGGTTCCCAATACGCTGGTGGAAATCTGGCAAGCCAATGCGGGTGGGCGGTACCGTCACAAGAACGATACCTACTTCGCCCCTATTGATCCGAATTTCGGCGGGTGTGGCCGCACCCTGACTGACGAAAACGGATATTACTATTTCCGAACAGTCAAACCCGGAGCATATCCGTGGCGCAACCGGATCAATGACTGGCGACCTGCCCATATTCACGTTTCGGTCTTTGGCACGGCTTTTGCGCAACGCCTCATCACACAATGTTATTTCGAGGGCGACCCGCTAATCCCCAGATGCCCGATCGTCAGAACGATCCCTGACCCCGAGGCTGTGAACCAACTGGTTGCGGTGCTGGACATGAACGCAGCGATCCCTCTGGATGCGCTGGCCTATAAATTCGACATTGTTTTACGCGGGCGGCGCTCGACCCTGTTCGAAAACCGGTTGGAGGGAAACTGATGGCACAAGATCTCAAATACCTTCGGGAGACTCCGTCGCAGACGGCCGGACCGTATGTCCACATTGGCCTGGCGCCGGGTGCTGCCGGATTTGACATCTACGGGCGCGAACTTGGCTGGGACATAGCCGGACCCAGCGCAAAGGGCGAGAGAATTCGGGTTGAGGGTCTGGTGATCGATGGCACGGGCAGCCCCGTCAGGGACGTGATGCTGGAGGTCTGGCAGGCAAACGCTGCCGGCATCTATGCCCATCCCGAACAGCCCGGTCAGGTCGAGGACGGGTTTCGGGGATGGGGCCGTGTGATCACCGATTTCGAAACAGGCGAATGGGGTTTTGACACGATCAAGCCCGGCGCGGTTCCGGGGCGATCCGGCAAAGTGATGGCGCCGCATATCAACCTTTGGATTGTGGCACGCGGGATCAATGTCGGCCTGAACACGCGCCTGTACTTCAGTGACGAAGCTGGCGCAAACGGTGCCGACCCGGTGCTGAACACCATTGAATGGAAAAACCGCCGAACAACCCTGATTGCAGATCGGCAGGAACGCGATGGGCGGATCGTCTATCGCTTTGACATCCGCCTTCAGGGCGAAGATGAAACCGTCTTTTTTGACATCTGAACCGGAGGGAACATGTCCAAACCCTGCATCATCTGTGTCGCGATCACCGGATCGGTTCCGACCAAAGAAAACAATCCTGCAGTTCCCATATCCGTGGATGAGCAGATTGAAAGCACGCATGAAGCCTTTGAAGCCGGTGCCTCAATCGCCCATTGCCACGTACGCAACGAGGATCAGACACCAACCAGCGACCCCGAGCGGTTTGCCCGGCTCAAGGAAGGGTTACAAAAACACTGCCCCGGTATGGTCATCCAGTTCTCGACAGGTGGCCGATCCGGTGCTGGCGCGGCCCGTGGGGGTATGTTGCCCCTGAGCCCGGACATGGCTTCTCTGTCCGTGGGGTCAAACAATTTCCCCACGCGCGTTTATGAAAACCCGCCCGATCTGATTGACTGGCTGGCGGGCGAAATGCGCACCTATGAAGTAACGCCAGAAATTGAGGCATTTGATCTGTCCCATATCCTGCAGGCCATACGCCTACATGGTCAGGGGGTGCTGTACGGCAAGCTTTATGTCCAGTTTGTTATGGGCGTCAAAAATGCCATGCCTGCTGACCGCGAGGTGTTTGATTTCTACGTAAACACCATGCAGACACGGGCACCGGAGGCCGAATGGTGCGCAGCCGGGATCGGAGCCAATCAGCTGGCAGTGAACGAATGGGCGATTGCCGCAGGCGGGCACACCAGAACCGGATTGGAAGACAATGTTCGTCTGGACAAATCATCGCTTGCCCCATCTAACGCGGCTCTGGTCAAACGTGCCGTTGAACTCTGCGAGAAATACGAGCGCCCCGTCGCCACATGGCAACAGGCCCGGAACATTCTGGAATTGCGCCCGGCGTAGGAATCCCCAGAACGGATTGTCTCAACGTTCCTGACGCGTGGTACGGATCAAATCGAAGGCTGACGCGTCGGGTCGGCAAGAAAGGGCTGCAATCCCTGCAAGAACGCATCGATGAAGTCCAGCGCCAGCAGCGACCTGCTGCCGGCGGCAGGTTGCAAAATGGACAGGCGATGGTGGATGTCGGGCCGAAACGGGACAATCGCGACGTTCTGATCCCGAAAAGCCTCGGCATCCAGGGCGCTGACGATCGACGCCCCCTGCCCCTGATTGATGATAATACACGCGGTCGAAAATTGGCGCACTTCGATCCAGCTGTTCATTTCCACACCATATTCGGCGAATGCGTTTGACAGCTTTCTATAAAACGGACTGTCACGCCGGGTGTGGATCAATTTGAGATCACGAAGATCGGATGGTGATACCGAATCTCGGTGGGCCAGCGGATCGTCTTTGTGCAAAACACAGACGGTGCGGATCGGTACATTGATGTTCTCAACTGCGGGGTGCGTTGCAAATTCATCGGTAATTCCGCAATCGTATTGCTGCCCGATGATCCATTCCAGAATGCGCTCTGGCCTGTCCGGCTCAAGTGTAAGGCGGACGCTTGGCCGATGCCTCAGGAATCCCGCCAGTAGCTCGGGCAAAAGTGTATTGGCAAAACCCGGCAGGCAGGCAATCCGCAGGTGTCCTGCAGTGCGCTCTGTCAGGTCCCGGGTGAGTTCCTCGAGGTGGTTCAGATTCTCGAAAACGCGGCCAACCTCGGACAACAAATATCGCGCTTCGCTGGTCGGAACCAACATGCCATCCTTGCGCACAAAAAGATCCACCGCCACCGATTTTGAGAAATCCGACAAAAGCCGACTGGCAGCGGGTTGGGAAATTCCAAGTATTTTTGCGGCACGAGTCACAGAACCCGTATGCGCAATGGCCTGAAACGCTTCGAGTTGCCTGAGTTTAAATTTCAATGGATTACGGTCCCTTGGAGAGATTTCTGCTACCGGTTATATAATGTTGTGTTATGAAAATTGTCAAAAAACTTTTGCTTGAATTATTCTCTCGGCCTGACGCAAAAAGGTTCGAGAGCTAACTTCAGGGAGAAGAGACTCATGACAATCAAGTCCTCACTCAGCGCCTTTGCACTGGTCGCAGCAACCGGCGGCATGGCTTTTGCTGAAACCGAAATTCAATGGTGGCACGCGATGGGCGGCACCAATGGTGAGCGCGTCAACAAGATCGCCGAGGACTTCAATGCCTCGCAGAGCGACTACAAGGTGGTTCCTGTTTACAAGGGGAACTACACGGAAACCATGACCGCCGCGATTGCCGCGTTCCGTGCGCAGGAACACCCCCAAATCGTTCAGGTGTTCGAGGTCGGCACCGCGACGATGATGGCGGCGCAAGGCGCAATCTATCCGGTTGAAAAGTTGATGTCCGATACGGGCGAACCGTTTGACGGCGACGCTTTCCTTCCGGCGGTGGTCTCGTATTACGAGACACCTGAGGGCGAGTTGCTGTCGATGCCGTTCAACAGCTCGACCCCGGTTCTGTGGTACAACAAGGATGCGCTGGACGCGGCAGGCGCGGCGGTTCCCACCACTTGGGCCGAAGTTAAGGAATCTGCACAAAAGCTGGTCGACAACGGCATGAAGTGCGGCTTTTCCTTTGGCTGGCAATCCTGGGTTATGATCGAGAATTTCTCGGCCTGGCACAATCTCCCGACTGGCACCCTCGAAAACGGGTTTGGCGGGTTTGACACCGAATTCACCTTCAACAACGACAAAGTCGCCGCGCGTCTGGATGACGTGGCCTCGATGTCCGATGGTAATCTGTTCGTCTACGGCGGTCGCCGCGGTGACAGCCTTCCGATGTTCACCAACGGTGAATGCGGCATGTGGATGAACTCGTCTGCCTATTATGGTTCGATTTCTTCGCAGGCCGAGTTCGAATTCGGTCAGACCATGCTGCCGCTGGATACAGCCGTGGCAGATGCGCCGCAGAACTCGATCATCGGTGGTGCAACTCTGTGGGTCCTTGGGGGCCATGACGATGAAGAATACAAAGGGACCGCAAAGTTCCTGACCTATCTGTCATCGCCCGAAGTTCAGGCATGGTGGCATCAGGAAACCGGTTACGTGCCGATCACCACAGCGGCCTATGACCTGTCGAAGGAACAGGGTTTCTATGACAAGAACCCCGGCACCGACATCGCCATCCAGCAGCTGAGCCTGAACGCCCCGACCGCCAACAGCCGTGGTCTGCGGTATGGCAACTTCGTGCAGGTTCGTGACGTAATCAACGAAGAGATGGAGGCCGTTTGGGCCGGTGAAAAGTCGGCGCAGGAAGCGCTTGATAACGCGGTCGAGCGTGGCAACGATCTGCTGCGCCGTTTCGAACGCACCACCAACTAATCCATAATCAGGGATCATGCCGTTCCTTCGGGAGCGGCATGATCCAATTCGGTCAGGGCCATTCATGCTCAAGAGAGTACACTTCCCTTCCGCGCCGCTGCCATATCTTTTGGTTGCGCCGCAGATTGCCATCACGCTGATATTCTTTATCTGGCCCGCAAGTCAGGCGATGTATCAGTCCTTTCTTATTCAGGATGCGTTCGGCCTTGGCACCGAATTTGTCTGGTTCGAGAATTTCGAAATTCTCTGGTCGGATGAGCTGTATCTGGCAAGTTTCAAAAGAACGGCGGTGTTTTCGATCCTCGTGGCTGCGCTTTCGATGGGGTTCGCACTTGTTCTGGCGGGTTTCGCGCAAAGGGTAATTCGCGGCGCCATGTTCTATCGGACGCTGCTGATCTGGCCTTACGCGGTTGCCCCAGTTCTGGCCGGGGCGTTGTGGGTATTCATGTTCAACCCCACGCTGGGCATTTTCCCGTATTTTCTGGAATTCGCAGGCATCACCTGGAACCACTACCTGAACGGAAATCAGGCAATGGCACTTGTGATCCTCGCAGCCGCATGGAAGCAGGTCGCCTATAACTTCCTGTTCTATCTAGCTGCCATGCAATCCATCCCCAACTCGGTTATCGAGGCCGCCGCCATCGATGGCGCGGGACCCGGTCGCCGGTTTTGGACAATCATCTTTCCGCTGATTTCGCCGACCACGTTCTTTTTGCTGGTCATCAACATGGTTTACGCCTTTTTCGAAACCTTCGGCATCATTCATGCGGTGACGCAGGGCGGACCGGGTACGGCGACGACGATCCTTGTCTACAAGGTGTTCAATGACGGGTTTGTTGGTCTGGACCTCGGCGGTTCGGCCGCGCAATCGGTGATCCTGATGGCGCTGGTCATTGCGATGACGGTAATCCAGTTCCGCTTTGTCGAAAGAAAGGTGGAATACTGATGGTCGAAAATCGCCCGCTTGCCACGTTCCTCACGCATGTGGCCCTGATCATTGGCGTCTTTGCAATCGCGCTTCCTGTCTGGATCACCTTCGTTGCATCCACCCATGATGAATTGCGTATGACTCAGGCGCCATTGCCACTCTGGCCCGGCACGCATTTCTGGGAAAATATGAACCAGACACTGTTCGGCAAAGGGCTGAGCGGTACTGAACAGGCACCTGTCTGGCTGATGTTGCTGAACAGCCTTGCCATGGCGATGATGATCTCCGTCGGAAAGATCGTGATCTCATTGCTGTCGGCCTTTGCCATCGTCTACTTCAAGTTTCCATTCCGCATGACGTTCTTCTGGCTGATTTTCATCACGCTCATGTTGCCGGTCGAAGTGCGGATTTTGCCCACCTTCGAGGTGGTGGCAAACCTTGGAATGCTAAACAGCTATTGGGGGCTTTCCATCCCGCTGATCGCGTCGGCCACTGCGACTTTCATGTTCCGTCAGGTGTTTTTGACCGTACCGGACGAGTTGCTGGAAAGCGCGCGGATCGACGGTGCGGGTCCCATGCGGTTCTTCTGGGACATCCTGATCCCGATGTCGCGCACAAACATCGCGGCATTGTTCGTGATCCTTTTCATCTTTGGGTGGAACCAGTACCTCTGGCCGCTGCTGATCACGACCGACACGTCAATGACGACTATCGTTATGTCAATCAAACAGATGCTGGAGGCCGCGGAGCAGAGCCCCCAATGGAACATCATCATGATGACCGCCCTTCTGGCGATGATCCCCCCGGTATTTGTGGTCATCGCAATGCAAAAGCTCTTTGTTCAGGGCTTGACGGAAACCGACAAGTAGGACGCCCTAAATGGCAACAATAGAACTAAAAGACCTGGTGAAATCCTACGGCCCGACCGAAGTTTTGCACCACATCGAAGGCGACATCAACGACGGAGAATTCGTTGTGATCGTCGGGCCTTCGGGATGCGGCAAGTCCACATTGCTGAGGATGATTGCCGGGCTCGAAACTGTAACTTCGGGTGAAATTCGAATTGGAGACCGCCGGGTCAACGAACTGGAACCCTCGGCGCGCGACATTGCGATGGTTTTTCAGAACTATGCGCTTTACCCCCATATGAGCGTGCGGGAGAACATGGCGTATGGCCTGAAAATCCGGAAGCTTTCGAAAGACGAAATCAACCGCCGGGTCGAAGAAGCGGCCGATACGCTTGAAATTCGTCAGTATCTTGATCGCAAACCCCGGCAACTGTCCGGTGGTCAGCGTCAGCGTGTTGCCATGGGGCGGGCCATCGTTCGCGACCCGCAGGTTTTCCTGTTTGATGAGCCGCTGTCCAATCTGGATGCAAAGCTGCGGGTTCAGATGCGTCTGGAAATTCGCAAGCTTCAGCAACGCCTCGGCGTCACCTCGATCTACGTTACACATGATCAGGTCGAGGCGATGACGCTGGGTGATCGGCTGATGGTCCTTAATGGCGGATATGTCGAGCAATTTGGCACACCGATCGAGCTGTATGACCGGCCAGCCTCGGTTTTTGTGGCGGGTTTCATCGGTAGCCCTGCGATGAATTTCTTTCCGGCTCAGTTGCAGGATGGCAATGGGCTGTTGCCCGGAGGCGCCAAAGTGCACACGGGTTCGGTTCCTGATGGTACCGCAACACTTGGCATTCGGCCCGAGCATCTATCGGATGATCCGGATGGCCCGATATCTGTTCGCGTGGAAATGCTGGAACAACTGGGCGCCAACACGCTGATCCATGGACGCCTTGAAGGGACAGATCATGCAATCGTTGCAAGCGTCACCGGCCATGCGAATGACGGTGTCGGCAGTCTTCGCCGCTTCAGCGTCGAGCCTGCGCTGATCCATTTGTTCGACCCGGAAACCGGCAAACGTCTGGAGAAATAATGAAATTTCCACAGATAGCAGCATTTTCCGGCGCGCCCTCGGTTATCCGGCTTGTCGGCCATCGCGGTGCGCGCGGTATCATGCCGGAAAATACCATTGAGGGTTTTGAGTTTGCACTTAAAACCGGCGTGGAGTTGCTTGAACTGGATGTTACGAACTCGGGCGATGGGGTTCCTGTCGTAACGCACAATCATCGGCTTACCGGTTCAGTGGTTCGGGACAGCAACGGCGCATGGCTGAGCGAGCCCGAACCAAAGGTCTCGTCCCTGCCCTATGCCGAATTGTTGCAGCATGACGTGGGCGGTCTGGATGGGCACAGCGAATATGGCCAGAGGTTTCCCGATCAGGCGTTCCTGAGCGATATCCGCATTCCCCGGCTTGCCGAAGTGCTGGAGCTTTTGCGACAGCCCGAACACCAAAACGCGCACCTTTTGCTGGAAATAAAATCCGACCCGGACTTTCTGCATGACGTTGATGCCCGTGAAAATCTGGTCCGGTCGGTGGTCGAAGTTGTCAGGCAGGCCCGTCTGCAAGAGCGCACGGTGCTGCACAGTTTTGATTGGGGGTTGCTGGCGTTGTGTCAACGTTTTGCCCCGGAAATTCCGGTTTCGTTTTTGACCCAGCAACCGGAAAACGCAGCGGATAAGGGTGAGGATTCCTCGCAGGAGGTTAATCCGATCAAAGGCATGTCCATCATGGATCTGCCCGAAATGATTGCAAAAGCATCCGGTCAGTTCTGGTGCCCCTACTATCTTGATATTACGTCGCAGTCCCTGGCCCGCGCACGGGAATTGGGGTTGAAGGTTGTCGTTTGGACGGTCAACGAACCCCGGGACATCGAGAATATGATTGAATTAGGCGTTGATGCGATCTGTTCTGATTACCCGGGACGCGTCCAACGCCAATTACTCTGCCGTGGGCTACACTGGCAGGGTTGAATGCTCTGGTCGTAACTCTGGGCCACATCTACATTTTTTCCAAAACTGTTCCCAAAATGGGTAATGACGCGTAGTGTGTCGGTACTTGCGACACTGGCCAATAGTGCAGGCAAGGCGTCGCCCCAGCAAAGGTGGTGAATAAATGCATAAGGTTTCAATTGTTGGCGCCGGGATCGCTGGTCTTACGGCAGCACTAAGACTTTTAGAACGTGGCTTTCACGTAACCCTTTATGAACAGGACAATTTTATCGGTGGGATGTTGCGATCCCACAAAGAACACGATCACGGAGAATGTCCGCGCGAACACAGCTATCACATGCTGTGCAATTGGTATTACAACTTCTGGTCGGTCGCCAAAGATCTGGGAATCGAAAAGAACTTTACCCCGCGGGAAAGTTTCAAATTCCTCTACAAGGGCCATCTGGATGACATGCCCGAAATGGTCAACCCGGGCGGAATTCAGGACTTTTATCGAAACCTGACAGGTGGTGCAGCTCCAACGGAGGAGTTGTTTCTTTTCATGTATTCGATGGTCGACCTGCTTTCGATCCCGGACAGCGAAGACGACAAACTTGATCGGATGTCCTTCAATGGCTGGTTGCGAGGCCGGCCTTATTGCACGGACGAAGTTGTGAGCCTGCATGAAAAAATCTGGCAGACGGTCTGGGCAATCGACAGCTGGCAGGCCTCTGCCCGCAGCTACAAAACGTTTCTGAAATATGGCAACCGCGTTCCGGTTCCTCAGCTCTGGCTGTTCGACGGGCCCAAGAAGGACACGCTGCTCGACCCGTTTCTGAAAAAGCTCCATTCGTATGGGGACAAGTTCGAAATAAAATACCTGCACCGGATAAAGGAGATTCATCCGGATAAATCCGGCCAGAGGATTGGCAAGCTGGTTTTTGACGAGGTTACCAAATCGCCTTCGGTCTATACGGACTGGAAGGTCAAAAAGAAAAATATCGTGTCCGACGTCTCGGATCAGAACGTCATCATCAGCGTTTCGCCGGGTGCGTTCGCGTCCATGGTCACGAACGATCTGTACATTGCCGATCCTGATCTTGGACAGGTCCGCTATCTGGAAGCAGAACCCATGGCCTCGGTCGAGCTTTACCTCAATCGCAAGCTCGACGACATACCGGACGAAGTCGTCGTGTTCATGGACGCGCCGTATGAGATGACGTTCTTGAACTATTCCGCCACATGGGGCCTGGAAAACACGTTCCTCTATGTCACCGTCTCGGACTTCAAATCACTGCTGTCGGTCGAACCCGAGCGTCGGGATGCCAACAATAACGTAATTCTGGATTTGAAAAATCCCAAGACCGCCATCGATTATATCTTGCGCGAGATTGTGGAAAATCTGGATTTGACGGTTGCAGATATCGACCTGTATCAGACCTCGGTCGAAACCAACACGGGCGAGGAGTTGTTCGCCAACCTGACCGGCAGCTGGGCCCATCGTCCCGAGGTACAAACGGGGTTTTCGAACATGTTCCTGGCAGGAACATATGTCAGAAACTTCGCGGATGTCTCAACCGTAGAGGGTGCCTGCGCCACGGGGCTGATGGCGGCGGAAGGCGTGCGCAAAATGGCGCAACTGGAACCGAACAAGGGCGAAGTAGGCACGCCTATCGAAATGATCACACCGGAATTTTATCCAAGCCAAATGTTCCAGGCGCTAAAAGTGGCATGGGCGCCTCTTGCCGCCAGTGCAAAAGCCTGGTCATTCGCGGACAAAACTCTGGGGATCAACAAATTCTGGCCACCTAAGGACTTCAAACTTCCCAAATCCAAGTTCACCCCCAGCCCCGATGACCTGGGATCGCTGTTCACCGATTGGCTGCCTGCCAGCAAGTGGGACAAAAAGACAATGGGTCTGGGCCCATTGTTCTGGAACTACACGGTTGACGGTAAACGGCGGAAATAGATACGAAGTTAAGTAAGTAAGTTCAGAGAAGACCCATGACAACAAAGACAATTGAGGCGTGGTTAAGTGAAATTGGCTTGCCTCAATACGGTGAAGTGTTCGAAGAGAACGGCATCGACCTGGATATTCTGGGGGATGTGACTGACGAGCACCTGAAGGAAATGGGTGTTTCGATACTTGGCCATCGTCTCAAGATCGCCAAGGCCATCGCCGCGCTTAGCTCTGCCCCGGTCGCCGCCAAGCCCAGCGGAGCGATGGCCAGTGAAGAAGCGGCTGAGCGGCGGCATCTGACAATCATGTTCTGTGATCTTGTCGGCTCGACAGCACTTTCGGCCCGACTTGATCCGGAAGACTACCGCGATCTCATGGCGCTTTATCAGGCCACGGTTTCCCGTTTTGTTATCAAGGCGGGGGGACACGTCGCGCAATACCTTGGCGATGGGGTCGTTGTCTATTTCGGCTATCCTGTCGCACAGGAGGATGCCGCCGAACGGGCATGCCGGTCTGCCCTTGAAATTGTCGAAGCGGTTGCGTCTCTCGACACGACGGCGGGGGAATCCTTGCAAGTGCGTATCGGCATTGCCACCGGCACGGTTGTGGTCGGGGACCTTGACCGCACTGGTGTGGATTCCACCTCGGCCGTTGCTGGGGACACCCCCAACCTTGCCGCCCGTTTGCAAGGCCTGGCAAAGCCGGGGCAGATCATAATCGGCGACCGGACCCATTCTCTATTGGGTGATATGTTTGTCTATAAGCCCCTGAAAAACATTCAGCTGAAAGGTTTCGCACCGGGACAGGTCGCATGGCGCGTCGTTTCCGAAGCGCAACGGCAGGAAAGGTTTGCCGTCACATCCGCGCGCAAAACGCTGACACCACTGGTTGGCCGCGAAAAAGAACGCGCGCGCCTGATGGCGGCGTGGGATGACGTCAAATCCGGGAAAGGCAGGGTTTGCCTTGTATCGGGCGAGGCCGGGATCGGCAAAAGCCGGCTGTCCTACGAAATTGTTAATCAGGCCAAGATTGAAGGCGCGCGGGTTTTCCACCTTCAATCCGCACCCTATTTCGAAAACACGGCCCTCTATCCCATCCGGCGTCGGATCGAGCATATGCTCGATTTTTCGGTCGAAGATGACGACGAAGTGCGGCTGGACAAGCTGGAAAAGCTGGTCGTCGCCGAAGGGGATCTGGGTGAGGCGCGCGCCCTTATGGCGTCGCTTTTTTCATTGCCCTGCGACAGGTATCCGTCACTCAACCTTTCACCGGCGCTGCAAAAGGCCCGCACGAACGACATGCTGATCGAGCAGGTCATTGTGCAGGCCAAGCAAGGGCCTTTGCTGGTGCATTTCGAAGACCTCCACTGGATCGACCCTACATCGCTTGAGCTTTTGAACAGCTTCGTGGAGAAGCTGGTCGATCATCCGATTTTGCTGCTGGCGACCAGCCGACCGGAATTCAGCCCTGAATGGGACGTTGATCATCTTGAAACCCACAAGCTCTCGCGACTTTCAACTGCCGAGGTCGAAAGGTTGTTGGACAGCATTACGCAAGAGAAAGCCTTTACGCCCGAGCAGCGCAAACAACTGCTGGACCGCTCTGATGGGGTGCCGCTGTTTGCCGAAGAACTGACCCGCTCCGCTATGGAAGCCAAAGACAGCGTCGATCTGGTGCCCGAAAGCTTGCAGGACAGTTTGATGGCCCGTCTCGACAAGCTGGGTTCGACCCGTGAATTCGCCCAGATCGGGGCCGTGATCGGGCGCGAATTCGATATCGATCTACTGGCACAGGTCACAGACACACCACTAACCGAGCTTTCGGATTCGATGGAGCTACTGGCCGAGGCCGATCTGGCCTATCCGTCTGCAAAGGGGAATAGCTGGATGTTCCGCCACGCGCTGATTCAGGAGGCCGCATACCGGTCGATCCTGCGCAAACGTCGATTTCAGCTGCACGGAAAAATCGCGACAACGCTGGAGGATAAGTTTCCCGAGCGGTGCAAATCAGGGCCTGAACAGGTTGCAAACCACTTTGTGGCTGCGGGTCTTGGGGACCGATCAGTTTCCTACTGGCTGACGGCAGGGAAATCAGCATGGGGACGGGCTTCGATGAAGGAAGCCTTGGTGCAGCTAGGTCACGGGTTGGATTTCGTCAACGAAATCAAGGACCCGGCTGAGCGTGCCAAGCTGGAGCTTCAGCTTCAGTCGACCATCGGTGTCGTCCATTTTGCAGCAACCAGCTATGCCTCACCTCAGGCGCAGACAGCATTTGAGCGCGCGCGCGAGCTGTTTGGAGATGTGGACGATTCCGATCTTCGCGTCGCCGTTCTGTATGGAATCGGTGCGTTTCAAACCATGCGAGGGGATGTCGAAGCAGGGCACAAGACTTTTGCTGCGCTGGCGGAAGAGGCCGAGCGCAGCGGAAACGCCCGCTACGAAATCTACTCGGACGCCATGCAGTGCTGGTCGCATTTCAACCGCGGTGACTATGCCGAGTCGGTTCGATATGGCGAACGTGTGCTTGAGCTGTATGATCAGGGTGTCTGGGATCAGCCTGGTCCGCGTCTTTCCGCCGCCGAACCAAAGGTGATTTCCGAGTGTTTCCGCGCAGCGGCTCTCTGGTCATTGGGGTATCCCGAACAGGCCGTAAAGGTCGGGAACGATATTCTTGAATATACCCGCACCCTGCCAGACCCGTATTCACTGGTCTACGCGCTGTCGAATGGCGTCATTCGCGTGCACGACTGGAACGGCGACTGGGATAAGGTCATGGAGTTGACCGAAGAATGCAGCGCGGTGGCCAGCGAATACGGCTATGGATTCCTCGGACTGTGGGGATCGTTCTGGCGCGCACGTGCGATGGCGCAGAAAGGTCAGCTGGAAGAAGCCGAGCAGATGACCGCAAAGGCGGCGGCCGCCTGCAAGGCTGCGGGCGTTCATTACCACCGTGTCTGTTTCGAGGCCAACCACGCACGCCAGCTTATTGCGATGAACCGGCTGGAGGATGCGGCCGCTGTGCTGGACGATCTGCAGGGGCCGTTGACCGAAGGGGGCGAATTCAATCACGCCATTGAACTGAATCTTGTCAAAGCCGAACATGCGCTGGCTTGCGATGACAGGTCAAAGGCCGAAGAATTCTATCAGGCTGCTCTGACATTGGCAGAGGAACGGTCGGCCCTGTCCTGGCAGTTGCGCGCGTCACTTGGTCTGGCGTCCTTGCGAACCAAAAAAGACATTCGAACAAGCCTTGTCCAACCCGTCTACGCGCAATTTCAGGAAGGTCATTCGACCCAATACCTGACCGCCGCCAAAGAACATATTTAGCAGCGCACAGGTTCGCCCGCGTCAGCGGGCTTCGCCCAGTGCGCGGGTGCGATCAACCAGAGTGATCAGCTTTTTGGGATCCTTTGCAAACCGTCTGGCCTCAGCAATCGCGCTTGCGGCAATTCGGTCCAATTCGGCCTCGGCTTCCGGCAACGCTGCGCGAAAGGCTTCGGCCAAAGCGTCATAGTTGTCCGGGTTGGGGTTGCGGAACATCGCTGCCACCTCTGGTTCACGCACTGCGATTGCCGCAGGCAGGGTCAGGATGCCGTCACGGATGTCTTCTTCACCGCCACCACCAAGCGCCTCGGTTCCGCGCACATCCGACACGTCGTCACACGCATGGTATAGTGTACCAAGTAACGCGCCGTACTGGCGCAGACCTTCGCTGCGGTCCCCCAAACAGGCGGCCACCTCGAACATGGAACCGGTGTCCTCCTGCGCCAGCCGCCGCCAGTCTTCGACGCCGCGGGGCATCTTGCGACTGTCCCATTGCATCACTTCAGCCACGCCCAGACGCGACATCAGTTCGGACAGCAGGGAAATAACCTGCGGGTCCCGGGCCATTATCCGATACCCTTCCGCGACCATAAAGCCGGATGTCATCAGCGCTGTCAGTTGCCCGAAGGCCGTGTGCATTGTCGGCTTGCCGCGACGCTCATCCGACTGGTCCAGAATATCGTCAACGACCAGCGTCATGTTGTGGAACAATTCCAGCACCAGAGCTGCCTGAATGGTGTCGTCCGACACCTCATCGCCGCCCGCCGCCGTTTGGCAGGCAAAAATTGTCAGCGGCCGAAAATACTTTGACCCCGCAAGAAACTGCTCGCCGAGCTGAGGCTGCATTTCCGGCGGTGTGGATTTCACCCATTCACCAATTGCAGCGCGCAGTGTTTCGGTTTCGGCCTCAAATCCCAGCTCCGGAATAATCCAATCGGAGCGAACACCTTCGTTATTCATGATTTGGGCTTTGCATAGCGGCGAGGACCATCCAGATCATCATCGTCCGAATTCACCACATTGCGGAGTTCCGCTTCGATATCCATCAAGTCGCGCTGCAAAAGCTTGGCCTCACTCATCGACAATTCCGAAATTTCGCGCAGGATAGCGCGCGCCTTGTCCAGTAACACCAGTTGCTGCGCTTCCAAAGATTGCCCTTTGGGTTCGGGCACGATCGCCTCGATCGCGTCCACGCCCTGTGTCCCGATGATCGCGGCAACCTGCTGCCAATACCGCAGGGCCGAAGTCAGCCATCTGGCCTGTGCCTGCGCCAGCAGGTACATCACGTCCGACTGAAATCTCCTGCCGCCGGTTTCATGGTCTTTCAGCGACGCCAGAACGTCCTTCAGCGCTGAAAGATACATGGCCGCCATGTCGTCAATTGACGACGGATCATGAAATGTCTTGCGTGACGGGTCGCTATCCTGATCCATAAATCTATCCTGTTAACTGTGGTTAACATGCTTCAACATTCCCGCCGAAAAGGAAACAGTTATTCTTCACTTTCCGGGGGTTGGTGGAAACACTATCCGGGTTTGGGCAGTTCGTAACCAAAGCAACCGAGGGCAGGCAATCCCGGGATTTGCGTTGGAACAGGAATATGCAATGCTCTAGGTTCATCCTTGTTATTTATTATTGGAAAAACCATGAAACATTATCTTTGCACGGCTGCTCTTTGCCTGAGCGCTTCCGCAATGCCCGCGTTTGCAGACGAAAACTGCCCCTGGGCCGGAGGAGAGTACGAATTCAAGGAACACGGTATTTATGGTGACTTCACCGTCAACGGCGACTGCACCCAGCTGGTCTGGAGCCGCCTGAGCGACGGGCCCGAAACAACCGCGCTTGCAAAGACCAATGGTGGCTGGGAAGGAAAGCTTGAAAAGGCGGACGTAGAGCTGCTGGAGAATGGTCGCAATCTCAGGATAACCGGTAATGGCGGTGCCATGCGACAGGCCAGCGCCAAGAGAAAGAACTAAATTCTGACAACAGCATGCTGTCATGAAACCTGCATCCATTTGGCGGGGACGAGTGTACGAAAACGGTGACCGGTCTGCGTGAACGTATTTTGATGTATGGTGCCGTCTTCGTTGGTGGTGCATTGGGGTCGCTGCTGCGCGAGGTTTTCGCGCTGGAAATCCCCGGCGCGCCTTTTCTGACGGCGACTTTCGGGATCAACATCGCGGCCTGTCTTATGTTGGGCTGGCTTTATGCTGTCCGGCATCGCGTTCACGCCCATGTAATACACTTGGGCGCCATCGGATTCTGCGGCGGATTATCAACATTCTCATCATTCGTGGCAGAGCTTGAAAGGCTTGCCCAAGACGGAATCGGTTACGTAACTGCGGCCATTTTTTTTGAAATTGCCTTTGGTCTGGGCGCTGCGATACTGGGCGAGGCAATCGGGCGGCGCTATCACGCGCAGAAAAAGCAAAGATGAACGAGTTTTACCTGCACGCCGCATTTGCCTTGGGGGGTGGACTGGGTGCTGTTCTGCGCCACTGGCTTACCCGTGTTGTCACCCATGAACTGCCCTTGTCCACACTGATCGTAAATGTGGCGGGCTGCCTGCTTTTGGGCCTCTGGCTCGGGTACCTTGGAGACCTTCCAACAGTGCCCGAAGAAGAACGCCGCCTTGTCTTTGGCTTTTGCGGCGGGTTCACTACGTTTTCCAGCTTTGCCTACCAGTCGCTTCAGCTTCGCCGTGAACGCACTGTTCTAATGGCCGCTGGCAACGTTCTACTAAGCCTCGGTCTATGCTGGATCGCGCTGTGGATCGGGTTGCACCTGAGCATGTGACAGACCCCGGCCCGCAACATTCAGCGTTAGAAATGGATGGCAGACGCCCGTTCCCAATTGGCAGCATAAGGTTCCGGCACGTCGCCATTCAACAGCGCGCCATCCGTCAGGAACGTATATAATTCGGCATAGCTCCGTTCCCTTTCGTCGGCAGTCCGCCGCAGGATATCCGAAGGCTGCAGCTCGCGAACGGTTTGCCGGCCCATCGCACCCAAAATCTCACGAAAGCTCTCCAATGTGGTGTCATGAAAGCGGTGAACGCGCTGCCGTTTTTGCGGCACATTAATTGCACGTGCCCGCACCGGATCCTGAGTGGCCACGCCACTGGGGCAGCGGTTCGTATTGCAATGCAGCGCCTGAATGCATCCGACCGCAAACATCATGGCCCGGGCCGAGTTGCACATATCTGCCCCCAACGCGAACTTTTCGACCAGATCATAACCGGTGGCGACCTTGCCCGAACAGATTATGCGCACCTTGTCACGCACGCCGATCCCCCGCAGGCAGTTGTGAACGAAAATCAGCCCTTCGTTCACCGGCACACCCAGACGGTTCGAATATTCGACCGGTGCAGCGCCAGTACCACCTTCAGCCCCGTCGACCGTGATGAAATCTGGCAGAATACCGGTTTCGAGCATCGCCTTGCATATCCCCATAAACTCCGAAGGGTTCCCGATGCAGAGTTTGAACCCCACAGGCTTGCCGCCCGACATCTCGCGCAGATGTTGCACGAATTTCATCAGCCCCTCGGGCCCGTCAAATGCGGAATGAGTCGGAGGAGAAATCACATCCTTGTGCGGCTCAACCCCGCGAATTTCCGCAATCTCTTCATCCACCTTGGCTGCGGGCAGAACGCCACCATGGGACGGTTTTGCCCCTTGGCTCAGTTTGATCTCGATCGCCTTGACCACATCTTTTCCGGCTTTTTCCGCAAATTTGTCCTTGTCAAAGCCGCCTTCAGGCGTTCGGCAACCGAAATACCCGGTCCCGATCTGCCAGATGATATCTCCGCCTTCTGCCAGATGATGGGGGCTGAGGCCGCCCTCGCCCGTATTGTGAGCAAACCCGCCATCCCTTGCGCCACCGTTCAGCGCTCGGATCGCCGTATGGCTGAGCGCACCGAAACTCATCGCCGACACATTCAGGCGGGATGCGTTGTATGGCTTGTCGCATTGCGGTCCGCCCAGCGTGATCCTTTCTTCGCTCTTGTCCACTTCCTTTGGCGCAAGCGAGTGATTGGACCGGTGATAGCCGACCTTCATGATGTCATATTGTGTGCCGAAGGCTTGCGTATCCTGCTGCCCCTTTGCGCGAGAATAGACCAACGCGCGCGTAATCCGGTTGAACGGGCGGCCGCTGTCGTTTGTTTCCACAAAATATTGGCGGATTTCGGGGCTGACGAATTCCAGCATGTACCGGAAATGCCCCAAAACAGGATAGTTGTTCAGGACGTTGTGCTTTGTTGTGGTCAGATCATAAAAACCGATCAGAACATAGGGGATGACAATCACCAGCAACCACAGGGCCGGTGCCCAGAGCCATCCCAGCAACAGCGTCAGCGGCAGGCCGAGGAAAGCGACAGCGTAATAGATTTTGCGTACCATTCTTCCATTCTCCGACAGAAGTATTCCGTAGAGACCCCGGTGAAATCCGGGATCGCAATGTCAGTTCCAGATGCGGCCGGTCAGATTTGCGCCGATAACCCACCTCACCATTGTGCCTTGAGTTCCTTGACCCAATTGTCCCACTGCGCATGATCGCCCTTGGCCAGCAGAATACCTTCTTTGAGCTTGGACATGCCAAAACCCCAAGCCATGTCAGCCTTGATATGGGGCGGCATCACCAACTCGCCCGGGGTTACCATCGCTTCGATTATGAAAGGCTTGCGGCTGGTCTTGGCTTGAGAGATCGCATCCCTGATGTCGGCGGCATGTTCCACCCGGACGCCATCGCCGCCGCACACTTTGGCGTATTCGGCAAAATTGGGGTTCACAAGGTCGGTCGCCGCGGGGTTCATCGCATAGCCCGATACCTGCATCTCCATCTTCACGAAACCAAGCGTCTGGTTGTTGAACACGATCACCTTGATCGGCCAGTCATAGCGAACTGCAGTCACAAAATCCTGCATCGACATGCCAAATCCGCCGTCGCCACAGAATGTCCAGACCTCGCGGCCCGGGTCCAGCGCGGCAGCGCCCAGTGCAGACGGCAGACCCGATCCCAGCGATGAATGATTGAATGAACCAACCATGCGCCGACCGTTCTTCATCCGCGTTTGCCGCGCCACCCAAACCGTACATTCCCCGATATCCATGGCAAAAACCGCATCGTCAGCAGCCTGATCCGAAATCTCGCGGGCAAACAGCTGCGGATGCAACGGTTCAGAACTGCGCTCAAGGCTCGCCTCCTGATCCTGCTGTTTTAGCCACTTGGTGCAAAGTCTGATCTGATAGTCGGCAAAACTGCGGTCACTTTTTTCCTCAATTTTCGGCAATAGCAGGTCCAACGTCGCCCCGACATCTCCCAAAAGACCTGATGCAATCGGCGCGCGGCGACCCAGATTTTCGACGCTCCGGTCGATCTGCACGATCTTGGCCTTGTCCGGCAAAAACCACTCATACGGAAAATCCGTGCCGATCATCACCAGAACATCGCAATCTCGCACCGCGTGGTACCCGCCGGGGTTGCCGATCAACCCGGTCATGCCGACAACGTTCGGATCATCGTAATCGAAGATGTCCTTGCCTTTGAGTGAATGGGCAACAGGCGCATTCAGCCGCTTGGACAGGGCCATGACCTTGTCCTTTGCATCGCGGCAACCAACTCCGGCAAAGATGGCGACTTTTTTTCCGGCATTGATGATCCCTGCTGCCCGGTCGATCTCACAATCCGGCGGGATCAGGGTTGATGGCGTTTTCACCAGCGGATGCATCTGGTGCAGACTTGGCACCGGCTTTTCCGACACATCCATGGGAAGTTCGATCCGGACCACCTCGCGGTTGAGCAGCGCGCGCTGCACGGCGATCTGGGCCAGTCGCGGCATCTGGTCCGGGGTGTTGATGACGGCCTGATAGGCGCAGACATCCTCGAAGACCTTGTCCAGATTGACCTCCTGATGATAGCCGGTGCCGCGTTCGCGATGCGCCACCTGACCAGTGATCGCAACCACCCCGGCCCCTTCACGTCTGGCATTATAAAGCCCGTTGATAAGGTGCAGCGCACCGGGGCCAACCGTTCCTGCACAAATACCGATCCCGCCTGTCAGGTGCGATTGAGCATAAGCGGCATAGGCTGCGTTTTCCTCGTGGCGGACGCCGATCCATTCAAACCGGTCATCCCCACGCATCGCTTCCAGAAGCGGGTTGAGTGCATCACCGGTAACACCAAAAATCTGGTGACCCCCTGCGTCGGCGAGAATATCCAACAACACTTCGCAGACGTTCTTGCTCATCGGTCCCTCCGGTCTGGTCGGCGTACAGGCTACACGCCTGCCTTATGAAAAATGTTCAAATACTCTGGCCATAGTAGGTGGCCAAAACAAAAAAATGTAAAGTTTCAACAGGATTGCAGATACCCGTAAGGCTCGTGCACTCGGGATTTTTGCCAAATTCTGTAGTTTTGCACCTTTCAACGTGGGTGACGTACAAAAGGTTTTTGTCGCTCACGGGCATTTAGGTCGCAATTCGGCTTGCCGGAATCGCAACAACAGGCCCAACTGACACCATGATCAAACATTGCGTTCCAAATTGTCTGAACCGCCGTATCACCGGCTGCGATCTGGTCACCCGGGGCTGAGATCGGATTTTCCCGTCTCTGATGCTTTGATGTCCAGCTTTGGAATGCCCTATGACCACTCCTCCTGCATTGCGCCTTGCCATTGATATTGGCGGCACTTTCACCGACACCGTTCTTGTTTCAGGTGACGAGACCATTGTCGCTTCGACCAAGACCCTGACAACGCACCAAAACCCCGCCGACGGAGCCATGGAGGGTGCCGCCCGCGTCATGGCACAATCGGGCCGGCATCTGGGTCAGGTAACCGGGTTCATACACGGCACGACTCTGGCCACAAACGCGCTGATCGAACGGCGCGGGGCAACCGTCGCCACCATCACCACCGAAGGGTTCCGCGACATCCTCGAAATCGCTTACGAAAGGCGATATTCGCAATATGATATCAATCTGGAAAAGCCCGATCTTCTGGTGCCCCGAGACAGGGCGCTGACCGTCCGCGAACGAATGTCCGCAGATGGTAAGGTTCTGATCGAGATGGACGATGCATCGATCAATGCGCTGCTGGAGCAGCTTGATGACAGCGGTGCCGAAGCCGTTGCGATCTGCCTCATGCATTCCTATGCAAATCCCGCGCATGAACGCCGGTTGCGCGATGTTCTTGCAGGCCAGCGACCACAGCTGAAGGTTTCGATCTCGTCCGAAGTCAGCCCCGAGGCGCGGGAATTCGACCGTCTCTGCACCACCGTCGCCAACGCCTACATCCAGCCGCTGATGGAAACCTATCTGTCACGATTTGCCGAGCGGTTTGCGACCGAAGGTGTGACCTGCCCGATCCTGATGATGACCGCTGGTGGCGGCATGTGCACCATCGACACCGCCGCACGGTTCCCGATTCGATTAGTCGAATCCGGCCCGGCCGGAGGTGCCATTCTAGCGGCCCGGATCGCGGCGCGTTCAGGATTGGAACAGGTGCTTTCATTTGACGTAGGCGGCACCACCGCCAAGCTTTGTCTGATCGACAACGCCCGCCCGCAGACCTCGCGACAGTTCGAGATTGCCCGCGCAGCGCGTTTCATCAAAGGCTCGGGTATGCCGGTTCGAATTCCTGTAATCGAAATGATTGAGATTGGCGCGGGCGGCGGTTCTATCGCCGGGGTCGACCGGCTGGGCCGCCTGACCGTTGGACCCAAATCGGCAGGGTCGGAACCCGGCCCGGTGGCGTTTGGCCGGGGCGGCGACGAGCCTACAGTGACCGACAGCGACATCGCGCTTGGTTATATCGTGCCGGACACATTTGCAGAGGGGCATATCAGCATCGATCCGCAAGCCGCGTCTGCGGCTTTGGAAAGGGTCATCGGTGCGCCGCTGGACCTTGGTGCAATCGGTGCTGCCGATGGCGTCAGTCGGATCGTCGACGAAAGCATGGCCAGTGCCGGGCGGATGCATGCGGTAGAAAGCGGCAAGGACCTGGGCGCGCGCACGATGATTGCCTTTGGCGGCAACGGTCCACTGCATGCAAGCCGGGTGGCACGTTCCGCAGGAGTCGACCGGATCGTGATCCCACCCAATCCGGGCGTCGGTTCTGCTGTGGGGTTCCTGTTCGCGCCGGTCTCGTTCGAGATCGTGCGCTCACGCTATTCGTTGCTGAACGGTCTGGATGTCCAAGCGATAAATGATGTGTTCGACGAAATGATTGCCGAGGCACAGGCCGTCGTCTCGCAAGGCGCTGGTGATGCTCCTGTTCAGACATTCCGCACCGCTTTCATGCGTTACAGCGGTCAGGGCCACGAAATCGAAATACCTCTGCCGAACCGGGCACTTTCCAAAGAAGATATCGTGCCACTGACAACAGCATTCGAGACAGAATACCAAAGGCAGTTTTCGCGCCCCGTTCCGGGAATGGAGATCGAGATACTGAACTGGGCAGTCCGTGTGTCCACGCTGGACCGACCTGATCAGTCAGTTCCGGCGATGCCACCCCCCGCCACGGTCAGCGTATCCGAGACCCGCCCGATCACCTGCGACATTGACGGTACAATAAAACAGGCCGCCTTCGTGGCGCGCGACAGCCTGCAACCGGGCGACCGGGTCACTGGCCCTGCCCTGATCACCGAACCTCAGACAACGACGCTGGTCTCGGCCGATTTCTCGGCCCATGTGGACGGTGTTGGCAATCTTGTTCTGATCCGTGACCGGAAAGGAGTTGCATGATGAACATGACCCCGACAAACGATCTGTCCCCTGCCCGCTTGCAAGTGATGTGGAACCGGCTGCTGGCAGTGGTCGAGGAACAGGGACAGACCCTGATCCGCGCCGCCTTTTCCCCAATTGTCCGTGAATGCGGCGATATCTCAGCCGGAATATTCGACGCCAAGGGCCGCATGCTGGCGCAGGCCGTGACCGGCACACCGGGCCATATCAACACCATGGCCGAGGCGGTATTGCATTTACGCGACCGCTTTCCGGTGCAGGACATGCAGCCGGGCGACATCTATATGACAAATGACCCCTGGCTGGCCTCAGGTCATCTGAATGACTTTCTGCTGATGATGCCGGCGTTCAGGAACGGCAAAGTCGTAGGTTTCACCTCGTGTACGTCGCATCTGGTGGATCTGGGCGGTCTGGGCATGGGACCGGAAGGGTCCGACATCTATGACGAGGGCCTTCTGATCCCACCTTGCAAATTGGTCGAGGCCGGAGAGCCCAACGCGCTTTTGCTGGACATCGTCCGCGCCAACAGCCGAGAGCCCATTGCCAATGAGGGCGACATCTATGCCCTGATCGCCTGTTGCGAGGCGGGCGTGAAACGGCTTTTGGACATGATGGAGGAATTTAGGCTCGACGATCTTGAGACGCTCTCACAATACATCATCGACACGTCACGGCGCGGAACGCTGGAGGCTATCGCAGAGGTGCCCGAGGGCGTCTACAAGAACGCCCTGAAGATGGATGGCTATGAAAACGAACTGGAACTGCATGCCACACTGACCGTCAGCAAGGATGGGATGCATGTAGATTTTGCAGGCACGTCCGGCTGTTCCCGCAAAGGTATCAACGTGCCGCTCAACTATGCGACCGCCTATACCGTTTTTGCGCTACGCTGCATCGTGGGGCCGGACATTCCCAATAACGCAGGCTCGCTGGAACCCTTTACCGTGACGGGACCCAAAGGCTGCATCCTGAACGCGCAGCGCCCGGTTCCGGTCGCCATGCGGCACACGCTGGGTCAGGTGACACCTGATCTGGTACTCGGGTGTCTGCATCAGGCCCTGCCCGATGAAGTTCCGGCCGAAGGCGCATCCTGCATGTTCGATCTGCCTATGCGTCACGCGCCCGAGGTGGCGAGGGATGGAGGGCGCGAATTTGCCGTCGAGCCCGTCCACAACGGCGGCACTGGTGCCCGCCCTCATGCAGACGGGCTGTCAGCTACCGCCTACCCTTCAGGGGTATACGGCTCTCAGGTCGAGATCACCGAAAGCGTGGCGCCTGTCACCATCTGGCAGCGCGAGTTGCGCCCGGATTCAGGTGGCGCGGGTAAATACCGGGGCGGGCTGGGACAGAGGATCGAGATGACCTCGGCCAACGGTGCGCCATTCATTGTGTTTCTGTCGGTCGAAAGGCTGAAGTTCCCTGCGCTTGGCCGGGATGGAGGACTGCCCGGCGCGCCGGGACGCATCCGGTTTCGCGATGGAGGTGATGATATCCCCGGCAAAGGCGAGCTTCGGGTTGAGGCAGATGACTATCTGATTTTCGAAACCCCAGGCGGCGGTGGTTTTGGCGATCCGTCCGATCGCGACCCGAAAGCTGTGGCGCGAGACCGCAAACGGGGGCTGGTGACCGAGGCCGGAGCCAAACTGTATCGAGGTGCACCATGATCCGCCCCGTTCCTCATGTTCACGCGATGGCGGCCTATGCGCTTGCCGATCTTGGCGGGTCCGATACCGTCTCGCTGGCACAAAACGAAAGCGCCTTTCCGGCAAGCCCAGCGGCTATCGCTGCCGGGCGCGCGACGATGGATCAGGTGCCGCTTTATCCCGATCCGGAATGGACCGGAATGCGTGCGGCCATTTCCCATGTTCACGGGCTGGACCCTGCGAAAATCCTGTGCGGCGCAGGTTCGATGGAACTGATCGGTTGCCTGATCCGCGCCTTTGCCGGGCCCGGCGATCGTGTTCTTGGCACTGATTACGGCTATGCCTATGTGGCCTCGGCAACCGCGCAGGTGCAGGCGGACTATGTCAAGGCGCGCGAGGTTGATCTGACGGTATCGGTTGACGACATCCTTGCTGCGGTGACCCCGAAAACGCGGATCGTTTTTGTGTGCAATCCAGGTAACCCGACCGGGACCCTGATATCAAACTCCGACGTTCTGCGTCTGCGGTCGAACCTGCCCGCCGATGTGCTTCTGGTGGTGGATCAGGCCTATGCCGAGTTTGCTGATGCAGCTCAGGACCCCGGAGATATTTTTGGTTTGGTGGAGCGGGGCGACACCGTGGTCATGCGCACATTGTCCAAGGCTTACGGGCTGGCGGGCGCGCGGGCAGGTTGGGGGTATTTCCCTCCCGATATCGCCAATGAACTGCGCAAACTTCTGAACCCGAACAACATCTCGATCTGCTCTCAGTCTATGGCGGCCGCAGCCATGCAGGATCAGGCCCATATGCGGGAAACCGTGGCGCAAACTGCCGAAATCCGCGACGGTTTTGCCAACGACTGCCGCAGGCTGGGTCTGGAGGTTCCCGACAGTCACACCAATTTCGTTCTACTGAGATTTGATAGCCCTGATACTGCTCGCCGCGCCGATACCGCGCTGCGCGAGGCTAAGCTGCTGATGCGCGGTATGGGCGGTTATGGTCTGCCCGATTGTCTGCGCGCCACCATATGCCAGCCTCCGGTAATGGAGCGTGCGTTTTCAGTGTTGAAAGGAGTTCTGACATGACGATCCAGACACGAACCCGCGCCAAAATTGGTGTGCTGGTTCCCTTCACCAACACCAATCTGGAACCGGACATGGAATTGATGCGCCCACCCGGCACCACTATGCATTTTCAACGCATGGGCGGTTACGATGTGGATGAGGTTCCGGGCGCGGATCAGATGGCAGGTCTTGGCGCGTCGGATATCAGCCATGATCTGCGGATGATTTCAGGTGTCCGCCCGGACGCGGTGCTGTACGGCTGCACCTCGGCGACACTGACCCACGGACCAGAATTCGACACCGATCTGGCGCGGCTGATCAAGGCAGGCTCGGGCGCGGTTTCCCTGACTGCTGCCGGATCGCTGGTCGCAGCGATCAATGCGCTGGGGGCCGCCCGCGTGGGATTTTCCTCGCCCTATCTGGGTGAAATAAACGAACAGGCCGTGGCGTTTCTGGCTGAAAACGGGATCGAAACCGTCAAACGTGCCGATATCGGTCGCGAGCTTGGCAACTACGGGCAGGGTGAACTGACACCCGATGAGGTATTTGAACTTGCCTGCCGGGCCGACCATCGGGACGCGCAAGCCATCGTACTCAGTTGCACCGACATGCGCGCAGTTGAGGCCGTCAACCGGATCGAGGCACATCTTGGAAAACCTGTCGTCACCTCGAACCAGGCCATGATGTTTTGCCTGGTGCGTGCGCTTGGCTTGCCGCGGCACGACAACTTGCCCGGGGAACTGTTCAATCAGCTTTAATCTGCAGGTGATCATAGAATGCGCCCCTGCCCTGTATCTGCCGTTTTTGGGCAAGCCTGAAGGGCGGGGATGGGTTGGGGTGGGTTCGGTGGAGGAAATTTCGTGACACAAACATCAAGCCCGGCCGAGCGGATGAACCGGATAACCGAAGATGCCATGTGTATCGGCTGTGGCTTGTGTCAATCGGTGGCCGGACCTCAGACAGTGCAGATGCAGGTCGTTGAAACCGGTTACGAGCGGCCGGTCGTGACCGGAGAGCTGACACATGAAATGGTGGATCATCTGATGGATCTGTGCCCGGGCACCCGGATTGAGGGCTTGCCTGAGTGCCAGATCGACGAAACCACAAAGACCGATCTGGTTTGGGGTCCTTACCAGAGCATGTCTCTCGCCCATGCCAGTGATCCCGATGTAAGGCACAAGGGATCAACAGGGGGCGTTTTGACCGCCTTGGGGATGTATCTGGTCGACAGCGGTGAGGTCGATTTCATTCTGCATGCCAGAGCGTCCACAACAGAACCGACATTCGGAGAACGCGCCGTTTCGCCCACGGCTGCGGATGTACTGGCGGGTGCCGGGTCGCGCTATGGCCCGACCGCACCGCTGATTGATGTGCTGGAGCAATTGGACAAGGATCGGCCATTTGCTTTTGTGGGCAAGCCCTGCGACATCGCTGCGCTGCGCAATCTTGCGCGCGTGGATGCACGGGTGAACACGCTGGTCAAATACATGCTGACCCCGGTTTGCGGGGGCTTCATGCCGCCACAGGGCATGGCGCGTTTTCTGGATCAGGAACTTGGGGTCAACCCCGAACAGGTAACCGGATTTCGCTATCGCGGCCACGGTTGCCCCGGTCTGGCCCGGGTCGTAACGGCGGACGGGATGGTTCACGAAAGGCGCTATACTGATTTCTGGGGAACCGACGAAAGCATGTGGGTGCTGCCTTTCCGCTGCAAGGTCTGCCCTGACGGTATTGGCGAGGCTGCGGATATTGCGGCCTCGGATACATGGCCCGGTGGCTCTCCTGATCCGGCGACCGAAGATGACGATCCCGGCACCAACGCCATTGTCGTCCGCACAGCGCGTGGTGCCGATCTGGTGGACCGCGCGGTCGCGGCCGGATATCTGACGGTCACCACGCCGGTCGATCCGCGTTACATGGACAGTGTCCAACCGCATCAGCGCAACAAGAAATACGCTGCTGGTGCCCGCCACGAAGGCCTGCGCGCCGAAGGTAAAACGACACCCATGACCAATCGGCTCCGGCTGGATGCGCTTATGAGCGATCTGGATGCCGAGCAAGCTGCCTTTCAACGGGAGGGCACGCGAGAACGGGTTCGGATCGGCAAGGCCTCAGAACCCACGCCCAGACCAAAAATGTGACGTCGACTGCCACCAGATTAGCCGGAACCTTGGTTGTAGCCACTTCTTGCGCGAGCAGTTGAGGCTTTGACTTGTCGGCTTTTCCGAAAAAAGGAATGGTGCAATGATCGGTTACGGGGCCACTGGCGTCAGTTGGTCCGGAATATCTGCCATAATGGGAATGACCTATGCCCGCCTTGGAATCCGCCGCTCCGGCGACAACGCCACGCACCCGTGCCAAGGCGCGGCACATCCTTGATAACTACTATATCGGTCCGTCGCGGGATGCTGAGGTATTGGAAATCTGGGGTTATACAGAGCGTATGACCTATGCGCCCGGCGACAACGTGGCCGTGCGTGTATCGACGACCGCCGAAACATGGAGCCTTGAGATCGGTCGCGATGGTGCAGTTTATGAGGCCATGCTGACGGAAACCGGTCTGAAAGGCGTGCATCAGGATACACCCGAGGATTGTTCGGTACGTGGTTGCGGTTGGCAGTCGTCTTTTGAGTTCACCATTCCCGACGATTGGAGAGAAGGCGGCTATCTGGTGACGTTGCGCGCCGAACGCGACGGAGACATGGTCGAGGAACACCACATGTTCCTTGTCCGCCGCGCGGCCGACAAACCGCCTGCGCCTTATCTGCTGGTCTGCGCCACCGGAACATGGCTGGCCTATAACTGCTGGGGCGGATCAAACCATTACGAAGGCATCACTGGTCCCGAAGGCAATGCCTTCTCACCGGTGGTCTCGACCCAGCGCCCATGGACGCGCGGGTTCTGCAAATTGCCCGAAGGCGCGCCCCGGGCAGTACCAGAATCCCCTCACACCCCGGGTGGAATGGTTCGTTATCCGTACATGGAATGGGCGTATAGCTATGGCTATTCCAAGAAATACGCCTCGGCCGGTTGGGCCAGTTATGAACGCCATTTCGCCCGTTGGGCCGAGGTGCAGGGGTTTGAGATCGACTTTGCCACCCAACACGATCTTGATGCCGATCCGGATTTGCTGAGCCGATATCGCTGTGCCATATTTGTCGGCCACGACGAATACTGGTCCGCCAACATGCGTCACGCCGTTGATCGATACACAGAAGCCGGAGGTAACATTGCGCGGTTCGGCGGCAATTTCCTGTGGCAGACGCGCATCGAAGACGAAGGGCGCAGCCAGGTCTGCTACAAGTACACGGCCGATCAGGACCCTCTGGTGGGCACCGATCAGGACCATCTGGTCACGGCCGCTTGGGAGGTTGATCCGATCAACTGGCCCGGTGCAAAAACGTTTGGTGCCAACGGGTTGAAAGGGGTTTATGCCGGGCTGGGGCGCTGCGTGGGTCAGGGCAGCGGCGGTTTCACGGTATACCGGCCCAGTCATTGGGCGTTGGATGGCACCCAACTGGGTTATGGCGATCAGTTGGGCGCGGCTTCACGCATCTTTGGCTATGAAGTGGATGGCGTGGACTATCGCATGGAGGACGGCCTGCCCTATGCCACAGGGACTGACGGGGCCGACCCCGAGATGGAGATTCTGGCCCTTGGCCTAGCCACCAATGTCGAACCACAGCACGGTATTTGGGGCGAAACCGTCTATATCGGAGACGCCGATGCGACTTTCAAAGCGCACACCATGTTTGGTGAGGTCACGGCAGAAACGCTGGACCGCAGCTCGCGGGGCAACGGGGTAATCGTGAACTGGAAACGGGGCAAGGGCGAGGTTTTTACCGCCGGTACCTGCGAGTGGATTATGGGGCTTGTACGTCACGATTGGCAGGTCGAGCGCATAACCCGGAACGTATTGCAGAAGTTTGGTCACACGTCTCTGGACGTGGAGCCGTTCGATCAAGAAACGAACGAACAGGCCATATGAAACAAATGCCCGGCAACCCGGATACTTCATTCACAGAGGCAGCGCCCACAAGTCACGAAACAGGTGAAAACGACACCCGCTATCTGACCGCGGATATTCCAGTTTTCCTGATCCGCTGTCTAACCGCGACCATGAAGGATCTGGGGATTTCGACCGCGCGGCTAACGACAGGTTTGGGACTGTCGATCGAAGACCTGACCGACCCCTACTGTCGCGTTTCCTTTCGGCAAGGCCGCGAATTCATCCGCCGTGCTCTCGATATGGCCGAGGATCGAGCACTGGGTCTGGAAACCGGCTCGCGCGAGAGAATAACCTCAATCGGTCTGGTCGGATTTGCTATGATCACCAGCAATACACTGGGTGACGCCATTGAACTGGGGCTGAGGCTGCAAAAGGAAACCGGCAGTATGCTGGAGTTTGATGCGCGGTCCGAAGACGGGGCTTTCGTTGTGTCGGCAAACAGCCGGTTTCATGATCCCGACATCCATGTCTTTCTGGTTGAAGAGGCCTTTTCCAGTTTCATGCAACTTGCATTGGACCTGATCGGTGACACGTTCGCGCCGTTGCGCGTCGACCTGACCTATCCCGAACCGGTCTATTCCGGCCTGCGATACACAGAGGTTTTCGGATGCGACATACGGTTCGGACAGTCGGAAAACGCCTTTGTCTATGATCTGGCTTGGCATCAGACGCCCTTGTTGACCGCCGACCCATTGGCCCACAAACAAGTGCTGGGGTACCTGCAGGAGACCGGTATGCGGGCGCGGGAAATGATGGAGCTTGTGGAAACGGTCGAAAGGATTATCCGGCAGAACCTTTCCGATGCACCAAAGTTCTCTGCCGTGGCAAAAGCACTGCATATGAGCGACCGGACACTCCGCAGAAGGTTGGGCGAGCTGGATGTGACCTATCAATCGCTTCTGGATCGGCAAAAAAGGCTCAGGGTGCTGGAACTGCTTCGCAACCCCGTCTGGTCACTGGATCAAGTCGCGCAGGAGGCTGGATTCAGCGATCCGCAAAATTTCCGCCGCGCATTTCGCCGCTGGACCGGAAAAACGCCAGCGCAGGCCCGTCGGGAAATGATGGAAAGATAGATTGGCCGACAGCATCTGAGTGGCCACATTTTTGGCCGATAATGACCCTTCACTGGCCATTTCGGAAGTTAGCGCAGTCCCTGATGGTACCTAGTATCTGATGTCATTGGTTTCGGGGCAGCAGATGCAAAGCGACGGAAATACAAACACCAAAGCCCACATTCTGGCGATCGACCTTGGTACAAGCGGGTGCAAGGTCGGTGTCATATCGCTGGATGGAAAGGTGTCGGGCTGGGCCTTTCGTCCCGTTGCCCTGCATGTTGTGGGCGAGGTCGGCGCCGAGCAGGTGCCCGATGATTGGTGGACTGCATTTCTGGGCGCCGCTGACGACGCACTTGCGCAAAGCGGGGTGAAGCGAAACAGCATTCTTGCCATCTGCAGTTCCACGCAGGGTGAAGGTACCCTACCGGTCGACCGGGATGGTAATCCGTTGATGAACGCGATCACCTGGCTGGACATGCGCGGGCAGCAGCACCTTCACGACAGCATGAAGGGTTTGCTGAGGATTGCGGGATATGATCCGCTAAAACTGTTTCGATGGCTGCGCCTGTGTGGCGGGGCCCCTGCCTTGTCGGGCAAGGACCCGGCAGCGCATATGCTGTTGGTAAGGGATCGCTTTCCGGGCATTTATGAACGCACCTACAAATTCCTCAACGTCTTGGACTTCTTCAACCTGCGGCTCACTGGGCGGTTCGTGGCAACACAGGATTCCATTCTGACCTCATGGGTGACAGACAACCGCGATCCCGCCAACATCCGCTATGATGACAAATTGATCGCCCAGAGCGGTATTGAGGCGGACAAATTCCCTGACCTTGTTCGCTGTGACGAGGTGTTGGGGCCGGTTTTACCGGATCTTGCCGAACAGTTGGGCATTCCATCCTCCACACCGGTCGTCGCTGGCGCCATCGACAACACCGCCGCTGCCATCGGCAGCGGTGCTGTGGGGGATTATGATACCCATCTTTATGTCGGGTCATCCTCGTGGCTGGCGGCGCATGTGCCGTTCAAAAAGGCCAATGTGCTTCACCAGATCGCTTCGGTTCCATGTGCCCTGCCCTCACGCTATCTGATGATGGCAATGCAAAGCAACGGCGCAAGCAGTATCGAGTTTTTCAAGAACAGAATGCTGGATCATTCTGACGGGCTGACCGAAGGCGGTGCTCCCCGGGATATCTTTGCCCGCCTCGATACGGCGGCCAGCGGAATTGCGCCCGGCAGCGAGGGCCTGATGTACCTTCCCTGGCTGTTTGGCGAACGCAGCCCAAATGATGAAAGCGCTTTGCGCGCGTGTTTTCTGAACATTCATGCCGATCACAGCCGCGCCACCATGGCCCGCGCGGTTTTGGAAGGTACCGCGCTAAACACCCGAATGATGGCCGGTTCCGTCAAACGCTTTCTGGGCCGCTGGCCGGGGCAAATCAACATCGTCGGTGGCGGCGCACAATCGGACAGTTGGTGCCAGATTTACGCGGATGTCCTGAATACTCCGATCCGCAGGCCCGTCGCGCCGATCAAAGCCAATGCGCTGGGGGCTGCTGTCATAGGCGCCGTGGGCGTCGGCCAGATGGACTATGCCAGTGCGGCTGAGATGGTGCATATCGAAAAGGTTTTCGAGCCTGACCTGGCAAACAAGGGCATCTATGACGCCCGCTTCGATGTTTTTCGCGATCTGCAGAAGCGCCTGACACCCACATTCCGGCATCTCAACTCCAAAACATCAGGAGGGGCACATGGTTGACTTCGTTCACGAACGCGCTGCCATTGTTGATATCTGTCACCAGCTGTCCGATCAGGGATATCTGGCCGGAACAGGTGGCAACGTCGCCCTGCGGCTGAATAAAGATCTGTTTGCGATTACACCGTCGGCCACCGATTATACCACGCTCACACCCGCCGACATCGCGGTAATCCGGCTGAACGGGTTGGAACAGATCGATGGTAACAAGCCCGCATCGGTGGAAAAAGGACTGCACGCACGAATGCTGAGCATGTTCCCCGACAGACCAGCCAGCATCCATACCCATCAGCCGGTCGCCAGTGCGGTCGCCTTGCTGCACAAGCGCCTGGAATGGCCAGGCGGATCGGACAAGGTCGTAATCGGCGATCACATCGCATTGGCCAAATACCGGCCGTCAGGTACCGGAATGCTGGTCAAGGCCCTGGGCAAGGCGTTGCGCAAGGATGCCTACTGCTATCTTCTGGCCAGCCACGGCGTGATCGCATCCGCCTCTTCCCTAGAACACGGTGCCGATCTGGTTGCCAAGATCGAGGACGCGGCAGCGCAATATCTGAGCCCACTCATCCGGAACAACCCGAACCTTTCGGACGTCACCCGTCAAATGACGCTTGGCACATTGGAAGGTATCCTGACCAAAGGATCAGAATCGTGAACGCGGAACAAAAGATAAAGCAACCCACTGGCCTGCCGACCTATCCGGATACGCAGGTTGTAATGGACAAGCTTCAGGCGCTTCTGAAGGAACCCGTGCGTTCGATCCGGCCCGACGCCATGCCGCAGATTCTGGAGTATTTCGAGCAGAATTGCCAGAAATCCAAGGCTTTGTCCGCACGCGCCGCCGAGGTCATACCCGGTGGTGTTCAGCACAATCTGGCCTTCAACTATCCATTTCCGCTGGAAGCGTCGAAATGTGAAGGGGCGTATATGTGGGACGCCGACGGCAACCGCTATATCGACTTTCTGCAGGCAGGCGGGCCGACACTGTTGGGATCAAACGATCCGGATGTGCGTCAGAAAGTAGTCGATCTGCTTGAAGATTGCGGTCCCGTCACCGGCCTGTTCCATGAATACGAAATGAAGCTTGCCGAACTCATCCGCACGCATATGCCAAAGGTCGAGATGTTTCGGATGCTGGGCTCGGGCACCGAGGCCGTGATGGCCGCAATCCGGCTGGCACGGACCTTCACCGGCAAAAAACAGATCATCAAGATCGGCGGCGGATATCACGGCTGGAGCGATCAGATGGTTTACGGTCTGCGCGTGCCCGGAACCCGGCGGCGCGAGGCGATGGGCATTCCGCGCGGCACCACGACACGAACGCACGAGGTGTTCCCGAATGAGTTGGGCACGTTGCGCCGCAGGCTGATGCTGAACCGGATGCGGGGTGGGACTGCCGCCGTCATAGTCGAACCGCTTGGCCCGGAAAGCGGCACCCGCCCTGCCGACCGCACCTACAACAACGAAGTGCGCAAACTGTGTGACGAATTCGGAGCGCTTTTGATCTTTGACGAGGTGGTGACGGGCTTCCGTACCGGAATGGGCGGTGCGCAAGGGTACTTCGATGTTTATCCCGATCTGACCGTGTTCGGTAAATGCCTGACTGGCGGCTATCCGATGGCGGGGGGTATCGGTGGCCGGAAAGATGTGATGATGCGGCTTGCGGGTGGTATCGGCGGCAGTCAGAAACGCGCATTTGTCGGTGGCACCCTATCCGCCAACCCGCTCTCCTGCGTCGCTGGATACTACGCGATCCGCAAGATGGCCAAGACCGATGCCGCCGGTCACGCAGGTCGCGCCGGTGATCGCCTGCGTCAGGGATTGACTGAAATCCTTGATCGGCTGGGCCTGCCGTTTGTCGCCTATAACTTCGGTTCGATCGTGCATCTGCAGACCACGGCGGTCATGTTGATGAGCATGCGCACGCCGCTGAAGCTGATGCGCGAAGCCAACGCGCGCAAACACGCGATGGAGGAGATGGGCGCCGCCTATCTGGCACATGGTATCCTGACGCTTGCAGGCAGCCGTATCTATACCAGCATGGCCGACACGGATGACGTGATTGACGATGCGCTGAACCGTTTCGAAGACGTATTCAAACTGGTCTGAGCAATGGCTGATCGTACCGAGATTGAAAAGAAAATGCGGCAGGCGGCAGAGCTTCTGTCGGAACAGGCACTTTTTTTTGCTGGTGATACGCTGACAATGCGAGTCCCGGAGTTGAATAAGGTGGCGATGTTGTCACACGGCGGCGCTCTGGAATGGAGCGCGCCAAACCCGGACGGGTCGACACTCCAGCGTATTTACTCATACCGGCCGGACGTGGGTGCTGCGCTGCAAAGCGGGATGGGCTGGCTGCGGGCAATGCACGAAATGGCGGCCCCCATGCCTGCAATCTTTGACGAACAGGTTCGACATCTGGGGCGCGGCGTTCCGGTCTTTCAAAAAACCGCCAACGAGGCGGTGCAGCCAAAAAGCCTTGCAGGAACCACGAATGCCGTTGTTTTTGCGGATACTTCCTTTTGTCTGGGCATGGGTCTTGAACGGTTGCTTTTGAACGTTGAGCTGCTTGAGAAATGCGCCAAAGCCTTTGTTCTTGCGAAGTCCACCGGCCAGACCGTCAGGCAGATACCCTTTTGGGTTCAGCTCATCGCGGATGGCCGCCTGAAAAAAGACGAACGCAAAGCGGCTGAGCATCACGCGCGGGGCGAGTTCTCTGTTCTTGCCAAAGGGTACTGATAACCCTTTTTTACAGCACGATCGGATGGTGGATCTGCGGCTGACTGCAAAGCTGCGTAATCTGAGCCTCAGTATTTGCCACTGGTCGTTTTCACCTGCGCGTTGTAAATAGTCATGCCTAATATATGAATTGATCGGAGCACAGCTTGTCCGAGGCCGAAAAAGCATATGAATCCATGGAAGCCATGGTGGTGATAGGCCAGCTATCTCCGGGCAGCCTGCATACCGAACGGGAATTGGGTGAGCTTCTTCAGTTCGGGCGCACTCCGATCCGTGAAGCGCTGCAACGCCTTGCGCATGAGGGGCTGGTCGAGATTCAGCCACGTCGCGGCATCCAGATTCCGCCCATCAGCATGGATGATCAGATGAAACTGCTACGCGTGCGTCGCGCGGTTGAATCGATCTGCATCGAAACGGCTTGTGAAAACGCATCGGACACACAACGCCGCGCACTTGCCGATCTGGCGGAGAACCTGAAACGCTCGGCGGATAATGTTGATAACCGTGCCGATTTTCTGCGGATTCTGCGAACCGCGCACGAAGCGCTTACCGAAGCAGCGGATAACCCGTTTCTGGTTCGGGCCATGCGGCCTGTTCAAGGTCTTTCACGCCGGTTCTGGTTTTTTCACGCCACTTTCGAGGACTATCAGCACGCGGCCAGTCTGCACGCCGATATTCTGCACACCGTATCGCAGGGCGACAAGCAGGCCGCGGGCGCCGCATCACACGCGCTTATTGACTATCTCGAGGCGTTCGCCCGCGCGACAGACAACCTGCGCCCCGGCCTCGCGCAGGCTCAGGTCCGATAGGTTTCTATCCGTTCCCAGTCGATCCGCATACCAAGCCCCGGCGCTTGTGGCACGGGCAGATAACCGTCGTCATCAAACGCGATCTCTTCACGCGTGACGGCCCATCTGAGTGGTGAAGCTGAGGTCGAGAATTCGGCCATTTCCAAGGGGTCGCGGCTGGCAAGAACGTGCAGGTTAGCTGCAAGTGTCAGGTTCGAGTTCCAGCCGTGGGGCGCGATCCTGTCACAGCCAAAACGCTTCGCCATTGCCTGCAACTTCACAAGCCCGGTCAGCCCGCCGATATGCGACAGGTCCGGTTGGGCGATGTCTACAATCCCTGCCTCAAAGAACGGACGCCATTCCAGCGGCGCGGTCAGACCAAGATCGCCCACACCCACCGGCAACCCGCATCCTTTCAGCAATGCGTGGCCATCAATGTCGTCCAGCGGCAGCGGAGCCTCCAGCCAGTGGATATTGCAGTCGTGCAGAACCGGCAACATTCGCTGCACATCCTCCACCGTGTCGAATGCCGTGATCGCATCGACCATCAGCGGAAAATCTGCACCCAGATGTTCGCGCGTCGTGCGGATCATTTTTTCGGCCAAAGCCGGATCTTCATGCCAGAACCTGTCGGCGGCGATCTTGATCCCCACCGGGTTGTAGGTTTGAACAGCCTTGTCCAGCTTGCGGCGCGCCTCATCCGGGCAGCGCCCCAGAGGGTAGATGGTCACGTATCCCGGTACCCGGTCGTGACGACACCCCCCCAAAAGCTCTGAGACGGTTTTGCCTTCAGCCTTGCCCTTCAGATCCCACAGCGCGATGTCGATGCCCGATATGGCATGCATCACCAGGCCGCGGCGCCCGATAAAGCTGGTCTGCTCCAGCATGTCCATCCACCGCGCTTCGATATCGGTGGCGTCCTTGCCTATCAGAATCTCGCGCAGACCCCGCTGCAAGGGGGACCGCGTTGGTGCCGAAATGATAGCATTGGCGATAGACGGGATGGTGTCGATTTCGGACACACCCATCAACCCGTCATCTGTACTGATGCGGATCAGACAGGTTGAATAAGCCGTGTCATGGGCGTCCTGCCCCGCGGGTTTTGGCGCGTATAGTTCAATAACGCCGATATCGGTGATGCGCATCTTGGGCTCCGTGAATGAAATGGACGGCCCCAATAGGGCCGCCCGTAAGAAGCGGTTGGTCCGCCCAAAGTTACTGCTCCGGTCAGATCAGGCGCGCAGGTCCTGCGTAACCCTTGTGCCGTCCGGCGGGGTTACAGTCTGGCTGATCGGAGCCGCCGACGGGTCTTCGCGCAGCGACTTGTAGAGGCCGATGGCCATCGCCAGGATCACGAAGGACATCGGGAAGCCTGCCGCGATGTTCGCCGTCTGCAACGCGGACAGGCCGTCCGCCAACAGCAGAACGATCGCTGTTGCACCGATGCCGAAGCCCCAGATGATGCGGAACTTGTTCGGCGGGTTGTCATCGCCCATCGACAGCATCGTCGTGATCACCAGAGTGCCCGAATCCGCCGAAGTGACGAACCACGAGAACAGCAGCAGCGTCGCCAGTGCCCACATCGGCCAGGTCAGCCAGCTCAGGTCACCCATCCACGACGTGTTGTTCAGGTTCTCGATCGCTCCGTACAGCGCGGCGGGCAGATCCCAAGCACGAACGGTTTCGATCAGACCTGCACCACCTTCGGTTGCCGGTCCGGTGCCCATGTTCAGCTCTTGCCAGATAGCGGTGCCACCGAACATGCAGAGCCAGAAGAACGCGATGCATGTCGGTACAAACAGGACGCCCACCATGAACTCGCGAATGGTACGCCCACGCGAAATGCGCGCGATAAAGATACCAACCAGCGGTGCCCATGCGATCCACCAACCCCAGTAGAAGATGGTCCAGCCGCCCTGCCATTTGACGGAATCGCCGTCAACCGCAGTCCAGAAGCCCATCGGGATGAAGTTCCACAGGTAATCGCCCAGAGTGGTAACGTAGAAGCCCAGCAACCACTGGAATGGGCCGATGATGATGAACCCGGCCAACAGAACGATCGACAGCCAGATATTCCATTCGGAAATGATCCGGATACCCTTGCCAACACCTGAAACGGTCGAAGCAACCGCGATCACCGTCACAATGATGATCAGGGCGATCTTTAGGCCCATGGTGTTTTCCATCCCGAAAAGCACATTCATGCCGGTCGCCATCTGGCTTGCACCCAGACCCAGCGAGGTCGAGATACCGAACACCGCGCCGAACACGGCAAGCAGGTCAACCATGTGACCGATGGGGCCATAAATCTTTTCGCCGATCAGCGGATACAGCGCCGAGCGCATGGTCAACGGCAGCTTTTTTCTGAAGCCGAAGTAGCCAAGGCACAGGCCGACAATCACATACAGCGCCCAGCCGTGGAAACCCCAATGGAAATACGTCACACGCATTGCGTCGATGGCACGCTGCATGTTCATTTCCGTATGCCCGTTCATGTCGGCATGCGGGTTATTCGGATAGCCGAATGCGCCAGAGTTGTCGAAATAGAAGATCGGTTCAGCCACGCCGAAGAACAGGATGCCGATCCCGATACCAGCCGAGAACAGCATGGCGAACCAGCTGAAGTTGCTGAATTCGGGGCGAGAATCATCATCCCCCAGCCGCAGCGAGCCGTATTTCGAGAACATCAGGAAGAAGCAGAAAAGCATGATCCCGGCAACGACCGAGATGTAGTACCAGCTTAACCCGCTTTCCAGCCAGGAGCGGATCGAGCGATAGATGCCACCTGCGAACTCTACGTTGAGGATGGTAAAGATCACGAATGCGGCGACCATCGCCTTCGCGGCCAAGCCCATGCCGGGGTGCAGACCGGTAAAGAAACCGGATTTAGCCACCAGATGGGCATTGGGGTTTTCGTCTGACATATGGGACCTCCCTTTTGACGAAATGAAGGCGCGCCCGGCGGGGCACGCCAATTACGGCCCGAATTACTCGGGCAGGTATTTCTCGGACCAGCTTGTGCCGGCCGCACCGTGTTCGACCATTTTCTGAATTTGTTCCTCGTCGTATCCGATTTCCCTCAGAATTCTGGTCGTGTGTTCCCCGTATTTCGGCATCGGCCCCGGTATCGTGATCCTGCCGGTTTCTGTCCGAACCGCATTGGGCGCCACCAGATCGCACCAACGGCCCATCGGGTGCTGGTCATGGCGGATGACGCGAAATGTTGCGCTGGAAATGTCGATCTCGCCCTCGCTTTCAAGCTGCAGCGACCGGTCGCGTGTGTCGTGCAGCGAGGCCAGCGGAACCACGGTGTTTTTTCCGTTTGCGAATGCGGTTTGCCAATGATCCAGCGGCCGGGTCCGGAAACGCTCGGCCAGTGCCCCGTGCAACTCATCTTCAGGAAGATTGGCCAGGTCCGCCAGATCCGCCACCGCTGTCAGGGCAACCTGCCGTTCGGTGGGTGCTGCGAAGAACATCCATTGATCTGCTGCCTCGTAGCAGTGGTAGAAGGGTCCCCAACCCAACGCCTCGCGGCCCGATGGCTCGTTGAACGGGGCTCGTCCGTCATAGTCATACATGAATTGCGCTTGAATCAGGTTACCTGCGCCCGCCAGCGAAGCGCGGGCAATCCCGCCCTTTCCGGTTTCACGCAGGCGCAACAAGGCGCCACCCAGTGCGACGCAGGCACAGAAACCTGTCAGTACGTCGATAGTGCCGAAATGAGCGTGTTCCTCGGGCGTGTCCATGCCACCCCCGAACCGCACCATGACCCCGGTCGCAGCCTGTGCCAGATCATCGTAACCGAGGTGATCGGATTTCGGCCCTCGCATCGGCCCGCCAAACGCATCCAGTTGCACAAGGATGAGTTTCGGGTTGATCGCGGCCAAACGGTCCGGAGACAGACCCAGCTTGTCGCGCTGTTCGTCCGTGCCGTTCATGGTGATGACATCCGACCGCTCGATAAGTTTGGCCAGCGCCTCCTGTCCGTCATCCGAACGCAGGTTCAGCAGGATGCTTTCCTTGCCGCGTTGCGCGTGGACGCCGAAAACAACAGTGTTCCAAGGGTCGACCGAAGGCTCAACCGACTGAACCAGAGTGACATCCGCCCCATAGCGGGCCAGCGTCGACCCGATTGTCGGGCCAGCGATTACGTTGGTCAGGTCCAGCACCTTCAGCCCGTCCAGCCAACCGCCGTTGCCGGTTTGGCCACCGCTGCGGGGGGCCTCAGTCAGCAGCGCATCGAGATCAGCGGAACCCGGGCCCGATTTCACCGCCGCTTCGTCATCGCCCGACAGCCAGGCCACGTTGCCCATCTGCCGCATCTCACCGTTACGGGCATCATCGACTTTCAGCACCAGACCGGATGCCAGGGCATGCGGATCGGCCAGCCATTCCTTGGTGAAGCGCTGTGCCGTCGCGGGTGCCTTGGCGGTTCCGAACAGTTCTTCCCATTCGTGCGCGGGGCGCGTCAGAAACGCCTTTTTCATTGCGGTCGAGACCCGCTCGCGATCCGACGCGCCAACAGGATAATTTCGCACGGACCATTCGGCGGGCCAGTCCTTTGTGTCCAGATAGGCCGAGAAATCCGGCAATTCGTCTGCCAGCTCCTTTAGCCCCAATGTCTCAAGCACCCGGCGCGGGTGCGTGGCGACCGAACCGGAAACCACATAGAAACCACGCCCATCGGCGCAGGTATAGGTGCGGTAGAACGGATCAAGGAATTCGGACAGTTCTTCGAACTTGAGGTTCATCGGCAAGCCTTCGGCGGCCCTCCGGTCCAGCTCGACCTCACGCGGGGACTTGTAGCGTTCGGGGTAATCTTCGATTTGCTCACAGTTGTAGATCAGCCCTTCCAGCAAGGCCGAGGCCAGCGGGACCTCAATGTAATCACCGCCATTGTTGTCACGTGCGTTGAGTGCAAACAGCACGGACATAGCGCCAAAGCTGGCACCGTAGGCCGAGGCCAGCGTCAACGGTGTGAAGGAGGGGTTGATGCCCATAAGCCGCCGGTTCAGGCCCATATCGGTGAATTGCCCGGTATAGGCGGCAATCACCGCCTCCCAGGCGGGCAGTCCGGCCAGTTCCGGGTCGGTCGAGGCAAATCCCGGCATCGACAGATAGACAAGCTGATCGTTGGCCGCGCGCAGGGCTTTTTGGCCCAGACCCAACCGGTCCATGACACCGGGGCGGAAGTTCTCGATCACGACATCGGCGCGTCTGGCCAGCTCGATGGCTTTAGCGCGGCCTTCATCGGTCTTCAGATCCAGCGTCAGCACCTTTTTGCCGCGCGAAATCATGTCGAAGGCCGGATCGTCAAAGGTCGGTCCGCCGGGTGGGTCAATCCGAATGACCTCGGCCCCCATATCCGCCAGCATCATGCCAACCAGCGGTCCGGCCAAATATTGGCCGAAATCAAGGACACGGATGTGGGAAAGGGGTCGTCTCGCCATGTATCACCTATGCATGTTCATTGGTTGGGTTGCGCAAATTTGGCGAAAGCTACTCGCAACAGGTGCCGATAGACACTGGTGTAAAGATGATGCAGCGGCTAACAATTTGTTATGGAAAGAACGATCCGCCCGATATCCGGTTCCTTGAACTCGCTTCTGGTTTTCGAGGTTGTCGTCCGCCATTCCAGCCTGTCCCGCGCCGCCGAAGAGCTGGGGATGAGCCAACCCGCCGTCTCGCGGCACATCGCGACGCTTGAGGCGCGTTTGGGCCAACCGCTTTTGACCCGAAACAACAATCGCGTGGCTCCGACCGCGAATGCCTTCAAGCTGGCCAAGTCGGTGGAGCTGGGCATGGGACACGTGGATCAGGTCTGGACCGAGATTTCCGCACCGCCCGACCGAACCGACGTAACCCTTGCCTGTACGTTCGGTTTTGCAGATCAGTGGCTGATGCCGCGGTTCTCTGATTTGCGTAAGATCGTAGGCGAAGGACGGGTCCGGGTTGTGACCACGGATCAGCTGGGCGACATTGATCTGGGACGCCTGGACGCCGCGGTAGTCTGGGACCCGGGCCGCATGCCCGACCGGCCCTATTTTCCATTGATTCCCTGCGAAACGTTTCCAATTTGCAGCCCCAAGTTTCTGAAAGCCCATCCCGAGGCGCAGGAGTGCATATCTGACCTCTCGCCCGACCTGTTCGTGCATCTGGATGTCGGTGATTCTGGCTTTATGACATGGGACAGCTGGTTCGCGCATGCGGGGCTCAAGCCGCCGGCATTCGACCGCCCACCGACGTTCAATGCCTATCCCTTTTTGTTGGAGGCGGTCCGCAATGGCGAGGGTGTCGGCATGGGCTGGCGCGGGCTTGTCGAACAGGCACTGGCCAAAGGCGAAGTGCTGCGCCTCGGGCCAACGATTTCGAACCGGAAAGTGTCCTATTTTCTTCAGCATCGTCCAGTGCGCAACGAAAACGGTGTTTTGGGGAGGATGCTGCAGTGGTTTGAACGTGCAGCATCCGAGTAGGGAGCGCTTACAGCCTTGCGCCTTCGTTGTTCAGCAGGGTGCGGATATCTACGCCCTTGATGTCGCGGATGGCGGTGTTTTCGTTGATGGACAGATCGGTAGCCAGCGCCACCGCATGGCCGTAGCCGAAGCACTGTGCCGTCACCCGGGCCGAGGCCAGCGCCTCGTGTTCCGCCGACAGGCAGCGTCCCGCAACGATGATGTTCTCGCCCTGTACTGGCACCAGCGTGCCGTAGGGGATTTCATAGGTGTCGTCGAACAGCCATTCGACCTTGGGTTTGGTTCCCGAATGCAGTTCGATCGGCCAGGGTGAGTTGGCGATGGCATCGGGCGATTTGGAGCGACCCAGCACATCTTCGTTGGTCAAAGTTGCGATGCCGGTCACGGTGCGGGTCTGGCGGATGCCGATCTCGACCCCGGTGTCGTTGACATAGCCCTCTTCGCAACCCGGAATGTTGCTGCGCAGGAAATCTGCGTATTCGCGGACCTGCAGGCGGGCTACCAGTTCACCCTCGGAATGGTCGACCGGATTGGTCACATCCAGATCGCGGCCGTCAAAGCCCAGAATGCGAGTTGCATTTACCATCAGTTCACCCGGGCGGGTGGTAGGAAAGATCCAGATCTTCTTGCGCGGCAGGCGCTTGCCTTCGTTGTCCGCCGCGATCAGCTGATCGATGACCTTTTGCGGGCTGATCGTATCCTCGCCCCAATATTCACAGAACCGGTCGACATCGATACCGCCCATGCGGAAGATCATGGTCGGGTTCTGGATCATACCGTTGTTGCCCTTGGTGGTCTGGAAGCCTGCGCGGTGGATCACGTCGCCGTCGCCTGACGCGTCGATGATCCGCTTGGCGCGAACCTGAGCAAGACCGGATTTCGAGTTCACGATAACCCCGCCAAACGCATCGCCTTCCATCAGCACGCCCACGACCTGCGAATGATAGAGGATCTGAACACCCGCCTCGCGCAGGAAACCGTCGGCCACCTCGCGCCAGATCTGCGGATCATGAGTAACGGTATAAGTCTTGCCATAACGCTGCGGGCCGCTGACGCCATTGCGGCTTTCCAGCGCGGCGCGAAATTTCTCGGCCCAGCCAAAGACCACCTGCTCGGGCGCCGCGTTTTCTTTTTCGGTCGACAGGAACATCCCGCAAATGGTGCCGGACAGGCCAGCCACGGCACCGCCGCCGCAGAACCCATAGCGTTCGATCAGCAAAACCGAGCGTCCCTTGCGTCCCAAGGTTTCCGCTGCTGCCACACCGGCGGCACCACCGCCAACAACAACCGCATCGACATCGGCGAAAACCGGAAGATCGCTATGCGAAGATACTCTGTAGGTGCTCTGCCATTGGGATTCAAAGCTGGCCATCTGCGGTCTCCTCTACAACTGGCATGCCGTTGGGCGGTGAATGATTTTTGGCGCATTAACTGATATATCTATTGATCGTCAATACCGTTTGTCATAGGTGAGGATAGCGAATGACCGCAAATCAACCCCAACACGCTCATCCGAGGGCACGCAAATGACTGAAATGACAGAAGATCGTTTTGGTAAGATCGAGAGAATCCAGGTCTATGTCGTCAAGACCGGGATCCCCAAATTTTCGTGGTCGCCGACCATGCCGGCATTGCTGACCACCAACACCATCGCCAGAATCACCACCTCGGACGGGTTCGAAGGTGCGGGCGGGGTCTTTTCGTGCACCGAGCACGATTTTGACCGCGCCGTCGCCGAAGGCATGCGCCCGCTGCTGAAGGGCCTGTTGGGCCGCGCCGCCCTGCGCCGCGAGGATATCTGGAAATGGATGCAACTGCGCCGCCTATCGATCCCCAACACCTCAATCGCAGGGCTGGACATCGCCATGTGGGATCTGGCCGCCAAGCGGGCAGACATGCCGCTTTACATGTTCCTCGGCGGCTCACGTGATCGGGTCAAAGCCTATGCCTCGACGCAGGTATTCGACGGACCGGAACCCTACGTTGATCTGATCGATGAGCTGCGCGAACAGGGATTTGCCGCATTCAAGTTCCACTACAAATGCGAGCCGAATGCCGACATTGAAATGATGCGGGCCGTCCATGCCGCCCATGGCGACAAGGGGTTGGACTTCATGTTCGATGCCGACGCCTACTACAGCCACAAAGGCGCGCTGAAGGTGGCGCGTGCGATGTACGAAATGGGTTATGTCTGGCTTGAGGCGCCCTTCCCCGACCATGATCTGGACGGATATCGCGAACTGCGCCGCCGCACGGAACTCCCGATCCTGCCCGGTGGCAACACCATCGTCGATTTACCCAACATCGCCCACGCCATGCGGCACGACTGCTGGGACGGTGTGCGGATCGACGCGACAACCGCAGGCGGCATCACGCCCGCGCGCAAGGTCATGGCACTGGCCGAAGCAAACAACTATAACGTCGAGTTCCAGAGCTGGGGCTGCGCCCTGTCGATGGCGGCGAACCTGCACCTCATGCTCGCCTTTGATAATTGCGAGTACTTCGAGATGCCGGTGCCCTATGCCGACTTTCAGGTGGATGCGCTTGGCCGGATCGAGGTCGACGCCGAAGGATACGTCAACGCATCCGGCGGGGCCGGGCTGGGTCTTGAAATCGACTGGGACGAAGTCGAGGACATGTCGATCTGCAAGATCGATGTGCACGCCTAACACCTAAGTCGAAAAATTGATCGGGGCGGTTATTCACCGCCCCTTTTCTTTGTGACACGTGATAAAAAAACGCACTCCATCTGCGTCTTCCGACAAACCGGCCACCTTGCTGCGCAATCGAGCATCATAGAGTAACGTGCGTACGCAGCACATTGCCTGTGCATTTTTCGGTCTGAAAAAATGATACCTTCCGCCCCAGATGTGGTCGGAAAGGAGCAGGACCATGCTTGACACAGTCAACATCCGTACTGACGATATGCCCACCGAAATGCGCGTCTTGCTGAACGAGTATCCGCGCGGGGACTGGGACACCCATCCAGGCTTCCATGAAAAGACCCGCCATTGGCTTGGCGCGCACCAGATGTTTCGTCGGCTGGCCAGTCTGGTGCGGACGGACGCGCAGGCGTATCTGGACAAGGGCATTGCCCCCGAGAAATACGCAAGCCGCCTTTCTTATTATGGAAACGCGCTGGTGGCGAACTTGCACGGTCATCACGGCTGGGAAGATCACAGCTTTTTCCCGGAATTGTCGGCGACAGACCCCCGGTTCGATGCGGGTCTAGAGCTGCTGGAAAAAGATCACGCTGATCTTGATCAGGTTCTGGACAGCTACACTCGGACCGCCAACCGTGCGATTAAGCTGATCCAGCTTGATGAACGGCAAGCGCATGACGAGGTCGGGCGATTGCATGACACCTCGGAAGTGATCGAAGCCTTTCTGAACCGCCATCTGGGCGACGAAGAAGAGCTTGCCGTGCCCATCATTCTGCATCACCGTCTGAGAAGATGGGCGATCTGACGAAACAGGAAGATCAGGCGAATGCCGAAAGCCGCCGCGCACGGGGTGAATTCGTGCGTGGCGTCAGTGGATTCAGACACGCAATCGGTGACGCCGACTTTCCCGCGGAGGCGGGGCGCTATCACCTTTTTGTGGCGCTGAATTGTCCCTGGTGCCACCGGGTGACGCTGGCGCGGAACATTCTTGGACTTCAGGACAGCAGCACGATGGATGTCGCGTTTCCCAACAGAACAGAGGAAAGCGATCCCGAAGGTGCCAACAACTGGCAATTTGATCCGAGCCAGGTCGCTTCGCTAACCGGTGCACCACTGCCCGAATGCACCGGTGAAACCGGAACCGGGCGCAATCATCGGCTGGTCAAGGGCATATACGCGGCCGAAGGATCAACCGAACGGTCCGTTCCGATCCTTTACGACAAGAAACTCGGGCGGATCGTCAACAACGAAAGTGCCGAAATCATCCGGATGCTGGACCTGCATGCCGTGGAACTTGGCGGCGGCATTCCGGGGGTGAGCCATCCCCACCTGTATCCTCACGATCCGGATTTGCGCGCCGAGATCGACGACTTGAATACGTTAATCTACACCACAATCAATAACGGAGCTTACAAGGCCGGATTTTCTTCGGATCAGGAAATATATGCAGCTGCGTTCGAGGCCTATTTCGACACACTTTCCCAACTCGAAGCCCGCTTGGCCTCAGACAACCGGCCATTTTTGACTGGCACGTCATTCACCGAGGCCGATCTGCGCCTTTTCCCGACGTTGTTCCGCCACGATCCTGTCTATTACCTGCGAATGAAGCTGAACGGCGCAAGAATGCTTGACTACCCGCATCTGTGGCGCTGGCTCTGTCGGGTGTACGCGATGCCGGGCGTTGCTGAAAGCAACTCGTTGGTTCACTGCCGGCAGGGATATTTCGGCAGAAGCTGGAACGGCGTTGTTCCTCTGGGGCCGATCACACCTCTGCCCTACCCCAAGGCCTATCTGCACCCGGAACTGGCGGGTTAAAGCGTGCGCTGAAGGCCGCGCGTCCAGACCCCGCGTAGTCTGGTGGTATTATCAACATGCAATATGTCAGCTTGCGCACCGGCATTCAGCCTGCCCAGATGACCCGCACCGATCAGATCCGCCGGAATCAGCGTCGCCATACGAAACGCCTCTTCGACGGACAACTCTGCCATGTCGCTCACGTTCCTGATCGCTGTCAGCAATTCAAGATGCGCCCCGGCCAGAGTTCCATCCTCAAGCGTCAGTCGGTCGCCGTCACGCCGGATTTCCCTGCCGTTCAATGTGAACGAGTCAATCTCTGACCCTGCCGTCGCCATTGCATCACTGACCAGAAAAATCTGTCCGGGTCCGGTCTTTGCGCGGATGGCATTGCGTACCGATGCCGGATGAACATGGATACCGTCTGCAATCAGCCCGGCGGACAGACGGCCAAGAGCTATTGCCGCACCTACAGTTCCGGGTTCGCGATTGCCCATCTGACTTTGGGCATTGAACAAATGCGTGACGCAGCGCGCTCCGGCCTCTGCAGCCTTACGGCAATCGTCAAAACTCGCATCCGTGTGCCCCAAGGATACAAGAACGCCAGCACTAGACAGGGCCGTGATCTGAATGTCCGTTACGCTTTCCGGGGCAACCGTAACCTTCAACACCGGCAACCTTTCGGCTGCCCGCAACAGAACATCAAGATCTGGCACCTGCATCGGCCGTACAAGTTGCCCATCATGCGCACCCTTGCGGGACAGCGAAAGATGCGGCCCTTCCAGATGGAGACCCGCAATACCGGTAATGCCTTCGCCGATTGCCTGAACCGTGGCATCTATTGCATGCCCGGTAATCTCTGGTGTGTCTGTGATCAGCGTCGGAAGGATCGTCGTTGCCCCGATCCGGGCATGAGCATCAGCCATCCTGCGCAGTGTTTCGACATGTGGAGCATTGTTGAACATCACCCCGCCCCCGCCATTGACCTGAAGGTCCACAAAACCGGGCGTCAGCAGGCCACCGTCTAATTGCGTCACCTCTGCACCGTCGGGGACTTCCGCCTCGGGCGCAATCGCCACGATCTGACCGGCCTCATGCATCACTGCGTGACCGTCCAGCACTCCGTCCTCTGTCAGGATACGTGCGCCCATAAAGGCTTGCAGGCCAGTCATCATACGGTTTCCGTTACCTTGTTCAGGTGTCGCGGGGCGTCGGGGTCGATGCCAAGCGATGCCGCAAATGCCTCGACCATCGAATAGAACGAGACAATCAGGCTGACGGGGTCGGTCAGCGCATGATCTGTCCTCACAGATTCGATACACGCCGCCGCCTGAACCCTGTCTGTCGTGGCAAAAACGCGCGCGCCTTTTGCGCTGATCGCATCAGCGATTTCAGACAGCGCCGGTTCCGCCGCATCAGCTGCAGCGAAACACAGAACCGGGAATCCCTCTTCAACAATCGAAACCGGTCCGTGCAACACTTCGGCAGAGGAATAGCTTTCAGCGTGCAATTGGCATGTTTCCTTGAACTTCAAAGCTGCTTCGTGGGACACCGCCAGTGCCTGTCCCCTACCGAGGGTGAACAGAGAAGATTGCGCCCCGATTGCTTCGCGCACCTGTGGCCAATCTATCCGAGTCGCCTTTTCCAACTGCTTCGGCAGATTGCGGATCGCAGACAGCAAGGCCTCGTTCCTGTTCCAGTCAGCCAAAAGCCAGAGCCCGGCCACGACCGAGGTCACGAATGTCTTGGTTGCCGCCACGCTTAACTCTGGCCCGGCCTGAATATCAATCGTGTGCGCACTGGTTTTTGCCAGCGGCGAGTCGGGATTGTTTGTCAATGCTACGGTCATCGCGCCATCGCGACCGGCATTGGTGGCCATCGCCGTGATATCCGGGCTTTTCCCGGATTGGGAAACCGAAACGCATAGCCCACGGTTCAGTTTGAGCGTCGCATCATAGATCGAGCCGATGGACGGCCCGACGGATGCCACCGGTACGCCCAACAGAATTTCCGACGCGTATTTCAGGTAGGTGCAGACATGATCAGACGACCCTCGAGCCACTGTCATCATGAACGCCGGGTCTAGTGTCCGCACGGCCGTTGCCACTTGGCGAATGTCGTTCTCTCCAAGGCTCAGCAACCGTTCGACGGCTTCGGGAATTTCGTCGATCTCCTGACGCATTCGGGTTGGTAGGGTCTGCATCCGGCGTCCTAACTATTTGCAAAGCGCAGTTCGGCCACAAAATCATAGGCATCACCGCGATAGATGGAGCGGGTAAATTCTACGACCCGCCTGTTCGGCAAGTAAGATGTACGTTCAATTCTAAGACCGGCCGCACCGGGAGAGACACCCAACAGGTTTGCGTCCTCATCTTCAAGGTTGATCGCCGAAATGCGCTGCAAGGCACGCACCGGGCGGTTTCCACTGCTTTCCAGCACCTCGTAAAGCGAGGTCTTGACCTCAAGTGGATCGGGCAGAATATCGGTCGGCAACGAGGCGCGCTCAATCGCCATCGGCTTGTCGTTGGCACGGCGCAGCCGGGCGATCCGCGATACGGCTTCACCGGATGACAGGGCAAGGGCCATGACCTCCTCGGGGGAAGGCACATGTACACCACGCTCCAGCCACTCGCTGGATGAGCGCAACCCACGACGCATCATGTCCTCGGTGAATGAGGTGAGACGGGACAACGATTGCTCAACCTTCGGCGTGCCGTCCGAGACAAAGCTACCCGAACCCTGACGCTGTATGATGATGCCACGGTCAACCAGATCCTGCATGGCCCGGCGAACCGTGACACGGGACAAGCCCGTCAGGTTTGCAATCTCGCGCTCTGCCGGTAGCGGCGAGCTCTTGACCAGAACCCCTTTTGCGATGCTTTCTTCGATCCGCTTGCGCAACTGGACATATCTGGGGCCGGCGCTGTCCTGCATCCAACCGTCCGACTTCAGAAAGCTTTCGATTGTCTGAACTGTCATGCCGCGCCCTGCCGGTGTCTCTGGGCCAGCCTTTGCGCCAGCACCATCGCGCCATCCAGGGCGCTGCCTAACGGTGCAATGACTGATCCCGCCATTTCCGGTGGCAAGTACTGAACATAGTGAGGCGCCACCCCACCTATTGCGCAAATCGGCTCGCCGGTTGTCCATCCCAGAGATCGCAATACCACCATAAGATAGTCAGCCCCCCTTTGCATGAGATCCAGCCCGACTTTGTCACCCTTTCCGGCAGCACCCACCACTGCCGGGGCAAAGCTCGCGAAATCGGCCGGGCGCGCCTGTCCTGAGAATTCGACCAGACGCATCGGATCGTCGCCGAAACGCGCCGAAATCTCGTCGGTCAGGGGCGTGGAAGATCCAACACCATCCATTGTCAGCAGAACCTGCCGAAACAACTCCAACCCAAGCCAGTTCCCGGACGCCTGATCCCCAATCAAAGGGCCGTATCCACCCGCGAACCGGATTTCACCGCAATCCTGTCGCGCGAGAAACGAACCGGTTCCCACTCCTATCAAACTGCCCGTCCGATCCCCCAGCGCACCCACAACGGCGGACCGCCGGTCATCTTCAACCCCGACGATTCCGGACGGCAGGTGCCGGGCAACACGCCGGGCAACGGTCTGATCCGTGACGCCCGCCAACCCCGCGTAAACGGGTATGCCTTCCAGCTCAGCTGGATTGAGCCCGGCGGCTTCCATCAATCCGCGAAGGCCTTCCAATATCGTACCGATGGCGCGATCGAAGTCCGAGAAGACATTCGCACTGCCAAGTTTCAACTCATGGCGGCCCGCCGGAGTCGTCAGGGCGAACCGGCAGGAGGTGCCGCCGCCATCTATGGCAATCAAGTAGGGAAAGGACTCAATCATGTAAATACCTTTACAATACCTTTGAGCGCACCAAAAGGTATTTTTTAGCTAAAATTTATCCGCGGTTGGCACTTTTCCCAATTCATTAGGTGGTTTTTGAAAAAGAAAAGATGGACAAAAGGTATTGTAAAGGTATTAGATATGAGGGCCACGGGGGAATCGCATGAAGCCGCAAACGCCGCTAAAAACCGAAATGCTGCGCGATGCGGCGGTTGACTTGGACCTCAAGCCCAACCCGGAAATTCTGTCCTGCCTTCTGCAAGGGCAACAGGATGCCCTTGCATCGGTCGCCGGCAGCCTAAACGAAATTGCGGCGGGCGCGGAAATCCTCACAGAAACCATTCGGCAAGGGGGGCGCATTTTCTATGCCGCCGCAGGGTCCTCGGGCCTTATGTGCCTTGCAGATGCGGCAGAGTTGTCGGGAACGTTCGGATTGTCCCCAGAACGCATTCGGATTTGCATGGCCGGAGGTGTGCCGACAGATGCCGCGATGCCGGGGCATACCGAAGATGATGAAGCCGAAGCGCAAACCGCTGCACAGGACGTAACCGCGCATGACACAGTTATCGCCATATCAGCCAGCGGATCGACCCCGTTTGCAGTGGCGTTTGCGAAACTGGCCCGAAACTCAGGCGCGCAGACAATTTGCATCGCGAACAACCCTGATGCCAAGCTGTTCGCGCATTCGACCTGCGCAATCCATTTGCAAACTCCGCCCGAAATTATTGCGGGATCGACCCGCATGGGGGCCGCGACAGCGCAAAAGGCCGCGCTCAACCTGATGTCGACACTGATGGGTATTCGGCTGGGGCATGTCCTTGACGGCCTTATGGTAAATGTCATCGCCGACAACAAAAAGCTCAGGGCTCGCGCGCTGAGTATCGTGAAGAAAATTACCGGCAGCTCAGACACCTTAGCGCGGGATGCGCTGACACGCTCTGAGGGGCACGTGAAAACTGCCATCTTGCTGGCTGCGGGTGTCTCTGCACGCGATCGGGCGGAACAAATTTTACAGGATACCGGGGGGCAGGTCCGACCGGCACTGGAGCGCCTCAAAATCAATTTGCATCAACAGGGAGAGGAAACATGAACAGGAAGTCTTTTGGAGCAATATTATTGGCATCAACCGCTCTGAGTGGCGCGGCCTTTGCGGAAACGACACTAACGATCGAAAGCTGGCGCAACGATGACCTGACGTTGTGGCAGGACAAGATCATACCGGCGTTCGAGGCGCGACATCCTGACATCAAGATTGTATTCTCACCGCTTGCACCCACGGAATACGATGCCGCTTTAAACGCAAAACTCGAGGCCGGTTCGGCAGGTGACATAATCACCTGTCGTCCATTTGATCGGTCGCTCGGGCTGTATGATGGCGGGCACCTTTCTGACCTTTCCGATTTACCGGCAATGTCAAACTTCTCGGACGTGGCAAAATCTGCGTGGCAGACCGATGACGGCTCGGCCACTTTCTGCGTTCCGATGGCCTCGGTGATCCATGGCTTCATCTACAACAAGGACGCATTTAACGAGCTTGGAATCGAGGCCCCTCAGACCGAGGATGAGTTCTTTGCTGCGCTGGACAAAATCAGAGAGGACGGCACTTACATTCCGATGGCGATGGGCACGAACGACCAATGGGAAGCCGCCACAATGGGCTACAACAACATTGGGCCGAACTATTGGAAAGGTGAAGAGGGTCGACTTGCTCTGATCGATGGATCGCAAAAACTGACCGACGAACAATGGGTCGCGCCCTATGAAACTCTGGCGCGATGGAAAGACTATCTGGGCGACGGGTACGAGGCACAGACCTACCCGGACAGCCAGAACCTGTTCACGCTGGGACGGGCTGCTATTTACCCAGCGGGGAGCTGGGAAATCTCGGGCTTCAACACGCAAGCGGACTTTGAAATGGGCGCATTCAAGCCTCCGGTAAAGAACGCCGGGGACACGTGCTATATCTCTGATCACACAGATATTGGGATTGGCATGAATGCCGCGACCGAAAACCCCGAGGCGGCGCAAACGTTTCTGGCTTGGGTCGCGTCTCCGGAATTTGCGAATATCTTTGGTAACGCCCTGCCTGGATTCTTCCCGCTGTCCAACGAGCCTGTCGAACTGGAAGACCCACTTGCCAAGGAATTCGCAAGCTGGCGTGGGGAATGCGGGTCGACCATTCGCTCGACCTACCAGATTCTGTCGCGCGGCGAGCCGAACCTGGAACTGGAAACCTGGAACGCGTCGGCGAACGTTGTGAAAGGCACCGAAAGCCCGGCCGATGCAGGCCAGCGGCTGCAGGACGGTTTGGCTAGCTGGTACGCGCCACACCAGTAACCCATCCCTTATATCGAAGGCCTTCGGCTGATTGGCCGGGGGCGTTCCGAACCGCCGAGGCAGGCTATGGGCAACAGCCGAAACAAATGGCACATCGTGATTTTTCTGGCACCTGCGGTGCTGGTCTATACCGCTGTGATGATCTTTCCCCTGTTCAACACCCTGCGACTGGCGCTGTATACCGAGGTGGAACAGGTCCGCGTATTTGTCGGGCTGGATAACTTTCTGACATTGTTTGGTGATCCCAACTGGTCCGGGGCATTCTGGAATGCGCTTGGCAACAACTTCTGGTTCTTTTTCATTCACATGCTGGTTCAGAACCCGATCGGCATCGCTTTGGCCGCGATACTCAGCCATCCGCGCCTGCGCTATGCCGCCTTCTATCGCTCGGCCATTTTCATCCCGACGATACTGTCCTTTGTCATCGTGGGTTTCGCCTGGAAGCTGATCCTGTCGCCGATCTGGGGTATCGCCCCCGATCTGCTGAAAGCGGTGGGTCTGAAATCGCTCTATGCCCCGTGGCTGGGCAAGGAGGAATACGCACTGACCACGCTGGCGCTTGTGTCGGTCTGGCAGTTCGTGGGCATCCCGATGATGCTGATCTATGCGGCACTGCTGTCGATCCCCGAAGAAATTCTTGAGGCCGCCGAGGTTGAAGGTGTCACTGGCATGTCCGCGTTCTGGCGGATCAAACTGCCATTGATCCTGCCCTCGATCGGCATCATCTCGATCCTGACATTCGTGGGAAACTTCAACGCGTTCGACCTGATCTACGCGGCACAGGGCGCGCTGGCCGGGCCGGACTTTTCCACGGACATCCTCGGGACTTTCATGTACCGCACCTTCTTCGGGTTTCAGTTGCAATTGGGCGATCCGCACATGGGTTCGGCCATCGCCACAGCCATGTTCGGCATCATCCTGACCGGCGTCTGTATCTATCTTTTCCTGATCCAGACACGCATCCGCCGGTATCAGTTCTGAGGTGATAGTGATGAACAAGGCCCGCACAAACCCACTCAATATTGCCGCGATGCATGGGGCGCTGATCATATACACGCTGATCGCGCTGTTCCCGGTTTTTGTGATCCTGATCAACAGTTTCAAAACCCGCAAAGCCATCTTTCGCGAGCCGCTGGCGCTGCCAAGCTCGGACACGTTTTCGATGATCGGATACCAGACGGTGATGAAACAGGGGGATTTCTTCCTGTATTTTCAGAACTCGATGATCGTCACCGTCGCCTCGCTGTTCTTCATCCTTCTGTTCGGGGCCATGGCCGCTTTTGCCCTGTCCGAATACCGGTTCCGGGGCAACACCCTGATGGGGCTGTATCTGGCGCTTGGCATCATGATCCCCATCCGGATCGGTACTGTCGCTATCCTTGAGATGATGGTGGCCACCGGACTTGTGAACACGCTTTGGGCGCTGATCCTTGTCTATACCGCGCAAGGGCTGCCGCTGGCCGTTTTCATCTTGTCCGAGTTCATGCGGCAGGTCAGTGACGATCTGAAGAATGCCGGGCGTGTCGATGGCCTCAGCGAATATACTATTTTCTTCCGCCTTGTTCTGCCGCTGGTGCGACCGGCAATGGCGACGGTTGCGGTATTCAACATGATCCCCATCTGGAACGATCTGTGGTTCCCGCTGATCCTTGCACCGGCGGAAGAGACCAAGACACTGACACTTGGCAGTCAGGTCTTCATCGGGCAATTCGTGACCGACTGGAATGCGGTTCTGTCTGCACTCAGCATGGCGATCTTGCCGGTCATGGGCCTCTACATCATCTTTTCGCGGCAACTCATCCGCGGCATCACTTCGGGAGCGGTCAAATGATCCGTGTACTGATTGCCGGACTGGGCAATATGGGGCTGAGTCACGCCCTTGCACATCACAATAACCCTGACGCTGAAATCGTGGGGCTGATCAACCGCTCGGGCGAAGTCTCGCATCCGGCGCTGCAAGGGTATCCGGTCTTTACGGATTTCAACACCGCTTTGTCACGGACCCGGCCCGAACTGGTGGTCATCGCCACCTATTCAGACACCCATGCGGATTATGCTTGCGCGGCAATGGATATCGGCGCGCATGTCTTTGTTGAAAAGCCTCTGGCCACCACTGTTGCAGATGCCCGACGCGTCGTAGCCAAAGCAAAGGAAACCGGCCGCAAACTGGTCGTCGGATACATCCTGCGACACCATCCTTCGTGGATGCGCCTGATATCCGAGGCACGCGATCTTGGTGGTCCTTATGTCTTTCGCCTGAACCTGAACCAGCAATCGGACGGCCCTACATGGGAAACGCACAAGATGCTGATGCAAACGACCTCTCCCATCGTGGATTGCGGCGTGCATTACGTTGACGTCATGTGCCAGATCACAGATGCCCTGCCCGTTCGCGTGAACGGAATGGGTTTGCGCCTGTCAGATGAGATTGCCGAGGACATGTATAACTATGGCCAGTTTCAGGTGGTCTTCGCTGACGGCTCCGTGGGCTGGTACGAAGCGGGTTGGGGGCCGATGATGTCCGAAACTGCGTTTTTCGTGAAAGACATCATCTCGCCCAACGGTGCAGTTTCGATCACCGAAGGCAACAAGGGCGCATCCGATGACGTGGACGGCCATACCCGGGTCGGTGGCATTCTGGTCCATCGCCCCTCGGGCGATCACCTGATCGAGATGCAGGGCGAGCCGGATCATCAACAGCTTTGCGATGCGGAACAGGACTATATGCTGCGCGCGATCTCGCAGGATATCGATCTGACCCGCCACATGAGCGACGCGGTACAATCCTTGCGCATTTGTCTGGCGGCAGACGAAAGTATCCGAACCGGACAACCGGTTGACCTGAAGGAGGCGTAACGTGACCGCGCTGAAACTATCCAACGTTTGTAAGTCATTCGGCTCGGTCGAGGTTCTGAAAAACATCGACCTCACGGTAGAAGAAAATGAGTTTGTGGTGTTTGTCGGCCCCTCGGGCTGCGGCAAGTCGACCCTGTTGCGCGTCATTGCCGGGCTTGAGGATGCGACGGAAGGAACGGTCGAAATCGACGGCGAGGTGGTAAACACCACTCCCCCCGCCAAGCGTGGGATCGCGATGGTATTCCAATCCTACGCGCTCTACCCGCACCTGACCGTCCGGGGCAATATGGAGCTGGGGCTGAAAAAGGCTGGACATCCAAAGGCTGAAATTCAGCGCCGGATCACCGAGGCCGGCCGGATGCTGTCGCTGGGGTCGTATCTGGAGCGCCGCCCGGCCGAATTGTCCGGTGGTCAACGGCAACGGGTGGCAATCGGTCGTGCCATTGTGCGCAATCCCAAGCTGTTTCTGTTTGACGAGCCGCTCTCCAATCTCGACGCGGCATTGCGGCTGAACACCCGCATCGAAATTGCCAACCTGCACCGGCAGATCAGTGCCAGCATGATTTACGTGACCCATGATCAGACCGAGGCCATGACACTCGCCGACAAGATCGTCGTTCTGCGTGACGGTCAGGTTGAACAGGTGGGCAGTCCGATGGAGCTGTACAACAACCCCGCCAACCGGTTTGTGGCGGAATTTATCGGGTCCCCGGCGATGAATTTTGTTCCTGCGGACCGAGTTGGCAGGGCTCAGGGTCAGCTGGTGGGCATCCGCCCCGAACATGCCCGGCTGAGTGACACCGGGCCCCTGTCAGGCACTGTCGTACATGTTGAGAATCTGGGGGCGGATACAAATATCCTTGCTGATATCGGAACGGAAAAACCCTTTACTGTCAGGGCCTTCGGACAACATCAGGTTGAACCCGGCGCGGCGGTCGCGATCGAATTTGATCAGGACAAGGCGCTGTCCTTCAGCCCTGAGGGACAAAGGGTTCCGTAGCCACCCCCTCAGGATCAATCGGGATGAAACCGGGGTTTTCGTTTTTCCAGAAAGGCCGACATCCCCTCTTTTTGGGCCGGTAGCCCGTACAGCGAGTGATACATCTGCCGCTCGTACCGGATACCGGTCTCAAGCTGGCTTTGTTCGGCCAAGTTCACACAAGACCGCGCCATTTGCACAATATCCGGAGCATACCCTGCTATCGTCTGCGCCACGTCTTGCGCAGTTTCGATCAATGTGTCCTGCGGCACAACGCGGCTGACCAGTCCCATCTGCAGGGCCTCATGCGCGTCGATCATGCGCCCGGTCAGGATCATGTCCATCGCCCGCGCCCGCCCGATCAGCCGCGTCAGGCGTTGTGTACCTCCGATACCGGGAATGCATCCGATCTTGATTTCAGGCTGCCCGAACCTTGCAGTGTCCGAGGCCAGAATGACGTCGCACATCATCGCAATCTCGCACCCTCCGCCTAAAGCATATCCACTGATGGCCGCCACTTTTGGAATGCGCAGCGCGGCGAACCGGTCCCATCCTCCAAAGAAGTCGCTGGCCTGCATGCTGGCGTAGTCCTGAACAAGCAGTTCACCGATATCAGCCCCGGCAGCAAAGGCGCGATCGTTTCCGGTCAGGATCAGGCAGCCGATATCCGGGTCAGCGTCAAAGGCGGTCGTCGCCTTCAACACCTCGTCCATCACCTGCGTATTCAGCGCGTTCAATTGATCGGGCCGGTTGAAACGGATCGTCGCAACCCGGCCCTGTGTCTCGGTTTCAATCGTTTCATACATGTTCAACTGTCCCAGATTGCGCCATAGGCCGGGATGCCCAGGCTTTCCATGTCATGCACGACCTTACGGGTCAGCTTCTGGTTCGAGATCACAATGACCGCCTCGGCCCCGCTGTCCCGCACCGCCTGCAAGGCCAGCGCCGACAGGTTCGGCTTGCCCTGCGTGTCAGTGTCCCAGATCAGCGGGTTTTCGGTATGCGCCTCGATCTCGTCCACGAGCGCATCCCCATATGTCTTGCGCGGGCTGCGCGTGGACCAGATCAGGCGGTTGGGTACCTCACCCGCCAAAAGATGCGGCAGGATCGGTCCAATGCCGGAACCTGTGCCGACATAGACGACCCTTTTGAACAACACCTCAATCCGCGCCACGCCTGATGTGGTAATGCCCTTGACCCAGACCTTGTCCGGCGGGCTATCGATGAACCGCCCGGTCCAGTCCCCCGCCCGGCTGATCGCCAGCCTGTATCCAGCCTCATTCGGTGCCGGGATGTTGGCGAACGAATGATACTCGCCAAAGGGGGTATGACTGATCGCATTGGAACTGCCGGGAAATGGTGTATCGCCATAGTCAAACCGCGCCAGAACGGCATGGTTGGAAGGCTTGACGATATCAACCTTGACCCTCTTCAGGGTTAACCATGGCGACAGGATCGACAGCGTGATCAGGCACAGCATCCAGAAGGCGGGGCTGTGCAGCAGATCTCCCCCCATATCCCGTGTGATCGACACGGTTTGCCCCCAGAACAAGCCCAGAACCGTCCACCCGACAAAGCGGTGAATTTTCTCGAACGCGTTGTGAAACCGGGCGCGGATCGGACCAAGGGCCGAGATGACCATCACGGTCATCAGCACCACCATGGCTGCACTCAACCCCAGCGTCAGATCCGAAGGGACCACACCCCCGCTCAACCGGTTCCGGATCATCGCATAAAGAAGAAATCCGAACCAGATCGTGCCTGCGACCGTTCCACCCGAATGCAGGCCACCGAAATGAAACACCTTTCCGGCCCCCCAGCGTATCCATAGTGGCCAGGAAACCGGCACGCGGGTTGCCAGCCAGAATAAGGCGTTGATCACCCTTTGCTGCCGGATCAGAATTCCGAAGCTCAGGTTGATCAACGCCATGTCCGCAATGGGACTCAGTGCGTACTCGTTACCAAAGAACCAACGCCCGTCGCGCAGCCCCAGCGCAAACACACTCAAATTCAGGACTGCCACGAGGAAAGCCAGACGGCGGTATTCCATCAGTGCGGGATGCCGGGTGATCCGCCGCCAGTTCAGGGCGCGGGATTCCAGATTTGTCGCTTGGGTCGTCATCTGGTCAGCTCCGTATCTGTGGCGGTCATATGGTCCTGCGCCAGCTTCAGCAGCAGACGCTTGTCCAGTTTTCCGCGTGGCGTGCGCGGCAGGCTCTCCATCGGAAGCACCAACGCCGGAGCGCAGTAGTAAGGCAGGCGGTCGGACACCGACTGCGCGGCCTGTTTCGGGCAGGCCGTGGCCGGTGAGATAAAGCTGACCAGATTGCGGTCGTCATATTTCAGTGTCACCGCCTGTTGGCAGCACGGCGAGGCCTCCAGCGCATTGGTGACACCATCCAGCTCGACGCGAAAGCCACGTATCTTGACCAGATCGTCCACGCGCCCGAAATGCTCCAACTCTCCATCTTCCGTCCAGCGGCCCAGATCGCGGGTGCGGAACATCATGTGGCCGGGCCGGAACGGATCGGGGCGATAACGGTCTGAGGTCAGATCGGGATTTGCCAGATACCCCGCAGTCACACAGTCACCGCCTGCCCACATCTCACCCTTGTGACCCATCGGCAGTGGGCGCAGGTCCTCGTCCAGAATATAGACGGTATTGTTCGGTGTCGGACGCCCGATTGACAGGACCGGTTTATCGGGAAAATGCGGCTCGGCCGTATTGATGATGGTCGTTTCCGTTGGCCCACAGGAGTTGTAAAAGGTGCAAAACGATGACCAGGCATCGGCCAGCGGGCGCGGACAGGGCTCACCCGCCACAGCGGCCACTTTGATTTGCCGGCACCGGGAGTGATCCAGCGAATTCAGGATCGACGGTGTGGCAATCAGCACATCGACCTTTTCCGCCGTTTCCTGAATGGACTTGCCGCGAATGACAAGCGTCGCACCGTTGGACAGCGCCCCAAGCGTCTCCCATGCCGCCATGTCGAATGCGATCGAGAGGATCTGACCGACCTTCAACCCCGGGCGCATTCCCAGATCGCCGGGTGCGGTCAACAGAATGTTAGCCAGATTGGCGTGTGTGACCTGCACTCCGTTCGGGACACCCGTTGTGCCCGAGGTAAACAGGATCATCGCCAGATCATCCGGCAAGGCGCGAAATTCGTCGCCCACAGGCACCGGCGCATCCAGCATTGGATCAAACATCACCGTGTCAATTGTGATCAGCGTCTGATCGGCCGCCACGGGCACCTGATCGACCAGTTCGCTGAGGCTCAGCAGCACTTTTGCCCCGGTGACATCGGCGATGTGGCGCAGCGTTTCGGACGGCGCTACGCCCACGTGTTGCGGCACATATGCAGCGCCAAGCTTCATTGCGGCGACAATTCCGACCACCATTTCGACTGAGCGGCGTAAATAGAGGCAAACCGCATCACCACGTTTGACACCATGGGCGCGCAGCACACCTGCCAACCGGTTGGATGCCTCATCCAGCGCGCGATAGCTCATCTTATAGCCACCGCACTCAACAGCGTCCGCATCCGGCTGCGTGCCCAACTGGTGAAGCACTGCGTCTGCGATCGTCGCGTACCGAGGCTTGACCTTGGGCCCCCAGCCAAACCTGCGGAACTGCGCACGGTCCTGCGGGCTGAGGCGCGACAAGGCGTTGTTATCAGGCGCACAATCAGCCGTTGACGGTGTAAGTGGCCGAAATTCCTTCAAATGATTGATGACTATATCTTGCATGGCGGTCTCACTTTCTAGTGGGTCACGCCATATTGATAATGGGAAAATTTCCCATTACACTTCACGTTCAATCACACATCGGTAACGAAACCGTTGAATGTGCAGTCAAATAGTAAATGTTATCCGCCTGAAAGCCCATAACTAGTAACACGATGTCAAACGGCCCTGATAACCCATTCGATTCCGCCCTGGCCGCGCTGCTGGCCCCGCTGGCGCAGGCCATGGTCGCGCATGGCGTAACCATTGGCACGGCGACCGAGGCAATGAAGAAGGCGTTGTTGACAGCCGCGCTCGAAACCTCGGCAGAACCGCTCAGTGACAGCAAAGCCAGCCTTTTGACCGGCATTCACCGCAAGGATGTCAAAAGGCTTCGTGATCCGGAAAGTGATGTTGCCGAGAGGCGCAGTTGCAACGCAGCGGCACTGGTCATCAGCTATTGGGCAACGTCGCCGGAGTTTCAGGATAATTCCGGTTCACCACGTGATTTGCACCGCAAGGGTGACGAGGACAGCCCGGGTTTTGACGAGCTTGTACGCCATGCACGTGTCGACATGGCCCCGGGAACTGTTTTGCAGACCCTTGTGGATCAAAATATTGTGCAGTTGCAGGCAGACGGCGCTTTCCGGTTGCTGACCCACGCCTTTCTGCCGTCGGGCGGCAGTGCCGAACAGGTGGCGGCCTATCAGGCCACCTTGTCGGCACACCTGACAGCCGCCACCCAAAACCTTCTTGCGGATCAGGACACACTCAGAAACTTCGACCGGGCCGTTCGATACTCGCACCTTTCGCCCGCTTCGATCGAGGAATTGCGCGAAACTTCAAGCCAGCGGGCGCAGGCGTTGCTTCAGGACATCAACGCATTGGCACGCAAATTGCAGGACCGCGATCAGGACGGCGATCACAGGGGCCGCTTTGCAATGGGCGCCTATGTTCTGCCCTCACCGGACAAAGGTAAGGAGACATGATCGTGTTTCTGCGCATTTTGGCTGCAATCCTGGCTATGACTGCATGGATCGCACCGGTCACAGCTCGGGACAACGAAGACCGCGAAGGCGGGATCATCGGAACCGGTATTGTCGGCACAATCACCGATCTGGGCAGTATCGTCGTGAATGGGCTGCATCTAGAGATCACAGACGACATGCCCGTCGACGGGGCCATTCCGGCAATGAACGCAAGCGAACTGCGCCCCGGCCACACCGTCGCGATTGTGGCCGAGCGGCAGGGTGACAATTGGTATGCGCGGAACATTCGGCAGGTATATCCCCTTGTCGGGGAGATAAGCGCCGCGTCCGAAGCCGGGATAACCGTGATGGGCACCGAGGTCGAGTTAATCGATCTTTTGCCGGATATTAAGGTCGGGGATTGGGTCGCAATCAGCGGATTGTGGCAAGGGCAAAAGGTAAACGCATCAATGATCGAGCGGTTGCCCGGCGCACAGTCCGAGGCGCGGCTGAGCGGAACCTATCTGGGCCCGGATCGCAACGGCAATGACGTGGTTGGAGATACCGTAATCACCGGGATCAGGCCCAGCCATCTGAAACCGGGTGATCTGGTGCGCGTCTTTGGACGGCCGACACCGAACGGGATCGATGCAACACGTCTGGAAACCCATTTATTCGGCGAAAGGGTCGGAGTGGTTCAGGTTCAGGGATACTACTCCACCCCGAAGCCAGATGGCCTTTATACAGTTCTGGGCAGTGGCCTTGTGGCATATACCGATCAGCCCGAGATGATTGACAGGGGTACCAAGATCATCGAATGCGGGGAAAACGGTCGCTTGGGCAATGTAATGGCCGATCCCTCCGGATCCGAGCCAGACAACCGAGTTTTGCAGGAACTGGGGTGCTGATCCCGACCCAACCTGCCCGGCTGTCAGAACTGATGTTCCAGCCCGGCCTTTTGCAAGCTGCGCATCAGCTTTTCCCGGAACGTGTCGTCCAACCGCCAGATCGACAGAGTTTCAGGGGCTTTGGCTGCAAAATCCGGTTGCAGGTCCAACAGATTCTGTAGTGCATCCCGCGCCTGTTCCCGGTTCCCAAGCTCGGCGTGCAATGCTGCACGCCACAGGTGTGTCCAAAAGAAATTCGGCATTTGTATCCGGTCCAGCACGGCCAGAGCCTGCATATATTCGGACTTATCAAACAAATAGAAGACGCGTGGAAAGTGATACCAGTGCGGATGCACCGGATTCAGGGCGATGGCGCGATCCACGATGGCAAGGCCTTCGTCCCAGTTTCCGCTAAAGGCAAGCCGCATACCGTAATGTGCAAGTATGGTTGCATCATTGGGGTTCAATTCCATGGCCCGTTGTCCGGCCTGACGAAAGCCGTCGATCTCACCAAGAACGAAACGCATGTTCGCCAGCATAAGATGGGCTGTGGCCAGATTGGGATCGGCCTGAACCGCACGCTGTGCCGCTGCTTTGGCGGCATCCAGAATCCGGGCAGGATCACCGGCGAGATTGAACCGGATCTGTTGAAGATAGAGGTTCGACAAAACCGCCCAGGCCTCGGCATAATCCGGGTTTTGTTCGACCGCTTTCAGAATACAGGCCTTGACGTCATCGTGGCGATCCAGATCGATGGTGATCTGATAGCTGTAGTAATCGAGAACGCAGTCATAGGCATCCCGGTCATGGGGCGGCGTTCGGGTGGCCGTCTGCATCGCGCCTTGGGTCAACAGACCGTATTTCCCGGCAAGCTGGCCCGTCACATCACGGACTACCCTGTCCTGCACGTCATAAATTTCGCCCGGTGACCGGCCAGTGACGTAACTGCGGACCCAGATGTACCGCCCGGCCTTCATATCTATCAGGCGGGCCGACAGATGCAGCGCATCGCCCGCTTCCAGAACGCTGCCTTCCAGTGCAAAATCTGCGTTGAACTCGGCTCTCAATTCCTGAGGATCGGTCTGACCGTTGCGAAACCGCTCGACGCTGCCAAGTGGCAGAACCCACAAATCGCGAAAACGCACCAGTTCCGTGGTCAGTTGCTGCGTGACCCCATTGGCAAAAACCTCGGGCGCGGCTCCAAGGGACTCAAACGGCAGCACCGCAACAACCGGCCCGCTGGGCAGGTCTAAGTCGTGCGCAGACGCGGGATCAGTTTGGCCAAACCCTGCAATCCGGGCCCAGACGATGCCACCGGCCAACACGATACAGATCGCCATGACCGCAAGCACCAGGCGCTGTATCGGAGCATTTGGTGCGCGTTTGACGTCTGCTACGTCAGTGGTCGGTGGGCGCGCGATCACCGCATCGAAACGGGGCGCATATCCACCTTTGGGGATAGACAAGCGTATCGGATCGTCCCGTCCGGGACCGGCATAGTAACTGTCGATGTCCTGCCGCAACCGCCGCGCTTCAAGCCGAACAATGGGGTCGATCTGCTGATCGAAACTGGCATCCCTGCCAAATACTGACATGGCGATTGACACGCCTTTGATCTGTTCGGCGCGGCCGGCCAGATGTTCTTCGACCACATAGGTCAGAAACGCCCGCCGCTGTGGGGTGGCGGCAAAATCGGGATGGTCCAGAAGACGTTGCAACTGCTCCCGGATGTCGCGTTCCGAAATGGTCAACCTAATGATCTCCGATCTGAACAGATCTGTGAAAATGGCCAAAAACATCAGTGTTTTCACGGTCATACATTGGTTGGGGTGCAGGTAGCAACATGTTCGAACTTCACCCCTGCGTTTGTATGGCTAGGACGGGCGAACTGCCCGTCATGTCGGCGGGCGACAACGCGACAAGGAGAAAGCCCGGTTTTTCAAACCAAAGCCAATACTGTCAATCAACCGGATCTGGCCTCGTGGTCCGGTACATTTGGCATTCTTTACCGCGTTAGCCCAATTGAATTCACCATCAACAGGAGCCGTTTGAAAATGGCACGCCGATATACACTGGTTCTGACCACCGCGTTGCTGACGCTGAGCGCGGGCCTCGTGACCGCACAAGAACATTTTGATCCGAAAGGCAAACCACCATCCAGCTTTACCGCTGAATTCCAGCAGCAGATGCGCGATGTACTGCCGTTCGAGGATCAGCGCGATTTCGAAGAAAGCCGCAAAGGGCTGATCGCCGTTCCCGACTACACGCAGATCAAGACCGAGGACGGGACTGTCGCTTGGGATATCGGCAGCTATGAGTTCCTGCTGCAGGAGGGTCAGACCTTCGACTCGATCCACCCTTCGCTGCAGCGTCAGGCGATCCTGAACATGAACTATGGCCTGTACGAAATTCTCGAGGGTAAAATCTATCAGGTCCGCGGTTTTGATCTGTCCAACATTTCATTCATCCGCGGCGATACCGGCTGGATCATTTTTGACCCGCTGGCTTCCAAGGAAACTGCCGCGGCAGCACTAAAGCTGCTGACCGATACCGTCGGTGAACTGCCCGTCAAGGCGGTGATCTATTCGCACTCGCATGCGGATCACTATGGCGGTGTTCGCGGTGTCATCACTGACGAAGATGTTGCTAACGGGGTCGAGGTTATTGCGCCTGCGGGCTTTATGGAACATGCGGTTTCCGAAAACGTCTATGCGGGCAACGTGATGAACCGCCGCCTGTTCTTCCAATATGGCGTGCTGCTGCCGCGCAACCCCTATGGGCACGTGGACCAGTCGATCGGCAAGAACATCTCGGCTGGCACCACCGGCCTGATCGAGCCAACGCGTTATGTCTCGGATGATTACGAAGAGATCACCGTCGACGGTGTGCGCATGATCTTCCAGAACACACCGGGGACCGAGGCACCGGCAGAAATGAACACCTATTTCCCCGACCTCAAGGCGTTCTGGGCGGCGGAAAACATCACCGGTACCATTCACAACATTTATACCCTGCGCGGCGCGCTGGTGCGTGATGCGCTGAGCTGGTCGAAACATATCAATGACGCGCTTTATGAGTTCGGACAGGATGCGGAACTGATGTTCGCCTCACACTCGTGGCCGCGCTTTGGCAATGATCGCATTCAGGAAGTGATGCGGGCACAGCGCGATACCTATGCCAACCTCAACAATGGGGTGCTGAACCTGGCCAACCAGGGCGTGACCATCAATCAGGTGCACAATGTCTATGAGGTGCCCGAAAGCCTGCAACAGCAATGGGCAGCACGCAGCTATCACGGCTCGGTCGAGCATAACAGCCGCGCGGTGATCAACCGCTATCTGGGCTATTGGGATGCAAACCCGACCACGCTGACGCCTCTGTCCCCCGAAGACAGCGCACCCCTGTTTGTCGAAATGATGGGCGGTGCCGAGCCGATCCTGAACAAGGGGCAGGAACTTATCGAAAACGGCAAATACCTTGAGGCCACCGAAATTTTGAACAAGCTGGTCTATGCCGAACCGCAGAACCAGACGGCGAAAGACCTGCTGGCTGATGCGTTCGAACAGATCGGTTATCAAAAGGAAAGCCCCTCGGTCCGCAACTCTTTCCTGGGTGCGGCCTATGAACTGCGCAACGGCATCCCGCAGGGGGCGACCATCGAAACCACCGGCCCGGACACGATCAAGGCGATGCAGACCACCATGTGGCTGGATTTCATCGGCATCCGTGTCAACAGCGCCAAGGCGGCAGGGATGGAGTTCACCATCAACCTTGAGATCCCCGATCGGGATGAGAACATCGTGGTTGAAATGAGCAACGCCACCCTGACCCACATCGTCGATCAGGTGGCCGAAAACGCCGATCTGTCCATCAGCCTGAACCGGGCCGATCTGGAGAAGGTCATGACCGGTGAGAGCAAACTGACCGACCTGCTGGCCGACGGCACCGCACAGTCCGAAGGCAATACTGATGTGGTGGCCCAACTGGCCTCAACACTGGATCAGTTCGATCTGGGCTTTGAGCTGATGCCCGGCACCGGCGCTCAGGACCTGACGCCACCCGCCAATGATTTTGCCCAGCCCGCACTGGCAAATTCCAACGGCGGTTGAGCAGTTTCAGACAAAAAATCAGCCCCGGTCAGATTGCCGGGGCTGGTTGCAAATTATGGCAGTGCTTGCCCGGCTATCCGGGTTCAGGCCTGGACCGCCTTCATGAACCGGTCACGGATCACTACTGGATCCATGGTAATCACCGGCATTTTGGCGTTACCGCTTTCGCACTTGCTGACGATGATCGTCATCTTGCCACTGTCCAGCGCCTTTTGCAGCGCGGCACTGGTATCTTCTGCCCGACACTCGATTACGTTTTCGCACCCGCAGGCGCTGGCCACGGCCGCCAGCGATGTCTTTTTACCCGCGTAGGTCGGCTGATCACCGGTCGAACCGTAGGAGCCGTTGTCCACGATCAGCAGGATGTAGTTGTCGGCCACATTGTTGGCGATGGTTGGAAGGGTGCCAAGGTTGGTCAGAACCGAACCATCCCCGTCGATCACAATCACCGGCTTCGGTTGCGCCAGCGCCAGACCCAGACCAATGCTTGAAGCCAACCCCATGGTGCCCAGCATGTAGAAATTGGTGGGCTGATCGTCGATCGCGTGCAGTTCCTGACTGGGAATACCGATGTTGCAGACAACCAGTTGGTCGCGAAGGATAGGGGCGATGTTTTCTAACACTTCCGAACGTATCATTGGTCGCCATAACCTCCCCAGAAACTGGCGTCGGTCAGGATGGCGACCGGCTTGTTGCACATGAAGGTGTATTTCAGGATCGCATCCAGCTCTTCGACATCCGCCTGATGGTGAAAGTGGTAGGTCGGGATGTTGAGCTGCGCCAGCAATGCTTTGGTGTGAACGGCCATCTCGACCTGGCATGCCACCGGTTCGCGCAATTCACCACGATACGAGATCAGCATGGGCAGCGGCATCCTGTAGAACTGTATCAGCGTCGCCAGCGTATTGATCGTCACTCCGATGGCTGTGTTCTGCATGATGATCGCCGGGCGTTTGCCACCCATCCATGCCCCGGCGCACAGCCCCATGCCCTCGTCTTCCTTGTTGGAAGGGACATGGAGAATTTCGGGCCGCCTGTCGACTTCATTGATGACACCGGCCAGTTGCTTACACGGAACGGTGGTTACGAACTCTATCTGATTGGCAATCAGATCATCCGCGATCCTGGCATCAATGGACATGTTCAGTTCCACATTCTCATGGCGTCTCCATCTTTTCCCGCATGAGACCTGCGAAATCAACGCATTTGATCCGGATCAGCCGCCAATGTCAGTTCGCCGCTGCTCCGAAACCCAATTACCCACGACAACGAAGGGTTGGCCGGTCAATCGTAATGTTTGGCTCGGGACATCTTGCCGATGCCGGGGTTCATGCTGTTGGTCGGATCAATCGACTTGTAAAACGCGGCAAGGTCCTGCTTGGCCGGGTACAGATGACCCACATTATGCTCGGCCGGGTATTCCGCACCGCGTCGGTCCAGAATCTCAAGCATCGCCGCCTTCAATGTTGCAGGATCTACACCCTTTTTGACGACGTAGTCCTGATGCAGCACGTGGCACATGAAATGGCCATAGTAGAGCTTACTCACCAGTTGGTCCGTGATCTCCGCAGGCAGTTCCTCGAACCAGTCCACGTCGTTGCGCCGCAATGCGATATCCAGCGCGATGATGTCTTCGACTTCGCTTGCACGTACTTTCATATAGCGTATCGCCGCCCCGGCGGCGGCAAATCTGTGCAGACCGGCCATCTTGGCCTCGCGCGGATCGCACTCGAAGAAATCCAGCCGGGTTTGGCCGGTCATGTCCTTCAGCAGCGCGTGTGCCTCTTCAATCCCTTCGTCTCGCATTTTGAGAATCAGGTGGTGCGGAAACCGGGTGCGGAACTCGCGCATCCGGCGCGGCAGGATGTCAGGCCAGAACCGCATGGCGAACTGCATGAAACGATCGGTAAAGTTGGACAGACCCGGCACGCCCTCAAGCCGCGCATCAACCGCGCCCTTGATCGCAAAGAAAGTCGGCAGCCGGTCGGTGCCCAGCTTGTCGATCATCACCATCGTATCCTTGCCGTAGCGGTCCGAGATATCGAACACCTCTTCATGCATGTATTCGGCACTGACGGGCAGCGTCTGAAAATCCGACAGGATGCGGCGGCGCAACTCGGTCAGGGTGGCGGTGTCCTGTGCGCCGACATAGAATGTGCGTTCCCTGTTATTCTTGGGATAGGTGTCCAACCGCACCGCAAAGACGGCCAGCTTTCCGGCGCAGCCCGACGCCTCGTACAGTCGCGACTTGTCGGCGTTGAACCTTGCCGGAGTATCCGCATCCACATTTCGCACCCTTCGGGCGTAATCCGTATCAGACGCCTTACGATTGCCGGCTTCGATATCATCGGCGGTGAAGTCGCCCTTTTCCAAACGGGTCAGGATGTCTTCGGGCGTGTCACCCAGTTGGATGCCAAGATGATTGACCAGCTCCAACCGGCCGTCTTGTGTAATTTGGGCATAAAGGGACAATTCAGTATAGGACGGCCCGCGTTCAACCAGCGACCCGCCCGAGTTGTTGCATACACCACCCACGACAGACGCGCCGATGCAGGACGATCCGATTACCGAATGCGGCTGACGCCCAATGGGGTCCAATTGCTTTTCCAGCGCGAACAGCGTCGATCCCGGAAAGCTGATGACCTGCGTGCCATCACTGATCAGCTGCAACTGGTCCATGCGCCGGGTGTTGATCAGCACCACATCGCGGTCATAACTGCCCTTTGGCGTCGAGCCTTCGGTCAGGCCAGTATTGGCCGCCTGCATGATGACGATCTTGTCGGCCTCAACACAGGCCTCCAACACCTGCCATTGCTCCAACAGCGTGCCGGGCTGCACCACCGCCAGCGCCTCACCCTCGCCCGAGCGGAAGCCCTTGCGAAACCGCCGGGTACGCCGGGCGCCGGTCATCACATGCCGCCGCCCGCAGATGGCCTGAAACCGTTTGATCAGTTCGGCATCGGTCATCCGCCGACCCTCCTCAATACGCTACCGAAGGCAGCCATATTGCCAGTTGAGGCCAGAGGAAGACAAAGAACAGGCCGATCAACTGCAGGATAACAAAAGGAATGATGCCTTTGTAGATGTCGGCAAGCTTGATTTCGGGCGGGCAGACGCCTTTCAGATAGAACAGCGCAAACCCAACCGGCGGCGTCAGGAACGATGTCTGCAATGTCACAGCCACTAGGATCACGAACCACACCAGCGCCGGTTCATCGATGACGCCGAAACCTTCGATGTCCAATCCCAGTCCGTTAACGATCGGTCGCATCAGCGGCAGAACGATCAGCGTGATCTCGATCCAATCCAGCACAAAGCCCAGAAGGAATACGATGAACAGGATCATGCAGATGGTGCCGGTGGGGCCAAGGCCAGTACCCTGAATCATATCCTCGATCAGCGCGTCGCCACCCAGCTCACGCAGGACATACGAAAACACCGTCGCGCCAAGGAAAATCGCAAAGATATATGCGGTGGTGTTGAACGTTGCCTTCAACACATTCACCAGCTTGGCCAGCGTCAGCTTGCGATACCCAAGCGCAAGCAGAGTCGCCCCAAGTGCACCCACGCCCGAGGCTTCGGTCGGCGTGGTCAGACCGGCAAAGATCGACCCCAGCACGGCAAGGATAAGACCAAGGGTCGGCAGTACGGCGATCAGCACATCCTTGACCGCAGACCAATCAGGGCGCGTTGCCCCCTCGGGCACAGGGGCCACGTCGCGTTTGATCAGGGCGATCACGAAGATATAGGTCAGGTACAGCATGCCGATGATGACACCGGGAAAGACCGCCGCCATGAACAGGTCACCCACCGACAGGGCCATCTGATCGGCCATGATCACCAGCATGATCGAAGGCGGGATCAAAATGCCCAGCGTGCCCGAGGCTGACACCACACCAGCGGCCAGAGAGGGGTTGTATTTCTGTTCCATCATCGACGGCAGCGACAGCACGCCCAGCAGAACAACCGAGGCGCCGATGATACCGGTCGAAGCAGCCAGAATGATGCCAATCATGGTGACTGTAATCGCCAACCCACCGCGCACCGTACCAAACAGGCGCTGCATGGAGGACATCAGCCGCTCGGCCACGCCGGACTCGTCCAGCATCAGGCCCATGAAAATGAACATCGGCAGGGCGACCAGAACCGCGTTGGACATTGTGGCATAGACACGGTTCACCACCGCACCCAGCGTAAGATAATCCAGACCGGTCAGCGTTTCCTCAAGCCCGGTCCAGTTCATCATGCCGTTGTCGAACAGGTAGGCCAGACCGCAGTAGGCCACCCCCACACCGGCCAGCGTCCACGCAACCGGGAAGCCGGTAAAAAGCAGCGCGATGAAGGTCAGGAACATGGCGATGACCAGTTTTTCCTCGGTCGATTCCACAAGGAAGGTCAGCGCAACCGCGACAACGGCAAAACCCAGCAATGCCCAAACGATAAGACGCAGTCCCTTGCCCTGCCTCTCTTCTTCGAGGTTGACCAGCAGGGCATGAACGTCGTGGATCAGACGCGCCGCCGCCGCCAGCGCCAGCAGGACAAAACTGACCGGGATCACCGCTTTGAGCGCCCAGCGGGCAGGCAGGCCGGTGGGGCTGTCAGAGGACTCGTTCACCCGCCAACTTTCGTAGAAATAGTCATACCCCTGATCGATCATCAGCCAGATGAAAGGCACCAGCAGGGCAAATATTCCGATAATCTCGATAATCCGGCGCGCCCGCTGGCTGAGTTGCATGTGCAGCAGATCCACGCGCACATGACTGTCGGTGACCAGCGCATAGGAAATGCCGATCATTGTCACCAGCCCGTAGAAGTGCCACTGAATCTCGTCCAGCTTGGGATAATTCTGGTTCAGCAGATAGCGCAGCGCCACCTGTGAAACGATGGCGCCGACCAACAGCAGGTTGGCCCACATGACCACATGCCCGATGGCCTTGACCCCGTTGTCGATGGCCACCGCCAGACCCTGACGGTCGGGTTCGCCGTGTTCAAGGATGCTTTCATAGACTTCAATCGGGTCATCCTGAGTGCGCTTAATCTCGGCCATGGTCTCCTCCTCAAGGTGCAGGCAACGGGGACGGAAATGCGCCCGGGGTCGGTTTGGAAAATCAAGAAAATCAGAGGTCGGAGGCGGCGGATCAGGCCGCCTCCGGGGAGGCGCAGGTGATCAGATCACTTGCGGGGGAGGAACGCGTTCTCTTTCCACACGGCATAGCCATCGCGGAATTCGTTCATGTCAGTCAGAACCTTGTTGAAGAATTCGTCGTTGGCGGCCTGCTCGGCAGCAACCTCTTCCCATGTGGTGCGGAAAGTGGCCAGCATGTCGTCATTCCACTGCTTGATCTGAACACCGTTGTTTTCAACGTTGTCTATCAGGGCAGCGTGCTGGATTGCCTCGCCTTCCGCAAAGCTGTCAGCCATCGACGCCTTACAGGCGTTTTCAATGATTGCCTTGTGCTGATCGCTGGCGTCATTCCAGACATCCTTGTTGATCATCAGCTCAAACACGGTGGCCTGCTGGTGCCAGCCGGGGAAGTAGTTGTACTTGACCAGCTTGTGAAAACCCAGGCGCGCGTCGATGGCAGGCATCGAGAATTCGGTCGCGTCAATCGCGCCCTTTTCCAGCGCCGGGAAAATCTCACCACCCGGCAGCAACGAGGTCGCAACACCCAGTTTCTGCATGACCTGACCGCCCAGACCGAAGAAACGCATCTTCAGGCCGTTCAGGTCTTCGGGGCTGTTGATTTCATTTGCGAACCAGCCCGATGTTTCAGGCGCAATGATGGCGCAGGGGATGACGTGCACGTTGAAACCGGCCTGATCATACATCTCCTGATACAGGCTCAGACCGTTTCCGTAGTAGAGCCATGCCATGTATTCGCCCGCTTCGGGACCAAAGGGAACTGCCGAAAACAACGGTGCGGCAGGGATTTTACCGGCCCAGTAGCCAGCGGTGGTGTAGCCCGAATTGATCTTGCCCGAGGACACGGCATCCAGAATTTCGAACGGCGGAACCAGCTTGCCCGGCTCATAAACTTTCATCTTCAGAGTGCCGCCGGACATCAGGTCCAGCTGCTCGGCCACACGCGGAATCGGCGTTCCAAGACCCGGCAGAGCGGTCGAAAACGCGATCGGCGTTTTCAGCAGCATCTTGTCGGCAGCATACGCGGCGGGTGCAGTCAGCAGCGAGGCTGCGACAGCAAGCGAGGTCAGGGTGTTCTTCATGGTATCTCCTCCAGATTGCAGGTCAGCCGCGTGCGCAGCCGCTGGTCACACCGCATTGGCGGCATGTGTGGTAAATATTATTGACCACTATATTCAGTCAATAATTTTGTTTACCTCTTTTAGAAAAGCTGAAAATATCAACTCTCTTCTGGAAGCCGAAAAAATCACACAATAAAAACAATTCAAGGTTGTTTTTCGTTTATTTCCCTTATTTTATTTGAGGCGCAGCAATCCGTATTTCTGGGTAATTTTTCTTGCATTAGAACTCAGCAGTGGTAAATTTTTTAAACAACCATCAATTTTGCGAATTTGGCGCGACATGGACGAAATGAGCGAAAACAGCCCGTTTGAGAGGGTCGGCCACGAATCGGTTGCCGATGCCGTGGTGGATCAGATCGAGACAATGATCGTCGATGGAATCCTGAAAGAAGGACGCAAATTACCGTCCGAACGGGAACTCGCCGAAGCGATGGGCGTATCCCGTCCCAAGCTACGTGAAGCGCTGCAAGTGCTGGAACAGCGCGGGCTGGTCAACGTGCGCCACGGCGAAGGGACCTTTATTGCACCACTGACCGGGCGGGCGATGTCCCCTGCCCTGTTATCACTATACGCCCGCCATGGCGGCGCATTTTATGACTATCTGGAATACCGTCGCGAGCAGGAGGCCTTTGCCTGCCGTCTTGCGGCTGAACGGGCTACGCAGTCCGATAAGGAACGCATTGCTGAAATTGTCGAAGATATGCAAAAGGCATGGGAAGAAGACGACATCGACGCCAGTCAGGAGGCCGATTTTCGCCTTCACGCCGCTGTGGTCGACGCAAGCCAGAACACAACCCTCATCCACATGATGGCCTCAATCTATGACCTGACCCGGCAGGGCGTCTTTTACAATCGAAGGTTCCTGCGCACGATGGACGGGTCCGGCGAAACGCTTTTGCAGCAGCACAAGGACATCGCGCAAGCCATTCTGGATGGCCACCCCGAACGCGCCGAGGCCGCCGCACGCAGCCACATGGATTTTGTCGAATCCTCGTTTCGCGTTGGGCAAGAGCAACAGGCGCGCGAAGTCAGGGCCGCCAAACGGCGTCAGCTTTCACGGTAGGCGCACCCAGTCAACTGGTCACTTCCGGTCCGCCAGATAGTTCGACACGCGGGCAAGCCCTTGCCTCAATATCTCCGGATTGTTGGCATAGCCGATGCGGACATAGCCCTCCATGCACAGGACCGAGCCGGGCGTGAACATCACACCGGTTTCTTTCAGCAAAGACACGCAAAACTCGCGCGAGGTCATCGGAAGATCGAATTTCAGTAAGGCCGTCGTACCCGAGCGGGGCTTAACCCAGGACATACGCGGCTGCTGCTGCACCCAGTCCTGCAGGATCGACAGATTGCCCCGCGTGATTGACTGACTACGGGCAAGCACACGGTCCCGGTTTTCAAGGGCCAGCGCTGCGAAATGGTCGTCGATCATCCCGACCGAGATCGTGTCATAATCGCGGTGAATCGTGACCGCTTCGATCACCTCTGTCGGCGCAGCGATCCAGCCAAGCCGCAAACCTGCCAGAGAATAGGCCTTTGACATCCCCGCCGTACTGATCCCCTTTTCATAGATATCGGCGATCGAGGCGGTCATGCCCGCCCCCTCTTGATCTGTGCCACGATATACTTCGTCACACAGAATCCATGCATCGGCCTGACGGGCAATGGCGGCGATCTCCTCCAGCATGCCGCGATCCATCAGGGCACCGGTTGGATTGTTTGGGTTGTTGATTGCAATCAAACGGGTTTCCGGCGTGACCATTTCGCGCAATTCATCCAGATCGGGCAGAAATCCGTTTTCCTCCCGCAACTTCAACTGGTGAACATCAGCGCCAATACTGGTCGGGATCGAATAGTGCTGCTGATAGGTAGGCACTACCGCCACCACACGATCCCCGGCACTGACCAATGTTTTGTGGATCAGCATATTGGCGCCAATGGTGCCATGGGTGACGATGGTATTTTCGACCTCCTGCCGCTCATAAAGTGCGGCAATCGCGCGGCGCAAACGGTCAGAACCTTCGATGGCACCATAGGTCATTTTCATCGTTAGCAGCTCGGACAGGTCGGTTTCGTTCTTGCCCGTCAGCTTCAGCAATTCTTCAATGGTCAGACTTTCAACACATGTCTCTGCCAGATTCCAATCGCAGCGGGTTTCCCATTCGTTCATCCAGATTTCGACGCCAAAGGGTTCGATATGCACGGGTCCGGGTCCTTTCGTCAGGCGCCTGCTGCGCGATAGATGGCTTTTTCGACAGCGATATCGTCAAGCACCAACACCCTTCTGCTTTGCGAGACAAAGGGGAAAGGCCCTTATTCCCTGCTGGCTCGTAACTCAAAGACCCTCGACAGATGCCGTTCAGCTATTTTTCAACAGAGCTTGCCTTGTGAACTCGGTGGATATCGCCTTTATGCGAGCCGAAATATCCCGGCCAATTGTAATTCGCAAATCCAATCTGGCGCGGAAGAAGGTAAAAGACCGCCATTTGGCTGCAACTAGTCCACGACAATCAGATCTATATCCATCGCCTTCAGCATGTCAGTGATCGCCTGCGGAGGTTTCTCGTCTGTACAAAAAACATCGAACTGCACATCCCGACCGATCGACACCGGCGCGCGTTTGTTGAACTTGTCACGGTCCGCGACCACGATCCGAACCTGCGCGTTGGCGGCCGCTATGCGCGCCAAATTTGCCTCTTCAAGGTCATGCAACATGAACCCCAGTTCTGCATTTACCGCACCGACCGAAAAGACAGCAAACTGCACGTTCAACCGGCTCACCAGATCCAGAGCCTCGGCACCGAAGGCGCCGCCGTCATGTGCGCGCAGCTCACCACCTGCTAGAAACACCCGGTTGCCGTTGCGCGTCGCCAGCGTGTTGGCCACAAACGCCGAATTGGTGACGACAAACAGATTACTGCGCTTTTTCAGCTCCATAGCCACAAAGGCCGTTGTCGACCCGATATCCAGAAAGACTGAATCGCCATCGCTGATCATCTCCACGACAGCGGCGGCGATATTTGCCTTTTCTTCAGCATGGGTTCCCATGCGGCTTTGAAAGGTTGGCTCAATGGCACTTTCGATCAGGTGCACACCGCCGTGAACCTTGCGCACTACATTGGCATCCTCAAGCGTGCGAATGTTGCGTCGTATGGTTTCGTTGGAAACGTCCAGCCTTTGGGCCAGAAAACTTACCCGGCACGATCCCCCTGCTCTTTGCAGTTCGCGCAGGATTTCCTCTTCGCGTTGGTTCGTGGTTTTTCTTGCTTTTGCCATGAGGCCTCCTACAATCGGGGTAGCTCAATAAGCCACAAAAAGCAACATAAAGGCCGAAAATATGTTATTTTCTGCTGCTTTGTGTTGGCAGTATCGCAATTTAATGTGGCTTTATGTGGTTTTAATTGACGAAACTGTTTGTTTAGTACAACATACCTCAAAATGACGAGAGAACTCGCACAAAATACCACATAACAGGGAGCTAAACATGACCCGGAATATCAAGACCTTAGGCGCATTCGCCTTGGCCGCGGCGGTGACGGCCTCGGCTTCGTGGGCGGCCGAATCCTCTGACCCCATCAAACTGACATTGCATGACTGGTCCGGTCAGCTGATCAATACCAAGATCATGGGCAGCATCCTGCACGAGGCTGGCTATAACGTCGAATACGTGCAGGCAGACTACATCGCGCAGTTCGCTGGCCTGAAAACCGGCGACCTGCATCTGGCGATGGAAATCTGGGAAACCACCGGGCGCGAGGCGCTGGATGAAGCGACCGCCTCAGGCAACGTGGTTAATGTTGGCGAAACCGGCCTGATGGCGATCGAGGAATGGTGGTACCCGTCCTATATGAAAGAGCGCTGCCCCGGCCTGCCGAACTGGGAAGCCCTGAAAGACTGCGCCGAGGAATTTGCCACAGCCGAAACCGACCCTCTGGGCCGGTATGTCGGCGGGCCGGTGACCTGGGGTGGCTTTGACGAGGAGCGCGTCGAGGCGCTGGAACTGGAATTCGAGGTTGTCCACGCGGGCACCGATGCGGCGCTTTTTGCAGAACTGGAATCCGCCTATCAGCGGCAGGACCCGATCATGCTGTGGGTCTATGTCCCGCACTGGGCACCTGCGAAATACGACGGTGAATTCGTGGAGTTTCCGCCCTATTCCGCCGAATGCTATGCCGACCCGTCGGTCGGTGTGAACCCGGATCTGGCTTATGACTGCGGCAAGCCGCGCGGCCCGATCTGGAAAGCGGCCTGGTCCGGGCTGCAGGAAAAATGGCCCGGCGCTTATGACATCATCGAGGCCTATAACATCAACAACGATGAAATGAGCGCGATGGTCGGCAAGGCCGATCTGGAGGGCGTCGAAATCGACACCGTTGTCGCGGATTGGATGGAAACCAACAAGGACCGCTGGTCCGGCTGGATCTCCAAGTAATCCGCAATAGGCCGGGGCGGGCTTCCTCTCTCCCCTCTCTCGTCCCGGCCATTTTTTCTTTCCTCCTGACCGGATGCGAAGATGACTGCCAAGACAAAACTGTCCTGCCGTAATGTGTGGAAACTCTACGGCCCGAACGCCGAGTCCCTGCTGAAACAGACACCGAACCCTTCGGGTCAGGACATTCGCGATGCCGGTGTCATCGGCGCGGTGCGCAATGCCAATATCGACATTGCCGAAGGTGAGATATTTGTCATCATGGGATTGTCGGGTTCAGGCAAATCCACCCTGGTGCGATGCTTGTCGCGACTGATCGAACCTACGGGCGGCGAGGTGCTGTTTGATGGCGTTGACCTGCTGCGCGCTAGCGACGCCGAGCTTATCGAAATCCGTCGACACAAGATGGGAATGGTTTTCCAGCACTTTGCCCTGCTGCCACACCTGACCGTCCTGCAAAATGTCATGTTTCCCCTGACCATTCAGGCGATCCCCAAGGCCGAAGCTGATGCCAAGGCCCGTGAGGTTGTCGAGTTGGTGGGCCTCAAGGGTCGCGAAGACTATTACCCCCGCGAGCTGTCCGGCGGGCAGCAACAGCGCGTGGGTATTGCCCGGTCGCTGGTGACCGAACCGGATCTGTGGTTTCTGGATGAACCGTTTTCGGCGCTTGATCCTCTGATCCGGCGCGAGATGCAGGATGAATTCCTGCGCCTGCAGGAACGGCTGCACAAAACAATCGTTTTCATCACGCACGATTTTGACGAAGCCGTGCGACTGGCGGACCGGATCGCCATCATGAAGGACGGCGAAGTGATCCAGATCGCAACGCCCGAGGAATTGGTGATGAAACCCGCCACGGATTACGTGGCCGAATTCACGCGCCACATCCCGCGCTCAAAGGTACTGACCGTCGGCGGCATGATGACCGCAGGTGCAGCAGGTGAAGGCGACCCCATTCCGCAAAACACGCGCGTGTCCGACGTGGCCGAGCGTATCATCGCGGCGGACGCGCCCCTGCCGGTTTCGGATGAGGCCGGACAGATCATCGGCTCTATCGACCGCAAGGCCGTCGCGCATGTGCTGTTCGGCAGCGGGGATCCCGCATGATCCGCCTGACCCGAAATCAGGCGGTCATTCTGGCCTTGGTGGTCTTTACCATCGTGCTAGGCTATTTCGGGCGCGATCTGGCCAAAGCGCTGGACGCGCGGTGGCTGACCAAATTCCCATCGGCTTGGGTCATTCCTTTCAAAAGCTACATCTCGTCCGCCATGACATGGCTGATCGAGGATGCCGCTATCGGGCCGGTGTCCTTTACCGACATCACCCGCTCTATCGCATGGCTGATCGAACAGCCCTACAATCTGATGCTTGCCCTTCTTGCCGACGGGTTTGTCAGGGGTCAGGGCAACGATGCGCAGGTCATCCTGCCGGCAATCAGCTGGATCGTGGTGACAACCGCCGTGATCGCTCTGGGTCAGTATTGCCGTGACTGGGGTCTGGCCGCGCTTGTCGGGGCGTGTTTCCTGTATCTGGCCATATTTGGCCAATGGGACAGCGCCATGGTCACGCTGGCCTCGGTCCTGATCGCAGTACCGATTGGCGCAGGTGGTGGACTGCTGTTGGGTATTCTAGCCTACCGGCATCCGGTTTTCGAAAGAGTGATCTCACCCATTCTGGACCTGATGCAAACGATCCCGATCTTTGCCTATCTGGTGCCGATCCTTTTCATGTTCGGTTTCGGCCCGATCTCGGCGCTGGTTGCCACGATCATCTATGCCACACCGCCAATGGTACGCATCACGACACTGGCGCTGAAAGCCGTCGATCCCGAAATTCTGGATTTCGGGCGTATGGCGGGAACAACGCCCAGACAGCTGATGTGGCGGGTTCTAGTGCCGTCAGCCAGCCACAGCCTGATGGTTGGCGTCAATCAGGTGATCATGCTGACGCTGAACATGGTTATCATCGCTTCGATGATCGGCGCCGGAGGGTTGGGTTTCGACGTGCTGGCCGCCCTGCGCCGTCTGGATATCGGCGCGGGTTTCGAGGCCGGCATCGCCATTGTGGTTCTTGCCATCGCCGTGGACCGGCTAAGTCAGGCCTTTGCCGAGCGTATGGGGCAGGTCCATCACGAGGTTCCCGGCTCGTGGGTCGCCCGGCATCGACGCACAGTTTTGGTGTTGATCCTGCTAGTGCTTACATGGGTGCTGGGACAGTTTTCACCCCTGCTGCTGGAATACCCCGAAAGCCAGACCATCACCACCGGCGCCTTCTGGGACAACACGGTCGAGTACTTGAACGTCAATTACTTCGACGTGTTCGAGGCGATCAAGGTCTTCTTCCTCAACTGGTTCATGGTGCCAATCAAAAAGGTGCTGCTTGGTATCCCATGGCCATGGGCGATCGCCATGCTGACCCTGCTGGGCTGGTACGCGGGCGGGTGGCGGCTGGCGCTGCTGTGCGGCGGCATGGCCTCGCTGATCCTTGTATCGGGTCTGTGGTCCAAGGCGATGGTCACGGTCTATCTGTGCGGCGCATCGGTGATCCTCGCGACGCTGATCGGGGTACCTCTGGGCGTGCTGGCGGCGCTGAACAAACGCGCCGGGACCATCATCAATCTGCTGATCGATACCCTGCAGACCCTACCCAGCTTTGTTTACCTGATCCCTGTGGTGATGCTGTTCCGGGTCGGCGATTTCACCGCGCTGATTGCCATCGTGCTTTATGCGCTGGCACCGGCAGTACGTTATGCCGCCCACGGCGTGCGTTCGGTCAGCGAGGAGCTGATTGAGGCAGGGCTGGTCTCGGGCTGTACCCGTACGCAACTGCTGCGTCATATCCGGCTGCCGATGGCCTTGCCCGAAATTCTGCTGGGCATCAATCAGACCATCATGCTGGCGCTGTCGATGCTGGTCATCACCGCCCTCGTCGGCACCCGCGATCTGGGTCAGGAGGTCTATATCGCCCTGACCAAGGCCGACACGGGCCGTGGTCTAGTCGCCGGTCTTGCGATTGCCTTTATTGCCATCATCGCCGACCGGCTGGTCAATGCCGGCGCGCGTCAGGCCCGCATCCGTTTTGGACTGGAGAGTTGAGATGAGCCAATCCGATCTGATGACCCGCATCCGTGCCTTGCCGATCTGGCAGGGCGAGATCGAGGCCCAGCCTCTGACCGGCGGCATCACCAACGTGAACTACAAGGTGACCGATGCACACGGCGCGTATGTGGTGCGCGTGGGCGACGACATCCCGCTGCATCAGGTCATGCGTTTCAACGAGTTGGCGGCCAATAAAGCCGCCCATGCCGCCGGACTATCACCCGCGGTTGTACATGCCGCGGGCGACCTGACAGTTCTGCAGTTCATCGACAGCCGCACGCTGAGCGAAGAGGACGTACGCGACCCGCAAATGCTGCCGCGTGTGTTGGATCTGGTCAAACGATGCCACCAAGAGGTGCCCAACCATCTGCGCGGCCCGTCGCTTGTGTTCTGGGTCTTCCACGTCATTCGCGACTATGCCGCCACGCTCACGGAACGTGGCAGCGCCCACTCGGCCTTGATCCCGGAACTGGTGCAAACAGGAAACATGCTGGAAGCCGAGGCCGGACCATATGACATGGTGTTTGGCCATAACGATCTGCTGTGTGGCAACTTTCTGGACGACGGCGACCGGTTGTGGCTGATCGATTTCGACTATGCCGGGTTCAACTCGCCTCTGTTCGATCTGGGCGGGCTGGCGTCGAACAATGGCCTGTCGCCGGATCAGGAAAACTGGATGCTGGAAACCTATTTCGGGGCGCCAGTCACGGATGATCTACACCATCGCTATGGCGCAATGAAATGCGCGTCACTGCTGCGCGAAACCATGTGGAGTATGGTTTCCGAGCTCACTTCGGACATCGATTTCGACTACGCGGCCTACACGGCCGAGAACCTCGCGCGGTTCCGCGCGGCCCTGACTGAATTCAAAAACACCTGAGGACAGACATGACGGAACTTCCCTCCTCTGCAAAGGCGGTCATCATCGGTGGCGGCATCATCGGCTGTTCGACGGCCTATCATCTGGCCAAAATGGGCTGGACCGACACGGTTCTGCTGGAACGCAAAAAACTGACCTCGGGCACCACGTTTCACGCGGCGGGGCTGGTCGGGCAATTGCGGTCGAACGCCAACATCACCCAGTTGTTGGGCTACTCGGTAGACCTGTACAAGAAGCTGGAAGAGGAAACCGGCCTTGGCACAGGCTGGAAGATGAATGGCGGGTTGCGGCTGGCCTGTAACGAGGAACGCTGGACCGAAGTCAAACGACAGGCCACAACGGCGCATTCCTTTGGCCTGGACATGCAACTTCTGACACCGAAAGAGGCGCAGGATCTGTGGCCTCTGATGGATATCGGTGATGTGATTGGCGCAGCCTTCCTGCCGACAGACGGTCAGGCAAACCCTTCCGACATCACACAGGCACTGGCCAAGGGCGCGCGCATGGCGGGTGCGAAGATTTTCGAAGATACCAAGGTCACCGATCTTGAGATCGAAAACGGCAAAATCCGCGCCGTCATCACCGAGCATGGCCGTATCGAATGTGAAAAGGTGATTGTCTGCGCCGGGCAATGGACCCGCGATTTCGCCGCCAAATTCGGGGTGAACGTTCCGCTGGTGCCGATGGAGCATCAATACATGGTCACCGAACCCTTTGGTGTCCCGGGCGACCTGCCGACGCTGCGAGACCCCGACCGGCTGACCTATTACAAGGAAGAGGTCGGCGGGCTGGTCATGGGCGGGTACGAACCCAACCCGATCCCCTGGGCTGTAAATGGCATACCCAAAGGCTTCCACTACACGCTGCTCGACAGCAATTTCGACCACTTCGAGCAGATCATGGAACTGTCGCTAGGTCGCGTTCCCGCATTGGAAACCGCCGGGATCAAAACGCTTACCAATGGCCCCGAGAGCTTTACCCCTGACGGCAATTTCATCATGGGCGAAGCGCCCGAGCTGAAGAACTTTTTCGTCGGCGCGGGTTTCAACGCATTCGGCATCGCGTCGGGCGGCGGCGCAGGCATGGTGCTGGCGGAATGGGCCGCCAAAGGTGAGCCTCCCTTTGACCTCTGGTCTGCCGACATCCGCCGCTTTGGCCGCCCGCATTTTGATACCGACTGGGTGCGCACCCGCACGGTCGAAGCCTATGGCAAACACTACACCATGGCCTGGCCGCATGAAGAACACGACTCAGGCCGTCCCTGCCGGAAATCGCCGCTCTACGACACGCTCAAGGATCAGGGCGCATGCTTTGGTGAAAAGCTGGGCTGGGAACGCCCGAACTGGTACGCGGACGCATCGCTGGGCGAGACCGCAAAGGACGAATACAGCTTTGGCCGCCAGAACTGGTTTGCAGCCGTCGGGCGCGAACACAAAGCGGCGCGCGAGGCAGCGGTGCTGTTCGACCAGACATCTTTCGCCAAGTTTGCCCTGAAAGGCCCGGACGCACTCGCCGCGATGAACTGGATCTGCGCCAATGACGTGGACAAACCTGTGGGGGCGCTGGTCTATACCCAGATGCTGAACGACAAAGGGGGCATCGAAGGTGATCTCACTGTCGGCCGCGTCGCGCATGACGAGTTCTACATCGTCACCGGCACCGGCTATGCCACCCATGATTTCGACTGGATCAGCCGCAACATCCCCGAAGGCATGAACTGCCAGCTATTTGATATCACATCCTCCAATGCCGTTCTGTCGCTGATGGGGCCGAAAGCGCGCGATATCCTGTCCGAAGTCACCCGCGACGATGTTTCGAACGAAGGGTTCAAATTCGGCACTATCCGCACCATCGGAATCGCCGGTTGCCCGGTCAAGGCGCTGCGTGTGACCTATGTGGGCGAGTTGGGATGGGAACTGCATCTGCCGGTGGAATACGCCCAGACCGTCTATGCCGCTTTGATGCAGGCTGGCAAGGCGCATGGGTTGGTCAATGCCGGATACCGTGCCATTGAATCCCTGCGCTTGGAAAAGGGCTATCGCGCTTGGGGGTCGGATATCGGTGCCGATCACACACCGTTCGAAAGCGGGCTGGGCTGGGCCGTGAAACTACGCAAGGATATCGACTTTAAAGGCCGGGCCGCTGCTGAACGGCAAAAGGCCAAAGGCGTCAAAAAGATGCTGGCCTGTTTCACGGTCGACCCTGATGTGGTTCTGCTGGGCCGCGAGACCATCTATCGCAACGGTGAACGCGTTGGTTGGCTGACCTCGGGTGGTTATGGCTATACCGTTGGTCAGTCCATTGGCTACGGCTATGTTCGCAATCCGGACTGCGTGACGGCAGACTACGTTCTGTCCGGCAAATATGAGCTTGAGGTCGCAACGGAACGCGTATCCGCAAAGGTCCATCTGGAGCCGCTATACGACCCCAAAATGCAGCGTGTAAAAGCCTGACATCCCTGAACGGTTGGCAACCGGGCGCGACGATCCGTCGGCCCGGTTGCAATCACATTCAGCCAGCCACGACCTGCTGCTTTTGAACCCCCAGTCCTTCGATGCCCAATTCCATCACATCGCCCGGTTTAAGGTAGGTCGGCGGGTTCTGCCCCATACCCACGCCGGGTGGCGTCCCGGTCGAGATCACGTCGCCCGGCTGCAAAGACATGAACTGCGACAGATGGGAAATCACCGTCGCCACGTCAAAATACATCGTTTGGGTCGAGCCGTCCTGATAGCGGTGCCCGTTCACTTCAAGATACATGGAAAGGTTCTGAGGGTCGGCGATTTCATCGCGCGTCACCAGCCATGGCCCGATCGGGCCGAAGGTATCCGCAGATTTGCCTTTCACCCATTGGCCCGAGCGATGCAACTGAAAGTCACGCTCGGACAGGTCATTGATCACGCAATACCCTGCCACATGGTCCAGCGCTTCGGCCTCGGACACATACTTGGCCTCTTTTCCGATCACGACACCCAGTTCAACCTCCCAATCGGTTTTGCCCGATCCACGGGGGATTTCCACGGTGTCATCCGGTCCGATGATTGCTGAAGTTGCCTTGAAAAAGATCACCGGTTCTTCCGGCAATTCCATCCCGGATTCCGCAGCGTGGTCCGCGTAATTCAGGCCAATGCAAATGAACTTGCCAACATGCCCTACACACGGGCCAAGGCGGGGGGAACCTTCGACCATGGGCAGGTTCGCCGGATCAAGTGCCCTCAGCCGTTCCAGCGCAGCGTCACTCAGAGCGTCGCCGGACAGATCCTCGATATGCCCGGACAGATCACGAAGGCTCCCATCCTCGGCAAGCAGGCCGGGCCTTTCCTGCCCCGCAGGGCCATAGCGTAACAGTTTCATAACTTCTTTCCCTTGCTTCAGATGGTCCAGCCACCGTCGATGGCCATGGCCTGACCGGTCGTGTACCGGCTTTCGTTACTGGCCAGATAGAGCGCCAGATCGGCAATTTCCCCGGCCGTTCCGATGCGCCCCATGGGCTGGCGAGCAACAAAATCCCGCATCGCCTTGTCGTAGTCGCCGGTTGCGCGCAGCCTGTCATGCAGGCTGGGGCTGTCCACTGTGCCGGGACAGATCGCATTGCACCGTATGCCCTGTTCGACGAAATCCGCCGCGATCGCCTTGGTCAAACCGATTACCGCCGCCTTTGAGGCACAATAGGCGAACCGGTTCGGCACACCCTTTATCGAGGAAGCCACCGAAGACATATTGATGATGGAGCCCCCGCTCCGCTCCAGCATCCCCGGAAGCGTCAATTTGCACAGGCGATACATTGCCTTGACGTTCAGATCGAAACTGAAATCCCAATCGCTTTCGTCACACTCCAGAATGCTGCCACCCGCCACATATCCGGCACAGTTGAACAACACATCCAGCGGTCCAATCTCCACCATTGCACGCGAAACCGCATCAGTATCAGTCACGTCAAGCTGCCGCGCCGTTATTCCGTTCAGCGCGTCCAGTTCCTCAAGCACGGTCGCGTTGATATCGCTGGCGATCACTTCGGCGCCCTGTGCGGCGAACAATTCAGCGGTCGCGCGCCCGATGCCCTGACCCGCCGCAGTGATCAGACACCGCTTTCCGGCCAAACGTCCATTGTCGATTGTCACCTCGATCTCCTTAACTCTCGTATTCCGGAATAATGTCTGTTGGCATGTCCTGATAGCAGACAGGGCGCAGAAACCGCCGGATGGACAGCGTCCCGACCGAGGTTGCGCCGAAATTGGTGGAGGCCGGATAAGGGCCGCCATGCACCATCGCGTCGCAAACCTCGACCCCGGTAGGGAAACCATTGGCGATCAGGCGACCTGCCTTGCGCTCCAGCACCGGTAACAGCTGCGCGGCGCGGTCGCGATCCGCAGCCTCCATGTGCAGGGTACAGGTGAGTTGCCCGTCAAGGGTGCGCGCCACCTGCATCATCTGGTCGAAGTCGGAAACTGTGACCAAAAGACCAAGGGGGCCAAAAACCTCATGATGCAGGTCGGGATTGGTCAGCCAGTCCGCACCCGAAACGGAATACAATGCTGGGGCCACCGCCCGCTCGGAACAGGATGGGTTCAGAAGAGGCGTTACATTCGCCTGCTGCGCCATCTGGTCCGCACCCGCCTCATAGGCCGCAGCAATGCCTTGCGTCAGCATGGTCTGTGGCCCGGTCTGCTGCAACGCGTGACGCGCAGCATCGGCAAAACGCTCGGCATCCGGCCCGGCCATGGCAACAGCGACACCCGGATTGGTGCAGAACTGCCCCACACCCATGGTCAGGGACCCTGCCCAGCCTTCACCCAAGGCCTCGGCCTTTGCTGACAAGGCTTCGGGCAGCAGGAACATGGGATTGATCGACCCCAGCTCGCCAAAGAACGGGATCGGTTCGGGCCGTTGCGCACACAGGTCAAACAGGGCGCGTCCGCCGCGCAATGATCCGGTAAAGCCCACGGCGCGGATCAGGGGGTGCTGGACCAACCGTTCCCCGACTTCGCGCGCACCGCCCTGCACCAGCGAAAAGATACCGGGATGCAGGTCAAGCGCAGTCAGGGCTGCGTGGATCGCCTGAGCGACGATCTCGCCGGTTCCGGGATGGGCCTCGTGCCCTTTGACGACCACCGGACAACCCGCGGCAAGGGCGGCCGCCGTGTCGCCACCCGCAACCGAGAAGGCCAGCGGGAAATTCGACGCGCCGAACACCGCCACGGGACCGATGGGACGCTGCACCAGACGCAGATCGGACCGTGGCAGGGGTGCGCGGTCAGGCAAGGCCGCGTCGTGGCGCACATCAAGATAGTCGCCCCGTTCGATATGATCGGCAAAAAGGCGCAGCTGGCCGGTGGTGCGTCCACGTTCGCCGACAAGACGCGCCTCGGGCAATCCGGTTTCCTGACACCCGATTTCGGTGATCGCATCACCACGCGCATCAATTTCATCCGCGATGCGCCGCAGCAGGGCCGCACGACTGGCCCGCGAGGACCAGCCGAAGCTGGCAAAAGCCGTCTCAGCCCCGTCGACTGCGCGGTCCACAAGCTCTGCATTACCCATGCAGAATGTGTGTGATGGACCCTTGGCCGGGTCAGAATCGAAACTGTCGTTGCCGCCAACCCAATGGCCGGCAATCAGATGGTGTCCTGTCAGCATGTTTTGCCTATCCTGCATTCATAAAAGGCCGCGCGCGGCCAGATTTCGCATCAGCGCGGTCGCGCCAAAACTCCACTCGGGGCATTCGGTAGACAACCGGACGGTATTGACCAGTTGCCCAAGTTCGGGACAGGCCACTTTCACCACATCGCCCAGCTTGTGCGTGAACCCCTGCCCCGGCGTGTCGCGATCCTGTGTCGGCGCAAACAGCGTGCCAAGAAACAGCATTAGACCATCCGGATACTGATGATGGCGCCCGATAGTCTGCCTAACCAGATCAGCGGGGTCGCGGCTGATCTGCGCCATCGATGAGCTTCCGTTCAGCACGTATCCGTCCTCGCCAATGACTGTCAGGGTCAGTTCGGCCTTTCGTACATGGTCCAGTGTGAAGCTGTCATCGAACAGCCGGATCATCGGTCCGATCGCGCAGGATGCGTTGTTATCCTTGGCCTTGCCCAGCAAAAGCGCCGAGCGACCCTCGACATCGCGCAGATTGACGTCGTTGCCCAACGCCGCACCCTGAATTCGCCCGCCCGAGTTCACAGCCAGCACAACCTCGGGTTCGGGGTTGTTCCATGTCGAGATCGGATGCAGACCCACATCAGCGCCGAACCCGACCGAGGACAATACCTGCGCCTTGGTGAACACCTCGGCATCAGGTCCGATGCCGACCTCCAGATACTGGCTCCATAATCCTTCGTCGATCAGTGCCCGTTTCACCTCGGCGGCCTTTTCGGATCCGGGAACGATATTCGACAGGCTTTCACCGATCCGTGTGCCGATCCTCTCGCGGATACTGTGGGCACGATCCGGGTCGCCCGCCGCCTGTTCTTCAATCACGCGCTCGACCATTGATCCGGCAAAGGTCACGCCGCAGGCCTTGATCGCCTGAAAGTCACATGGGGCCAGCCAACGATGATCCCCGTTCAGCGGCCATTGATACTTACCGGGGGCGCTGCGTACATATTCGGCGGCGTCCTCGCGTTCGAGAATATCACGGACAGTCGGTGCCGCCCGATCAGTGATATTCACCAGATGGTTTTCGCGCAGGGTTACGACACAAGGTCCGATGCCCGGGACGTCAATTCGGCCCAACCACAGGCCGGCGGGGTCCAGATCAGGGGTCATGTCACTCTCTCAACAGATAAGCGCGGGTCGCGTTGCCGCCAAGGACGGCGTCCCGCTCTGGCCCGGAAAGTTCGGCTAGCAGGGTTTCAGTGGTCTCAATCCAGCGGTCATATGACCCTGCCAGCGTACAGACCGGCCAGTCACTGCCCCAAATCAGGCGATCCGGTCCAAAGCAGTCCAGCAGATGACTGACATAAGGTTTCAGGTCCTCGACCAACCAATCCGCTGCCGCCTCGGTCATCAGGCCGGACAGTTTACAATAGGCACCTGTCTCACGCGCCAGCGCCGATATATCCAGCGCCCATCCATCAATCAGCTGATCCCGGATTGCCGGCTTTGAGCCATGATCAATCACAACGCGCATTTCAGGATGCCGATGCAACAGGGTCAGCAGGTTCGGCAGGTGCCTCGGCAATGTCAGGGCCTCGAATGTCAGGTCCTGCGCCAACATTGTCTGGAATGCGGGCGTCAGCGTCTCGCCTAACATCCAGTCAGGGTCGGGTATATCCTGAATCATCGGCCGCAACCCGACCAGTGCGGGATGCCGGGCAAGGTCAACGATCCGTTCCGGCGCGTCGGGGGCTGAAAAATCGATCCATCCGACCACCCCCCTGATAAACGGATTGCTATCGGCAAGGTTCAGCATGAACCGGGTCTCAGCTTCCGTGGGCGCTGCCTGAACCAGAATAGTGCCGCTGATATCATGTGTCTGCAAAAGCGGTTCCAGATCGTGCGGACCGAAATCCCGGTGGATCGGCCCCAGATCTGGCGTAAGCCAGCCGTAATCGCCCCGCTTCAAAGCCCAGAAATGCTGATGCGCGTCGATCCGGCTCATCCAATCACGCCCTTTGTCAGAATGATGTTGCCGTACAATCTGCGCTCTCCGGTTTGCACAACGACAAAGGATTGCGCGGCACGTTCGTAGAAATCGAAACGTTCCAGCCCGGCAGCTTGCGCGGGATTATCTGCAACCGAATTTATGATGGTCTGAAAATCGGCCACCGCTTCGGGGATTTCATCCGCGTTGCCGACCACCTGCATCGTCAGCGCCGGGTCCTCAGCAAATGTATCCAGCGGCATCACCGACAACACCGCGCGCAGCATTTCGCTGGCAGAAGAGCCATCAGCCCGGACACAAGGCGGGCCAAGACTTTCACCGGGAAAGTTGGCATCAGCGATGACGATCATGTCCCCGTGCCCCATTGCCCGCAGGGCATGCAGAAGGTCGGGCGACAGGATCGGGTCGATGTTACGCAGCATGCGCACCCTCCGTCGGCAAAGGCGCATCGTATCGGATCAGCCCTTCATTGCGCAGGTCCGACCATAGCGCCGTGGGTATCGGGCGTTCAAGCAAAGCGACATTGGCCTGAACTTCGGCTGCGTTAACCGCACCGGGGACAACCGTTTTCACGCAGGGATGCCCCAAAACGAATTGCAGCGCGGCGGCGATCAGCGGAGTTTTATGGGCGGCGCAAACCGCTTCGATCCGCCGGACCCGGTCAAGGATTTCAGGCGGGGCGTCGGCGTAGTTGTATTTCGCACCCGGCACAGCCCCGGTCGCCAGAATGCCCGAATTGTACGGGCCACCCAGAATGATGCCGACATCGCGTTTCACGCATAGGGGCAAAAAACTCTCCAGCGCGTCCTGTTCCAGCAGTGTGTATCGACCGGCCAGCAGGAAACCATCGAAATCACCCAGACCCAGCAGACGTTCGCAGACCTGCCATTCGTTCACACCCGCGCCGATGGCAGCGATTTCTCCGGCAGCGCGCAACTCGGTCAGGGCTCGAAAACCACCGCCGTCAAATAGTTCACGCACCTTGGCATCCGATGCCTCCTGTGACCCCTGGCTGAAGGCGCACACATCATGCACCAGCAGAATGTCTGCCTTTTCAACATCCAGCCGGGCCTTGCTGGCCTCATATGACCGCATTACCCCGTCATATGTATAGTCGAACACGATCCGTTTCTGAGGAACATCGACAAAGGCCTCGGGCGTCACTTCATGCGGTTCGCAATCCAGCAGCAGGCGACCGATCTTGGTCGAAAGCTGGATGTTGGTCCGACCGAACCTGCCGATTGCGGGACCAAACCGCTGCTCTGACCGTCCCAGCCCGTATTGCGGTGCTGTGTCGAAATACCGGATACCGGCGTCAAACGCCGCCTGCAAAGCGGCCTGCGCATCCTTGTCACTGACCTTGCGATACAGGTTCCCAAGCGGCGCCCCACCAAAGCCCATCCGCGTCAGCGGCACAGACCGGGCAGTACGGGCGTTGAGTAGTGCGGTATCGGTTACTTTCATTACTAATCCTCGTCTCAGGAAGAGCTAAACAGTTCGGGGCGTTGCTGCTCAAGCGGCTCAATTCGCGGCAGCAACTGACCCAGATGGCGGCGCATGGCGGCCTGCGCTGCGGCAGGATCACGGCTGCGAATAGCCTCGAGTATGGCGAGGTGCTCTTCATAGGTTTCCACAGCGCGGCCAGGCGTTGGCAGCAGCAGCACCCGCGCACGGCTGACTTGCAGCGAAACCATCCGGGCGACCGCTATCAGACGCGTAAATCCGGTAAATTGCATCAACATCGCGTGGAATTCCTCATCCGCCTGATAAAACCCGGCAAAATCCTGATCTTCGACCAGCAGCCCTTGCAGACGCAGGTTGCGGGTCAGTTGCGCCAATTGCTCATCGGTTCGGTCTTCCGCCACTTTGGCCACGGCAGCCAATTCCAGCGCCTCGCGCAAAAATGCACCTTCGCGGATTTCAGCCATCGAGAAATAGGCAACACGTGTCGCTGATTGGGGAACCACATCCACCAGTCCTTCGGCACTAAGCCGCGCTATCGCTTCAGAGACGGGAGAACGGGATACACCCAGCTGCTCACAGATCGCCCCTTTGCGCAAAACCGTGCCCGGCAGGAATTCCAAAGACAGGATGGCGCCCTTGAGCGACAGGTAAACCCGCTGCGCCAGCGACCCTTCAAGCGCGCTTATCTCTTTCAGTTGGGCTGCATCGATTTCCGTTGGGGCGGTCATTCATTCCTCCGTGTCGACTAACATGTTAGTTGACATGCGTCTCAAGTCAAGCTAGCACATACATCACTCGTAGCGAATTCGGACGCAAGGCAGGAGGAAGCTCAGCGTGGACGCGCAAGCCAGCGATGTTGTTCAGTTGCAGTCACAGGACAATGTGGTCATTGCACTGCGTGATCTGCCTGCCGGGCAGATTGTAGCGGGCCTGAAAGCACCACTGACCTCAGCCGTCACCCGCGGCCACAAGATCGCCAGCAAGCCGATTGCGGCAGGCGCTAACGTTCTTCGCTATGGCCAGATCATCGGCCAGGCCAGAAGCAACATTGCAGTGGGTGATCATGTTCACGTCCAGAATCTGGGCATGGGCGCGCATCAGCAGGATTATGGCTTTGCCAGCCAGAACGATCCTCTACCCGCCATTGGCAGCAATAGGACGTTTCAGGGCTATCACCGCGCCGACGGCAAGGTCGGAACCCGCAATTATGTCGGCATCCTGACTTCGGTGAATTGTGCAGGTTCCGTGGCGCGTTTCATCGCAGAAGCGGCCGAAAAAGCTGGTCTGCTTGACGCCTATCCCAATGTTGACGGGATTGTTCCCATCGTACACGGCACGGGCTGCGGAATGTCCGGCACGGGCGAAGGCTATGACACTTTGTTCCGCACGCTGGCGGGATATGCCCAGCACCCGAATTTCGGAGGCATTCTGCTGATCGGTCTTGGGTGCGAGGTGATGCAGGTGGCGGATCTGGTTGGCGGTCGGCCAATCCGGGCTGACGGCATCCTGCGATACATGACTATCCAGCACGAAGGCGGGACGCGAAAGACCATCGAAAAGGGACTGACCGAACTGCGGGGCATTGCCGAACTGGCCAATCAGGCCAGTCGCGCGCCCGCCCCTGTCAGTGAGATTACCGTCGGGATGCAATGCGGCGGATCGGACGGGTATTCGGGGATCACAGCCAATCCAGCCCTGGGCTGTGCCTCGGACCTTCTGGTGCGCCACGGGGGCACCACGATCTTGTCCGAAACCTCGGAAATCTATGGGGCCGAGCATCTTTTGACCCGGCGTGCCGAGACAATCGAAGTCGGCGAAAAACTGGTCGAGCGGGTGCGCTGGTGGGAAGACTATACCGCTCGAAACGGCGGTGAAATGGACAACAATCCCAGTCCGGGCAACAAGCGCGGCGGCCTCACCACCATTCTGGAAAAATCTCTGGGCGCCGTGGCCAAAGGCGGCAGCGCACCCCTGCGCGATGTCTACAAATTCGGAGAGCTTGTCGACAAAAAGGGTTTCGTCTTCATGGACAGCCCCGGGTTTGACCCGTGCTCGGTCACCGGACAGGTTGCCTCGGGCGCGAACCTGATCGTGTTCACCACCGGACGAGGCTCGGTCTCAGGGTATCAGCCGACACCCTGCATCAAGCTGGCCACAAACTCTGAAATGTATGCGCGCATGTCCGAGGACATGGACCTGAACTGCGGCGACATCGTCACCGACGGTGTCAGCATCGAAGCCAAGGGCGAAGAACTGTTCGAACTGATGATCGACGTTGCCAGCGGCAAGCAGACCAAAAGCGAAGAACTTGGATTTGGCGGGGTCGAATTCGTCCCCTGGCAGATCGGGGCCGTGATGTGATGCGGAAGGATGGCGCAACATGACCGGATCGGGGGAGGAGAAATGACGAAACTGGTCGAAATGACGGGGATCGAAAAGCACTTCCCCGGCGTGCACGCCCTCAAGACCGTGAGGTTCGATCTGGAGCCCGGAGAGGTTCACGCCCTGATGGGTGAAAACGGAGCAGGCAAATCGACGTTGATGAAAATCCTGTCCGGCATCTACCAGCGTGATGCGGGCGAACTGAAGATCGGCGGCCAAAGCGTCGATCCGGACTCTCCGCGCGCCGCGCAGGATCTTGGCATCGGGATCATCCATCAGGAACTCAGCCTGATGAACGATCTGACTGCCGCGCAAAACATCTATATCGGGCGTGAGCCGCGCAAGCGGTTTGGTCGTCTGGACGAAGCCGCGCTGAATGCGCAGGCGGCAGAGGTCTTTGCCTCGATGAATTTGTCGCTGGACCCGAAAACGCTGGTTGGAAACCTGACCATCGCCAAACAGCAGATGATCGAAATCGCAAAAGCACTGTCCTACCGCTCGAAGGTTCTGATCATGGACGAACCCACAGCGGCGCTGAACGATGCCGAGATCGCCGAGTTGTTCGTTATCATCCGGCGCCTCAAGGCCGAAGGCGTGGGCATCGTCTATATCAGCCACAAGATGGACGAGCTCAAACAGATCGCCGACCGTGTGACCGTCATGCGCGATGGGGAATACGTCGGAACGGTCGATGCCGCCGCGACACCCATTTCGCAGATCATCGCCATGATGGTCGGGCGGGAGGTCAAGGAAGAGCCACAGGATATTCCGGACCTGAGCAAAGCCGAAGTATCGCTGGAAGTCGTTGGGCTTAACCGTGGGAGGGAAATTCAGGACGTCAGTTTTTCCGTCCGCAAGGGTGAAATTCTGGGCTTTGCCGGGCTGATGGGCGCGGGCCGGACCGAGGTCGCGCGCGCCATATTCGGGGCTGACGCCAAAGACGCGGGCGAAATTCGCGTGCATGGTCACAGCGTCGGGATTGCATCCCCGGCCGATGCCGTACAGGCGGGGATCGGATACCTTTCCGAAGACCGCAAGCATTTCGGTCTGGCGACCGGCATGAACGTCCGCGACAACATCGCATTGGCCTCGATGAACATGTTTACCCGGCGCGGCGGCGTCCTGAATGACGCCGGTATTTCGCGCACAGCGCAGAACTATATCGCTCAGTTAGGCATTCGCACACCGTCAGACACGCAAGAGGTCAGGCTGCTGTCGGGTGGCAATCAGCAGAAAGTTGTCATCGCCAAATGGCTACTGCGTGACTGCGACATTCTGATTTTCGACGAACCGACGCGCGGGATCGATGTCGGTGCTAAATCCGAAATTTACAAACTTCTCGAAGAACTGGCTGCCGATGGCAAGGCGATCATCGTGATCTCATCGGAACTGCCTGAAATCTTACGGCTGAGCCATCGCATCGCTGTCATGTGCGAAGGGCGCCTGACCGGAATCCTGCCCGGCGGCAAAACGGCCACGCAGGAAGAAATAATGAAACTGGCCACGCAACGCGAAGCGGCAATGCAGGTGTCAGAGCACGCAACGGGGACACATCAATGACCACTGCAACCGACGTGAAGCAAAAAAAGCCGCTGGCTCCGCTGACCGACACGGGCGCCTATCAAAAGCTGCTGGCCTTTGCCAGCCTCATCGCTCTACTGATCGGATTCTCGATAGCGTCGCCCAACTTCATGCAAACCTCGAACATGATCGCCATTTTGCAGGCGACTTCGGTCAATGGGGTGCTTGCCGTGGGCGTGACCCTTGTCATCATTACTGGTGGCATCGATCTGTCGGTGGGCACATTGATGACCTTTTGCGCCGTCATCGCCGGGGTGGTTCTAACCTATCTGGGCATGCCGCTTTTGCTTGGCGTAATTGCGGCCATTGCCGCTGGCGCCTTCTGCGGCCTGTGCTCGGGCACGTTCGTCGCCAAAATGAAGATCCCGCCGTTCATCGCCACGCTCGGCATGATGCTGATCCTCAAGGGTCTGTCGCTGGTGATCTCCGGAACGCGACCGATCTATTTCAATGATACACCCGGCTTTGACCAAATCTCGCGCGGATCGCTGATCGGCGATGTTTTTCCCGGCCTGCCCATCCCGAACGGGGTGCTGATCCTGTTTCTGGTGGCCATTGCCACGTCATACATCCTCAGCCGTACCGTGCTGGGCCGGTACACATTTGCACTGGGATCAAACGAAGAGGCGGTGCGCCTGTCCGGTGTGAACACGGATGCCTGGAAAATGCGGATCTATGCCCTTGCCGGCGGCATCTGCGGGATCGCGGGCGTTCTCATCGCCTCGCGCTTGAACTCGGCCCAGCCCGCTCTGGGGCTTGGGTATGAGTTGGAGGCGATTGCCGCGGTGGTCATCGGCGGCACATCCCTGTCCGGCGGGCGGGGCACCATTCTGGGAACGCTGATCGGCGCCCTGATCATGGCAGTTCTGACCAACGGGCTGCGTGTCCTGTCGGTGGCGCAGGAATGGCAGACGGTGGTGACCGGCGCCATCATCATCCTTGCGGTCTACGCCGATATGGTGCGCCGCGGAAAAACGAGCTGAGGCAACTTCAATACAGGCAAAACCAAAAGAAAATTCAACAGGATAAAGACTCAACAGGAGGAGAAGACATGCTTTCACGCCGCTTAATTCTCGGGGCTCTCAGCGCTGTGGCGCTCAGCGTTCCCGCCACCACTGCCTTTGCCGAGGAAATTTATGTTCCGCTGGTCTCGAAAGGTTTCCAGCACCAGTTCTGGCAGGCGGTGAAGGCCGGTGCGGAACAGGCCGCCACCGAAGAGGGTGTTCGGATCACATTCGAAGGCCCAGACAATGAGACGATGGTGGACAGGCAGATCGACATGCTGGCCGCCGCGCTGGCCAACAAGCCCGCCGCCATCGGATTTGCTGCGCTGGATAGTCAAGCCGCCATCCCCCTGCTGCGTCAGGCGCAAGAGGCAGGCATTCCCGTGATCGCCTTTGACAGTGGCGTCGATAGTGACATCCCCCTAGCTACCGCGACCACCGATAATGTCGCCGCCGCATCGCTGGCGGCCGACAAGATGGCCGAGCTGCTCGGCGGCAGCGGCAAGGTGGCAGTTGTTGCACACGACCAGACCAGCCGGACCGGGATTGACCGCCGCGACGGCTTTGTTAATCGCATTGCAGAGAAATACCCGGATATCGAGGTTGTCACAGTTCAATACGGTCAGGGCGACCACCTGAAATCCACCGAAGTCACCAAGGCCATTCTGACAGCGAACCCAGACCTGAAAGGTATCTTCGGCACCAATGAGGGGTCAGCGATTGGTGTGGTGAACGGTGTGCAGGAACTTGGCACCAAGGATCTGGTGATCATCGGCTATGACTCGGGCAAAGCCCAGAAGGACGCGATCAAAAGCGGCCTGATGGCCGGAGCAATCACTCAGAACCCGGTTGGCATCGGATACGAGACGGTCAAAGCTGCCGTCGCCGCCACCAAGGGTGGAGAGGTTCCGGGACTGATCGATACTGGCTTCTACTACTATGATGCATCCAACATCGACGATCCGGAAATCGCGGCCGTCCTTTACGACTGAGTTAAAGGTAGCACTTTCAAGGCCCGGCGTACCCACGCCGGGCTGAATTTTCCGGGTGATCGTTGTTTTCAGACAAATAAACCTTCCGTCGTCTGAAGACTTATGACTGTTTTGAGCCTCCGGAAAACTGCGAAGAATAGTAATAGGCAATCGCCTGCGCCCGGTTCTTCACCGACAATTTTTCATAGATGTTGGACAAATGAAATTTCACCGTATTGGTCGAGATTTGCAGCTCTTTTGACAGGTCTCGATTTGACATCCCCTTGGCCAGCGCATCCAGAATCGCGCGCTCTTTGCGGGACAGGCTGTGTATGGGATCCTGCTGCATCTTGCGCACGTCGATAAAGGGGAAAACCATTTTGCCCGCTGCCACTTCGGCACAGGTTTCTAACAACCCTTCGACCTCGCCCGAGCGCGCAGCAAACCCGGCAGCACCGGCCTGCATCGCCAATCTGGGAATATCTCCTGCTGTATCGCCATAGACCACGAACCGGGGCGCGTTTTCCTGTTCGCGCAGCACCTCTATCAACTTCGCAGCCCCAAGAACGGGCAGGTTCCAGTCGATGACGGCGATCTTAACGGGCACGCGCACAACCATTCCCAGAAAGCCTTCTGCGGTTGCCGAGGTTGCGACAAGCGAGAATCGGGTGTCGCGTTCAAAGATTTCGGACATTGCCGAGAGCACCAGCGGATTGCTGTCCGCCAGCATGACGTCGATTGCTTCAGTTGTTTTCCCAAGCATATGAAATTGCCTTTGAATTTGGGTTTACCTACCCGTTTTGGTGGTGTGAGTTGCGGTATACGGTGGTATCCTT